>JAADGE010000012.1 GCA_013152535.1 Chlorobiota bacterium
TTGTAATCTTTTTGAGCATATAAATACTCTGCTCGCAAACGCATAACAGCATCGGCACATTGCTGCAAATCCCGTTTTCCTGCATCAAATTTAAGAACGGCAAAATGCAAATCTTGTGAATATTTTAAAGTTCCGTCATATAAATGAACTTCGTTATTTTCAGTTTTCAGCTTAACATTGCGAAGCCAAAACCCGAAACTGCCCGAATCAACTTTAATACGTTCATATCCTTTTGGCACAGGAATGGATTTTATATCGGGATATTTTGCTGTTTCCTGCGGTTCTGTTTTAAAAGTCTCAACTGATTTTTTTTTGGAAATTGTATCAGAATCAGCTTTTACAGAAACTTTTTTTTTGCTGTTTTGAGAATTACAGGAAAAAACAAAAATAATTATCGGAAATATAAAAAGTGTTTTGATTTTCATAATATACTTACGCATTGTTTATACAAAATTAAAAAAACTACTTAAATTTCTTTACATTTGTGAAATTCATTTATCAAAATATGAAAAAAAAATATATCCTCGCATTAGACCAGGGAACAAGCAGTTCCAGAGCAATAATTTTTGACAAAGATCAGAAAATTATCGGTGTTGAACAACAGGAATTCAAGCAATTTTATCCGAAAACCGGACGGGTAGAACAAAATCCTCACGAAATATGGGAAAGTCAGTTTTTAACGGCCAAAACCTTAATTACAAAACTAAAAATTAATCCGAATGAAATTGCCGGAATCGGTATTACCAACCAAAGAGAGACAACCATTGTTTGGGACAAAAAAACCGGTGAACCGATTTATAATGCAATAGTTTGGCAGGATAAAAGAACAAGTGCTTTTTGTACAAAACTTAAAAACGGAATTAACGAAACATACATTAAAGAACAAACCGGTTTGCTTTTAGATGCTTATTTTTCGGCAACAAAAATAAATTGGATTTTAAATAATGTCGAAGGAGCAAAAGAGAAAGCAAAAAAAGGTAATTTGCTTTTCGGAACGGTTGATACATGGCTCACTTGGAAACTTTCGGGAGCGAAATTGCATATTACTGATTATTCAAATGCTTCAAGAACTCTTTTATTCAACATAAATACTTTAAAATGGGATAAAAATTTGTTAAAATTATTTGATGTTCCCGAAAGTATGTTGCCGGAAGTAAAAAATTCAAGCGAACTTTACGGTTATACAACAAAAGAATTGTTCGGTGCAGAAATTCCGATTGCCGGAATTGCCGGTGATCAGCAGGCAGCACTGTTCGGGCAACAATGTTTTTCGCCCGGCGAAGCAAAAAATACTTACGGAACAGGTTGTTTTATGTTGATGAATACCGGCGAAAAGCCCGTAAAGTCAAAATCGGGCTTGCTTACTACAATTGCCTGGGGTATCGGTAATAAAATTACCTACGCTTTGGAGGGTAGTGTATTTATGGCAGGTGCGGCCGTAAAGTGGCTGCGTGACGGCATTAAAATAATTGCAAATGCCTCTGATACAGAACAATTGATAAAACAAACAAACAGTAACGAAGGGGTTTATTTTGTACCTGCTTTTGCCGGTTTGGGAGCTCCGTTCTGGGATGCTGAAGCAAAAGGCATTATTACCGGACTTACACAAGGAGTTACGGAAAGTCATATCGTAAGAGCTACGGTGGAATCTTTGGCATATCAGACAAAAGATATTTTAGATGCTATGTCGAAAGATTCCGGAATAAACTTAAAAGAGTTGAATGTTGACGGCGGAGCATCGGTAAATAACTTTTTAATGCAGTTTCAGTCCGATATTTTGAACAAAACTGTAATAAGACCCGAAGTTGTTGAAACAACGGCTGCCGGAGCGGCATTTCTTGCCGGCTTGTCAACCGGATTTTGGACGGAAGAAAATTTGATGTTAAAACGAAAAATTGATAAAGAATTCAATCCTAATATGAAAGACGAAGAACGGGCAGAACTTTATAACGGCTGGAAACTTGCGGTTCGGAGGTGTATGTTAAAATAATTGTTGATTTTTTTTAAGACCCTGCGGGTTTTCAAAACCCGCAGGGTCTGTTTTGAAAATATGTTAGAATTAGACCAATTATGAAATATAAAAAAATAACAAGTAGTGAACTTACCTCTCTTATTATTCAAATGGATCCGGTAATATTTGAAAAAATTGAGTTTACAGAAAATATAAATATTCATAATAAAGAAATAAAATTCATCAATTGTCTTTTCCTTGAGAACGTTGAATTATCAACCGATATTTACAATAAATTTTTAATTAAAAATTGTGTTTTTGAAAAGAATTTAAAATTTAATAAAACAGTTAATGAAATTAACCTTAAAAACAATATTATTAAAGGAACTTTTTTTATATCAGAAGCAACAAGAAATATATTTATAGAAAAAGGAGATTATAATGAAATAACTGTACAAAGTTCTAAAGCTGCTTATTATGTAGGTGATGTTTTTAAAATTAGCAATGCTAAATGTGATTTCATAAAGTTTGAAGGGGAAGACTTGAACAGAGTTTTAGAATTTTCAAATTCTGAAATTGAAACTATTATAATTGAAACAAATAATGTTAGTCATGAAAATATAATAATTAAAGATGAATCAAAAATTAATTATTTATTCTTTAATAATAATCACATTAATATACCATATGTTTTTGATTTTGACAATGCATATGTTTTTCATTTTGCTTTTCAATCTTGTTCTTTTTCTCATCGGTTAGAATTTGCAAAAGGTAAAATTGAAGAACTAAATTTTCATAAAGTTACTTTTAAAGAACAAACAATAATATCTGAACATTTTATCGTTGGTATTTTCAATTTTAATAGTGTTAAATCAGAATATGAAATTAGTATTGCATATCATTCTAAAATCGGAACATTAAATATTGATAATTGTGACTTGAATTTATCATTTTGGATTTTTGATGAAGAAAAAAGAGATTTAGAAAATAAAATTAGTATAAAAATTGGTGGAACATTTAATGGGAATATTCATATTGAAAATATTCCTGCAAATATTCATTTATCTTGTATTAATTCAGGAACTATCTTTTTAAATAATATTTATTCAAAACTTATTATATTTCAATATTTTTTTAATTATAACAAACTTATATTAAACAATTTTAAACGAGATAAAGACTATAATGCTTTAATTATTTCAGAATCAAATTTAAACGAAACAGAGTTTGTAAATTTTGATTTTGATAAATTTGATGAGGTGGTAATTTCCAGAAGTAATGTAAGTAATATGCTTTTGACCAATACTATTTTCCCAAAAAAAATACAAATTGAAAGCAAAAATCCACAACTTGGATACATTGTAGACTTTGAAGATAACATAGGAAAAAATGTATATTTCAGAGATAGCTATCGACAATTAAAAAATGTAATGGAGAAACATAAGAATAAACATGTTGCATTAATTTATAAGTCAAAAGAAATGTACTACCAAAAAAAAGAATTGAAGTTTGGTTTTAATTGGTTTACTCTTTTGTTAAATCAGATTTCTAATAATCATGGGATTAGTTGGCAAAGAGGTGTTTTCTTTACAATTTTATTATCTGTTATTTTTTTTATTTTATATAATTTTACTTTGGCAGATCCTTTTTTTTATTGGGATAATATTGTTATTAATAAACAAAATGTATTTGACAAGTTTATTGAATTTTTAGCTTCTTTTCCAAAATTGTCAATTGTAAAACAAGAAACAACATTATCGACAATTGTTATTATTTTGTCTAAAATTTTTATCAGTTATGGAATTTATCAAACAATAGTTGCATTTCGAAAATACGGAAAATAAAAGTTAATATACCCTGCGGGTTTTCAAAACTCGCAGGGTCTGTTTTGATAAGTATAGATTCTTATAAAAATATTATTAGAATTAAACCAATTATGAAATATAAAAAAATAATAAGCAGTGAATTTGTATTATCCGTGCCACGCTGCAGCGTGGCACGGTTTCTCAGCAATCAAATATTAAATTAAAATGAGGCCAAACCAAAAAAAAGCATACATTTACGCAATTTCAGCAGTCCTGCTTTGGTCAACGGTTGCGGTATCGTTTAAAATTGCTTTGCAATATGTGGATTTTTTGCAATTATTACTTTTTGCATCTTTTACGGCAATTATTATATATCTTTTAATTGCTCTGATTAATAATACGCACCGGCAATTATTTAAAGTAACAAAAAAAGCCCTTTTATCTTCGGCATTTATCGGCTTTCTTAATCCGTTTTTGTATTATGTCGTTTTGTTTAAAGCCTATTCGCTGCTTCCGGCACAAATAGCACAGCCGCTGAACTATCTTTGGCCTGCAGTTTTGGTATTGCTTTCGGCACCTTTACTGGGCGAAAAATTAAAATTTTTAAGCGTAGTGTCACTTTTAATCGGCTTTCTCGGAGTTTACGTAATTTCAACACAAGGCAATTTGTTCGGCTTTAAAATTGATGAGCCGCTCGGTGTTGCATTGGCTGCCGGAAGTTCGGTAATTTGGGCATTATCGTGGATTTTTAATCAAAAAGATAAACGCAAAGAGCAAACAAAGTTATTTTGGAACTTTATTTTCGGTTTTCTGTATATTTTAATTGCAGTATTAATTTTTTCAAAAATTAAATTGCCTGAAACAAAAGGAATATTTGCCGTTATTTATGTCGGATTTTTTGAAATGGGCATAACGTTTTTCTTTTGGCTGAAAGCATTGCAACTGACCGAAAGAAACGATAACATCAGTAACTTAATCTTTTTTTCGCCTTTTTTAGCTCTTATTTTCATACATTTTGTATTGGGAGAAACTATTTTTTACACGACATATATCGGTTTGATTTTAATTGTTGCGGGAATTTTTATTCCGAGAATTCGGAAATAAACATCTGTAAAGACGGCTTGCGTCGGAAGATTTTAAGACAGAAAACAGATAATTTTAAAGTTGTCCGTTTTCTATTCTGACCACAATTTCTTCAATCCATTTATCTGTTCCGTCCGGATCGTATTCATATTTTAAATTTGTTTGAAAAATTCTTGCAATTCCCTGCCAAAAAAAAGCCGACACACTTCCTTTAAAATGTTTTACTAATTGATAAGATGTATTACCGGTTTGTCTGTCAACTAATTTTATCAATATCCGTCCTTGAGAATAAGTCATATTCCGGATATCGCCTTCAAATTCTTTTTTCAGTTGTTTTTCTTTTTCGTTAATATAGTTCCGCCTTTCTCTGTTATTATCCATATGCCGAAGCACGAATTCCGACTCTGTAAAAATTTGTTTTATAATTACGGAATACGGGTAAACTTTCTTAACATTCCTTACCAATCGATAGTATTTCATTCGTTCTCGTTGGTTTCTGAATGTTCTCGGCGGATAAATAATTACCGGACTTATATGCACACTGTATATTGTATCTCCTTCGGAATTTATTGTCATTTCCAGTATTCCGCCGCCCTCTTTTTCAATTTTATCCAAAAGCTCAACAGCATTAATTTTTTTTTGAGAAAAAAGATGAAAGCTAAGTAACAGAAATAATATTGAAAAAAAATAACGCATTTTATCTTTAACGAAATTTAAAATGATAAAATTATATCAATTTTAATTTTCAGAGCAGTAATAAAGATATTTTTAAAAAAGTTTTTAAAAAATTATATCATTTTTTATGTCTGCAAGAATGCCTGTCTGTTTTTTAAGAAAAGAAACATATTCCATGTCATGCTCTATAATGTGCCCGGGGAGCCATTCCTTCAAAAAGTCAAGGATTTTATAACCTTGGACTAATCGTGTTGAAGTAACATCAAATAAATTATCGGAAACCATTTTTGTAAAATTTTGATGAGATTTAATATGATATGCTTCTTGAGGATAATTATATTTTTTAAATACTCTTTCTTCAGTCGAAAAATGATCTATTGTAAATATTTTTAACTCCAATAACAGTTCATTAACTAAAGAACCGTCTTTTTCAATTATTACATTTTTATGTAATTTATTTATAATATCAAACAGTTGTTTATGTTGCTTATCTATCTTCGCTATTCCGGTTTCATACTTTTGTTCCCAATCCAAATACATATGATATCTTTATTTACTTTATTGTTTTCAATTTAATTTTTGTAAAAATACGATAAATGTTATAAAACACAAGAATTCAAAATTAAAAATATGAAGTTTTACTGAAATTTAATGAAGTTTTACTAATTTTGAAGACCATTTTAAAATTAAAAATCTTATTATGTACGGAAAAATAAAAGATTACCTCAGTAATGAACTGCAATCCATAAAAGATGCCGGTTTATATAAAGACGAGCGCATTATTACAAGCCCGCAAGGTGCCGAAATTTCTCTTACAACAGGAGAAACGGTAATTAATTTTTGTGCTAACAATTATTTAGGCTTATCATCTCATCCTAAAGTAATTGCTGCTGCCAAAAAAGTTTTGGATACACACGGTTACGGTATGTCATCAGTCCGATTTATATGCGGAACACAAGATATTCACAAAGAATTGGAATATAAAATTGCCGAGTTTTTCGGTACCGAAGACACCATTTTATATGCTGCAGCTTTTGATGCTAACGGAGGTGTATTTGAACCGTTATTCAGCCAAGAAGATGCTATAATTTCCGACGAATTAAACCATGCTTCCATTATTGACGGAGTAAGACTATGCAAAGCAGCAAGATATCGTTTTAAGCACAGCAACATGGAAGATTTAGAAAGTCAGTTAAAAGTTGCCCAAGCTCAACGATACAGAATTGTTGTAACCGACGGTGTTTTTTCAATGGACGGAGATATTGCCAAGTTAGATAAAATATGTGATTTAGCAGAAAAATATGATGCTCTTGTGATGGTTGATGACAGCCATGCTTCCGGATTTATCGGAAAAACAGGAAGGGGTACTCACGAATACAATAATGTTATGAACCGAGTTGACATTATTACAAGTACTCTCGGAAAAGCTCTCGGCGGTGCTATGGGCGGTTTTACAACAGGAAAAAAAGAAATTATCGAAATGTTGCGTCAGCGTTCGAGACCTTATTTATTTTCAAATTCATTATCTCCGGTTATTGTCGGTGCTGCGTTGGAAGTTTTTAATGTTTTAACGGAATCTACTGAGTTAAGAGATAAAGTTATCGGCAATGCCGAATATTTCAGAGACAAAATGATGCAGGCAGGTTTTGTTATTAAACCGTCCGACTCTGCCATTGTAGCATTAATGCTTTTTAATGCTAAATTATCTCAGGATTTTGCTTCAAAATTATTAAATGAAGGTATCTATGTTATAGGTTTTTATTATCCGGTAGTTGCAAAAGGTCAGGCACGAATCAGAATTCAACTGTCGGCAGCTCACGAACAGGAACATTTGGATAAAGCTGTTAATGCCTTCATAAAAATAGGAAAAGAATTCAATATTCTCGGAAAAACCAAAGAAGAGATTATTGAAATGTACGGAGAATAATTTTTTATTTTCTGAAAATATGAATCTGCCTGTTTATAAACGGGCAGATTTTTTATGTTTAATATTTGTTTTTTTGTATCTTGTGTATTGAAATGAACATACGGAAGAAACTCTGAAAAAGTACTTAAAGATTGCTAATAACCTGAACTCGGGTTAATAAATAAAACTCACTCGGAAAATCGGATTTGAATAGGGTGTTTTTTCGTTCAGTAAAACATCATACATCAATGTTGTTAAAACCGCAAAACGATTGCCTAATTGCTGTTTCCATCCTATACCCAAAGGTAAACCGTCAACAAAAACACGTTTTCCGGTCATTTGTCCCGTAATAATATCATAATCGGCAATATTCAGCATTTCATATTCACCCGTAATGAAAAAATTAGGTGTAACGTAATATCTGGAAAAGATTTTTCCGCCGTAAATATTATCAGTATAATTAAAGAAACGATTATGTGTGTATAAATAATACATTCCGATACCGATATCCGTATTTTCAGTAAGTCGATATCCTATTTCAGGTGTAAATTTAATAATTGTAACTGTTCCGAACTGCAAACCGAAACCGCCGCCTAAAAATAATTTTTCGGGAAATGTTGATTTCTTTTTAATGTCCTGATAAGTATAGGGGTCATATTCTTGTGCAAAAGAAGACAAATACAGACTAAAAATCAGGCAAAATGTAAATATTGTTTTCATTAAAATGTTAAGTGTCTTTTTTTCTTGCTTTCATAAATATCATCAACGGTAACTAAAATTCCGGTTTCTTCAACATCTCCGAAATGAGTATTTATTGAAGTGCCGAAGCATCTCATAGTTTTTGATAAACTCATATACGAATTAATTAAGGGCGGAATATTTTCTCCTCTTGCTCGGACTTCTTTTGACAATATTTTTTTATTCTCGTCAAAATCATGCCCTTCAAAATATTTTACCAATTCTTTTTCCGGATTAAAATAAGTCAACGGTTTAATCGGATAAACCAGGTGTTCATTATCTTTAAAATGATAATTCATAAAATACAATATCAAATCTCTGGCAAATTTTTCAAAATGTGTGTACATTGTAACTTTTCCGAATAAATATTTAACATTCGGATTAAGTTTAATTAATGCACCTAACCCGTCCCATAAATTGTCTAATGCAAATAAAGTTTTACGACTTCCGTTGGTACTTTGTACTTCCGGTCTTACAAATGAACGACCCAGTTCAATGGTATAAGGCAAATATTCTTTAATAAATTTATTCGAAAATTCTAATAAACCCTGCGTTGCAAGTTTCAAGCCCGAATGTTTATCAATAGGAATATTATTTAGGTTTATAAAACGGTAACCTCCGAGTATTTCGTTATCTTTTTGATTCCAAACAATCAATTGATGATAAGGAATTTCTGCTGTATCATATTCATCAATATCTGCTTCTTTACCGGTTCCTCCTCCGGCATTTCTGAATGTATGCTCTCTTAATCTGCCGATTTCTTTCATTATATTCGGGGAATCATGTGCCGTACAAATATATATTTCATTATTACCGTAATTTGTATGACGCATAAATTTATCTTCTGTTAATTCAGATTTTAAAATACTTATATCTATCGGAGGAATTATGTCTTTCATACTTCAATTGTATTTGAATACAAAGTTAAATAAAAAAATAATAAATTTACTTATTTATCTTTTCTAATATTTAAACTCTGTATTTATGTTGCCTGAAAGTTTATATACATGAATTTTTATTTTTTGAGCCCAATCGTATTCTTTAAATTTTGAATTTAATTCTTTATAAGAAATAGGTTTTCCGATTTTTATTTTATAGACGGCATTTCTCTGTTTTGTTAATTCTTGGGGAAGTAAAAACATCTCTAAATTAGATTTGATGCCTAAAGCTTTTCTGATGTTTGCAAAATAATAATATTTGTTGCTTAAATTTCCTGATATATAAACGGGAATAATGTCTCTTTTATGTTTAATTGCCTGCCTTACAACTGATTTCTGCCATATCAAATCTCTTATCTCCCCTTTATTTCTTCTTGAAACATAGCCTGCAGGGAAAAAAATAACAGGAGCATTCGATTCAAAAATTGTATTAATTTCTGTCAAATAATCACGAGGTGTAGTTCCGTATTTATTAACACCCATAAAAAATTCATTTAAATTTTTAACATTTAATAATAAATCATTTACCAAGGCTTTTGCCATTCCGTATTTAGAAAAACATGTATTAATAATGTACAAACCGTCAAAACTGCCTGCCGGATGGTTTGCCGCAAGAATAATTCTACTGCTGTCCGGAAAGTTTTCTTCTCCTTCAACTTCAGCTTTTACATTAAAATATTCAAACGACTTCCGTAAAAATTCAATCCCTGTATATTGATTGTTTTTTTTGATGAAATCATTTAATTCATCCTGTCTGATGATTCTTTTTAAATAATGAATTATAAACTTTGGTAAACGCCTGTAAAGTTTCGGATTTTTATTTCTGATTACCTCATTGATGTCAATAAGTGATGTCTGAGAATGCTCCATAAATCTATGTATAAAATACTTTTTATGCAAAAATAATTAAAGCATAACGGCTTTCAAATTTATTTTTTTATTAGTTTTTATAAACAGCTGTCTTTTAGTTAAATAGATTAATTTGCAGATTTCCAGGCATATACATTAATTGTTAATATGTATAAAAACTTTACTGGTGGTGCAAAGTGGTGTAATGTGTTGTAAAGTGGAAATTTTGCATTATATTTGTAATCTCTATTCTAAAATGAATTATGGCAAGCTTTATAGGAGAATACACATCAAAAACAGATACTAAAGGAAGAATAACTTTTCCTTCCGGTTTAGTAAAGCAATTGCCTGAAGAGCAAACCGAAAAAATGGTGCTGAAAGCAGACATTTACAAAAAATGTTTGATTTTATATTCTATGGATGAATGGGAACGCCAAACAGCTTTAATTCAAGCAAAAACAAATTCGTTTAACCCGAAGCATGCTGTATTCATCAGAGAGTTCTATAAAGGAACGGCAGAAGTTAAATTAGATTCAAACAGCAGAATATTAATTCCGGCTAAATTAGCCGCGTATGCACAAATAGAAAAAGAAGTGTACTTGTTCGGTCAAAACCGGAAAATAGAAATTTGGGCAAAAGAGAAATATGAGAAAGAACGTCTCAATGCCGAAGATTTTGCTGAACTTGCAAAGGAAATTATGGGTGGCGAATTACCCGAATTATAATAACAATATCAATGCCTGAAAGTGAATATCACATACCTGTTTTATTACATAAGTCTGTTGACGGCCTAAACATTAAGCCCGACGGAATATATGCCGATTTAACTTTCGGAGGCGGCGGACATGCCCAAGAAATATTAAAGCACTTAAAAAAAGGGAAATTATTTGCTTTTGATCAAGACGAAGATGTTACAAAAAGAGCCAATGAATTATATAAAGAATTTCCCGGAAAGTTTTTTTTCTTCAAGGCAAACTTTGAATATTTCTCGAACTTTCTGCATTATGCGGGATATAAAAGTATTGACGGCATTTTAGCCGATCTCGGAGTCTCATCTCATCAATTTAACGATTCGGAAAGAGGATTTTCTTTTCGTTTTGACGGAATTCCGGATATGAGAATGAATCGCAAAGCAAAAAAATCGTCTGTTGATATATTAAACGAATATGAAGAAGAAGAATTAATTTCTATTTTCAGAACTTACGGAGAAATAAAAAGTGCAAAAAAATTATCTGCAGCAATCATTCATAAAAGAGAAATCAAAAAAATTGAAACCCTAAAACAATTAAATTCATTGATTGATGAAGTTATTAAAACACAAAAAAAAAATAAAATTTATGCCCAAATTTATCAGGCATTAAGAATTGAAACAAACAACGAAACCTATGTGTTGAAAAAAATGCTTTCTCAATCGGTAAATTGTCTTAATTCGGGAGGTCGGCTGGTTGTTTTAAGCTATCATTCTCTCGAAGACAGATTGGTTAAAAATTTTATTAAGTTCCATAATTTTGATGGTTTACAAAAAAAGGATATTTACGGTAATCCGGAAAAATATTTCAAAGAAATAAACAAAAAAGTAATTGTTCCGGATGAAGAAGAGATTGAAAAAAACAATCGTTCAAGAAGTGCCAAACTCAGAATAGCAGAAAAAATATAATAATGTCAGAAAAAAGAAATATTATAAAAAATATTCTTACGGGAAATTGGTTAGGCAAAGGAATTAAAACCGCAAATATGTATTTTATTATGTTTATTATGTTCCTCACAGTACTATTGATTTATAACAGATACAGAGCAGAAGAGTTAATTGTTAAAAAAAGTAAATTAAAAAATGAAGTCGAAATTTTACATTCAAAATACACAAAATCAAATACAAAATTAATGACCTCAGCAACCGAGAGGCAAATTGCAAAAGATACGGTAATAATTTCTGACGGTTTAAAATTACCGAAAAAACCATTGCCTCAAATCATTATAGAAAAATAAATTAGTTTGACCAAAAACAGCACACATATCGGCAAGAGAAAAATTATATTCAGAATGGGTATAATTTACCTGTTTATAATGGGTTTTGCTATATACCTGACAGCTAAACTCGTTGTTGTTATGTTTGTGAAAAATGATGTTTGGCAAAATCGCATCAACCACATAGCAATTGACTTAAGAGAGTCAAAACCGGAAAGAGGAAATATCTATGATGAATCCGGAAAGATATTAGCTTCTTCAATCAATTATTATGATGTTTTTATGGATACTGATGCCGGTGGATTAAGTGATAAAATTTTTTCAGATAATATTGATTCACTCGCAATTTGTTTATCCGGTTTTTTTAAAGATAAATCAAAAAATGCCTATAAAAGAAAGTTGATTAATGCTCGAAAAAAGAAAATCAGGTATCTTAAAATTGCCGAAAATTTAACATATGATGAATTTGTTACCGTAAAAAACTTTCCGCTTTTCAGACTGTCGTCGAATAAAGGCGGTTTTATCAGCAAACGAATTACAAAACGTAAAAGACCTTTCGGCGAATTAATGCGACGTACAATCGGATTTTTAGGAGAAGATAAACAAACCGGTATTATTCAAGGCAAAGCCGGCATCGAATTTTCTTATAATCGTGAACTCGGAGGAAGAGCAGGAAAATATTATATGCAAAAAATCGGCGGCGGTAATTGGCGAAAAATCAAAGACGGTGAAATCGTAAAAACAGAAGACGGTTTAGATGTGAAAACAACTATTGATATTGACCTGCAAGATTATGCGGATAACATTTTAAGAAAGCAATTAATGAAGCTGGAAGCCGATTACGGCTCTGTCATTGTTATGGAAGTAAAAACCGGTTATATCAAAGCAATTGTAAATTTAAAACGTTATGATAATAACAGTTTCTCTGAAATTTTCAATTATGCCGTAGGTGAAAATTTAGCACCCGGATCAACTTTTAAACTGCCGGTTCTTATGGCCGCTCTCGAAGACGGGTATGTTGATTTAGATGACATTGTAGATACCGGAAACGGTCATATTATGTATCACGGTGTTGCTGTTGATGATGCAGGCTTCGAAAGTTATGGCAAAATACCTGTATATCAGGTGTTTGCAAAATCCTCCAATGTCGGAATGCTGAAAATAATTGATAATAATTATGTTAAGAAGGGCAGATTTAATCGTTTTTTAGAACAGTTAAATGCTCTCGGAATCACCGATATTTCCGGAGTTGATATTTTCGGCGAACATAAACCTGAAATTAATTCTCCCGAAAGTAAATCTTGGGCACCGTCTTCTCCAGGTATGATTGCTCATGGTTATGAAGTAAAAATATCACCTTTGCAAATTCTTACTTTTTATAACTCTGTTGCAAATAATGGTGTAAGGGTAAAACCTCGAATCGTAAAAAGTTTGGAAAAAGACGGAATCACAGTAAAAGAATTTAAACCGGAAATTTCAAATTCAATGATTTGTTCAAAATCAACATTAAAAAAAGCACAAAAAATTTTACGAGATGTTGTTACTATAGGAACAGCTAAAGCCATAAATAATGATAAATACAAAATTTCAGGCAAAACCGGAACAACACAATATTACGACATAAAACAACACAAACATATTAACCAATATCGCGGCTCATTTGTAGGATATTTTCCTTCAGACAATCCTAAATATTCAATTATTGTTGAAATTAATAAACCAAAAACACAGTATTACGGTGCACAAGCTGCCGCACCGGTTTTTAAAAAAATTGCCGATAAGATTTTTTCACGCGACAGAGACATTAATCCGCCCGAAGAAGAAATTACTCCCGACAGTTTAAAAATTCCGAGTTTTAAAATTGCTGCTGCCGATGATATTAAATATATCCTTAAAACACTGGATTACAAAACAGAAACTTTTGAAGATAACAAATGGCTTTCGGTAAAAACAGATAAACACAATTTAAAAGCAGAATCGACGAAAATGACCGAAAAATTTGTTCCGAACGTAAAAAATACCGGTGCAAAAGATGCTGTATTTATTCTCGAAAATTTGGGTCTTAATGTGAGTATAAAAGGCAGAGGCAGAGTTGTTTATCAATCATTAAAATCGGGAACAGAAATTAAAAAAGGAACAAAAATTAATTTAGTATTAAACTAAATGGCAAAAACCTTAAAACATATCATTAAAAATACTTATGCAGTATTAATTTCGGGTTCGCTTGATACAAAAATTTCGGGTATCAGCTTCGATTCTCGCAGAACCGAAAAAGGAGATTTGTTTGTTGCCGTTAAAGGAACTAATTCAGACGGTCATTTATTTATCGAAAAAGCTGTTAAAAACGGAGCTGTTGCCGTTCTGGCGGAACATACCGAAAATATTGACTATACGGTTACAATTCTGCAATCACAAAATACATCAAAAGCACTCGCACATATTGCCTCTGAATTTTACGACAATCCTTCCGAAAAAATTAAACTGGTAGGGATTATCGGTACAAACGGGAAAACCACAACCGCAACTTTGCTGTATCACTATTTTCGAAATGCCGGTTATAAAGTAGGTTTGATTTCAACCGTAAAAAATTATATTAACGAAACGGAAATTGATGCAAATTACACTACTCCCGATGCCGTAACTTTTAATAAACTGCTGAAACAAATGACAAATGCCGGTTGTGAATATTGCTTTGCGGAAATCAGTTCTCACGCCATTCATCAAAACAGAACGGCAGCTCTGCAATTTACCGGCGGTATTTTCACAAACATTACGCACGACCATTTGG
Organism: Chlorobiota bacterium; assembly: GCA_013152535.1. Taxonomy (GTDB): domain Bacteria; phylum Bacteroidota; class Bacteroidia; order Bacteroidales; family JAADGE01; genus JAADGE01. The sequence goes on from JAADGE010000012.1 coordinate 14,699, forward strand.
ACTATCACAAAACATTTGCAGAATATCTGAAAGTGAAAAAGAAATTCTTTGACAATCTTCCTGAATCGGCATTTTCACTGGTCAACATTGACGATAAAAACGGAAATGTAATGCTTCAAAATACGAAATCCGAAAAACACACTTACGCATTAAAAAGTTTTGCCGATTTCAAAGGAAAAATTCTCGAACTTCATTTCGACGGAACGTTTATGTCAATTAACGAAACAGAACTTTGGACTTTACTCATCGGAAAATTTAACGCTTACAACATTACGGCAGTTTATGCAAGTGCCGTTCTTTTAAATCAAAATCCGGAAAATGTATTAAGAATTTTAAGCAATTTGAAACCTGTTAAAGGTCGTTTCGAAACCGTAAAAATTAATAACATTACGGCAATCATTGATTATGCACACACACCTGATGCTCTGGATAATGTACTGAAAACAATAAACGAAATCAAAAAAGAAAATCAAAATTTAATTACAATTGCAGGTGCCGGAGGAAATCGCGATAAAACCAAGCGTCCGCTTATGGCAAAAATAGCCATGGCAGGAAGCAATAAGCTAATATTAACATCCGATAATCCGAGAGATGAAAATCCGGAACAAATTATTAAAGACATGCTTGACGGAATTGAAAAAACCGACAGAAAAAATGTATTAAAAATTACCGACAGAAAAGAAGCAATAAAAGTTGCCTCGGCACTGGCTCAACAAAATGACATTATTTTAATTGCCGGAAAAGGACACGAAGATTATCAAATTATCAAAGGAGAAAAATATCATTTTGACGATAAAGAAATAATAACCGAAATTTTAAATGATTTATAAATAAAAAGCTGAAAATTAATGTTTTACTACTTGTTTGAATATCTTGATAAAATTGATTTTGCGGGTGCCGGACTGTTTCATTACTTATCTTTCAGAGCTGCACTGGCAGCAATAACCTCTTTGATTGTGTCAATGATATTCGGTAAAAAAATTATTCGTTTCCTTCAAAAAAAACAAATCGGTGAAGTTGTGAGAGATTTAGGTTTAGAAGGACAATACGAAAAAAAAGGTACTCCGACAATGGGTGGTATCATCATTATTGCAGCTATTCTGATTCCGGTTCTTTTATTTGCAAAAGTAGGAAATATATACATCATTTTAATGATAATAACAACCGTTTGGATGGGCATTATCGGTTTTATTGATGACTACATTAAAACATTCAAAAAAAATAAAGCCGGTTTATCCGGAAAATGGAAAATTTTCGGTCAGGTTACTTTGGGCTTAATTGTCGGCTTAACATTTTATTTCAGCGACGATATTCAAATTCGTGAGCATCCTGTAATGTCCGAATTAAATAATCCGATTGTTGAAGTTAATCAAAACCGGTATTCACAATCGGAAAAACCCTTAAAAACAACCATACCCTTTGTTAAAAATAATGAATTCGACTATAAAGAAATGGTCAGTTTTATGGGCGAAAATTCCGAAATTGCAGCATGGATTGTATTCGTTGTTTTAGTAATTATCATTATTACGGCTGTATCCAACGGAGCAAATATGACCGACGGATTAGACGGTCTTGCTACCGGAATATCCTCCATTATCGGTGCGGCACTTGCCGTTTTCGCCTATGTTTCGGGTAACTTAATATTTGCCGATTATCTTAATATAATGTATATCCCTAATATCGGTGAGTTGGTTGTTTTTGCAGCTGCATTTATGGGTGCAACCATCGGATTTTTATGGTATAACTCCTATCCGGCACAAGTATTTATGGGCGATACCGGAAGTTTAACAATCGGAGGTATCATTGCGGTTTTTGCCGTTATTGTCAGAAAAGAATTGCTAATTCCTCTGTTGGCAGGAATTTTTTTAATAGAAAATTTATCCGTTATAATGCAAGTTGCATGGTTCAAATACACAAGAAAAAAATACGGCAAAGGCAGACGCATTTTTTTAATGGCACCTCTGCATCATCATTTTCAGAAAAAAGGTTTGCCGGAATCTAAAATCGTTTCGCGTTTTTGGATTGTCGGAATTTTATTAGCAATACTTACAATTATTACACTTAAAATCAGATAATTAATTCTTAAATGAAGAAAGAAAGAGCAGTCATACTCGGAGCAGGCGAAAGCGGAACAGGAGCAGCAATTCTTGCAAAAAAGCAAAATTTTGATGTCTTTGTTTCCGACAAAGGAATTATTAAGAGTAACTATAAAACTCTTTTGGAGAAACATAACATTCCTTTTGAAGAAGGTCTGCATACCGAAGAAAAAATATTAAATGCCGATTTTATTATAAAAAGTCCCGGAATTCCGGACACGGCAGAATTAATAAAAAATGCACTTTCACAAAATATTCCTGTTGTTTCCGAAATTGAATTTGCCGGCAAATACACCGATGCTAAAATGATTTGTATTACCGGAAGCAACGGAAAAACAACAACTACGGAACTGACCTATCATATTTTAAAAAATGCCGGGATGAATGTCGGACTTGCAGGGAATGTCGGTAAATCTTTGGCATTGCAAGTTGCCGAAAATAACTTTGATGTTTTTGTAGTAGAATTAAGCAGTTTTCAACTCGACGGAATGAAAGATTTCAAAGCCGATATTGCCGTTCTTTTAAACATTACACCCGATCATTTAAATCGTTATGAAAATAAATTTGAAAACTATATTAATTCGAAATTAAAAATTATTCAAAATCAAACAGAAACTGACGCTTTTATTTATTGTGCCGATGACGATGTTATCACATCAGAAATAGCAAAACGATTAATTAAAGCAAAACAATTTCCTTTTTCGATAAAAAAATCGGTAAAACAAGGAGCCTATAAAAAAGACAAGCAGTTTGTTACAAACATAAACCAAAAACAATTTACCATGGAAAACGGATTATTAGCACTTGAAGGCGAACATAATATGTACAATTCGATGGCAGCCGGAATTACGGCAAAACTGAATAAAATTTCCGATACCCAACTTAAAAAAAGTTTATCCGATTTTACGGGCGTTGAACATCGACTGGAAAAATACCTGAAAATCAGGAATATACAATTCATAAATGACAGCAAAGCAACAAATGTAAACTCAGTTTGGTATGCGTTGCAAACCGTCAACGAAAAAATTATTTTGATTATGGGCGGACAAGATAAAGGCAATGATTACGGAATGTTAAAAGATTTAATAAGACGAAAAGTTAAAGCCGTTGTTGCTTTAGGTGTGGATAATGCACCTATCATTAAAGCCTTTGAAGAGACTGTTCCGGTTTACGATACAAATTCTATGGAAAGTGCTGTAAATATTTCTTATCAGCTTGCTGATGAGGGCGATACAGTTCTTTTGTCTCCGGCTTGTGCAAGTTTCGATTTATTTAAAAATTATGAAGAAAGAGGACAAAAATTTAAAGAAGCTGTAAGAAATTTGTAAATAACAGAATTTAAAAACTTTAATAAAAACAAACTCAATAAATGATTGTATTAAGAAAATATTTTAAAGGAGACCCTGTAATTTGGATAATCAGTTTTTTACTGCTGATTATTTCCATTCCTGCCGTTTACAGTGCATCTGCTCTAATTTCACTGAAATCCGGTGATATACATTTTCTTGTCAGACAGTTTTTCGGTGTTATAACTGCTGCAATTGTTATTTACCTTTCATACCGTATTCCTTATAAAAAATATATCTCATTAATAAAAATCATTTTCCCGATTGCTGTATTCCTGTTAATTCTTACTTTAGTTTCAGGTTCGTCGGTAAACGATGCAAAACGCTGGATTGCCCTTCCCGGAACAGGCATTATGCTGCAAACTTCCGAAATTGCAAAACTTGCACTGATAATGTTTGTTGCAAAAAATCTGGCAATAAAAAGCGACACAGAGACTTACGAAAAAAATGTAAAAAAAGCTACTTGGGGAAGTGTTATTGCAATCGGATTGATTTTTCCGGCAGATTTATCCTCAGCATTATTAATTAGTTTGATTATTACCATCATCTATTTTGCAGCTGCCGTTAAAATTAAAATTATTTATAAAATCTTATTAATTGCATTCGGATTAATGGTTATGTATGTTCTGGCTGCCGAAGTATTCGAATTACCCGGACGATTTTCAACTTGGCAACACCGTATCGAAACTTTTATCGGTAACAAAGATGCTGTCAGCAGTGATGATACCTATCAGGCAGATGTTTCTAAAATGGCAATTGTAAACGGCGGTTTTTTCGGAAAAGGACCCGGCAACGGTACTTTAAGATTTTTACTGCCGCAATCACATTCCGATTTTATTTTTGCTTTCATTACGGAAGAATACGGGTTAGTTCTCGCTGTTTTTATTATCATTTTATACCTTATTTTATTTTACAGAGGTATCAGAGCCGCAAACAAAACAAAAAGTTTATTTGCAATATATTTAGTTTTAGGTTTTAGTCTTATGATTATTTTTCAGGCATTTATAAATATAGGAGTTTCGGTAGGTGCGTTGCCTGTTACGGGACAAACACTTCCTTTAATCAGTATGGGAAGAACATCGCTTTTGGTAACGAGTTTTGCTGTAGGTGTAATGCTGAATGTCAGTAAAAATCAAAATTTTGAAACAAATTCCGGAACATATGAAGAATAAAAAAATTATCATAAGCGGAGGCGGAACGGGAGGTCATATTTTCCCGGCAATTGCTGTTGCTCAGGCATTAAAAAGAATTGATGAAAATATTGAAATTTTATTTGTAGGTGCAAAAGGTAAAATTGAAGAACGAAAAGTTCCCGAAGCCGGATTTAATATAAAATTAATTGACATCAGAGGTTTTCAAAGAAAAGTATCTTTTGAAACGCTTAAAAACATCTTTCGATTAATTAAAAGCTTGTTTCGTGCCTTAAAAATAATAAGAAAATTTAAACCCGATGTTGTTGTCGGTGTCGGGGGTTATGCAAGCGGGCCGGTAGTTTTTATTGCTTCACTTAAAGGCATTCCCACCGTAATTCAAGAACAAAATTCGTATCCGGGTATCACAAATAAAATATTATCAAAAAGAGCCGACAAAATATGCGTTGCTTATGATGCCGTAAAAAAATATTTCCCGAAAGATAAAATTATTGAAACCGGAAACCCGATCAGAAAAAAAATTACGGATACCGATGCAACCAGAGAAGAAGTTTTGGAATTTTTCAATTTGCAAACTGATAAAAAAGTTATCCTGAGCCTCGGAGGAAGCGGAGGTGCCAAAAGTATCAATAACGGGATAAAAGCAAAATTAGACAAAATAGCAAAATCCGATGTCTTTTTTATCTGGCAAACAGGTAAAAATTACTATGAAAATTCTTTAAAAGCAGTTGAAGAAATAAATGCCTCAAATATTAAAATTTATGATTTTATTTCTCGTATGGATTTAGCATACAAAGCTGCCGATCTCGTAATTTCAAGAGCCGGAGCAGGTACAATTTCGGAACTTTCAATGCTCGAAAAAGCCGTTATTTTAGTGCCTTCGCCTAATGTTGCCGAAGACCACCAAACAAAAAATGCCTCAGCATTGGTTAATATAAATGCTGCCGTATTGATAAAAGATAATGAAACCGAAAATAAATTAATCGATACAGCATTGGAACTTGTAAATAATAAAATGAAATTAAAAGAATTATCAGAAAATATCATAAAAGAAAAAAGACCGAATTCCGATAATTTAATAGCTGAAGAAATTTTAAAACTGATTAAAAAATAATCATAACAGTTGTGAATATTATAAATAAAGACATATTAAATACAATTAAAGCAGTTTATTTTATCGGTGCAGGCGGTATCGGAATGAGTGCAATCGCTGAGTTCTTTCTAAAGGCAGGTATTTATACGGCAGGATATGATAAAACTCCGAGCCGTATTACCGATAACCTAATTAAAGAAGGTGCAGGCATTCATTTCAATGATGATATCAATCTGATACCCGGGAAAATAATCGACATTTCGAAAGAAGATGTCTTAATTATATACACTCCGGCAATACCCGAAAGTCATACGGAATTAAATTATTTCTTCACGAACAATTATACTGTTTTAAAACGTTCCGAAATCCTGAGAATTATAACATCACAGTCAAAAGTTTTAGCAGTTGCCGGAACACACGGAAAAACATCGGTTTCAACAATAATTGCACATATTTTTAAAAGTGCGGAAAAAGATGTAAATGCTTTTCTCGGCGGAATTTCAAAAAATTACAATTCAAATTTAATCCTTTCAACAAATCCGAAAAATGCCGAATTTTCCGTAGCAGAAGCTGACGAATTTGATCGTTCATTTCTAAAATTATTCCCGAAAACAGCGGTTATTACGTCAATTGACGAAGATCATCTCGATATTTACAAAGATTTAAATGACATCAGAAATACTTTTGAACAATTTATCAGTCAAATTGATAAAAACGGAAATTTGATTATAAAAAATACGCTGAAAATACACCCTGAAGTATTCCCGCAGCATGTTTTCACTTATGCTTTTTCGGAAAAATCCGATTACTATGCAAAAAATATCAAAACAAATTCGATGCAAAGCCATTTTGATATCGTAACACCCGAAGGTATTATCAACGATGTTATTATTAATATTCCGGGGAATATAAATATTGAAAACGTTGTGGCAGCGGCAGCAACAGCAGATATTCACGGAATATCACATCAAAATATTAAAGATGCCTTATTTTCGTGGCAAGGTGTAAAACGACGATTTGATTATATAATTAATACTCCGGATTTAGTTTACATTAATGATTATGCCCATCATCCGAAAGAATTATCAAGTTTTATACATTCGGTAAAAAATTTATATCCGGATAAAAACCTCATCGGTATTTTTCAGCCGCACCTGTACAGCAGAACTCGTGATTTTGCAGATGAATTTGCCCGCAGTTTATGTTTATGCAACGAAATTATTTTATTAAATATTTATCCGGCAAGAGAAGACCCGATACCCGGTGTAAGTTCAAAAATAATTTTTGATAAAATGAAATTAAAAAATAAAATTCTCATTAAAAAAGAAGAACTGCCGGAAATACTGAAAGTAAAAGAAAACTCGGTGTATATGACGATGGGTGCCGGTGATATTGACGAATATACCAAAAAAATAAAAAGTTTTTTATTAAAAAAATGACAAAAAGACAAAAAATATATACAATCTCAAGTTTAGTTTTAATAGGCTCAGCTCTTATTTTGTATATCCTGTTTGCCAAACAAACTCTTTGTAAAAAAGTCGAAATTGAATTTATAAATACCGGTAATCAAAATATTATCAACAAAGAAGATATTGAACATATTGTTTTCTCAGAATATAAAAACCTTTTAGGAAGTCCGATTGATAATGTCAACCTTTCGCTTCTTGAAAAAAGAATTGAAATGTATCCGTCGGTTAAAAATGCCGATGTTTTTAAAAGAATAAACGGTATTTTAAGTATTAATGTAGAGCAAAGAAAACCGATTATACGAATTTTTACAAATTCCGGGAAAGGATTTTATATTGATGAAGAAGGTAAATTAATGCCTTTGTCCGAAAACGGAACTGTAAGAGTTTTAACCGCAAACGGAAATATAAATTATAAATATTTCGGGGAAAATATATCTGTTTTTAAAGATTCTGCCGTTACACAAACAATAAAAGACTTGTATAATTCGGCAAAATACATACAGTCAGATAATTTTTTAAAAGCTCAAATCGAACAAATATATGTTAAAAATAACGGAGAATACGAATTAGTTCCCTTAGCCGGCAATCAAATTATTTTACTCGGCGACATGTACGATTATCAAAAAAAATTAGAAAATTTAAAACAGTTTTATCTGAAATATTTAAAAAATCATGCTTGGAAAAAATACAAATACATAAGTTTAAAATATCATGGTCAAATAGTGTGCACTAAAAAACAATAAAATATTAATATTAAACAACTTGCATTATGAGAGAAATTATTACTGCTGTTGACATCGGAACAACCAAAATTGTCGCTCTTGCCGGAGAAAAAGACGAACAGGGAAAAATCAGAATTATTACAAAAGGCAGTGTTCCGACCCCGCCGAAAAGTGTAAAACACGGAGTTGTGCTAAACATTGAAACCGTTTCCGGTGCCGTTAATCAGGCAATTAAACTTGCAGAAACTAAATCTGACCTTAAATTTAAAGAAGTTTTTATAGGTATTGCCGGACAGCACATTAAAAGTATTCAAAACAGTCATAACATATACATTGATAATGAGGAACATATCATCAAACAAGAAGATGTTAATAAAATTATTTCCGAAATTAAAAGTATCAGTTTAGAACCCGGTCAGGAAATTATTGATATTATCCCGCAGAATTTTAAGGTTGATTCAGAAAGCGGCATTGATCATCCGGTCGGATTTCACGGGAAAGAATTAACCGGAAATTTCCATATTATCATAGGAGAAAAAACTTCCGCAAAAAATATTAATCGTTGTTTTGAATTAATCGATATTGTTCCTAAAACTTTATATCTCGAACCAATTGCATCATCGGAAGCTGTTTTAACGGAAGAAGAAAAAGAAGCCGGAGTTGCATTAATAGACATAGGAGGAGGAACAACCGATATTGCTGTTTTTACCGACGGAATATTAAGACATACTGCTGTTATTCCTTTCGGCGGAAACGTTATTACAAAAGATATAAAAGAAGCCTATAAAATTCTTAATAAACATGCTGAAAGTCTGAAAATTGAATGCGGGACGGCATTAAGCGAATTTGCAAAAAAAGACAGTATAGCTGTCATACCCGGAATTAACGGCAGAGAACAAAAAGAAATTGAATTAAGTGAATTGTCGAAAGTCATTCAGGCTCGAATGGAAGAAATTATTGAAATCATAAATTTTGAACTGCTTAATTCCGGATACAGAAATAAATTAGCAGCAGGAATTGCTCTGACAGGCGGCGGTGCCTTACTGGAAAATTTACCGCAATTAATGAAATATAAAACCGGATTAGACGTAAAAGTATCTCGTCCGTCAGAAAATATTTCTTCGGGCGGAGCAAGAGTAAACAGTCCAAAACTCTCAACAGCAGTAGGCTTAATCTTGCTTGGTTTTGAAAATGCCGACACTTTTGATTTTACATCCGTTCAAAAGAAAAAAAAGAAAAAAAGAAAAAAAGAAAACGAAGAAACAAAATCTTCAACCAACGGACTTAAATCAATTTTTTCAAAACTTACAGAAAACGTCAAACAAAAAACTATTGATTTTTTCGATGAAGAGGATACGGAATTCAATGAATAATAAATTCCGCAGAGACTGAGAGTTTTTTAGTCGAAAAAAATACACCTTAACTATTGATTAAAATGAATTAAAAAATTAACCATGGAAGATTTATTAGAATTTAATTTACCCGTAAATTTTAAAACCATTATAAAAGTAATCGGTGTAGGCGGCGGCGGAAGTAATGCTGTCAATTTTATGCACGACAAAGGTATCAGCGGAGTCGATTTTATTGTTGCAAATACCGATGTGCAGGCACTGGCAAAAAGTCCTGTCAGTAAAAAGGTTCAATTGGGAAGGACTTTAACCGAAGGTTTAGGTGCCGGCAATCAACCCGACAAAGGCAGAGAAGCCGCTATTGAAAACATAGAAGATCTTAAAAGCATTCTTTCGGAAGGAACAAAAATGGTTTTTATAACTGCCGGAATGGGCGGAGGTACAGGTACCGGAGCCGCACCGGTAATTGCCGAAGCCGCCAAAGAAATGGGTATTCTTACCGTCGGAATTGTTACAATTCCGTTTCGATATGAAGGCAGAAAACGCATTAAAAGTGCTATTGAAGGCATCACAAAAATGGAAAAAAATGTTGATGCTTTATTGATAATTAATAATGAAAAAATTCGTGAAATATACGGTAATCTCGCCGGTTCAAAAGCTTTCGGCAAAGCCGACGAAGTTTTAACAGTTGCCGCAAAAGGTATAGCGGAAATAATTACGGTAGAAGGTCATATAAATGTGGATTTTGCTGATGTTGAAACAGTAATGAAAAGCAGCGGCATTGCTTTAATGGGAACAGGAGAAGGAACCGGAGAAAACAGAGCACAAATAGCCGTAAAAGCTGCATTAACATCTCCTTTACTTGATAATACGGATATTAAAGGTGCAAAAAATATTTTACTGAATATCGTTTCGGGAGAGCAGGAAGCAACTATGGATGAAATCAGTTATATTAATGAATATGTGCAAGAGCAAGCCGGCAATAATGCTGATTTAATTTGGGGAACAAATGTCAATCGTTCATTGGGTGAGAAAATTGTTATAACAATTATAGCAACCGGTTTCGGAACACACGATATTCCGGAAATATACCTTAATAATACTATAGAAGAAGAAGATGACAAGCCGAAAGAAAAAAATATTATTCTGATTGGGGGAGACAAAAAGCCGACTACAACAGAAGTTGAATTTACCCTTAATAATAAACACGATTCTGAAATCAGAATAAAAAAACCGACTCAGATTAAAGAGTTTAAAGAGGATGAAATTTTTGTAAAAGATATTTTACCGGAACAAAAAACACATAGTTATAATGAAATATCAACAGCTCCCGTAATTGACAATTCCGAACAAAAACAAAAACTAACTAATTATTTATCTTATGTTGAAGAATTGGAAAATATTCCGGCATATAAACGTAAAGGATTGGATATCAACAAAGAAAGAGATTCGGAGAATACAAAATTCTCACGAGAAACCTTATCCGATGATACCGGAGAAATTTCAATTAAAGAAAATAATCCTTATTTACATGATAAAGCTGATTAACACTTGATACCTGTTATAATGCAAACATCTCGACAGTAATAATTGTCGGGATGTTATTTTTTATAAAATATGAGTTCGATATATGCTAATTAATAAAATTTACAAGTAAAAAAGAATGCACCGTCAGCTTTCTGTGAGAAAAATTTTATATCGAACTCAAGTTAAACGATTTAATTTCCAATTTGATTTTGATACCGACATGTTGCTTTTAAAAGTTTTACCTTTTTGTTCTTTTTCATAAAAAACTTGTGCGGCAATAATTGCAGCAAGCATTTGCTCATCTTCATCCGGCTTATTTTCAAGTAATTCGGGTTTAAAATAATTATTCACAAAACCGGTACAATAAGTTCCTTTTTGAAAAGCATCATTCTGCATTACAAATTTTCCAAAAGGCAAAGTTGTTTCAATGCCTGTAACCTTATAATCATCAACGGCTCTTATCATACGTTCTATAGCTTCCGTTCTGTCTTTTCCGTATGTTATAAGTTTAGAAATCATCGGGTCGTAATAAATCGGAATTTCCATCCCTTCTTCAAAGCCGTCGTCAACCCTCACACCCGGTCCTTCCGGTTTTTTATATTGAATAAGTTTCCCGATATCGGGTAAAAAATTGTTCTTGGGGTCTTCGGCATATACGCGCACTTCAATTGCATGACCGTTAATTTTTAAATCTTCTTGCGAAAAACTCAACTTTTTGTCTTCGGCAACTCGAATTTGCTCTTTCACCAAATCAATTCCGGTAATCAGTTCGGTAACAGGATGTTCCACTTGCAGGCGAGTGTTCATTTCGAGAAAATAAAACTTCCCTTTATCATATAAAAATTCAACTGTTCCGGCACCCGTATAATTGCAGGATTTTGCAACATTAACAGCAGTTTTTCCCATCTCCTTTCTCAGTTCGGGCGTTAAAACCGCTGAAGGTGCTTCCTCAATAACTTTTTGATGCCTTCGCTGAATAGAACATTCTCTTTCAAAAAGATAGACGGTATTTCCGAAATTATCCGCCATTATTTGAATTTCGATATGGCGAGGAGCAGTAAAATATTTTTCTATAAAAACCGAACCGTTTCCGAATGCCGAAGTTGCTTCGTTAACCGCCATATTCATTTGTTCTTCAAAATCTTCAGGCTTTTCGACCACGCGCATTCCTTTTCCGCCGCCGCCTGCAGCTGCTTTTATCAATATCGGATATCCTATTCCTTTTGCAATTTCTTTAGCTGCCTCAATATCGGTAATTGCCTTATCTGTTCCCGGTATCATAGGAATATTATAGTTTTTTACGGTAGCCTTTGCCTGTAATTTATTGCCCATTAATTTTATGGCTTCGGGTTCGGGACCTATAAAAATTAATCCGGCATCTTTTACGGATTTTGCAAAATCAGCATTTTCCGATAAAAATCCGTAACCGGGATGAACGGCATCAACATTCAGTTGCTTGCAAAAATCAATAATTTTATCGCCGAGCAAATACGATTGATTCGAAGGCGGCGGACCGAGCAAAACGGCTTCGTCGGCATATTTTATGTGCGGTGAATTTCTGTCGGCTTCCGAATACACGGCAACAGTTTTTATTCCGAGTTCTTTGCACGAACGCATCACTCTTAAAGCAATTTCACCTCTGTTGGCAATTAGTATCTTTTTAATTTTTCCCATTCTGATTATCTGAAATTTTTGTTTGCTAAATTAATAATTTTAGGCTTTTATTGATATAACCGGATAATTTACTTTAAAAATTATTCATTGTTAATTTACAATTGTCAATTATTTACCCGCCCCAACTGTCTCTGTCCAACTGCGATATTGAATAGCTTCGGCAAGGTGTTCGGTTTTTATATTTTCAGAAGATACCAAATCGGCAATAGTTCTCGAAACTTTTAAAATACGGTCGTAAGCACGTGCCGACAAGCCCAAACGTTCCATTGCATTTTTAAGTAAAGAACTTCCGGCTTGGTCAATTTGACAATAAATGCGCATCATTTTGGAAGTCATTTGAGCATTACTGTGTATTTCTTTATATGCTTTAAAACGTTCTTCCTGAATTTCACGTGCGGCAATAACACGCTTTCTCACTGTTTCACTACTTTCTCCGGGTGCTGTATCCGAAAGTTTTCCGAACGGAACAGGAACAACTTCTATGTGAATATCAATTCGGTCGAGTAAAGGACCTGAAATTTTATTCAAATATTTTTGAACGGCACCTGCAGAACAAACACATTCTCTTTCGGGATGATTATAATAACCGCAGGGACATGGATTCATAGATGCGACAAGCATAAAACTTGAGGGATATTCTACGGTAAATCGGGCTCTCGAAATGGTAATTTTTCGGTCTTCCAAAGGTTGCCGCATCACTTCGAGAACGGTTCGTTTAAATTCCGGTAATTCGTCAAGAAAAAGCACTCCGTTATGTGCCAAAGATATTTCTCCCGGTTGCGGAAACTGACCGCCGCCGACCAAAGCAACATCACTTATTGTATGATGCGGCGACCTGAAAGGTCTTTTTGTAATCAGCGAAGTGTTTTTTTCGGTTTTCCCGGCAACGGAATGAATTTTGGTAGTTTCCAGAGCTTCGTTTAATGTTAAAGGCGGCAAAATTCCCGGAATACGTTTTGAAATCATTGTTTTCCCGGCACCCGGAGGTCCTATCATAATAATGTTATGTCCGCCGGCTGCTGCAATTTCCAAAGCACGTTTTACATTTTCCTGACCTTTTACATCAATAAAATCAAGCTCGGAATTATTTACATTTTCATAAAACTCTTTTCGTGTATCAACAATTGTCGGTTTAAGCTCTGTTTTTCCTTCAAAAAAATCAATAACTTCTTTAATGTTTTCGACACCGTAAACTTCTAAATTATTAACTACTGCAGCTTCTCGTGCATTTTCTTTCGGTAAAATAAATCCTTTAAATTTTTCGGAACGTGCATTTACGGCAATCGGCAAAACACCTTTTATAGGCTGCAAAGCTCCGTCGAGCGAAAGTTCACCCATAATAACATATTTATCAACTTCTGCGGCATTAATTTGTTCGGAAGCGGCAAGAATTCCCACGGCAAGCGTAAGGTCGTAAGCTGAACCTTCTTTTCGAATATCGGCAGGAGCCATATTGATAACCACCTTTTTCCCGGGAATTTTGTAACCGTGTTCCCGCAATGCCGATTCAATTCGTTGCTGACTTTCTTTTACGGCAGCATCGGGCAGTCCGACCAAATAAAAGTTTGCTCCTCGCGAAACATTAACTTCCACCGTTATGGTAACGGCATCAACGCCCTGAACGGCACTTCCGTACGTTTTTACAAGCATAAAAATATTTTTCAATAAAATGTGAAAGTACTAAGAATTTTTGAAAGATAAAATTTTCAAATTTATTGAATATATAAGTTTAGTATAGTCTTTGGTATAGTTTATGTTTAATTGTTTTAGAATAAATACTGTAAGTAAGATTGAAAATTTTCTTGGTATGCTTTTTGAAACAGATAAAAATATCAAATAAAAAGAATGGAAAACACTATACGAGTCGAAAGAGCCAAAAAACGAATTACACAGGCAGAATTGGCAAAACAGGTACATGTTTCCAGACAAACTATTCATGCAGTTGAAAATAAAAAATTTGTGCCTTCTACACTTCTTGCCTTAAAAATTGCACGCTATTTCGGTATTGCTATTGAAGATTTATTTATTCTTGAAAAATCTGATTTAGAAAAATAATTATTCCCGCTGTTTTAAGACTGAATTGTTCATATGAAGAAGCCCCTGAAACTGAAATTATATGAAATTGTCTTTGAGGCAGATACACCCGCCGGTAAAGCATTTGACGTTATTTTATTAATTGCTGTTTTATTCAGTGCTTTTGTTGTAATGGCAGAAAGCATCGAAAGTGTTTCCGATAAATACCATACATTTTTTAAATTTTCGGAATGGTCGATAACCGTTATTTTTACCTTAGAATATTTTCTGCGAATTTGGTTGGTTAAAAAAAAATCGACCTATATTTTCAGTTTTTACGGTTTAATTGATTTTTTTTCCGTAATACCGACTTATTTGGGATTTTTTATTCCGGGAGGATCTTCCGGTTTGGCAATTATACGATCATTGCGATTATTAAGAATTTTTCGAATTTTTAAATTATCTCGCTATGTATCGGAAAGTCAAATTTTGGTAAAAGCCATGCTTTCGAGTCGTCATAAAATAGGCGTTTTTTTCTTTTTTGTAATTATGATCGTTATTATTCTCGGTTCAATAATGTATATTGTTGAAAGTAAAGAAAGCGGTTTCACCAGTATTCCTCAAAGTATCTATTGGGCTGTAGTTACCTTAACAACTGTTGGTTACGGAGATATTGCTCCGGCAACGGCATTGGGAAAATTTATTGCCGGTGTCGTAATGATTTTGGGTTATGCAATTATTGCCGTTCCAACGGGCATCGTAACTTCCGAAATGAACAGATTTAATAAAAATAAAGTGATTACAACACAGGTTTGTCCCAATTGTTTAAAAGAAGGACACGATACGGATGCGGAATTTTGTAAATTTTGCGGTACGAAAATTAATCCTTAATCATATTCGTAATTAATTATAAAAATCGGAAATCAATATGCATTACTTTTCTGCTTTGATAAATTATGTCGTATATTTGATAAAATTATATTTACAGACTAAAATCAAATATTATGAGTTTAATTATTATTTTCACAATCATAGTTATCCTGTTTTTATTTACGGGAATTCGAATTATTTTTGAATATAAAAGAGGTATTAAATTTCGTTTCGGGAAATATGTAAAAACACTGAAACCGGGTTTTCGTTGGATTATTCCTTTTGTTGAAACCCTGCAAATTGTTGAT
Source organism: Chlorobiota bacterium (assembly GCA_013152535.1). Lineage (GTDB taxonomy): Bacteria > Bacteroidota > Bacteroidia > Bacteroidales > JAADGE01 > JAADGE01. The sequence goes on from JAADGE010000012.1 coordinate 30,317, forward strand.
ATTCGTGTTATTACATTCAATATTCAATCGCAGGAAGTAATGACTAAAGATAATGTTCCGAGCAAAATTGACGGTGTCGTATTTTTTAAAATTATTGATCCCGAAAAAGCCGTTTTGGAAGTTGAAGAATATTCATTTGCTATTGCTCAATTATCGCAAGCTGCTCTGAGAGACGTTTGCGGGAAAGTAGAGTTGGACACAATTTTGTCGAAACGTGAAGAAATCGGAAAAAATATTCGAGAAGCAGTTGACAAAGAAACTGAACCTTGGGGCATTAAAGTTTTGGATGTTAAAATTAAGGACATTCAGCTTCCCGAGAATATGAGACGAATTATGGCAAACCAAGCTGAAGCCGAACGCACAAGAAGAGCACGAATTATTCTGGCTCAGGCAGAAGAACAAGCTGCCGACAAATTACTGGAAGCCGGAAAAAAGATGGATCAATCACCGTCAGCAATGAAATTACGGTTGTATCAAACTTTGGCAAATATAGCATCCGAGAAGAATTCGACCATCGTATTCCCGTTCCCGGAAGAAATTTTGCCGAGAAAAGATAAGAATTCATAAGGCTGCATATATATCAGGCACTCAACATGTTAATGATTTCAAAATTTTTATGCTGCATTGCTAAAATCTAAGTATTCTTTGCGTGAAATTAAATAAGTTTTTTCACGCAAAGAATACTTTTATAATCATTAATCTTTATTTTTGCAGAACAAAATTATAATAATTTCAAAATTGACTTATCAAAAGGTTTGGTTTTGGAATAAAAAACATTCAATAAATTCCCGTTTTCATCAATAATGTATTTTTGGAAATTCCATTTTATTTTTGAATCAAGTACACCGTTTTTGTCTTTTTGTGTCAGCCATTGATAAACGGGATGTATGTTTTTCCCTTTTACATGAATTTTTGCCATCATCGGAAAAGTAACACCGTAGTTTAAAGTACAAAACGATTTTATTTCTTCATTTGTTCCGGGTTCTTGTTTTAAAAAATCATTTGCCGGAAAACCAATAATAACAAAATTGCTGTCTTTATATGCTTCGTATAATTTTTCTAAGTCAGAATATTGAGGCGTATATCCGCACTTTGATGCCGTGTTTACAATCATTACTTTTTTACCTTTTAATTGTTCGAAACTGAACGGTTTACCGTCAATAGTTTCAGCCTTTAAGGCGTAAAAATTTTGTGCATTTATTGTCATCATTTGGAATAAGAATAATAGTGAGAAAATAATTTTCATCTTGTTTTTTTAAAGTTTCAATTAAGATTTATACAAATAAACAAAAAAACTCCGTTCCGCAAAAAGAAAAGGAGTTTTTTATCTCTTTATTTTAATTAAAGAACAAAAAAGGAACTAATGAAACATTTACACATATTTTATCAATATTAGAAGTACTGCGGATTATTTGAACAGTTGATACTTATTGTATCCTTTTAACAAAAAATATATACAGGCAAGAATAAATATATCGAACTACAATAAATTAAATTTTACGGCAGCTATCCAGTAGATGAAAATTGCAAATGCTCCGAAAAAGAAAGTCATTGCATATTTATTAATCCGATTTGCTTTTGTTTCTTTAAATTTAGATTTTATACCGAGTAAAATAAAGCCCAATCCTAAAAAGATAAATATTCCAAGACTGACATAATCGTCATTCATCATATAATTCAATACGGAAATAATAATCATTACAATTCCTGCAACTGTTGCGATATGGTTGTTTTTTTTGTCAGAAGGCATTTTTGTCAGAATAAATTTAAAATTCGTTTTATTTCTTCAGTTTTGTTTTTGTTTTTTTTTCGGATGTAGAAATTCATCAAAAAGTTTAATAATCTTTTGATAATTTGAGTATTAGAACAAGAAGTAAAAAAAGTATTTTTTTGTTTTAACTTATGATTTTTTAAGAAAACCTGAATATCATTTTTAGTAACAATTGCTCCTTTATTAAACGGATTGATATAAAAAAGTGCATCGCCTGAACGTTCGTCTTTAAACATCAGTAAAAAATTTCTCGGAAAATCGACCCCGTAAACAGGCAATCCTAATTTTTGGGAAATGTAAATATAAACAACGGCAATAAGAATATCATTACTTTTTTTGTTTTCCAAAACTTTATTTAAAAAAGAATTCTCCGGATTAATAATATCTGAAAAGTCCGGAGAAAAACGGTGTATGTCATACAGAGCATGATTTATTTTTCGGATTTGCTGCAAACCGGTTAAATATAAATTGATATCTGCTCGTAAATCACTTACAATTTTATTAAGTTTATTTTCAACATCTTCATATTTTAGTTCAGGATATTGATATTTTGCAATTAAAAAAGTACCGTATAATAAATTTTTATCATTTTTAATCCAATGTGCAAAATCTTCATCAAGTTTTTTAAATTGTAATTGACTGATGATTTCATTTGCACGTTCTTTTAATAAATCATTTTGGTAAAACATACAAGCTGCTGCCAAATCCGGAATGACCGATTCATTACAAAGCAATAATTTTTCACGAACAGCTTGATAAACCGCCGTATCTTTATCATCTAAAAGACTTATTAATGCTTGTAATTCAGCTTGTTTCATTTGCAAAAATTAAGATAACAGTCTGTCAAGAACCGTAACAACCAATTTTTCCACACCTATTTTATAGTTAGTGCTGTATTCTTTGCGCATACGATTTGCAATAATACTGCAAACAGTTAATGCGTTGTGTCCCATTAATTTAGACAGACCTGCAATGGCAGAACTTTCCATTTCATAATTATTAATTTTTCTGCCTTCATAGCTGAAAGCTGAAATTTTTGAATTTAAATTCGGGTCAACCGTATTTAATCGAATTATTCTTCCTTGCGGACCATAAAAACCCGGTGCCGATATGGTCATTCCTTTTCGCATATCAAAACCGATTTTTTCAACTAATTCTTTTGAAGCATCTGCAAAATAGGGGGTTGCTAATTTTGTATCCCAACCTGTGTGTTTTAAAAAAGCTTTTTGCAAATCGTTATTTCCGAGTTTGTTTCTGCCTTCGTAAAAATTTAATAAGCCGTCAAAACCGATTGATGTTTCCGAAACAACGGGGGTGTCTACAGGAATATCTGCTTGCAAAGCACCGGAAGTTCCTATTCTTACAAGATTTAATGTGTGATGTTCTTTTTTCGGGATGCGTTCATTCAAATCAACATTAACTAATGCATCTAATTCCGTAACTACAATATCAATATTATCGGTTCCTATACCGGTTGAAAGAACGGTTATCGGCTTTCCTTTATAACTTCCTGTGTGGGTAACAAATTCCCTGTTATGTGCTTTAAAATCAACACGATCAAAATAATTAGATATCATTTCTACACGATCCTGATCCCCCACAAGAATAATATTGTCTGCAATATTTTCAGGTTTTAAATGCAAATGAAAAATGGTTCCGTCACCATTTAATATGAGTTCTGATTCTCCTATTCTTTCCATAATTCTTACTGTTAAAATTTTGAATAAACAGCAAAGATACATTTTTGAATAATTTTATAACAAAACTTTCAAAAAATATTTTTCACGTTTTATTTTTTCCGTTTTTTAATCAATACTGTCCAAATATTTTGTAATATTATTATAATCAGTTATTTGTAAAGAAAAATCTTCCTAACCGCCTTCATATAGACGAGATATGCAATCGCCTAATTATCAGTTGATTATATAGGTTTGAAAAAATATAATCAAGATGCTGTTATTTTTCTGTTTATTATAAAACAAAAAACAGGGTTCCGGAAAAGAACCCTTTATTATAATTGTTTCACTAAAAAATTATCTGTTTTTTTTGTTAATATTTCCGCCCGATGAGGTATTAACATCAAGTTTTTCGGGATTACCGTAATAACTGATGTCGCCGCCGCTGCTTGCGTCAGCCGTTAGTTCTTTTACGGCAAAAACGGAAATATCTCCGCCGCTTGATGAGTTTGCCGAAACCGTGTCGGCTTCCAAGTTTTTTGCATCAATATGGGCACCGCTGCTTGCGTGAAAATTTACCGTTCCGCAGGTTCCGCTTAAATCAATATCGGCACCGCTGCTTGATTCACAGGTTAAATTTGCGGTTTCTATTTCAGCTTTTATATCGGCACCGCTCGAAGCATCAATTGTCAGATTTTTTGAAGAAATGTGTGTTTTGGTTTTTACATCGGCTGCACTTGATGCCGTAATTTTTTCAATTTCGGGCATGGTAACGTAAACATTTTTTGCTTTTACTTTTCCAATCATTTTCGAAAAATGAATATCTAAAATGCCGTTTTTTATTTTGGTAATTAAATATTCCTGAATATTTTCGTCGGTTTCCGTTATTATTGTGGGGTTATCACCTTGTGTGAGAAACAGATTTATACCCTCACTAACTTTTACGGCAGTAAAATTTTCGGTTACTTTTCGGCTTTGTTTCACAACATTTTTATTACCTGTAATGCCGGAAATATTGCATGAAGAAAACAGGATAACTGCCGCCGCAATACTTAATAATGTTAATTTTGATTTCATATTTATGTGTTTTTAGTTATTAAAATATTTTTCTTTTTTTAATAAAACTATATTATTCCGCCTTTTTTTGGTGTTTCTTCTTCTTGTTTAAATTCTTTTTTTGTTTTTCGAATTGATTTTCCTTTGTTTAGTCTGAACGTAATTCTGAACATAAGAATATTTTTCAAAATACTGATGTCCTGCAAATTTGTTTCTTGGTATGTGTCGGTTCTGATGTAAGAACCTTGTTGATAATCAACACCGATATTTACCGGTAACATATAGAAAATCATTACATTCAATTTTTGTTTAAAGAAGGGTTGTTGAACCATAAATCCCCAAAAATCGTTATTCCACATATTGTAACCTTGTGCGGTAATTACTTTTTTCAGGTTATTTTGATAAATTAATCCGGTTGTGGTTTTATATTTTTTATTCACATAGATTAAATTACTGCTCATAGTCCAGTCTTTAATGTGGTTTTCTTCACCTTTATAGTTTATGCTGCTTTTGAAAAAATTTGCATTGTTTTGCCAAAAAAGAGATTTTCCGAAAGGAACCGTTAAGCCGACTTTAAAACCGTAATGTTTGTATTGCCCGGCATTTGCGTAGGTGTATTGAAAAATGCCGTCGTCTTGCAGAGTTCCGATTTGGCTGATGTAATTATTTGAAAAATGATAATACGGTTCAAAAGATGCCAAGCCGTGCATAATATTAAATCTTACGGAAAGTTTGTGCGTAACCGAAGGTTCTAACAACGGGTTTCCTGTTCTTACGGTTTCGTTGTCGATAAAAATAGTGTCGGGATTTGCCTCGTTTACGGACGGATAATTGCTTGATGAACGGTATTTTAGCCGAATATCCAACATTTTAAACGGTTTTATTTTAATGTCGGCATATGGTTGATAAATAAAATATGTTATTGTTTTGCCTTCAACGTTCGGTGTGCTTGTTTCTCCTGCAGCACCGAGTTTAATGCCGAATTTCTTATTTAAATTCCACGAATAGTATGCATATAATTTATGACGTAAATCGGTTCGTGTAAAGTCGGTTTCACCGAAATTAAATGTGTTTACAACCTTTTTATAGGTGTTTCCGTAACCGATTTGAACGTTTGATTTAGAATTTATTGTGTGGTTAAGTTCTGCATAAAACTTGGTGTATTTATTATCATTTATACCGGTTTGTTTGTTTTTTAAAATACCGTTCTCCGAATAATCAGTTGTGTAATTATCATTTGATGAGGAGTACGTAAAATCGATATTCAGTATATTATTTTTATTTAGTATTCCCTTATAAAACAGTGAATTATAGTTTCCTCTGCTTGTTGTGTTCGTTATGTTATCCGAAGAAAAATTATCTGTTTCCGAACCGTTATTAAAATATGACACATCAAATATACTTTCTTGTTTGCTTTGCGGAAAAATCAAACCGCTAAAATTACTTTCAAAACTCAGGGTGTGTTTCGGATTAATATAAAAATCGGCACCGACGGTTATGCGGTCAAAAATTCGGTTGATTAAAAAATTCGGCTGATTATTTTCCGGTTCTTTAATAATTGATAATCCGCTGTCGTATTCTTTTTTATTTGTTGACAACAGTGCCAAATCCATAAAACCGTTATTGACTTTTGCATAAAGATTTACTTTATTATACGTGTAATTTAAACTCACCGAAAAGTTATTTATCGGAAAATAGTTTCCGTTTTTGTTGTCGATGTCCGATAACATTTGGTTTGCCGAATAAAATTCCAAACCTTTATAATCGTTTTTCAGAATGACGTTTATTACTGCGGAATACCCTTCAAGTGCGTATCTTCCGCTCGGATCGCGTATAACTTCTATTCTTTTTAATCGGTCGGGAGCCAAATTTTTAATGTATTCTTGGTCTTTTTGTAAGCCGTTTACCAAAATAATGATGTTATCTTCGTTATCAACTTTTATTGAATTGTTATATCTATCGTATGAAACGCCTTTGATTTTATCCAAAACATCTTTTGTGTTTGCGGTACCGGTTTTCATTTTGCTTGTAACCAAAAAAACATCTTTATCAGTTTCAATTTCGCTTGTTGTTCCGCTAATTGTTACTTCTCCGATTGAGTTTTCATCAGGTCGAAGTTTAATAATGCCGATAAATTCGGTTCCGGTTTTTATTGAAACTTTAATCGTATCCGATTTATAACCGATGTATTCCGTAACAAATTTATAATTTCCTCTTGTCAGCGGAACAGAAAAAAAACCGTTCATATCTGTTGTTGCCCCTGTCAGCAGACTGTCTTTTAAATTAAACACTTTAACGGTGCAAAATTCAATCGGTTTTTTGGTTTTTGCTTCTTTAACTTGCCCGGTTACACCAACGTCTTTTTCGGCAAAAGCATTATTTCCGGAAATAACTAAAAATATGATTATTATTAAGTTGATAAAGCGGATTATATTTCGGAATTTTTTCTCTTTAATTATTAATTTTTTCGTGTACATTTATTTTTATTTTTTGATTTGAAGGATATAATAATATGGTTTAATTTGTTTTATAATAATTATATATCGATAAGACGATAAGAAAAACAATAAGTTACATTTTTCAGTTATTTATTTCAATTTTTGCATCGGCATCTTTTTCAACAATCATATTAAGATTATTTGAATTGTCAATATATAAACGAGATTTATCCTTTAATACAAATTTTGAAGCAATATTTTGATTTTTCAACTCATAAAGTTCTGCTGAAGACTTTCCGGTTGAGAATATGTTCAAAACATTCGTCTTTAAATTATTAATTTCTGCTTTGGATTTGTCGGATGTTTTGATGTTAAAAGTATCTGTTTTAATATCAATTATTTCAACATTTACTTTGTCACTCAGCAGTACGGTTTTTAGATTCTCCGCGTTAATAAAGTTATCGTTTCCTTCGGAAACAAAGAATAAGGTGTCATTTTTAACTTCCGGTTTATTTTCCTTGTCGGAAAAATATTGAAACGAATTTTCGTTTGATTGCTGAATTGTCAGTTCACCTTTCCCTGCAACTGAAATAATACTGAAATTTTCTAATTTTAATGTTTTTCCGTTGTCAACTTTCTTGACTTTTTCTGTTTGTTCAAAACCGTTTTCTTTTAACAGATGCTTTATTTTTGCCGTTGCGGTAAAAAAAACTGCTGTAATCCAGATTATCAACGATCCTAAAATGCTTATCAATATGATTTTACTTGTTTTCATTTTTGTCAGATTTTAAGTAGGTTTGATATAATTGTTCGATTTCTGAAAAATTGATATTCAGATTGCTTAAAGTTTTAAAAAATACAGGCAATTGTTCGTTAATAAATTCTTCTTTTTTCATTTCGTGTGTGATTTTATAGGCATTATCGGAAACAAAATAACCGATACCTCTTTTGTTATAGATAATATTGCTGTCTTGTAAATGTTTGTATGTTCGCATAACCGTGTTCGGGTTCACTTCTGTATCTATTGCCAAATCTCTTACTGACGGGATACGCTCATCCGGCTTGAATGAATGTGTTAAAATATTTTCATAAAAATAATCCGCCAATTGAAGATATATTGCTTTGTCGTTTCTGAAATTCATCTTATGCCTCCTTTTCTTTAAGTTTAAAATAAGTGTATATCCAAAAAACCGGAGCTGTTATATAGTAATACATAATTTTCGGTACTTTCAGCAGCCAATGATTTTCTAAATTGTAATTAAAATCTCCTCCTTGAATTCCGTTATTACTTAAATGAAAAGCTTCAAATTGTCCTTTAACTGACAAGGTTAGGAGGGTTATATAAAAAGTAATAATCATCCCTGCTATAAATAAACTTGAAATTGTAAAAAATAACGGAACTTTTTTGAATGTTGCCGCACCTGCCAATAATATTGATTGAATAATAATAAAGTGTAAGAACATTGTTAAGGTCTTATAGGTAAATATATTTATGAGATTTACCTGAATATTAAAGACATCTCCGATTATAAATACTAATAAGTTAAAAGCATAGAATATTGCCGTATATGCAATAATATAAACGACTGATGTTAAGAGCCATTCCGAAATAAATTTTTCAATACCGGATGCCGGTAATGTTAAATACGACATTGTTTTTTCTTTATTTCTGAAATTTGAAAATGCCGATCCTGAGATGAAAAGTCCTGCAATAAACAAACCAATGTAATAGAATATTTGTAATTTGCTCCACGCTTGTCCGTCTTTTAATGCACTCATAAACAGTATGAAAGAAAATATTCCGAAAACGGTAATAAGACCGATTAATACGGATTTTGCATTTTCATACAAGGTTTTTTGCATCAGTAAGAGGATCCGTTTAAAACTGAATGATTTTATATGTTCCATTTTTTGTGTGATTTAAAATTTTTAAAAATATCGGTACTGTTATATTTTGAAACAGTCGCAAATGTTATCAGACAACCGCAAGTTGTCTTTACGATATAAATTCATTTACAACCTTACTGTCTTTTGCTATAATTGAATTAAACAATAATTCTGTATTAATATGCGATGCTTCTTCACCGGTGTTACGCACAACGGCATTGTAGCCGATCAGTCCTTTTTCGGCATACAATACATTTTCGTCATCAATATTTTTCAGTGTTTTGAAACACAACTTGTCTGAAACAGTTTCAAGACTTTGATTAAAAATAATTTTCCCGTCATCCAATACCACAATTGTGTCGATAATACCTTCTATGTCTTTTACCTGATGAGTTGAAATTACAAATAACTTATCTTCGCTTAATGCCGATGCCATAAGTTTTCTAAAAATACTTTTAGACGGAATATCCAAGCCGTTAGTCGGTTCATCGGTAATAAGAATAGGTGTGTCTGCTGCCATTCCGAAAGAAATTAAAAATTTCTTTTTTTGTCCGTAACTCATTTTGCTGAGTTTTTGTTCGGTATCAATATCAAATTCTTTCAGATATTCATAAAAGTTTGTTTCATTAAAATCCGGATAAAACGGAGCCGTAACTTTTAAAAATGTTTTTACGGTAATCCCCGGTGTTTCAAATTCTTCGGGTATCATATAATAACTAGCCAATACCTTAGGTGTCCTTTTTTGAGGAATTTCGTCGTTGAGTTTTACGGTTCCCGATTGCGGATGAAGTAATCCGGCAACGTGTTTGAGCAATGTGGTTTTTCCGGAGCCGTTTTTTCCGAGCAGACCGTATATTCTGCCCTCTTTAAGTTCTAAATTCAATTCGGAAAAGAGTGTTTTCTTTTTCTTATACCCGAAATTGAGATGATTAATTTCTACCATAGCGATGCGTTTTTGTGTGTTACTAAACTAATACACTGCAAATGTATGACAGTTTTTTTAATAACAAAATATTTTTGTGATTATTTTTCTGAAAAATAAAAAAGGACACTGTTAAGTGTCCTTATATCAATATTTTATAACATAAAAAATTATCCGTTCAATTTATGATAGTCTGCAAGAAATTTTTCCAAACCAATATCGGTAAGCGGGTGTTTTAATAAACCCAGAATGGCTTTTAAAGGAGCCGTAACCACATCGGCACCGACTTCGGCACATTGAACAATGTGTTGTGTGTGGCGTATTGATGCTGCAAGAACTTGAGTTTTATAACCATAGTAGTTATACATTTCGACAATTTGGTGAATTAATTCAACACCATCGGTTGAAATGTCATCCAATCGTCCGATAAAAGGAGACACGTATGTTGCTCCGGCTTTTGCCGCAAGTAAGGCTTGTCCGAGAGAAAAAACCAATGTACAATTAGTTTTTAATCCTTTATCCGAAAAATATTTGATGGCTTTGATACCGTCTTTTATCATCGGAACTTTTATTGTAATTTGGGGATGTAGAGCGGCAAGTGCTTCCCCTTCTTTTATCATACCTTCCAAATCGGTTGAGATTACTTCGGCACTTACATCGCCGTCAACAATTTCACAAATGGTTTTATAGTGATTAAGAATATTTTTTTGACCTTTAATCCCTTCTTTTGCCATTAGCGAAGGATTGGTAGTAACACCATCAAGTATTCCGAGCTCTTGTGCTTCTTTTATTTGTTCAAGATTTGCTGTGTCGATAAAAAATTTCATATTTTTCTTTTTTTAAAATAAAGTACAAAGTTATTTAAGTTTGGGTAAAAGTGAAAATTTTTTAGTAATGCCTTAAGAATTCTTGCTTCCCAAATTTTAAATTGTATTGTTGCTTTGAATTTACGAGATAACCAACTGAAATAATAAAAAAATATAATAGTCTGAGTTCGATATAAAATTTTTATTCTGAAACTGTGAGCAAATTTTATATCGAACTCAAGCTAATATTCCTTCTAAAAAACAATTACTTTTTATTCTCCGGAATTAAGATAATGCTCAAATAATAATCATGAAGAAATTTTTTGGCTTGCTTTCTTAATGTTTTTTTATTTACAGAATCCGTAATATCCGAATAATTCGTTACAAAATCAGGTTTACCTCCGGTTTGATACATATACAACAATTGATTTATCCAATATTTGTTTGTCTTAATATTTGTTTCGTATTCACGTTTCAGTTTTTCAATTGTTTTTTGCATTTCTTCATCAGGAATTTCAACTGACGAAAAGCTTTTGGCAATTCTCATAATTCGTTTATTTACTTTTGAAACATTGTCGGGAGAACTGCTGAAAAAGATACCTATTGTGTATTGATTGTTTATAATAGATTTGAAATTTGAATTTGCAGAAATACTGTATGTCCATTGATTTTTTTCTCTTATTTGATCCAGCAAGCTGTCGGTCAAAACAAAAGAAAGTGCTTTAAGATAAATTTGATTTTTTAAATTTTGCTCAGCAGTACCGGAGAATATTGTATAAACTAAACTTTTAGGATCAGAGCCTTTTTTGGCATAAACCTTTATTGTTTTTTTCGGAATTAATAAATCCGGATGTTGAATTGTTTCTTTTTTATCAACAGAAGGTAAACTTCCGAGATATTTTTCTATCAACGGTTTAATTTTTACCGGGTCAATATTTCCGGTAAATATAAATGTAAAACTTCCGGGGTCCGAAAATCTTTCTTTGTATATCTTTTCTGCTTTTTTATTATCAATTTTAGGTAAATCTTTCAAAGACATGGGTACCATAAACGGACTGTGATTATATAGATTTGAAAATAAAGAGTCCCTCCAAACAGATTGAGGATTGTTAGCCGAATTTGCAAGAATTGCTTTTTGTTGTTGTATATATGTTTGAAAAGCATCTTTGTCAAATCTCGGGTGCATAAAATATAAATAAGTTAATTGCATCATAACAGGGAAATCGTCAACGGTGGAATTGCCGTTAAATCCTTCTGTTAACAAATTAACAAAAGGAGAACAAGAAACATGTTTATCGGAAATAAATTTTGACAACTGAATATTGTTAAAATCTCCGACACCGCTGTTATCTGCTATATCGGCACAATTTTTTGCATTAAGTATGTCGTTCGGATACAGAGAATATCCTCCGTAACTGTATGCTTTCATTAATATTTCGTTGTCTTTAAAATCAGTCGGTTTCAAAACAACTTTTATTCCGTTATTCAAAGTCCATACGGTTGTTCCGGTAACATCATCCTTTTTTTCATTTACAACTTTTCCCGCTGCGGGTTCTTTTGAAATCAACTTATCACTTATTTTATCTTCAACATAAGCTTTTATATCAGATTTTTTAGCGGCACTATAAGTTTCTGCTATTTCTTTTTCGGAAGGAACATCTATTTTGGGAGCAGTAAGAGTAATAACTGTATTATTATTAATTACCATTTTATCAATTGCTTTATTTACATCATTTAATGTAATTTTAGGCAAATAGTTTTGGTATAATTTATATTTTAAATCGAAACTATAAGCCGGAGAATTAGAAAGTCCGAAATTTTTATGCAGAATCTTTGCCCATTTTTCGGATGACAGTTTATTTTTATCGTCAAACTGTTTCTTCACATTGCTGAGAAGAACTTTTTTTTGCCTTTTCAATTCGCTTTGTGTATAACCGAATTTCTTAGCTCTTTCAATTTCTTCTGTTCCTGTTTTAACGCCATCTAATATTTTATCATTCTTAACTATTGCAAAAAAGTTAAAAGCAGATTTTTTTCCGAGAAATTGACCGTATCCCACACCGACATATGCAAAAGGAGCATCGGGTTTTTTAGATAATTCCGAAAATCTCATATTTAACATTCCGGTTGCTAATTCGTCAATAATTTGATTTTTCAAATCTGCATATGTTTTTACGGTGCTAAATTTGTTTTTCATATAAATTGACAATATTGTATAAGGAGCTTCTTTATCGGTTGCAACTTTTACAATGGTTTTTTTATGATCCGGTATTTCAGGATAAATTCTTGCCCGTTCTTTTTTTCTTGCAGGTATTTGACTGAAAAGTTTTTTTACCTGTTCCGTAACTTTATCTGCATTAAAATCTCCTACAACAATAACGGCTTGTAAATCCGGACGATACCAATCTTTATAAAAATTTCTTAAATTATCCGGAGGACAATGCATAAAGACAGTTGTGTCGCCAATCGGTAAACGTTTTGCATATTTTGAATTATATAACACTGAAGGAAAAGTTTGTCGTGTAAGCCGGTCTTGTGCTCCGCGTCCTAAACGCCATTCTTCACGTATAACACCGCGCTCTGCGTTAATTTCATCAGTTTCATAGCTTACATTAGAAGCCCAATCGTAAATTACTTGAAGTCCTTTTGAGAGATAACCGGTTGAATCTAAAGGAATTTCAATCATATATACAGTTTCATCAAAACTTGTATATGCATTCAAATCGGCACCGAAACGCATTCCCAAAGATTCAAGAAATTCGATAAGTTTGTGCTTCGGGAAATTTTTTGTTCCGTTAAAAGCCATGTGTTCACACATATGAGCCAATCCGCGTTGATTATTATCTTCTAAAACAGAACCGGCATTAACAATTAGTTGTAAATAAGCTCTGTTTTCAGGTTTATCGTTATGACGGACATAATACGTTAAACCATTATCTAATTTTCCGTAATGAACATTTTTATCCAAAGGTAAAGTGTCATTCGGATTAAAATTTTGAGTAAATCCCGTAAAAAACAGGGATACAAAAAACAGTATTAAAACATTTCTTTTCATTTTTTGATATTTTTAGTTTTTTAAAATAATGTAAATATATGTTGTTAAATATGAATAACCTCATCATAAGCTGCTGCCGCTGCTTCCATAATTGCTTCCGACATAGTCGGATGCGGATGAATTGATTTTATCAAATCATGTCCTTTTGCTCCTAATTTGAGAGATACAACTGCTTCGGCAATCATTTCGGTAACGTTAAGACCAACAAAATGAGCTCCGAGAAGTTTATCGCTTTTTGCATCAAAAACAAGTTTAATAAAGCCGTCTCGATTGCCTGCCACCGTCGCTTTACCTGATGCCGTATAAGGAAATTTTCCGACTTTTACTTCGTAACCTGCTTCAACAGCCTGTTTTTCGGTTAATCCGACGGATGCAACTTCGGGTGTTGTATAAACTGCCCCGGGAACTTTGCCGTAGTCAACCGGAGCAGGATTTAATCCTGCAATTTTTTCGACACATGTAATTCCTTCTGCAGAAGCAACATGAGCTAATGCTTGTCCGTGGACAATATCGCCTATGGCATAAATATTTTTCACGTTTGTTCGGTAAAAATCATCAACTTTTATTTTATCTTTTTCAAGCTCTATTCCGGTTTCTTCCAAACCAATATGTTCCAAATTCGGAACTACTCCTACGGCAGATAAAACAATTTCGGCTTCAACTTTAATTTCTTTACCTTTTGAGTGAACTGTTGCAACACATTTTTCGTCAATAATTTCAACTTTTTCTACTGCCGAAGATACCATCACTTTAATTTTTGCTTTTTTAAGAGAACGACCGATTTGTTTTGAAACATCCTCATCTTCAAGCGGAAGAACGTTAGGTAAAAATTCGATTAACGTAACTTGTGTTCCTATTGAATTATAAAAAAATGCCAATTCGGTACCTATGGCTCCCGAACCCGCGACAATCATACTTTCGGGTTGTTTTTCAAGAGTTAGTGCCTCTCTGTAGCCTATTATTTTTTTCCCGTCTTGCTTTAAATTCGGCAGTTCTTTTGAGCGAGAACCGGTTGCCAAAATAATGTGTTTTGCCGTATATTTTTCTGTTTTACCCTCATTGTCAATAACTTCAACTGTATTTTCACCGGCTAATTTCCCGAAACCCTGCAAACCGGTAATTTTATTTTTCTTAAATAAATACTGCACACCTTTACTCATTTGCTCGGCAATTGCTCTGCTTCGTGCAATAATTTCGGAAAAATCGGCTTTGTATTCTCCTACTTTTATTCCGTAATTTTCGGAATGTTTGATATAATCGTAAACCTGTGCACTTTTCAACAGCGATTTTGTGGGAATACATCCCCAATTTAAACAAACTCCGCCGATTTCAGCTTTTTCAACAACAGCAACTTTCATTCCGAGTTGCGATGCTCTGATTGCAGCAACATATCCGCCGGGTCCGCTTCCGATAATTATTATGTCGTAGTTCATATTCAGTTAGAGGTAAAAAGTTTGTGAAATTTTGTATTTAATTTTCTCTAAACGGCTTTCAAGCTCAAATCCAAGCTTTTTATTTGATGCGTTAATGCTCCTACCGAAACAAAATCTACTCCGCATTCGGCATAACTGCTTAAAGTTTCGAGAGTAATACCTCCGGAAGATTCCGTTTCGTATTTTCCGGCAATTATTTCAACGGCTTTTTTTGTATTTTTAACAGTAAAATTATCAAGCATTATTCTGTGAATTTTCCCTACACGCAAAACTTCGTTAAGTTCTTCAAAATTTCTTACTTCAACTTCAATTTTTATGTTTTTATTGTTTTCTTTAAGATAATCAACAGTTTTGTTAATTGCTTTTTCGATACCTCCGGCAAAATCAATATGGTTGTCTTTGAGCATTACCATATCATAAAGCCCCATTCTGTGATTTGTTCCGCCGCCGATTTTTACGGCAAGTTTTTCAATATGTCGTAATCCCGGCGTAGTTTTTCGAGTATCGAGAACTTTTGTCGGCAAATCTTTTATAATTTCGGTATATTTTGAAGTTTGCGTAGCAATACCGCTCATTCGCTGCATAAAGTTAAGCAACAACCGTTCTGCCTGCAAAATTGAAATCACTTTTCCTGAAATCGTAAAAGCAATATCGCCGGGTTTTATTTTTGTCCCGTCTTCCAAAAAAATATTTATTTTTAAATCAGGGTCAATTTTGCGAATTATTTCTTTTGTAATTTCAACTCCTGCAAGAATACCTTCTTCTTTAACGAGTAATTTAACTTTGCCTTTTTCCGTTTTCGGAATACAGGATAACGAAGAATGGTCGCCGTCTCCTATGTCTTCGGCAATTGCCAAATCAATTAATTTATCAATAAATTTATTTATCACTTTCAGTATTTTTTAATTTTTCAGCTAATAATATATTTAGTTTACTGTGAAATTGCTCTAAATCATACGGGAATTTATCAAATGCAGCTGCTTCAATAACAGCAACAGTTTCATTACCGGATAAAATCGGAATAAATAATAAACTTTTAGGAGAACTCGCGCCCAAACCGGAAACAACCTGAATATATTCATCCGGAATATCGCTTATTTGTTTTATTTTTTTACTTTTCGCAACTTGCCCCGAAATTCCTTCTCCTTCAGAAAAATCGCGAATTTTGTTGTTGTTGTACATCGCATAAGTTGCACTAACTTTAAATTTATCTTTATCTTTTACGTAAACCAAACCCTGAACAATATAAAACTCCTTTGCAAAAGCTTTTAGTATAAGTTCGGAAAATTTCTGATCTTTTTGAGGTCTTTCAAGTTCGGAAATAATATTATTAATTTTAAGTTCTGTTTCACTTCTTATTTTTTCATCCGATTTTTTAAATTCTTTATCCTCTTCTTCATTAACAAATTTTGTTTTTATATAAATTTTTTCTGTTTGAAAAGTAAATGTTAAAACAAATAAAAATAAATTTGAAAAGAATAATGCACCGAAATAAATAAAGCTTTTATTTTCTTCTAAACTTCCTGAAGTTTTTGAAAAGATAAGCCAAATAAAAAATAAGGATAAAATAAAAAGAGCTGCAGATACTATTTTTCTGACAATATTTTTAGACATTATTAAAGGTTTAAAATATATTTAATAATATTTTGCGAAGATAAAATATTTTTCGTTTCCGAAATTTTAATTGCCGCTTCCGGCATTGTTGCAACAATTGCATCTTTTGGGTCTTGAGCAACAGTAATGCCTCCGAAATCAACAACATCCTTCAATCCGGCTGCTCCGTCATTATTTGCACCCGATAAAACAATACCGAGCATTTTATTTTTTAAAGAATAAGCAGCTGAACTTAATGTTACATCAATTGACGGACGAGAATGGTTGACAACCTCTTCCGTTGAAAGTGCAAAAGTTTTATCAGGTTCAATATACAAATGATAATTTGCTGGAGCGATATAAACTCTGCCCGATAATATTTTTTCTTTATCAAAAGGTTCCTGAACCGGTAATTGCGATTTAATTTTTAATGCATCAACAAATCCTTCTTTAATATGCTTCAAGCGATGTAAAACTAAAATTAAAGTATAAGGAAAATTTTTCGGCAATTCTTCCAATATTTTCGTAACAATTTTAAAACTGCCGGCAGACCCGCCTATAACAATATATTTTATTTCAGACATTTATTAAAAAATTCTTTTTTTATAAACAGATAAATTTGCAGCTGTTCTTTTAAATTTTCCGGACATTTGTCCTAAAATTTCTTTATCTCCCAGAATCAGATATCCGCCTTTTTTAATACTTGCACTGAGTTTGTGCAATACAGTGCTTTGCAAATTCTCATTAAAATAAATCAATCGGTTACGAAATAAAACCAAATCAAATTCGGAAACATACTGTTGATTTGTTATTTTTTCTTTAATAAAATTCACCTTTCCCCTGTAAAAATGATTAATTCTCATTTGATTAGTGTGTCCGATAAAAACATCTTCCAAATTTAACACATTATTAAGCAACTCAATATTTTTTACACACTTTTTCAAATCTTGTTGAGTAAAATTTCTGTTTCGGATAAGATTTTCATTTTCGAATAAAGGATGTGAAACTGTAACAATTACACTTGCTGATTGAAATAATCCGAGAAAAAACATCAAAGAATAAACTTCTTCACCGCCGGTACAATAAGGAATATGTATATTAACTTCTTTTTTAAAAAGCAGTTTCGGAAAAACTTTCTCATTTAAATAATTCCACAATTCTGCATCTCTGAATAGTTCAGTTTGAGGGACAAAACAAAATTTTATAAAGTCGGAAACAATTTTTTCAGATTGATTAAAACGATAAATTAAATCATCAACATTCAAAACTTTTTGAGTTTTCATAAAAAGAATAATTCTTCTCCTTTTAAATGAAAAAGCATAGTCGATAAAATCAAAATTTGCAAGTGATTTTATTTCAGAATAAACTTGATTGACATCCGATACGGATATTTTGAATTCAGACATAAAAGAGATATAAACTCCTGAGAAAAAATTATTATCTTTGTTAATTCAACTATGTAAAAATAAAAATAAATTCAATATAATTATGCAATATCCCAAAAAAGTAGAATTAGGAGACATAACAATCCGAGACGGATTTCAACATGAAGAAAAATTTATTCCTACGGAAGCAAAATTATGGCTTGCAGAAGAATTAGTTCTGGCAGGATACAAGAAAATAGAAGTTACAAATTTCGGTAATCCGAAAGGAATGCCGCAATTTAAAGATGCTGATATTTTAATGAAATCTATCCGAAACAGTAAAAAATTAAAAGGTAAATTAAATGATGTTGAAATAACTTGTGTTACAATAAGAGAACGGGCCATTGAACGAGCGATTGAAGCAAAAAAAGAAGGTTGGGGACCCGACAGAATTTTATTAATGGTTTCTACCAGTGAATCGCATCAATATAAAAATTCAGGTTTATCACATTCCGACTATTGGAAAATGAGTGAAAAATACATCAAAAAAGCACACGATGCGGGAATAAAAGTCAACGGAACAGTAAGCACAATTTGGGGTTGCCCGATTGAAGGTCCTACGCACCCCGAAGATGCTGTTGAATTTACAAAACGATGGTTAGACATTGGTGCCGATGATATTGAACATGCCGATCATGACGGATCCGCTTCACCCGACCGAGTCTATAAATATTATTCTATGCTTTTAGATGCTATACCGGACACATCATTGCATCTTGCTCATTTTCATACAACAAGAGGCTGGGGCTTGGCAAATATATTGGCGGCACTGCAAGCAGGAATTACACGCTATGAATCCACAATAGGCGGTATCGGCGGACAACCGGCAAACTTTATTGACGGAATTCCGGTTTCCGGTACCGGGAAATATTATTATAAAGACCCGAATGCCGTAGGACTTATCACTACAGAAGATATGCTTGTAATGATGGACGAAATGGGTATTGAAACTGATATTGACATTGATAAAATTTTAGAAATAGGAAATACGGTTGAAAAAATTGTCGGAAGACGACTTCGTTCGGAAACAATAAAGATGGGACGAATACCTAAAAATTTATCGGAAAGAAAATAAAAAACTATGATAGATTATATTGAAATACAAGGATATAAATCATTAAAAGACGTAAAAATTGGACTTCGTCCGATAAATATTTTAATCGGAGCAAACGGAGCAGGAAAAAGTAATTTTATTTCTTTTTTTGATTTATTAAATGCTGTTTATGAACAAAAGTTAAAAGAATTTATTGCGTTAAAAGGAGAGGACAAAATATTATATAACGGAATAAAAATTACTGATCAGATTAAAGTTAAGATATTATTTGAGAGAAATGTAAGTTCCTATTCTTTTACAATAAAAAAAGGAGATAGTAATTTTGTTTTTATTAATGAAAACTTACAATTAAAAAATGATATAAGAGAAATCTCAAATTATAATTCAGAAACAAATATGTTTCTGCATCAAGATATATTAAATTATTTTAAAAGCAATTTTACAACTTTGAAAAAATATCATTTCCTTGATACCGGTAAAAATTCACCTTTTACCGAAACCTGCCATAAAGATAATGATGCATATTTTTTGTATGAAACCGGAAAAAACATTTCAGCTTTTTTATTTCGTATTAAAAATGAAAATCCGATTATTTACAATCGAATTGTAAAAACAATACAAAGTATTGCACCGTTTTTCTCTGATTTCTTTTTTCAACCCAACGCAGAAGGATTAATACGTTTACATTGGCAGGATAAATACAGTTCAACAGTTTACGGAGCAAACGATTTATCTGACGGAACTCTACGCTTTATTGCATTATCTGTTTTATTTCTACAACCTGTTTTACCTGTTTCATTATTGATAATTGATGAGCCTGAATTAGGTCTGCACCCTCTTGCAACAGCAAAAGTAGCGGGATATATTAAAAGTGCTGCAAAAAAAGGAAGACAAATAATAATTGCAACACAATCGACTGATTTAATCAGTTATTTTGAACCGGAAGATATTGTGACTGTTAATCAGGTCAACGGAGAAAGTAAATTTAAACGATTAAAAAAAGAAGAACTTTCATCCTGGTTAGAAGAATACACACTCGGAGAATTATGGCAAAGAAATATTATTGCTGACGGGCAACCAAAATAATAATATCGAAAATGAAAAGAATAATAATCATTTGTGAAGGAGAAACGGAGCAAGAGTTTTGCAAAGATGTTTTGTTACCGTATTTTATTTCAAAAAATATTCAAATTCAAGCACCATTGATAAAAAAATCAAAAGGCGGTATTGTCAAATGGAATGTTTTAAAAAAAGAGATTGAAACGTATTTAAAAAATGAACCTGAAGTTTTTGTAACTCTTTTAATTGATTTTTATGGTATTAAAAACAAACATAAATTTCCTCATTGGAATGAAATCACAAAAATACAAAACAAACAAAATCAATTAACTAAACTTGAAGCAGAAATGCAAAAAGATATTGATAACTCAGTCAATCAACGATTTATTCCATATATACAATTACATGAATTTGAAGGTTTATTGTTTTGTAATAAAAATATTTTTGACAGAAATTTTGAACGAAATGAGTTTAAAGATTATAATTATTTAATTGAAACAATTGATAATTTCCCAAATCCGGAAGATATTAATGACGGAAAAAATACAGCACCTTCCAAAAGATTAGAAAGAATTATTGAAGGATATAATAAAATTGTATTCGGAAGTATGATTGCTGAAGAAATAGGATTAAAAACAATAAGAGAAAAAGCAACAAGATTTAATATTTGGATAAACAATCTTGAAGATATAACTAATTAATGCAGGAAAGAAAAAGCGGAATATTATTGCATATAAGTTCCCTGCCGGGGAAATACGGTATCGGAACTCTCGGAGAAGAAGCTTACCGATTTATTGATTTTCTGAAAGAAACAAAACAAACTTACTGGCAAATTTTGCCCTTAGGACATACGGGATACGGGAATTCACCTTATTCCTCTTTTTCGGCTTTTGCAGGAAATCCGTTACTTGTTGATTTACAGGCATTACCTGTAACTTGTCTGAAACAAAAAGAACATAAAATTTCTACTGTTGATTATAACTTTGTTAAAAAAACAAAAATCAGTTTACTGAAAAAAACAGCTTCCGATTTTATAAATTCCGATATTGAAAAACTTGGTTTTGAACAGTTTAAACACGAAAACAAATTTTGGCTTTTTGATTATGCTTTTTTCATAAGTTTAAAAGAGTATCACAATGAAAAACCATATTGGGAGTTTGAAAAAGGCTTAAAATTTCGAGACAATAATATTTTAGATACTTTCCAAACAGAGCTCAAAACTCAAATCGAAATATACGAAGTTATTCAATATTTTTTCTTTGAACAATGGTTTCGTTTAAAAACCTATGCCGGTGAAAACGGAATAAAAATAATCGGAGACATTCCGCTTTATGTTGCATCGGACAGTGCCGACACTTGGACACACCCTGAAATTTTTATGCTGAACGATAATTTATCACCCGTAAAAGTTGCCGGAGTTCCGCCGGATTATTTCAGTCCTACGGGACAACTTTGGGGAAATCCTGTTTACAATTGGCAAAACCAAAAAAAAGACAACTACCGGTGGTGGACAGAACGTATTAAAATGAATTTCAAACTGTTTGACATTGTTCGCATCGACCATTTCAGAGGCTTGTCGGAATTTTGGGCTGTTCCTTTCGGAAACGAAACTGCCGAGCACGGTACTTGGATGCCCGGACCCGAAGATGAATTGTTTGAAAAAATATTTAAAAACAATCCGAATTTTATAGCAGAAGATTTGGGTTTTATAACAAAAGAAGTGGAATTATTACGAGACAAATACGAATTACCCGGAATGAAAATTCTGCAATTTGCATTTAATTCCGGTGCATCAAATCCCTTTTTATCGCATAACCATAACAAAAATTGTGTTGTTTACACCGGAACACATGACAACGACACTTCTGCCGGAATGTTTAATAACTTTTCTGATGAAGAAAAAACATTTTCAAAAAAGTATTTCCGTTATACGAAGAAAAATTTTGCTCACGACTTAATGAAACTTACCTGGTCATCGGTTGCAAATACGGTAATTGCACCTTTGCAGGATTTATTACAACTATCGTCGGAACATCGCATGAATACTCCCGGAACAATTAGTAATAATTGGGTTTGGCGATTTAAACCGGATGATATAACAGATGATTATAAAAATTTTTTACAAGAAATAACAGAAATTTACGGCAGAGAATAAATAACTGATTATAAAATAAATGTGAATGGTTACCGACCAACAAAATAATTCAGAAGAAAATCATAATTCTTTTATTAATATTTTTATAAAATTCTTTACGGACCTTTTCAGTATCAGAGAAGGAACCGACAGAATCAAAACCATTGAGTTTATTCAAAAAGATATTGAATTTAAAGGCAGAGGAATTTGGATTTTAATCGCATCTGTTTTTATTGCTTCGCTTGGTTTAAATATTAATTCAACCGCTGTTGTAATCGGTGCTATGCTCATTTCTCCGTTAATGGGTCCGATTCTCGGCTTGGGGCTTTCCGTCGGAACAAACGATTGGACAACTTTAAAAAAATCATTAAAATTCTTCTTTATTTCGGTAATTGTCAGTGTATCAGCATCGGCAATTTATTTTCTTATTTCACCTTTAAAAGAAGCCTCATCCGAATTATTAGCTCGAACACAACCGACATTATTAGATGTTTTTATCGGCATATTCGGCGGAATGGCAGGTATTATTGCCCTTTCGGGTGATGAAAAATCAAATGTTATTCCCGGTGTTGCCATTGCCACGGCTTTAATGCCTCCGCTTTGCACAGCCGGATACGGCTTAGCAACTTGGCAATTAAATTTTTTGACAGGTGCTTTATATTTATTTTTTATAAACTCCGTATTTATCAGCTTAACCACTTTTATAGCCGTAAAATACTTGCGTTTTCCAAAAATGAATTATGTCAACCCGAAACGCGAAAAAAGAATAAAATTCTATATTTTTATACTGATTATCATCATTATTATTCCCAGTGCTCAAATTTTCTGGAATGTTATAAAAGAATCTCAATTTAATCATCGTGCCGAAACATTTATTAAAGAAAATCTTAAACCGTATAATGAAGATATAATTTATACTCAAAAAAGTTATTCCGATACACTTTCGACTATTCAAATTTATCTTACTCATTTTTGCATTCCTAATTCAGAAATTAAAGATTTAAGGGATAAACTGGAACTATACGGACTTTCAAAATCCGGTTCTGCCGTTCGTGTTACCGATTCAACCGCATTAATTTTTCATCAGGAAAGGAATAATCTTGATACTTTGGTAACTAAAATTGATAACATGCAAAAAACTTTACCGGAAAAATTAAGAATAGGTGTTTTAGAAGAAATATATAAAAATCAGGAGAATGCAATATCGGGAAAAAATGCTAAAATTGAATTTCTGGAAAACCGGCTGATTCAAATAAAACAAGACACCATACCTTTGTACAGCTTAAAAAAAGAGCTGGCCGTGCAATATCCTGAAATTGATAAATTTGCTTTTGCAAAAAGTATTGAACTCAATGATTCCTTAAAATATGATACGATACCCACAATTCTTGTAAAATGGAAAAAAGGAACCTACAACAGTTATATTCGAAAAAAATCAAAAACCCTTGCAAAATGGCTTAAAATTCGATTGAATTTTGACAGCATAAGAGTTGTAAAATATTAATCTGAGTTTATAAATTAAATTCTTACACCCATAACAATAATGTCGTCTGTTTGTTCAAATTCGCCCTTCCATTTGGTAAGAATTTCTTTAAGAATTTCTTTTTGTTCCGACATCGGTTTATTATAAATCTTTAATAACAGTTTTTTAAAATTATGTTTATTAAATTTTTGATTGTTATGTCCGAACTGATCCGAATAACCGTCAGAGAAAGTATAAATCATATCATTCTTTTTCAATTCAAATTTTTGATATTGAAACGGCGTTTCTTTATGATGTATCCCAATCGGATTTCGGTTTGCCTTCAACTCTGTTAATTCGCCTTCACGAATAATATAAGCAGGATTAAAAGCACCGGCAAATTGGAGTTGCATACCTTCATTATCAATAATACACAAAGCAATGTCCATTCCGTCTTTCGATTCAATACCGGCAGATGTTTGATTTAATGAGCTTTTTATCTTTTTTCTTAACCTGTTCAAAAATTCATCAGGTGTGTCGAAACGTACTTTTGTAACTATTTCACTAAGAAAAGAAATTCCGAGCATACTTAACATTGCTCCCGGAACACCGTGTCCGGTACAATCTCCGACAGCATAAACAGTATATTCTCTTATTTGTTTTATCCAGTAAAAATCTCCGCTGACAATGTCTCTCGGTTTAAAAAATACAAAATAATCTTTCAACGATTTATCCAAAATATTTTTTGACGGCATCATAGCTTGTTGAATGCGTTTTGCATATACAATACTGTCTTTTATGCTTTTATGGCTTTTTGCAATTTGATTTCGTTGTTCTTCGATTGTTTTTGTTCGTTCATTAATTTTTTGCTCCAATAATTTCTGGTTTTTTTTGAGTTTTCGTTCTCGCATTTTAATAATCAAAATAACAATCAAAACTAAAAATAAACCTGAACTGATTAAAAACCAATCTTTTTCCCAAAACGCTTCTTTAACATAAAAAGTTATCTTCTCTTCTTCACTTATTGAATTAAGAATATTTTTTGCTTTAACATGAAAAATATATTTACCATGCGGTAAATAAGGAAAAGATATTTCATTATTTTTTCCCCAGCCCGACCGATTTTTCATCAATCCTTCCAGAAAATACTGATACTCAACAGCATCTTGTTTAATAAAAAAAGGAGCAGATAATATTATTTTTATATTATTTTCATCAGCATTCAAAGATATATCTGTTAAAGAATATTTTTCCCCTTTTTGATTTGTTACAGTTTTAATGAATAAGTTTTGTTTGGGATTATAAAATGAAACATTCAAATTATTTATTTTGTATAAATTATTTTTATCGTCAATAACCCAAGTGTCATTTAATTTATCTACATACAAGTACTCAATATTGTCAAATAAATTCAAATAAATATTATTTTTACAATCATAGTTTTTAGTATAAATAAGAGAATTCCACGAGTTGTTTTCATGCATCCATAAAACATCAACTTGGGTTTTAATAAAGGAAAGTTCCTTGCTTCCCAAAATGATTATGCTGCCTTGTTTTTCACTGTAAGCCAACACCTTAGAAGGAAGTAATATGTAGATAATATTCTCAAATTCTTGAATCAGAGCAGGTTCTTCGTATTTGTTATTTATTTTATAAGATTTTATTTCTGTATTATCAAAATTCAACAAATAAATATCTCCTGTCGTACCGACCCAAACGGCAGTATCATTTGCGGATACCGAAGTTACATTATTACCTTTTAATTTATTAACTTCTGAAACTTTTATTTCGTCCTCATTAAATTCCAAAATAAGCAATCCGTTATTTGTACAGACATAAAACAGATTTGAATTGTTTTTTGACGGAATAATATTATTAATATAACGATCCGAAATTATATGCTCCGCTTCTTTATCTTTAATTAAATAAACACCGTTATTCCCTCCAACTAATAATTCATTACCGTAAGGGACTAATATTTTACACCTGTCATTTAAATTCTCAATCTTTTTATAGGAATGGCTTACAGATTGCATACCTAATAACTTTCGTTTTCGAATCAGTGAATTTCTTTTTCTTTCAGATAAATTGATAGTATTATCAGGAGAAACAAAGTCTCTTATTTTTTTATGAAGACCGGCAAAAAGCCCCTTTTTTTTCGCATCTTCTTTAGCCTTAATCCTTTTTTTAGTTTTTAATTTTTTTGAAACTGTTTTGATTTCACTTTCAATGAGTCGTGCACGTTTATAGGCATCTAATTCTTCCAAAAAGAATAAATTTTCGTTTGTTCCGACATAAAGTGTATTATTAATATTTATTACCGATAATAATCTTCCTTCAATGCCCGGATAGCTGCTGTAAAGTTTTACCGGAACAGAAAAATCAATACGACTTATTCCTAATCCGTGAGATAACCACAAGCCGTTGTTATCATCCTTACCGATTGCAAAAATCTCATTATCAGGCAATCCCGACGAATAATTAATATTCTTAACAGTTTTTCTTGTTTTAGAATCAATAATCAAAATACCGCCGATTAAAGTTGACAGGGCAATTTTGGTATTTGTAAGACGAACTGCATTTGTTAATATACTTTCATCCAAATATTTCTGATCTCGTATATTAAATTGCCAAACAGATTTTCCGCTGAAATAATACAATTTATTATTTGTTGTTCCGATTAAAGTTTTTGTTTTACTTATAGGAAAATCGAAAATTATTTTACCGATATTGTTTTTGTTTTTTATACTTTGATAATAAAGCGAATCATTTTTCAACTTATAGAATGTATTATCTTCCGAAACAAAAAACAGTTTATCTGATTGATTAATAATTCCGGTTATCTGTTTATTATTTTTAAAATTAGAAATTTGTTTAACAACAGTATAATCATCTGTATTATATATTGTTATAAAATTTTCTGATACTACAATAAGTTTGTTTTCTAATGAAGAAATTTCAATAACTTTTCCAATATTTTCGGAGCTCTTTTTTATTGAAACAAAAACTTGAATACCTGTAGTATCCCGATCTAAATAACCGACATCATTAACACATCCGGCATAAATTTTATTATCTGCAGTATCCGAATACATAGTTAAAGGCATCGCCGGTGTCGGAATAATATCCCAAGCAGAACCGTCAAAACTCAAAATCCCTTTTTGATTTGCAAAAAACATTTGTTGCTTTTTACCTTGAATAATAAACCAATTATTAAGTTTATATTTATTATTTAACTTATAATTAGTAATAAACGGGCTCCCTTCCTGAGCTGAAGCCGAAAAAGCAATAATGATAAAGAATGTAAAAACCAAAATTCGGTTTAAATATACACTGTGTCTCAATTTCATAAATGTAATATTAATCAACCTACAAATTTACTTAAAATACTTATCCTGTAAAAAGAAGTTTTATTTTTTGAATAATTTGTTAATAACCGACACACAGCATTGCCTGGAAGTACGATAATTTTAATATTTTTGTATTTTAAATTTAAACTCAATGCAACAATATTTAAACCTGTTAGACAGAGTATTAACTGAAGGTGTAAAGAAAGAAGACAGGACAGGAACAGGAACAATCAGTGTTTTCGGTCATCAAATGCGCTTTAATTTACAGGAAGGTTTTCCTTTGATAACAACAAAAAAATTACATTTGAAATCAATTATTTATGAACTGCTGTGGTTTATAAAAGGTTCTACAAATGTGAAATATCTGCAAGATAACGGAATAAAAATTTGGAACGAATGGGCAAATTCAGATGGCGAACTCGGCAGAATCTACGGTTATCAATGGCGTTCGTGGACAACAGAAAACAGCGGACATGTTGACCAACTTCTCAATGTGATAAAGCAGTTGAAAGAAAATCCGAATTCCCGAAGACATATTGTAAGTGCTTGGAATGTAGGCGATTTAGATAAAATGAATTTACCTCCTTGCCACATTCTGTTTCAATTTTATGTTGCCGATAATAAATTATCCTGCCAATTGTATCAACGAAGTGCCGATATTTTTCTGGGTGTGCCTTTTAATATCGCTTCTTATGCGTTGTTAATTATGATGGTTGCACAAGAAACCGGTTATGAACTCGGTGATTTTGTTCATACACTCGGTGATGCTCATATTTATCTGAATCATATTGAACAAGTAAAATTACAGCTCTCAAGAGAACCGCGAGCACTACCGACCTTGAAATTAAACTTGGGCGTTAAAAAAGTTACTGATTTTAAATACGAAGATTTTACATTAGAAAATTATAATTCGCATCCGCATATTAAAGGTGCAATATCTGTTTAATTATGAAAATTTCTATCATAGCCGCTGTTGCCGAAAATAATGTTATCGGAAAAAATAACGATTTAATTTGGCATATTTCGGAAGACTTAAAACGATTTAAAAAAATAACAACCGGTCATACGATTATTATGGGCAGAAAAACATATGAATCGCTGCCGTTTAAGCCTTTACCGGGCAGAAAAAACATTATTTTAACGTCTCAAAAAGATATTAATTTTGAAGGGGCAATTATTATTAATTCAATTAAGGAAGCATTAAATATGTGTTCAGATGCTAATGATGAAGTCTTTATTTGCGGTGGTGCAACCATGTACAAACTCTTTTATCCTTATGCTAATCGGCTATATCTTACAAAAATACATCATATTGTTGAAGGAGATACTTTTTTTCCTGAAATTGATTATGCCGAATGGAAAACGGAATATAAATCTGAGCTGTTTTTTGATGAAAAAGTTCAATTAAAATACTCATTTATAAATTATATCCGGAAACAAAAAAAAGAGGCTTTATAACCTCTTTCTTATTTTTTGTATTCTTATAAAATTTATTCCAAGGTTACCGTCATTATCGGTAAAGCCATATGCCATTTTGTATCTTCACTGTCAAAATTTAAATCTCCCGCACCAAAAGCACCGCTGCCGTCTTTATCTTCGAATTGCCAACAATTATTAACATTAAAATCAATAATAATGTTTTCTCCTCCGTTATCTGTTAAATCAAAATTAATTACGGCAGAATAAACCGGATGCGGTGCATTATTCATAAAATCAACATCGCCGAACGGTCCGTAATTATTTCCGGGTTTTCCGGCAAAATCAAACCAAATATTTCCGTCACCCATGCCGTCATCATCTTCATCGTTCGTATATGCAGCAGATCTGGGAGAAACAGGTGTCATATCCGGACTTTGTCCGTTTCCGAGCAGCCAACCTTCTTCGCTTCCGGCATCATTAATTTGTGTCATATCTCCGGGTTGATGCAATCCGCCTTCCGTTTCGTTATCATCCGATAAATAAATACGAATATTTCTCGGTTCATTACCGTTGCTTGCGGTAATGTTAAGTTTCATTTGTAAATAATAAATTTCAACTTTAACCGAAGAATAAGTTCCGTCGGGAACTGTTGTTCCCTGCATCAAAGAATGAGTTGTATTTGCATCCGAAAAATCAAATACCAAAGAAGAACTTAAATCGCTTTTATTAAATATTTCAAAATCAGGAGTACCGTCATCTCCCTGTAATATAACACTTTTAAGTGCCACATAATAATTTGCGGGTGTTTGTTTTGTCAAATTAATTTTAGAAGCATCAGCAGTAGTGCTAAAATCAACTTTTAACTTCACATCTTTAATACTTTTAAACGAATTTTTTTTACATGCACCTGCAGAAAGCAAAACAGCAAAAAGAAAAATACTGAATTTTGTAATAGTTTTCATAATAAATAGTTTTAAGTTTGATATGTAAAAATACAAAAAATTTAATTCATTTTTCAGATTCTGTTAAACAACATAGTTAAACCTTTTATTATAAAAAGAGTCATATATATGAAAGACACAAAATTTTCTCATAATCAAACGACAGAAGCCTGCATTATTATTTTATGCAGGCTTTTATTCAGAACGTTAATAAAAAAACAATATTTTATAAAACAAATAATGAAAATAAAAAACAAACATTTATATTTGAACAAATTTAAAATTGATGACCTTCAAGGAAAGAATTGATAAATACAAGAAAAAATCAATCGGAGCAAAAATTTCGGATATTATTTTTATCATTTTTGTTGCCGCTATGCTGACATCCTCAGGAAGAATGGCAATAGGAGGATTTGTTAATCGCATTAAAGCAATGATAATTGCTCCTTCCGTAAATTCAGAAAAAAACATTATTCAACTTTCAGAAACCGATTATAATTGGGAACTCCAAAATATTAACGGAAAGAGTATAAATTTTTCGGATTATGAAGGCAAGGTTATTTTTTTGAATTTTTGGGCAACTTGGTGCCCGCCTTGTGTGGGAGAAATGCCCGAAATTCAGAAATTATACAACCTTTATAAAAATAATAACGGAATAAAATTTTTACTTGTAACGAACGAACCGATTTCAAAAGCCCGAGAATTTATAAAAAAAAGAGAATACGATTTTCCTGTTTTTTCATCCGTAATATCAACTCCTGCGGTTTTTAAATCAAGCGTTATCCCGACTACTTTTATTATTTCTAAAAAAGGAGAAATATTAGTAAACGAGACAGGTGCAACAAATTGGAGCGGAAAAACAACAACGGAACTTATAGAAAAGTTACTCAATAAAAACAACAATTAATTATTAATTTAAAAATTTCAAACATGAAAAAACTATTATTAGCAATTGCCGTTATTTTCTTTGCAGGAAATATGCAGGCACAAAGGATTAAACTCGTTGACGGAAATTTAAAGTTTTTAAAAGGTGTAAAAGATTTGAATTTGGAATATACTTATAACGATATGAAAGTAGGTAAATATTCCGAAGCCGATTACGTTACAAAAAAGACCGAAGAATATAATAAAAAAGAAGCCGGACGCGGAGATAAGTGGGCAAATATGTGGATTGAAGACAGAGAAAAAAGATTTGAACCCAGATTTGAATTACTGTTTAATAAGTATATCGAAAAATATGACGCCATTGCAGAACAAGGCAACAAAGATGCTGAATATACTATGATTTTACATACCTATTTTACCGAACCGGGATATTATATCGGAATATCTTCCGCACCGGCTTCGATTAATTGTGAAGCAATTTTTGTAAAAACTTCCGATCCTAATACCGTACTTGCTAAAGTAGATATCAGAAAAGCCCCCGGACGTGCAGGAGCCGGATGGGATACCGGTGAACGAATAAAAGAATCTTATGCAAAAGCAGGAAAAGAACTTGCAAAGTTCTTATTAAAAAACAAAGCTTTCAAATAGCATAATTTTTTACATTTTAATGCAATATCTGCATAAACAACTTGCAGCTGTCTCGTTTTGTTAACCTTGAAGCGGTTAAAACCGCCTAAAGATTATATTATAAAATAAACAAAACTGCTGCAAGTTAT
This sequence comes from Chlorobiota bacterium, assembly GCA_013152535.1. Lineage (GTDB taxonomy): Bacteria > Bacteroidota > Bacteroidia > Bacteroidales > JAADGE01 > JAADGE01. Next base: position 61,458 of record JAADGE010000012.1, read on the forward strand.
TTTTGTATCAGGTTCTATGGCTTTCCGCTGTAAAAATATTGCAATAAATGTTGAAATAAAATATATTTGTGTTTTACTTATTTAAATTCGCTTACATTTGAAAAAAATTGGCAGAAGAAAAATACATACTCGGAATAGATCCCGGAACTGCATTTACCGGATACGGAATTATTAAAATTATCGGGAAAACCCCGCAATTGGAAACATTCGGTTATATCGAGCTTTCAAAAATTGAAAATCCCTACGATCGATTAAAAAAAATTTATAATCGAACTGTTCAGTTAATTGAGAGTTATCCCGTTTCTGAATTTGCAATTGAAGCACCCTTTTTCGGAAAAAACGTTCAGTCAATGTTGAAACTCGGAAGAGCACAAGGCGTGGCAATTGCTGCTGCTTTATCAAAAAATTTAGCTGTTTATGAATATTCACCGCGAAAGATAAAATTAGCCGTAACCGGAAACGGAAATGCTTCGAAAGAACAAGTTGCTGCCTTTTTGCAAAATACATTAAAGTTTAAAAATATGCCGGCAAAACTTGATGCGACAGACGGATTAGCCGTTGCTGTTTGTCATCATTATCAAAATCATTATTCCGTAAAAGGAGCAGCAAAAAGTTGGAAAGATTTCATAAATAAAAATCCCGGGCGAGTGCAAAAATAAAATTTGTTTGAAATATATTAATTAAATTTTACGAAAACACTTTAAAATTAGCAATTTAATTATTAAATTTGTGTTGTTAATAGTATAAATTAGTTTTCGGAATATAAAAATCCGTTCCGAAAAATTCATTATTTGTAATACTATATTGTTTAATAAAACCAAAAATTATGAAATTATTTAAAATTATTATTCTCGGCTTGTTCGTTGTTTTTTTGTCTGACACGGCACAAAGCCAAGTTGTAACTTATTCTGCAGCAAAAAGTTTATTTAATGCCGAACAAATAAAAGTTTTAGCAAAAGCTGAAAAATATATTGATAAAGCAGATACTAAAATTTCAAAAGCAGAAGCAATTGAAAAAAAATACGAAAAGAAAAAGAAGAAAAAGAAAAAATACAATAAAAAAACTTGGGAAGCTAAAAAATTCAGAATACAGGCTGAAAAAGATTATTTGAGAGCATATCAGGATGCTTCTTCTGTTTATTCGCAACTTATTGTAGGAGCAACTTATTATGACGACAATGATAAATCCGAAGCACATAAATTAAATGATGATGCAGTATCATTAATTGAAAGTGCCGATAAAAAGATGTCGAAATACAATAAAAAAATCGGTGATAAAAAATATTTGAAAAAATTATCTTATTCAAGTGTAACCGGTGCAGCAAACAGTGCCAGAAGTTCTAAAGAAAGTGCATATTCAAAACAAACTCAAGCATTGGATATTCTTTTAAATCAAGGTAAGAAAAAAGAAGCAGCCGAAAAAGATAATAAAGCTTGGGCAAATGCACAAAATATTAATACAATTGCATCTTATCAGGATTATATTGATAATTTTTCTTCCGGAAAATTTGTCAGCAGAGCACGTCAAATGATTCGTCAATTGCAAGCTGAACAAGAAAAAACTAAACCGGTTGTTTCCGACTATGTTTTCAAAGTTCAAATTGCAGCATCAAGAAATCCGATATCTAAATATGAATTAGCAGGAAAATATTCAAATACTTCTGAAATAAAAAAAGAATATTCGGGCGGCTTTTATAAATATCGAGTGAAATCATTTTCAACGTATTCACAGGCTGCTGCTTTAAGAGATCAATTACTGAGAAGTACCGTTCCGGATGCGTTTGTTGTTGCATATGATAAAAACGGAAATCAGATTGAAGTTTCTGATGAAATGAAAACACATTAAGTTTTTGAAAAAATTACAACTTAAAAAGGCTCTGCGGGTTTTAAAACTTACAGGGTCTTTTTTGCAAAATCTTTTAGCGGTAACAACAACTTAAGGCATAACAATTCTTTTTAAAACTCGCAGTATCTTACTTTTTTAATTAAAATAATTACATTTGCTTTTCATAAATTTAAAAAGATATTTCTAATCAACCGCTTGCAGAACGCTTGAGACCCAGAGAATTAAACGGGTATGTCGGACAAGAACATCTTGTCGGGAAAGGTAAGATTTTGCGTAAAATTATTGAGTCCGGTCATTTGCCGTCATTTATTTTATGGGGACCGCCGGGTGTCGGAAAAACAACTTTGGCAAAAATAATTGCCGGCATTTTAGAACGCCCGTTCTATACTTTAAGTGCTGTGAGTTCCGGCGTAAAAGATGTAAGAGAAGTAATAAAAAAAGCAAAAAGTCAATCTTTTTTTTCACATCCGAACCCTGTTCTTTTTATTGACGAAATCCATCGTTTCAGTAAATCACAACAAGATTCTTTGCTCTCTGCCGTTGAAGACGGAACCGTAACATTAATAGGTGCAACAACCGAAAATCCGTCTTTCGAGGTCATTTCTCCTTTGCTTTCCCGTTGTCAGGTTTATGTGTTGAAATCTTTGGATACAGCAGATTTAGAAAAACTTTTGCATAATGCTTTAAAAAAAGATATCGAACTTAAGAAAAAGAAAATTAAAGTTGCCGAAACGCATGCTTTGTTTTTACATTCTGGGGGTGATGCTCGTAAGTTGTATAATATCATTGAATTAGTTGTGAATTCATTTTCTGATGATTCTGAAATTATTATTAATGATGAAAATGTAATCAGCAGTTTGCAAACAGAAACAGCTTCTTACGACAAAAACGGTGAGATGCACTATGATATTATTTCTGCATTTATAAAGTCAATACGCGGAAGCGACCCGAATGCTGCCGTTTATTGGTTGGCTCGAATGATTGAGGGCGGAGAAGACGTAAAATTTATTGCCCGACGATTAATAATTTTGGCTGCGGAAGATATCGGATTGGCAAATCCTAATGCTTTGTTAATTGCAAATAATTGTTTTTCAGCTGTTAACGTAATCGGTTATCCCGAATCTCGTATTATTTTATCGGAAGCAACGATTTATTTGGCAAATTCTCTTAAAAGTAATTCGGCTTATCAAGCAATAGATAAAGCACAGGAATTAGTACGAAAAACAGGAAATTTATCTGTTCCTTTGCATCTCAGAAATGCTCCGACAAAACTTATGAAAGAACTCGGTTACGGGAAAGATTATAAATATGCACATTCTTACAACGAAAATTTTGTACCTCAAGAATATTTACCTGAAGAATTGAGTAAAGAAAGATTATATGAACCACAAAAAAATCAGACAGAAGAAAAAGTAAAACAGCTGATACAGAAACGATGGGGGCGAAAATATGAATAAAAAATTGAAATACAGATGATACCAAAAATTGAAAATATAAAATATTCAGACAGCAATAACTTTTTTTTACTTGCCGGACCCTGTGTTGTCGAAAATGAAAAAAATGTTTTTGAAATAGCCGAAAAGCTTTTGGAAATAGCGGAAAAATTAAAAATCCCTTATATTTTTAAAGCATCATTCAAAAAAGCAAACCGTTCGCGAATAGATTCTTTTACCGGAATTGGTGATGAGAAAGCATTAAAAATATTGCAAAAAGTAAAAACAAAACTGAATATTCCGATTGTAACCGATATTCATTCTCCTGAAGATGCAAAAAAGACAGCCGATTATGATGTTGATATTCTGCAAATTCCGGCTTTTTTATCACGGCAAACTAATTTGCTTATTGCTGCCGGTAAGACAGGGAAATTTGTAAACATTAAAAAAGGACAATTCATGTCGCCCGATGCAATGCAATTTGCGGCTCAGAAAGTTGAAGAAACCGGTAATTCAAATATTATGCTTACCGACAGAGGTACTATGTTCGGCTACGGTGATTTAATTGTTGATTTTCGTTCTGTTCCGATTATGCAAAAAACAGGCTTTCCGGTTGTAGTTGATATTACCCATTCGCTGCAGCAACCCAACCAAACTTCGGGGATAACGGGCGGACAACCCGAAATGATTGAAACAATGGGTAAAGCTTCCGTCGCAACCGGAGCTGACGGTATTTTTATGGAAACACATCCGAATCCTTCCGAAGCAAAATCAGACGGTGCCAATATGTTGCATTTAAGCTTGGCAGAAGAATTATTAACACGATTGGTTAAAATAAGACAAGTTGTGAATACATTTCAGAAATAATGAAAATGAAAAAGATTTTAGGTATAAGTATTTTGATGTTTTTCGGAATGTTTGTTTCTGCTCAAAGCGGAACTATAAAAGTTGTAATTCCAAAAATTCAGAGTGATAAAGGAAATATTAAAGTTGCTTTGTATAATAAAGAAGGGAGTGATGGTTTTTTGAAAGATTTAAATTCGGCATACAAAAAAAAGCAAGTTGAAATAAAAAATAACTCGGCTGTTATTATTTTAAATATACCTTACGGAACTTATGCCGTTTCTTTATTTCAAGATGAAAATAATAACAGCATAATTGACCGAGCAGCAATCGGCTTTCCTGTTGAACCGTACGGTATTTCCGGAAATAAAAACACAATAGGACCGCCGAAATTTGATGACGCAAAATTTTCCTTTAATAAACCGTATTTAAGGTTAAACATTATTTTAAAAACTTATATTAAGAGAAATTTTTAAGCGGAGTTATTTTTTTAACTGAAAGATAAATCTCAGAAATTATTTTTTAATAATGTTTTGCCTGTTTTCATCCCAATATTTCCAAGTATCATCTCCAAAAAATTCTTCATCTTTAATTCTTCCGATATAACTTTTCTTGTTGTATTCAATAATTGTATGATTATCAGAGGCTTTGCTGAAAAAATCAAAGTAAGTATCGTATGGTGCATCAACAGAATCTTTATAAATAACAAAATTACCGTTTTTATCATCCGACAGAAGATTTGTAAATTTTAAATATTTTTGACTGTCAGAAATAACAGACCAATCAATTCCCAAAAATTTAACGGCAGTATTTCCGGTATCGGGTTTGTTAATTTGTCGATAACCGACCGTTGTATTCG
>JAADGE010000009.1 GCA_013152535.1 Chlorobiota bacterium
CCAATCCGGATGTTCCGTAATCCACGGGTTGTCCCAACCTGTATGATTTGCAACCCAGTCAAGTATTACCAACATACTGTCTTTGTGGGCAATTTCGATTAAATGATGCAAATCCTCGTTTGTACCGAATTCAGGATTAACTTTTTTATAATTTGCTACAGCATAATAACTTCCCAAACTTCCTTTTCTGTTTTTTTCTGAAATAGGAAAAATCGGCATCAGCCAAAGAATATCAACGCCTAAATTCTTTAAACGCGGCAGATGTTTTCCAAATGCTTTTATGGTGCCTTCGGGTGTGTATTGCCGGATGTTTACTTCGTAAATATTTGATTTTTCTGTTCTTTCAGGGAATTTATTAATTGTAAGTTTCACAGTATCATCGGAACTTTTATCAGAATTATTTCCTGAATTTCCGCAAGAGCTTGCTAAAAAAAATATTGCTGTTATACTTAATAGTGCGATTTTTTTCATTGTATTTTTAAATTTATTGTTAATCGATTATCAATTTTAATAAGAAATTTTAAGGTTTGTTTGACAGGATTGCAAATCCGTTTGCAGGAATTGTAAATTCAAGCGTGTTATTATTCTCTTTAAACGTAATACTGAATTCGGAATGTAATTTAATTAAGTCAAATCTTTTGTCAATATTAATTTTTGCCGTATAATCCTGATTTGTTTTATTTAATGCAATTATAAATATTTGGTCGAAATACGTTCTTTGGTATATTAAAATATCATCAGTACATTTTAAGAATTTGAAATCACCGTATATTAAAGGTAAAGAATTTCTTCTTAAAGATAATAAAGCAGAAAAAGTTGCTTTTAGGTCGTTTTGCGGTATGTTAAGATTGTTAAATTTCATCATTCTGCGATTGTCGGGATCGTTGCCTCCGGGCATACCTATTTCGTCTCCGTAGTAAATAACCGGTATTCCGGGAATTGTGCTGATAAAGGCAGCGAGTTGTGCTGATTTTTTATAGGCAACGGGATTTCCGACTTCAATATCTCTTGTCCAGCCTGCAAGTTTTGCATCTTCATTAAATCGTAAACTGCCTCCGGCATATGAAATAAATCTGCCTCTGTCTTGATTTCCCGTGATGTTTCCCATTAAGTTATGATAACCGTAATATTTAAAACTGGTTTTCATAACATCGATAAGGTGCGTAAATGATGAATTTCCGGCAACAGCTTGCGTAAAAGCATCATAAACATTAAAATCAAATTGGGCATTTAATTGCCCCGTATTTACATAACTTGCTATCAGTTCAGGGCTTCCGTACGTTTCTCCGATTTGATAAATTCGTCTTTTTTCCGGAATCTCTATTTCGGTTTTTATTTTTTGAGTTAAAGTTTGCCAAAAAATATTAGGTATGTGCTTGGTGGCATCGTGGCGGAAACCGTCGAGATTATATTTTTTAATCCAGTAAACTGCACTGTCGGACAGCATATTATAAACTTCGGGTTTTGTTAAATCCAATGATGGCAAAAAGGTATCAAACCAAGTTGTGAGGCGATGATCGTCCCAGCGTTCGAGATTTAATGTACCGTCAGGCAAGTGAAGTTGTGTAAAATTTTCAGGATGTTGCTTGTAATACGGATGCTCTTTGTGAACGTGGTTTGCAACAAAATCCAGCAGTACATTCATATTATTTTCGTGAGCTGTTTTTACCAATTCTTTAAAATCCCGTTCAGTTCCGAAATGACTGTCAATCAATGTAAATGAAACGGGCCAATAGCCGTGATAGGCGGAAAATTTTGTTTTAGGTTTTGCATTGTTTCCGTATGCACCGTCAACATTTTTTACTATCGGAGAAATCCAAATTGTATTAATTCCTAAATTTTGAAAATATCCTGATTTTATTTTATCAGTTATACCTTTAATATCACCTCCGAAATAATTGGCTTTCGGTAAAATACGTTTGTCGGGTGTCGGTCTGTCATTGGTACTGTCTCCGTCAAAAAAACGATCGATAAAAACATTGTAAATAGTTGCTGCTTCAAAATCGGTTCTTGTAAGTTGTCTGACGTGATTTACAACTTTGCCTTTTTCAAGCGGTATAAGCAAGTCGTCTGAAAAGCCGGAATCATTAGCCGCATATACTCTGACAAATGTTCGGTTTTGGTCTCTTGCATCGCCCGGAATAATAATACGATATGCGGTATCCGATTTTGTTATAAAATCACCGGAAAGCTCAAAATTTTTGTATAAAATGACAAGTTGTTTGATGTTATTTTTAAACCCGATAAATATTAAATTATCATCGGTTAATTTTGTGAAAATATAGGGTAATTCGGTGTTATTCGTTTTTCCGATTTTCATTACTGAATTAAAACCGCCCATTCCGTTACTTATTTTTACGGGATTTGCGAGGTCGAGCATTTCTTTGCCGTCGGCGACAATAAGATATTGATAGTTGCCGGGTTCTGCAATAATTTCGGTTTTCCAAATTCCGTTTTCAAATTTTAAATTTGTATTATTAGGATTCCAAGCATTCATTTCGCCTTTTATCTGAACTTTTTTGTATTTTTTATCTTCCGGATTAAATGAGAACTCATATTTTATTTTTTCAGATTTTTTCAGTAAAATATCTTGTTCAATTCCGAGAAGATAAAATTTCAGAACGCTTAACTTAGGCAGACTGTCAGAAGTAACAATAATTTTTAATTGTAAACTGTCATCGGAAAGTTGAAGTTTAAGATATTTATTGGCAGTAATACTGTCGAATACATAATTTTCCGGAAAATAGTCTTTTATGAAAACTGTTGCAGTATCCGGATTAAGATTTACGGGACTTGCTAATCCTGTAATTGGTTCAATTTCCGAAAATTTGAATTCCCGGACATTATTTTGATTGTTGCAGGAAGTTGTAATAATAATTACGCTGATTAAGAGGAGAAAGATGTTTTTCATAAGAATAATATTAGTTAATATTTTTCACAATTAACCGAAAAATTTCCTGATAGGATAAAAAATCAGTTGTTTTTTTGTCTTAATGCAATTTCGGTAACCGAATTTTGTTTCAATATTTGATTATTTCCGAAAATTAAAAGTTCAATATTTGAATTACTTTGATTTTCGATTTTTACAATACTTTTTAAAACCTCAAATTTTAATAAAACACCTCTGAAACCTATTTTAAACGAATAAAATTTCCATTGTTCGGGAATAAAAGGTTCGAAACTTAATTTATCATTTTTTACTCTCATACCGGCAAAACCTTTAACAATTGTCATCCAAGTTCCGCCCATACTTGTAATGTGCAAACCATCTTCGGTGTCGTTGTTGTAATCGTCTAAATCAAGCCGCGAGGCATTTAAATAAAATTCGTATGCGAGCTTTTTATCTCCTATTTTTGACGCAAGAATTGAGTGAATACAAGATGATAGTGAACTTTCGTGAACAGTCATCGGTTCGTAAAAATCAAAGTTTCGACGTATGGTATCAATTTCGTAATCTTCTTCAAAAAAATAGAGACCTTGCAAAACGTCTGCTTGTTTTATATAGCAGGAGCGCAAAATCCTGTCCCACGACCAATATTGGTGAATGGGGCGTTCGAGATGTGACAGTGCTGATGCAGGTATTAATTCTTTATCTGAAAAGCCGTCTTGTTGCAGGAAAACTTTTCGTTTTTCATCGTAAGGTAAATACATATTATTAATTATTTCCTCCCAATGAACTGTTTCATTTTCAACAGTAAAATTCGTTTTTTTAATAATTCTGTTATATTCTTCGGGATAATTTTCTTTAACGAAGTTAAAGCTTTCGATTGTGTATTGAATTGTCTTGCAGACAAGTAAATTCGAATACCAATTATTATTTACGTTATTTTCGTATTCGTTGGGTCCGGTAACTCCGAGCAAAACATATTTTTGCTTATTTTTTGAAAAATTAACACGTTGTGCCCAAAAGCGAGATATTCCTATCAAAACTTCTAATCCGTATTCGGCAAGATAATATTTGTCCCCGGTATAACGAATGTAATCTTTTATTGCATAAGCTATTGCGCCGTTTCTGTGGATTTCTTCAAAAGTAATTTCCCATTCGTTGTGGCATTCTTCTCCGTTCATAGTAACCATAGGGTAGAGGGCTGCACCGTTTTTAAATCCGAGTTTTTGGGCATTCTCAATTGCTTTTTCCAAATGCTTGTAACGATATATCAGAAGTTGTTTTGCAACTTTTTGATCTGCCGTGCTCAGATAAAAAGGCAGGAGATAAGCTTCGGTATCCCAATAAGTGCTGCCTCCGTATTTTTCACCGGTAAAACCTTTTGGCCCGATATTAAGTCGCTCATCTTGACCTGTATAGGTTTGGTTAAGTTGGAAAATATTAAATCTTATGCCTTGCTGTGCAGCAATATCACCTTCAATAATAATATCACCTTTTGTCCATTTTTTTTGCCAGGCAAGCTCTTGTTCATTTAATAATTTTTCATATCCTTTATCTTCGGCATATTCTAAAATTTCATAAGCAATTTTTGCAAGTATATTTTTTTCGTAATACATTGAAGAAGTAACAGCTGCAAATTTATAAATTGTTGTTGTTTTTCCCTTTTTTACGGGAAGTGTAAACTTGAAAGCTGCATATTTTTCTTTTTCAATTTTCTCAAGATTTTCTAAAGGTGTACTTTTCCCGTCAAATTCTGTTTTGATATCGGCAGCAGTGCAAACACGAAAGTTTGTTTTTTTAGTTTCGGAAATTACATAGGGCCTAACGGCAGTTGATTTTTCAATTTCAATCCAAAATTTTTCGTCATAATTTGCATCTTGATTCGAAATATCGGCTCTTATATCTGTTAAAACTTCAATTTCTCCTTCAAAATTAATCGGTTCAACAGAATATTTTATTACTCCGAGTTCGTCATTCACGATACTTAAAAAACGTTTTGACTTGATTTTAATTTTTTTGCCGCTTGGGAATTCTGCTGTGTAACGTTTACGGAAATAACCTTTTTCCATATTCAAAACGCGCTTGAATTCCGTAATTTTACATGTGTGTAAATCTAATTTTTCACCGTCAACTTTAATTTTAATACCTGTCCAGTCCGGAGCATTTAATACTTTTGCAAAATATTCCGGATAGCCGTTTTTCCACCAGCCCACGCGTGTTTTATCAGGATAATAAATTCCGGAAATATAATTTCCGTGTAAAGTGTTGCCGCTGTAATATTCTTCAAAGTTTCCTCTTTGACCGATTTTTCCGTTACCGAGACTGAAAATACTTTCGGATACCTTATTATACTCCGGTAATAGCCCCTCTTCAATAATTTTCCAAGGGTCGTATTTTATATATTGTTTCATTGTTGAATATTTGAGATTTTGAATTAATCGAATGTTTGTTTTTTATTTTGGTAATAATATTTGCTTCATTAATTCATTCAATTTTTTGTTTCTCCATTTCAATAACATTCTATAATTCAGTTAATTTATTAATTCAACTATTTTTCCAAAAGTTATTCCGTAAAATCCTTGCATAGTGTAATTTGCTTTGCCGAGATTATCAATTGAACCAATTCCTACACATTTAAATCCGCCCTTAATTGCTGCTTCAATTCCGGCTTTCGCATCTTCAAATACAATACATTCTTCCGGTTTCAGATTAAGAGATTGAGCACCTTTCAAAAAAACTTCGGGATCGGGTTTAGCTTTATTTACGTTTGTTCCGTCAATTACGGTATCGAAATAATCGGTTAATTTTAATTGAGTTAAAATAGTCATTGCATTTTTACTTGCCGAACCGAGTGCAATTTTAATTTTCTTACTTTTTAGTTCTTTCAGAAAGTCAATTACTCCGGGTAAAATTTCACCGGGAGTCATTTTCATAATGTATTCCAGATATACTTTGTTTTTATTTTCGGCAAATTTTAATTTAGTTTCTTCGTTGAATTGCTTATTGCCGATTTTTAACAAAATATCAAGAGAATGCATTCGGCTGACACCTTTTAATTGTTCGTTATCTGATTTTGTGAAATCAAAACCTAAATCGTCAGCCAATTCTTTCCAAGCAAGATAATGATACTTTGCTGTATCAACAATTACACCGTCTAAATCAAAAATACACCCTTTAATCATCTTTTTATTAATTATCGTCCTTAACAAAAATTACTAATACGGCGGCAATAATTAACGAAATACCTCCGAGAATTAAAGCATAAATTGCTTCTTCTTTAAATACGCTTTTTACTAAAAAACCCAAAATGCTGGCGGCTAAAATTTGCGGTATTACAATAAAAAAATTAAAAATTCCCATATAAACACCCATTTTGTTTGATGGTAAGGCTCCTGTTAATATTGCATAAGGCATTGCAAGAATACTTGCCCAAGTTAAACCGATACCGACAAAGGGAATAAGAAGCGTATTTGCATCCTTAATGAAAAATATTGAAATAAAACTTAATCCGCCGATTAATAAAGCAATGGAATGTGTCATTTTACGGCTTGTTTTTTTTGCTAACCATATCAATAAAAAAGCAAATAAAGCTGCGAAACCGTTATATACGCCGAAACACACTCCGACCCAATTAGCACCTTCGTTATAAAGAGCAGAGGTTGTGTCAGTTGTACCGTAGATTTGTGCTGTTACTCCTGCGGTTGTGTATATCCACATAGCGAATAAAGCAAACCAGGAAAAAAATTGAACAACAGCGAGTTGTCCCATCGTTTTAGGCATGGCATTTAAGTCATTAAACACGGATACGAATCCGTTTTTATTTTTTGAATTTTGAAACCAAGCAGAAATTAATTCTAAAATGCCGAAAATCATTAAACCGAAAGATAAAATATAGACTTCTTTCTCTACTTTAATATAGTAAAAAACAGCTGTAAGTATTATACCGAGAATTACTGATATCATACCCAATTTTACAGATTTTTTAATTTGTTTTCTGCTGTCTTCTTCAATATCCGTTTCACAAACATCTTCAACATGGTCATCAAAAGATTGGAGTTCTTCAGGAGAGTATTCTTTTGTTCTGAATACGGTCCAAGCAACGGCACTTATGAAAATGATACCTCCGATATAAAATGAAAACTTTACGGAAGGCGGTATTTGTCCTTCTGCGGCTGTGTTGGAAATTCCGAACCAATTTGCCATCATATAAGGGAGTAAGGATGCGATTACGGCACCTGTTCCTATAAAAAAACTTTGCATGGCAAATCCTGTGGTTCTTTGATCAGCCGGTAACATATCGCCTACAAAAGCCCTGAAGGGCTCCATCGAAACATTAATTGAAGCATCCATCATCCACAGCATACCGGCAGCAATCCACAGTGCCGGAGAATTCGGCATAATAAATAATGCGATTGATGCCAGTAAAGCTCCGGCTAAAAAATACGGTCTTCGCCGTCCGAGTTTACACCATGTTTTATCAGAGGCATGACCGATAATCGGTTGAATTATTAATCCCGTAACCGGTGCAGCAATCCACAGAATAGGTATGTCATCAATTTTAGCTCCTAAGGTTTCAAAAATTCTGCTGACATTAGCATTTTGCAGAGCAAATCCGAACTGAATTCCCATAAACCCGAAACTCATATTCCAAATCTGCCAAAAACTTAATTTTGGTTTTGTTGTCATCTGTTTATTTTAATTATTTCAAGCGGTTATACATAGCCTTTAATTATATTTAAATTTTATTTCAGTAAATAATTTTTGATGATAATTTCCTGCTGTATAACCGAATATTGCATTTTAAAAAATACGTAAAACATCTGTTTGTCGAATGAAAATTCAACTTTTAAAAGGAAAGAAATAATACTTGTTAAAATTAACTGCAATGCAAATATATATGAATTTATGAAAAATGCAAATTTAGGCAACTTAAAATAATTGTATTATTTTACTGTATATCAGATATAAACGAATATTCAAACGATTGCGGAATTTAAAGTTTTTTTGTGGAATTTCTGATAATTAGTTTTGTGGGAATTATTTTTGATATAATATCAGTTGTTTCGTTTTCAATTTTATTAATTAAAATTTCAGCGGCAGAATAACCCATTAAATAACCGTTTTGTTCTACTGTTGAAAGTGAGGGAGACGTAATTTGAGAAATAATTCCGTTCGTGAAGCCGAATACAGATATTTCTTCGGGGACTTTAATTTTTAATTCATTTAAGGCACTTAAAGTTCCTGCAGCAGTCATATCATTAACAGTAAAAATACCGTCAGGTAAATGATTATTTTTATAAAGTTCGTAAGTTAAATTATAGCCTTTTGAAAAATTGTCGGCAGAATAAATCATTTCTTCATTAAAGGACAGGTTATTTCGTTTTAATGCATCAGCAAATCCCCACATTCTTTTTGAACTTATTTTTAAATTTTTGGGTCCGGCAAAATGAAGTAAGTTTTTACACCCTGTTTTTATTAAGTATTCTGTTGCATCGTATGCTGCTTTATAGTCGTCAATAATTACTTTGTCTGTTTTAATGCCGTGGCAAGTTCTGTCAAAAAAAACAATCGGAGTTCCTGTATTCAAAATATTACGAAAATGGTCAAAATTTTCTGTATCTTTAGTTCTTGAAACAATCATCCCGTCAACTCTTCCGGAAAGCAGTGTTTGACAGTTGTCAAGTTCTTTTTTTTGAGATTCGTTTGATTGTGTGATAATGATATTATACCCTTTATCTGCAGCAAGTTCTTCAATACCGCTGATAACTGTTGAAAAAAAGTGATGAACAATTTGCGGAACTATAATTCCTATGATATGACTTTTATTACTTTGCAGACTTAAAGCGATAGCATTAGGTTTATACTTTAACTTATCGGCAAGTTTTTTAACCTTGTTTTTTGTTTCAATACTGATGTCAGGATGATCCTTTAATGCCCGGGACACAGTCGAAGCAGAAATGTCAAGGATTTTAGCTATATCTTTTATGGTAACTTGATGGCTTTTCATCAGAGCTCTAATATAGATATTTTTTTTGATTTCATAAAGAAAAATTGTAAATTGTATATTTATAAAATATATTATTGAGAACTTGCAATCGTTTGCGAGAGCGTTTGCATAAAGATAATGGGTAATTTCTTATGTGTGTTAATAAAAGTTAATTAATTTTAAGAATTTGAAAGTTAATAATATTCGTTTTTTATTATTAAAAAATTTAGCTGCAATTTTATTATTAAATTTAATTAAATTCTAACGCAATGAAATTAAAAAAGTTATTTATTACGAAATTACTTCCTGTAATTCTTTTTGTTTTAGTCGGGTTCTCAACCTACGGGCAAAAAACAATTACGGGTACGGTAACCGGAACTGACGGCGAAGCCATTCCCGGTGTAAGTGTTCTTGTTAAAGGAACAACTACAGGAACAATGACCGATGCTCTCGGTAAATATTCAATAGCGGTTCCGAATGATGCAACATCTTTGGTTTTTTCATACATCGGTATGAAAATTCAAGAAAAAACAATTAGCGGTGATGTTGTTGATTGTACTTTAAGCTTTGATGAAACTGAATTATCAGAAGTGGTTGTTATCGGTTACGGTAAAGTTAAAAAAGAAGATGCTACAGGTTCTGTTCAAACGGTTTCTTCCGCTGATTTTAATCAAGGAAATATTACTTCTCCCCAAGAATTGTTAGTCGGTAAGAGTGCCGGTGTTGTTATAACAACTTCAGGCGGAGCACCCGGAAGCGGAGCAACTATTCGAATAAGAGGCGGCTCTTCATTAAATGCTTCCAATGATCCGTTGATAATAATCGACGGTGTACCTATTGATAATAATGATGTATCGGGAAGTTCTAATCTGCTGTCACTTATTAACCCTAATGACATAAAAACTTTTACAATATTAAAAGATGCCTCAGCAACGGCAATATACGGTAACAGAGCTTCTAACGGTGTTATTATTATAACTACAAAAAAAGGAAAATTAGGCAGTCCGCTGAAAATTTCTTATAACGGAAATATTTCTGTTGCATCAGCCATAAAATATATGGATGTTTTTTCCGGAGACCAATTAAGAAAAATTGCTTACGATCATAAAGATTTATATTCGGATGAAAGTTTTAATTCTTTGGGATCTGCTAATACAAATTGGCAAAAAGAAATATTCCGAACAGCAATTTCTCAAAATCATAATGTCGGAATTACCGGTTCATATAAATTTCTGCCTTACCGTGTTTCTTTCGGTTATACAGATCAAAACGGAATTTTAAAAAATACTGACATGCAAAGAATGACGGGACTTATTAATCTTAATCCGTCATTTTTAAATAATAGTTTGAAAGTTAATATTAATGCCAAAGGAATGAATACCGATAATAATTTCGGCGATCCGGGTGCTCTCGGTTCAGCGATAAATATGGATCCGACACAATCTGTTTATGATGTTGATTCCTTATCAGGCGGATATTTTCAATGGGAAAATTACGGAGCTAATTTAGGAACGCCTAATCCGGTTGAGCAACTTTTGCAAGCCGACAATAAATCAAATGTAAAACGCTTTATCGGCAATATACAACTTGATTATAGTGTGCCGTATATTAAAGGATTAAAGGCTAATTTAAATTTAGCTACGGATTATACCGAAAGTGAAGGGCATAATAACAGACCTGCAACTTCTCCTTCTGTTTTAACCAGCCCGTTATGGGGAAGACTGTCAGATTACAGCGGAACAAATAAAAATCATCTTTTAGAGTTTTACATGAATTATCAAACAAATCTTGAAAATATAAAAAGCAAAATTGATCTTACCGCAGGTTATTCATGGCAGCATTTTCAACGAGACGGACAATCTTATACCAGAGGAATAGTTGATGAAAATCATCCTTATCAAATGCAGGACAGTTCTGTTTTTGTAACGGAAAATTATCTCATTTCATTTTTCGGTCGATTAAATTATTCATTACTTGATAAATATTTATTTACTTTTACTCTCAGAGATGACGGTTCTTCACGTTTTGCAGAAGCTAATCGTTGGGGATTATTTCCGTCTGCTGCTTTTGCCTGGAAAATTAATGAAGAATCTTTTTTGAAAGATGTTGATATTTTTTCAAATTTGAAACTGAGATTAGGATGGGGGATTACCGGACAACAAGATATTGGAAATGATTATCCTGCTCAGGCAAGATTCCTTTTGTCAAGCATAGGATCTTATTATCCGATAGACGGTGTATTTTTACCGACATTAAGACCGAATCCTTATGATCCTAATATAAAATGGGAAGAAACAACGACTGAAAATATCGGTTTAGATTTCGGATTATACAAGGGGCGAATAAACGGGTCGGTTGATTTATATAAACGGGTTACTGATAATCTTTTAAATCAAGTAACAATACCTACGGGAAGTAACTTCTCAAATACCTTACTTACAAATGTCGGAAGTCTCGAAAATAAAGGGATTGAAGCATCTTTAAATTTTGTTCCTTTATCAAAAAAAGACATGTCTTTGGAATTTGGTATTAATTTTACGTATAATAAGAATAAAATTACGAAACTACTTATTTCTGATGATCCGGATTATATCGGTATTTTATACGGTGATGCTTTTACCGGAAAAAAACAGGTAACAAGAGTGGGGTATCCTGCATATTCATATTTTGTTAATCAACAAGTTTATGATACAGAAGGAAACCCTATAGAAGGTTTATATGTGGATTTGTCCGGAGAAGGAGGATCTGTTAACGGTAATGATGCCGATAAATATATTTATCATAATCCGGTTGCAGATTATTTATTCGGATTTTCTTTCCGTTTTACTTATAAAGATTTTGATTTATCTACTTCTGCAAGAGTCAGTATCGGAAATTATGTTTATAATCAGGTTGCTGCAGGTGCTTCATACGATCAAATGTACCAAATCGGATATTGGAAAAATTTCCCGACAGCTTTAAGTAAAACAAATTTCATTAAAAGACAGTTTACCAGTGATTATTTTGTTGAAAACGCATCTTTCTTAAAAGTTGACTATTTAAGTGCCGGCTATAATTTTAAAAATATTATCAATAAAATAAGCGGAAGGGTTAGTTTTACCGTTCAAAATTTATTGATGTTAACAAAATACAGCGGACTTGATCCGGAAGTTAACGGAGGAATTGATAATAATTTCTATCCCAGACCGCGAACATTTTTGTTGGGTTTAAGTTTAACTTATTAAAAATATAAAAACATAAGATATGAAAAACAGAATATTAATTTTAGGCATTCTTTTTTTAAGCATGATGTTTACGTCTTGTTTGAAAGATTTGGATGTGAAACCAAAAGATCCGAGTTCCGTTATGGCTGATAACTTAAATGATAATCCGGATTATTTAAAAGGTTTTTTAGGAAAAATATATGCCAGTTTTATGGTATCAGGACAAGGCGGCAATTTACCCGATGACATCGTTGCTGCCGACGGGAACTTTTTTACGACAATGCGAGCTTTATGGAATTTACAGGAATTACCGACCGATGAAGCAATTTGTGCATGGGGAGATGCCGGTATAGCAGATTTAAATACCCAAACATGGAGTCCTGAAAATTTGTTTCTAACTGCTCTGTACCAGAGATTAGGTCTCAGTATTACGTATGCAAACGAATTTATACGAGATACACAAGGAAGTACCGATCCTGATGTAAAACGTTATATTGCCGAAGCTCGCTTTTTGAGAGCATTAGCATATTATTGGGATTTAGATTTATTCGCAAATCCTCCTTTTACAACAGAAAAGAATCCTGTCGGAAATTTTTTCCCGAAACAATTAAGTCCGGATATGTCTGTTGCAAGGGTGAAATTATTTAATTACATTGTTAATGAATTACATGCTGTCGAACCCGAATTAAGCGACCCCGGAACTTCTTCTACACAAGCTGACAGAGGTGCTGCATGGATGCTTTTAGCAAGACTTTATTTAAATGCTGAAGTCTATACCGGAACGGCAAAATGGGACAGTTGTAAAATTTATTGTGATAAAGTTATTAACAGCGGTGCTTATTCGTTAGCAACTGATTACAGACAAAATTTCAGTGCTGATAATGATTCTTATTCGAATCCTGAAATGATTTTTGCTTGGGAACAAGACGGTATTTATACTCAAGGATACGTCGGGACAACTTTTATAATTGAATCAAGCAGTGATTCCAAATATATAAGAGCTGAAGAATTCCACGGTTTAACATCGAATACAAATTGGAACGGTAACAGAGCTACCAAACAATTTTTAAATGTTATGATTGATACATTAACAACCTACGGAGGCAGTGCAATTCCTACAAATGATTCGTTATTTACGGCATGTCCGGATAAACGGGTTTATTTAAAAAGAAAGAAAGATTTGGATATTCCGAGTGCTTCATCCAGCGGTGATTACGGTGTCGGCGTTTATAAATTTACGGCAAAAAATACTGATGGTTCGCAAGCTGCAGATTATAATCCGGCATTTGCATCTACCGATTATCCTGTTTTCCGTTTGGCTGATGCTTATTTAATGAGAGCAGAAGCATTGTTCCGCTTAAATAATTCAGCAGATGCCGTAAAAGATATAAATCTTGTCAGAGAACGTGCATACGGGAATACAAGCGGTGATATTACCGCCGGTCAGTTAAATGCTCAATTTATTTTGGATGAACGCGGAAGAGAGTTCTATTATGAGGGACAAAGAAGAACGGATTTAATTCGTTTCGGTAAATTTACCGACGGAAATTACAATTGGGCTTGGAAAGGCGGTGTAATGGACGGAACCAATACAGACACTCATTTTAATGTTTACCCGATTCCGGGAGCAGAAGTTTCTGCCAATCCTAATATTACTCAAAATCCCGGTTATTAATTTAAAATTTTATAATTATGAAAAATAAGATATTAATTTTTATATCAATTATTGGCTTGACAGCTCTGTTTTCCTCTTGCGAAAAAGACGGAACACAGATTGTAATGTCAAAAGATGTTATTGCTCCCGAGATTATTTCTTTACCGGATTTAACACTGGTAAGAGGAAACTCTTCAGATACTGTCGAATTTGTGGGAAAATCTGTTGATCCCGGATTTGATGCCTCTGCAAAATATTTTTTGGAAGCTGCTAAAGCAGGTACTGATTTTGAAAATGTTGTTCAGTTGTATTCCGGTAATCAAATTAAATCGGTAAAAATGACTGTAGGTGAATTAAATACGATGTTACTTGATGTATTACCTGAAGATCAAATGTCAGCAGCAGATTATCGAATTCGATGTGATTTGGTTGTTGACGGCGGAACAGGTGCTGCAGGTACCGGAAACAAACCTTTTGAATATATTTCCGATCCTGTTGAGTCTAATACAACAGTATTCGGTTTATTGCGATTGGATTTAATCAATTCCGGTATTGCACAAAAAATTACTTCACCGCAAAGTGACGGCGAATATTCAGGATTTGTGAAATTAAACGTAGCTAACCCTTTTACACTAAAAGATCCTGATAACAATGTAGAGTACGGCGGTTCCGGCGGAAATCTTGTCGTTAACGGTGCAGCAATTGTTCCGGGTGCAGACGGATGGCACAAGTTAACTGTTAATACGACTGATCTTACTTATGATCTGCAACCTTATATGATTGGTTTAGTCGGTTCTGCGACACCAAACGGATGGAATAGTCCCGATCAAAAAATGGATTATGATGTTGCAACAAAAACATGGAATATAACATTAGATTTAGTTGACGGTGAAGTTAAATTCCGACTTAATGACGGTTGGGCATGGAATCTGGGGCAAACAGACGCGTATGATAATAATCTTGTTGCTGACGGTCATAATATTTCCGTTACAGCCGGAAATTATACAGTAACATTAAAAGTTACGGATTATGACGGAAAAATTGCTACATTTACGATGGTTAAAAATAATTAATAATATACAGAATATGAAAAAAATAGTAAAATATAATATAATTGTATCTTTTGTTGTAATGATTGCATTATTAGCATCATGCACAAAAGATTTGACGCAGGTTAAACTTGAGCCTGAAATAGAAACGTCGCAAGTCGAAGATATTTCTTCTTATACGGCGGTAATTACAGGTTTTGTTGTTGCTTCAGGTGACGGATATTCTGAAAAAGGAATATGTTATAATAAAACCGGCGATCCTACAATTGATGATGAAAAGATGATATATGAAGGCGATGATAACAACGCTACGTTTAAGGTAACTCTTACCGGATTAGATTACAACACAAAATATTATGCACGTGCTTACGGAATAAATACAAGCGGTGTTGTTTACGGTTCAGATACTACGTTTACAACTTTACCTATTTTAGCAACCCTTACGACAGATACCGCTACCGATATTACCGGATTCTCCGCAACTTCCGGCGGTGAAATAACAGATGCTGGAGGTGCTGAGATTACGGACAGAGGCGTATGTTGGAGTACTTTGCCTAATCCCGTAATTGATAACGACAGTTTAACTTCCGACGGTACCGGAATTGGAACTTTTACGAGCAGTATTACAGGTTTAAACGGACTGACAACGTATTATGTCAAAGCCTATGCTATAAGCTCTGCAGGTGTGTCTTACGGAAATGAGATTAGTTTTACGACACCGATTGCTCATATTACGTGGTATGTTCCGGGCGATCATCAAGGATGGAATCCGGCAACGGCACCGACTGTTGAAAATACCGTCAGCGATCCAAATACACTTTCCGGTTATGTTTGGTTGAATACTGAATTTAAATTTACACCGGCTCCTAATTGGGATAACAGTTGGGGCGATGACGGTGCAGACGGTACTTTAGATGCCGGAGGTGCTAACATTGCGGTGCCGTCTCCCGGATATTATTTAATAACGGTTGATTTTACCGCAAAAACTTATACTTTAACTAAAACCGATTGGGGTTTAATCGGTGGTGCAGTTCCTCCTTATGATTGGACAGTTGATCAAAATATGACATACAGTTCCGTTACAGGAACATGGCTCTTAACGCTTTCGTTAAATTCAGGGGATATGAAATTCAGAGCAAATGATGAATGGGTCATAGATTACGGAGATACCGGAGCGGACGGTTCGCTTGAACAGGGTGGTGATAATATACCTGTTGCAACTGCCGGAGATTATACCGTGACATTAGACTTATCACATCCTAACAATTATACTTACAGTCTTAATCAATGGGGAATTATAGGTTCTTCCGTTCCTCCGTATGATTGGACAGCAGACGTAAATATGAGTATTGTTCCCGGAACAAATCAATGGACTGTAACGGAAGATTTAGTGGTCGGCGAATTTAAGTTCAGAGCAAATGATGCTTGGAACGTAGATTACGGAGACACCGGTGCGGACGGTTCACTTGAACCGGGCGGTGATAACATACCCGTTACAACTGCAGGAAATTATACCATTACAATTGATTTGTCAACTTTAACTTATACGATGGTACAAAATTAGTTAATAATTAAATATTTTTTTTAAGCCGGCTTTGAAAAGTCGGCTTTTTTATTTTACGGCATAAAATTTATTTTTTATTATTAAATTAACTGTGTTAATTTTGCTAATTACAAATCGGAACAATGATTAATATTGAAAGTGAAATAATACGACTTAAAACCTTAACGGGAAATCTTATTTCAGCTTATGAAAAGAAAGTAATTTTAATTCATAAACTAGAAGAAAAAAACAGTCGTTTAGAAATTGAAAATAAAGATTATAAACATAAAATTACAGAACTGGAAGAAAAAACAGAAATTTTAAAAACAGCTAAAACAATCAGTTTATCTAAAGAAGATAAAACACAAGTAAAAGAAAAAATAAATAAAATAGTGCAAGAAATTGATAAAAGTATAGGTTTGTTAAACGAATAATATTGTAAAGTATGGATGATAAGTTGTCAATAAAAATTAATATCGGGAATGCTTATTATCCTATGCGTATTAACCGGGATGAAGAAGAAATTATAAGACGGGCAGCAAAAATTATTAATGATAAATTAACCCAATATCAGAATAAATATACTGAAAGAGAACCTTTTGATTTATTGGCAATGACATCTTTACAATATGTTAAACAACTGCTGGAATGTGAAAATAAAAATGATATTTCTTCATTAACCGAAGAATTGAAACAGATTAATGAAGAATTGGAACATTTCATTGAACAAAACAAATAGAATTTTTTTTGCATTATTATAAAAAATGTTGTATCTTTGGTATAAATAATAAGGCATTAAACGGCCCGTATATTTCTCAAAACTGTTTGTTAAGCTCAACACTAACAAATTTGGAGTAATGTTTATTTTACGGAAAACAGGTCGCAATTTTGATTTATCAAAATCTGATTTATTCAGCGGTGAAAGTTTGAACTAAATGACAACTCCATAAATGCTCAATTCGGAGCTTTTTTTAAATATTTGAGAAAATGCGGGCTTTTTTATTAATAAAAATGTAAAATATAATGAATGAGACAGTTATAATAATCGGAGTACTTGGTTTAGTAATCGGATTTTTTGCGGGATACTTTTTGAAAATAAAAGCGATGCATAAAAAAGCAGATGAAATTGTCAAAGAAGCTGAAGCTGAAGCCGAAGTCCTGAAAAAAGAAAAAATTCTGCAAGCAAAAGAAAAATTTCTTCAATTAAAAGAAAAACATGAAGAAATAATAAACGAAAAAAATAATAAAATTGCAGAAGCCGAAAATCGTTTAAAACAAAAAGAAAACAGTTTAAATCTTCGTAAAGAAGAATTTAAAAGCAGATTTAAAGAATTTGAAATTTCAAAACAAGAAGTTAATGCGGTAAGAGAAAATCTTACAATGCAACTCGAAATTGTTGATAAGAAAAACGAAGAACTTGAAAAAATAAAAAGACAGCATATTGAGAAACTCGAAAATATTTCCGGCCTATCAGCAATTGACGCAAAATCCGAATTAATAAAATCATTAAAAGCCGAAGCAAAAACCGAAGCAATGGCTCATATTAACGATATTATAGAGGAAGCAAAACTTACGGCAAATAAAGAAGCTAAAAAAATAATAATTAAGAGTATTCAACGTATCGGAACTGAGGCAGCAATTGAAAATGCCGTTACGGTTTTTCATATCGAAAACGATGATATGAAGGGGCGTATAATAGGAAGAGAAGGAAGAAATATCAGAGCACTCGAAGCTGCTACCGGAATTGAAATTATTGTTGATGATACACCGGAATCTATAGTTTTATCAAGTTTTGACCCTATCCGCAGAGAAGTTGCCAGATTGGCATTGCATCAATTAGTTACCGACGGACGAATCCATCCGGCACGAATTGAGGAAGTGGTCGCAAGAACTCGGGAACAATTAGAAGAAGAAATTTTGGATACCGGTAAAAAAACCGCTATTGATTTGGGTATTCACGGCTTGCATCGTGAAATACTTCGCTTGGTAGGTAAAATGAAATACCGTTCATCATACGGACAAAACTTATTACAGCATTCACGGGAAGTTGCTAAGTTATGTGCTGTAATGGCTTCTGAAATCGGATTAAACGTTAAACTTGCAAAACGAGCAGGATTACTTCATGATATAGGAAAAGTACCTGATGAAGAAATTGAAATACCGCACGCAATATACGGCATGAAATTAGCCGAACGCTATAAAGAAAAACCGGAAGTGGTAAATGCTATAGGAGCACATCACGATGAGGTTGAAATGACAAGTTTAATTTCTCCGATTGTGCAGGTTTGTGATGCTATTTCAGGTGCCAGACCGGGTGCTCGAAGAGATGTTGCAGAATCGTATATTAAACGAATTAAAAAACTCGAAAGTATTGCCGCCGAAGAAAGAGGAGTTGTAAAAACTTATGCTATTCAAGCAGGCAGAGAACTTCGTGTAATAGTCGGCAGCGATAAAGTAACCGATAAAGAAATTGAAGAATTATCGTTTAATATTGCAAAAAAAATTGAAGAAGAAATGACTTATCCCGGTCAGGTAAAAATTACGGTAATTCGTGAAGTGCGAGCAGTAAACTATGCAAAATAAAAAATTAACAGCTCTGAATGAGCTGTTTTTTTAACTAAATAAAATGAAAAATATTCAGATGGTTGACCTTAAAGGTCAATATCAAAAAATTAAAACCGAAATAAATGATTCAATTTCGGAAGTGATAGAATCTGCAACATTTATTAACGGATCGAAAGTTAAAGAATTTCAACGAAATCTTGAATCGTATTTAAAAGTAAAGCATGTTATTCCATGCGGAAACGGAACGGACGCTTTGCAAATAGCTCTGATGGCTCTGAACTTAAAGCCCGGAGATGAAGTAATTACGGCTGATTTTACGTTTATTGCAACAGTTGAAGTTGTGGCATTGCTCGGATTAAAATTGAAATTTGTTGATGTAAATCCCGAAACTTTTAATTTGGATGTTTCTCAAATTGAAAAAGCAATAACTCCCGATACAAAAGCAATCGTTCCTGTTCATTTGTTCGGGCAGGCAGCTGATATGGACGTAATTATGACGATTGCTGAAAAACATAAGTTATATGTTATCGAAGATACAGCACAAGCAATCGGTGCTGAATACACTTTTAATAACAGAAAAACAAAAAAACTCGGAACAATCGGGACTGTCGGTTGTACTTCATTTTTTCCCTCAAAAAATCTTGGCGGGTACGGTGACGGCGGTGCATTATACACTAATGATGATAAACTTGCAGAAAAAATAAGGCAGATAGCAAATCACGGTTCAAAAGTGAAATATTTTCATGATACAGTAGGTGTAAATTCCAGATTGGACTCAATTCAAGCAGCAATTTTAAATGTTAAATTAACATATCTTGACAATTATATTTCAGCGAGGCAAAAAGCTGCTGAATATTATGATAAAGCATTTAAAAATCATCCGAATATTATTATTCCTTTCAGAAATGATAAATCAACCCATGTTTTTCATCAATATACTATTAAAGTTCAGGGAATTGACAGAGATGAACTGAAAGAATTTTTGAATAAAAACAAAATCCCTGCAATGATTTATTATCCTTACCCTTTACATCTTCAAAAGGCATATAAATATTTAG
Source organism: Chlorobiota bacterium (assembly GCA_013152535.1). Classification (GTDB taxonomy): domain Bacteria; phylum Bacteroidota; class Bacteroidia; order Bacteroidales; family JAADGE01; genus JAADGE01. The sequence goes on from JAADGE010000009.1 coordinate 19,946, forward strand.
GATATAAAGAAAATGATTTTCCGGTAAGCGAAAAATTATCAAAAGTAGTTTTATCTTTGCCGATGCATACGGAATTAACCGAAGAACAATTAAAATATATTACCGAAAAAGTATTAGAATATGCCGACAGAAAATAATTATTTTGCTCACAAAACTGCCGTTATAGATGAAGCTTGCGAAATTGGCGAAGGCACAAAAATTTGGCATTTTTCTCATATAATGTCCGATTGTAAAATTGGTAAAGAGTGCAATATCGGACAAAATGTTGTCGTATCTCCCGGTGTTATTCTCGGGAAAAATGTTAAAATTCAAAATAATGTTTCAATTTATACAGGTGTGATTTGCGAAGATGATGTTTTTCTGGGACCTTCAATGGTTTTTACGAATGTAACAAATCCGAGAAGTGCTGTTATCAGGCGCGGACAATATGAAACAACCATTGTTAAAAAAGGTGCATCAATCGGTGCAAATGCAACCATTGTTTGCGGACATAATATCGGAAAATTTGCATTTATAGGTGCCGGAGCGGTTGTAACAAAGGAAGTGAAAGATTATGCTTTGGTGGTCGGAAATCCGGCAAAACAAATAGGGTGGATGAGCGAATACGGTCAGCGATTGAATTTTGACGAAAACGGAACGGCTGTTTGTTCTGAAAGTAAAGAGATATATAAGCTTGAAAATGATAATGTTATAAAGTTGTAATAATAAAAATTTTAATTTTGTGCTATGATAACTAAATTAGAAGTAAAAAAATTAAACGGAAAGTTTGATTTTGACTTTAATTTTTATCCTGATATAAATATATTTACCGGAAAAAACGGTTGCGGTAAAACAACTGTATTAAAATTAATCTGGTATTTGGTTTCCGGTAATATTAAGCAAATCTTAAGAGAAATTAATTTTGAATATGTTTATTTTAAATCTGATATAACAGAAGCTAAATTAGAAATAGTAGGGGATGGAAATGAAAAAATTGTAAATGGTTTTTACAATACAATAGGGGGAGGTATTAATTTTAAAAAAAATTTAGTAAGAGATGTTAACAATGGATTGATTTTTAGAAGAGATAAAAGTGGTGAAAAAAGTTTGTTCTTTCCTACTTTCAGAAGAATTGAAGGTGGATTTGCCATTAATGACAGGAAAGAAGAAGTAATTATTCATGAAGGACAACGTATTGTTGTGGGCAGAGGTTTAGATAATTTAAATTCTGCTTTAACAGAATTAGCAAATAGAATTTCTCCTAATAGGAATAATAGGTTTATTGCTTCAATATCAACAACAGATATAATTGCTTTGTTAAATAATAAATATACAGAAGTTTTAGAAAAAATTAATAAAAAAGAAATAGAACAATCTGCTGTTATTTTATTGAAAACCAGAAACAGTAAGCATAATATTAAAATATTACAAGAGATTGAAGATCTTGTTAAAAAGACAGATGCAGAAAAAAGTATTTTAATGAAACCTTTTACGGTTTTATCTGATTTAATTAAAGAAATTTTTTCTGATAAAAGCATACAAATAACTAAATCTTTAACTTTGGGTGAGACAAAGGATGCAATCACATCGGATAAACTGTCTGCCGGAGAAAAACAAATGCTTAGTTTTTTATGTTATAATTTCTTTTCGGATAATACTGCAATATTTATTGATGAACCGGAACTGAGTTTACATACGGATTGGCAAAGAATTCTTTTTCCTACTTTGTTGGAACAATCAACAGATAATCAATTTTTTGTTGCTACACATTCACCTTTTATTTATTCACAATTCCCTGACAAAGAGCATATTTTGGATATTGATAAAGGAGGAGATAAATAAAATGAGAACAAATCCTCTGACACCTGATATATTAATTAAAACACTTAAAAGATCAAGTTTGCCGACTGTTCTTGTTGAAGGCAAAGATGATTTTTTAATATACCGAAAATTTCAAAATAAAATCGGAGCAAGATTTGTTTCTTTTTTAGGTTGCGGAGGAAGAAATACTCTTTTGAATATATATGACAGAAAAAAAGAATTCAGTAATAAAAAAGTTATGTTTATTGCCGATAAAGATATGTGGGTTTTCTCGTCAGTCCCTGAAAAATATAATGATATTATTTTTACAAAAGGGTACAGTATTGAAAATGACCTCTATGAAGACGGGCAACTTTTTTTAAACGAAATACTTGAAAGTAACGAAAAGGAAAGGTTTAAAATTATTATTAATCAACTTATTTTATGGTTTGCTTTTGAAGTTAATAAAATTAAATCTGAAGAAGAATATAATACTGAATTTTCAGAAGTTACTATTTTATCAAAAAACACTTTTGACAGAGAATTAAATAAATTTACTGATAATTTTATTTCAAAAAGAGGAAAAGAAGATGCTGATAATGAAATTGTTAAAAAAATTGTCGATAGCTTTGTTCATAAGCTAAGAGGTAAATTTATTTTTCAAATATTTGAATTGCTTTTTCAAGAAAGAAAAAACAAAAAGGGAAAAGTAACTTATACGAAAGAACAACTTTTTGATTTGTGCTATACTGAAGGAATACGTGATAAAAATAATGAAACAAATATGAACAGATTAGTTAATGAATTATTAAAATTTAAGAATTATAAGAAAAATAATTAATGAAAAACTTCGCACTAATAGGAGCAGCAGGATACATAGCCGTAAGGCACATGCAAGCCATAAAAGAAACAAGAAATAATTTAATTGCCGCACTTGATAAGTTCGACAGTGTAGGAATAATTGACAGTTATTTTCCTGAAGCTGATTTCTTTACGGAATTTGAACGTTTCGACAGACATATCGACAAATTACGTCATAACGAAAATAAACAGATTGATTATGTAAGTATTTGTACACCAAATTATTTGCATGATTCTCATATTCGTTTTGCATTAAAACAACAAGCAGAAGCTATTTGTGAAAAACCCTTGGTACTTAATCCTTGGAATGTGGATGCTCTTGCAGAAGTTGAAAAAGAAACAGGCAAAAAGATAAATACAATTTTGCAGTTACGTTTGCATCCGAGTATTATAAAATTAAAAAAAGAAGTAGAAAACGGACCGAAAGATAAAATCTACGATATAGATTTAACGTATCTGACATCTCGCGGTCGTTGGTATTTTATCAGCTGGAAAGGCGATATGCAAAAATCCGGCGGAGTTGCAACCAATATAGGCGTGCATTTTTTTGATATGCTTTCGTGGATTTTCGGTACTGTAAAAGAAAATATTGTTCATGTTTCGGAAGAATCAAAAGCTGCCGGTTTGTTGAAATTAGAAAGAGCCGACGTACGTTGGTTTTTAAGTGTTGATTATAATAACATTCCTGAAGAAATAAAGAAAAGCGGGCAAAGAACTTATCGCTCAGTTACAGTTAACGGAAAAGAAATTGAATTCAGCGGCGGATTCACCGATTTACATACCGTAAGTTATCGTAAAATTTTAGAAGGGAAAGGTTTCGGTCTTACAGATATACGTTCAACCATTCAAACTGTTTATGAAATAAGAAATGCCGTACCGATTGGTTTAAAAGGAGACTATCATCCGTTATTAAATAAAAAATAAAATTTTAATTAAAACACAATGTATAATAAATTAATCAGAGATAAAGCAACAATTTCAGTTATCGGATTAGGTTATGTCGGTTTACCGATTGCTCTTGAATTTTCTAAAATAATCAAAGTTATCGGTTTTGATATTAATGAAGAACGTGTTGAAATGATGCGTAATCATAAAGATCCCAGTAAAGAACTTTCTTCTGAAGATTTTGAAGGAACAAATATTCAATTTACTTCTAAGTCTGAAGATTTAAAAGAAGCTGATTTTCATATTGTTGCAGTTCCTACACCGATTAATGAACACAATCAGCCGGATTTGACTCCTTTGCTCGGGGCTTGTCATATTGTAGGAAAAAATATTAAGAAAGGTGATTATATTGTTTTTGAATCAACCGTGTATCCCGGTTGCACCGAAGAAGATTGTGTGCCTATTCTGGAAGAAGAATCCGGTTTAACATATTGTGAAGATTTTAAAGTCGGATACTCTCCCGAACGTATAAACCCGGGTGATAAAGTTCATACACTTACGACAATAACGAAAATTGTTTCCGGCTGCGATGACGAAGCATTGGATAATATCGCAAATATTTATGATATTATTCTGAAAAACGGGACACACAGAGCAAGTTCAATAAAAGTTGCCGAAGCTGCCAAAATTATTGAGAATACCCAAAGAGATGTTAATATTGCATTAATGAATGAGCTTTCAATTATTTTTAATAAAATGGGAATTAATACCTATGAAGTCCTTGAAGCAGCCGGAACAAAGTGGAATTTCTTGAATTTTACTCCCGGTTTAGTCGGCGGACATTGTATCGGTGTTGACCCTTATTATCTGGTTCATAAAGCGAAAGAACTCGGCTATCATCCGCATATTATTAATGCCGGAAGATTTGTAAATGATTCTATGGGCAGTTATGTTGCTAAACAAACTGTTAAACGAATTGCAGCTCAGGATAAAAATATTCGAAATGCAAAAGTATTGGTAATGGGCTTAACATTTAAAGAAAACGTAAGTGATATCAGAAATACAAAGGTAGTAAATATTGTAAAAGAATTGAAGACCTATAAAGTTCTTGTTGATGTTGTTGATCCGTATGCCTCCGTGGAGGAAGTAAAGGAAGAGTATAACATTGATTTGTCAGAAAATATTGATACTAATTACGATGCCGTTATTGTAGCCGTAAATCATAAACAATATATTGAATTAGATGAAGATTTTTTCAAAAAACATACATCTGAAAACGGTATTGTAATTGACGTAAAAGGTTTCTTAAAAGATAAAATACAAACCATGTTGTATTGGAGTTTATAGAATATTTTCTTTGCTAATGACTTCAAAACCTCTGATTATTATTTAAAAAATACCGTGCTGATGTGCGGCATTTTTTAGTGCCTGATATACGATGATAATTTATGAGTTTGTCCCGAAATTTTCCAAATTGCATTTGCCGCAACTTCCCATTTTAAAGCAGATACTCCCGGGATGTTGCCGATAATTCGGTATGCTGTATTTTTGTAATAAATTTCTAAGCGTTCATTAACTTGCGGATTAATTGTTTGCAAATCATCGAAATTCATATTTATAACTTTTTCTGTATCAATAAATTTTAAAGTAATTTTATCCTTGAAGAATTGAATATCGGCTTTTCCGGCAAATATTAAATCCGGAGTATTTTCTTTTTCAATATATACATTCGAAGCAATATCTTCAAAAATCATATCTTTAAATCCGTTTTTTATTATTTCTGAAACTGATTTAAAAAATTCTTGTTCTTCCCAATTAAACCAATCCCGAACATTGTCGAAATACAATTTGCCGAAACTTGTACGTTCAAAAAAACCGTATCTGTTAATATGAATATCGTAACCGCAGGAACGGCAATAAAAATTATTGCCTTTTGCCGAAAACGTGTCAATTGCTTTACATTCGGGGCACAGATACAGTGTGTGATTAATAAATTCGGCTCTTTTACTTGAATGTATTTTATTCTTTTTTATACGCTGCCTGCTGACTTCGTTGTAGTTAACAGCTTCGGTAAATTTATCGTAAATTTCCTTTTCCGAAAATTCAATTACGTTTTCTTTCGTAAAAAGTAATTTGTATTCAACTTCAACTTTTGTCCGTCTTATTTTATATGCCCAGCGCGGATTAAGAAGGTTCATTCCTTCTAATATAGGAACGACCACAGGCACTTTTAACATTTTAATGAGTTTCGCTATTGAAGGGTCAATCGGTTGTGTGCAGCCGGACCAAGTTCTGGTTGCTTCTGCAAATATGCCCACATTTTCGCCTTGTTTTATCACGGAAATTATATCCCGTATAACTTTTGTGTCTCTTATACTTTTCTTTTTCGGAATTGTGCCTAATCCGTTAAGAAAAAAGCGAATAACCGGATTACGAAATGCCGCATCGGAAGAAACAAAATGCGTATATTCCGGAAGAAAATAACCTGTAATAAACGGGTCCCAATATCCGACATGATTTCCGAGAACCAAATACGGAGCTTTTAATTTCTTAATTTCTTCGGGCATATTTTTCTTAATGCCGTAAAATCTTGTAAATAAAGTAAATGCAATATGTGTAATAAAACGAATAAGTTTTGAAGTCGGGTATTTTTTTTTCTTCATTAGGTGGTTTTTCTGCTTAAAGTTTTACGCTCAATACCGGTCATTAAGTATATTTTTTCAAAAATAACAAAAATTCATTAAGAGGAATGTATTCGGCACCGAGACTTTCTAAATGAGAAGTGTGAACTTGTGCATCAATTATTTCCAAATCAATTGTTTTTATAAGATAAGCCAAAGCAATTTTAGAAGTGTTACTTTCTTTGCTGAACATAGATTCTCCGAAAAAAACTTTTCCCAGTTTTACTCCGTAAAGTCCGCCGACAAGATTATTTTCTGAATTAAAAACCTCAACAGACACTGCAAATCCGAGTTTGTGCAATTTTGTGTATGCTTGTTGCATTTTATATGTAATCCAAGTTCCGTAATTTTCTTTGCGTTGAATATTTTTGCAGTTTTTAATTACTTTTTCAAAATCCCGGTTTACGGAGCATGTGTAAATATTTTTGTTAATCAGCGATTGTAAACTTTTTGATTTTTTAAACTTTTCGGGAAAAAGAACAAAACGCGGGTCGGGAGCATGCCAAATAATCGGTTCAGTTTCGTTATACCATGGGAATATTCCGTTTTGGTATGCTAAAATTAAACGCTCCGGCGATAAATCTCCTCCTACGGCAAGAACTCCGTTTTCCGCAAGAGACGGATGCGGGAAAATTATTTCATTGTTAAGTTCAAAAACAGGCATTTTAATTTTGAATTATAATTTTTTGAACGGAAACAGTATTTTTTACTTGTATTTTTATAAAATATATTCCCGGAGAAAAGTTTTTAATACAAATTTCGGAAGTGTTTTGTTTGCTTAAGATTAAATTTCCTCTGATATCATATATCATAATTTTATTTGCTGTTTCCGATAATAAAATAAAATCAGTTGCGGGATTAGGATATATTTCGATATTGTTTTCGTTATTTTTTTCAACACTCACAGGCTTGCAATTCCATTCAGCTGTCCAGCCGCTTCTTACGGTTGCACCGTCGGAATAAAATTTTAGAGTTAAAGCGTTTCCGCTTGCTTCAACATAACCGGGGCTTGCCGTGCCCGAATATCCGCCTATTAACGGAGCATTTGTGTTGTATCCGTCATAAATCCATAAAGAATCATATCCGGTTTCCAGTTTAAACGAGCTGAAACTTAAAGAAAGTAAAGAAACATTGTCCGGTGCAATTGTAAAAATATAATCTTCATGGTTATAATGATTCCTGTTAGGACCTCCCATATCGTAAATCGTATAATTGCAGGGAGTTACTGAACAGTCTGTAACAAATCCCACATTTCGGAATATCCGTCGTCATATCCTAAAGCCCAAATTCCTATTCCTGCTAAATCTTGATGTTGAATGACATCGTATTTATATTTCATGGTTTTTTTCGTATCAACCCAAGCCTGATGCCAATTTCCGCCCGAATAATATGTGTAATAACTGCACATACTGTTTTCATTAAGTTTTCTTTCATCATAATAAGACGATGTATTATTTTTAATTGTTTTGATTGTTCTTGCTGTTCCTTTTGCCGGTGGTGAAGACGGCACATTTTCGCTTTCCGTTTTCCATTCGTATCCGTAATACGGAATACCGCAAAGTAATTTTTCTTTCGGAATACCGGCATATAAATAGGTGATTATTGATTTTGAAATATTGTAATCGAATGTATTCATTGTATAAAGTTGACCGGAAGGACCTGCAATACTGCTGCCGGGCCAATAATAATCATAAGCCATTATAATAAAAAGGTCAATATAATCTCTCAGCAACGGAATATTATAAATATTATGCCAATCAACGGCAGGCAGAGCGATACTCACTTGAGAACCGGGAATGCTCGAATGAAATTGGTCGGCAAGATTTACAAGAAAATTATTCAATTGTACAGCTTCACTATCCGGAACAAGTTCAAAATCTATATTTACGCCGTCGGCATTTCTGTATTCGATCAAAGTAAGTAAATTGTCAATCAGGTTTTGTTGTGCCGAAGCATTCGCAAAAAATGCAGCATGATTATTAAAAAGTGTAACGCATAAATTTACTCTGACATTATTCGCTTGTGCAGAATCAATAACGGCGGCAGTTTTCCAGTTGTGCGTATTTACAGAATCCCCTGTGAGATAATCAACTTCATAAGAAAAAAAGATAAATCGGATAATAAGTTCCAGTGATAATTCAAATATGAATTTCCGGACCAATAGGGATACCAGCCGAAAACCAGTTTTTGTAAATTGCATTTATCTTTACCGACGGGTAAAATTGATTTAATTTCGGTAAGTTTTTTATATTCTTTCGGAGAAAAAATTGCTAAAGAATCATAATATTCTTTTTGCTCTTTATGTGCAGAGTGCCTTACATTTTTTTGAGAAAAAATATTAGCTGAAATAAATATCACTAAAATTGTTATTAAATTAAATTTCATTTTTTCAAATAATAACTTTTTTGTTTGAAAATTTTTATGACGTTTTGAAGTCCTGTCTGACGTTCAAAAGTCATTTTATAACGTAAGGATATTGGTTTATATTAATAAATCTGTTTTTTAAAAGCGAACATTATCAGTTACATAAAATCGTCTTCATAGAGTTGTCTTATTATACCGTCGGCAAGTCCTGTTTTAGGAACATAAATTGTATTAAGTTTTACGGTTTCTAAAATTCTTATGTAAATTTCTAATGCCGGCACAATAACATCTGCTCTGTCGGTTCTGAAAAAATATTTAAGCATACGTTCATCAATGTTTAAAGGTTTAAGTTCATTGTATAGATTTTTGAGGAAAATTAAGGGAACTGATTTGTTGCTGCATATTTTACTTATTCTGTTTATGTTCCCTCCGGTTCCTATTAAATTTATGTTAATATGTTTTTCAAGTAATTTCTGCATATCTTTTTCAAAACGAGAATATTCGTTACTGTCAACTTTTTTTTCTAATATTCTGACAGTTCCGATTTTATATGAATCTGACCAAAATAATTTTTCTCCTTTAAAAAGTGATAATTGTAAACTGCCGCCGCCTAAATCGGCAGAGAGATAGGTATTTCCCGGTGTAAGATGGTATTTATTAGTTTCGAAAATCAGATTTGCTTCTTCGTTAATATCAATAATATCAATACGGATGCCGGTTAATTTTTTTATTTCTTTTATCACTATTTCTCCGTTTTTTGCATCCCTTACGGCTGAAGTGGCACAAGCTCTGAATTGCTTTACATTATAGAAATCCAATAATCTTCGGTAGATTGTTATTGCATCAATAAAATCTTGCTTTTTTTGTTGTTTTATTTTGTCGTATTCAAAAACATCAGCACCTAATCTTACAGGCATCCGTACATATAATCTTTTTTTTAAAACGGCTTTATCATAACTTTCTCCCGGCAACACATCCTTTATAATTAAACGTGTTGCATTTGATCCTATATCTATCCCGGCATATCTTTTTATTTCCATTAATTTATTTTCTCTTTAATTTTACAAATATACATTCCCGTTCGGATATATCAAAATATGAAGTTTATGAAAAAAAACTGATTTATTCGGCAAAAAAACTTTTATGTGTAATTATTTTATTAATTTTGCAGCCTGAATAAACGGACCCGTAGCATAATTGGATAGTGCACCTGACTACGGATCAGGAGGTTGGGGATTCGAATTCCTCCGGGTTCACATTAATAATCAAAGCCTTGCAGAGATGCAGAGATGCAGGGCTTTTTGTTTTTTGAATTCAACATACAAATTAGGTTTAGAAAACAATTAATGTCAGTATTCATAGAAGTGAAAATGAATATAAATATTTCTCAGATTTTATCGCCGTAAATTTTAGGCAGTAAATCAAGTTTATCTGATTATTTGTCTTGTAGAATACGATTTCTTTGCTTTAGATAAACTGTATTAGCCTTAAAATAAAATATTTATAAAAAAGTTTATCTAATTTAATTCCCAAATTATCTTTTGAAATGTTCTTGATAGTATTTAATATTACCTCCATATTTCTTAATAAAAGCTTCTTTTGAAATATATCTGCCTTCTCCGTAGCCATAATCTATACCTTCTTCTACCCAAAATAAATTTTCATCTCCGAAATCAAAGAAGATATTTCTTTTTGATTCTTCCCAACTTTTTTTCGGATAGCTCCACCTAAATCTTAAATATTTTTTTAAATTTTTGGAAATTTCATAAGATCTTTTTTTTTGATCATATTCAAAATATCTATTTTCTGTCTTAATCTCAAATCTTTCTTTAAAAGATATACCGTTTATTATCCATAACATTTTATTACCATAAAATTCTTCTCTTTCTCTTATTATTTTTTTCGAGATTGGAGAATTCTGCAATTCAATCACAACTTTATTTTTAGTATAAATATCAGCAAAATGTTTTTTCCCGTCTTTCTCAAGGACAACTTCAGTATAATCTTTTCCAAAAGTCATTTTCCAATGATAATGCCATTCAGACTCCGGTTCGTACCAGCTTTCGCAACTACCATTCTTATAGTGAGACCAATGATGAATATTTATTTCACCGCACTTTGGAAATAATTTTTGTTCACATAAAGGACACTTTCCTGTTAATCCTTTTTTTGCTTCAATTTTTTCGTTATTTACTATAGCATATAACATAAAATAAATTATGCAATTTTTATAAAGTCAAACTCATATTCAAAAAGTTCAATATTAGGAAGAGATTTAACTAATGTTTTTAACTTATTCGTAGCTTCTTTAATGCAAATAATTCCTTTTACAGCCTGACCCGGTTTTGCTAAATTATTTATTGTCCAATTAATATAATTTTGTATTTGCTCCACAACTTCAATGTCTGATTTTCCTCTTTTTAATTCAATAATTACATAAGAGTTATCTTCTAAATTTTGTGTTAGAATATCCATTCTTCCGGTATCTGTTCTGAATTGACGACCATATTTGCTTGGGTCGTCAGCTTTACTATATATTTTAAGGTATTTTCCAAAAGTTTGCTTATTTTTTTGTAATCTGATTTCTAATAAGTCTTCTAAAATTTCTTCTAATTCCAATTGAATACCGGATGTCTTTTTATTCAAAGGAGAAGGAACAAAAGTTATTTCTTTTTCATCTTCAATAATCTTCTCACTCTCAAGAACAAGGTTTACCTTTGATGGTTCTATCCTTTTTTTATGTTTCTTTTTAAGTTTATTTATTGAATCAATTTCATTTTGTAATAATTTTTTACTTTTTGTTTTAGTCTTTAAAATTTCTATTACTTCCAATGCCTTATTAAATTCACCGGTAATTTTATATACTCTTATTTTATTCCAATAAGGGTATAAACCGTCCTTTCCTAACTCAATACTTTTGTCAAGGTAGAATAATGCGTCATTATACATTTTTAATTTATATAAACTATACCCCATTAAATTATTAACATGGGCAATATCGGTTTTTATATTTAAACTCTTCTTAAGAAATTTTACTGTGTTTTTGTAGTCCTTGATTAAAGAATAACTTTCAGCCAAATATAGGAAAATTGTCACAAAAAAGTCTTTCTGAATATCTTCAGTAAATTCAAGTGTTTTGTGAAAATAGCTTATAGCTATTCTATATTTTTTTGTAGCAAAGTATGTATAGGCAATATACAGAAAGGCATACCAAAAATTATTATCTATATCGGTTGCTTTATCAAATTCTTTAATTGCTTGAGTATATTTTTCTTCAATTATAAGTTTATATCCTTCTAAGAATGGGATATATTCTTTGTTAACTGATTTAAATTTAAGAATATTAATAATTTCAACTATCAGTTCAAAAGCAACTGACTCATCCAATAAACCCAAGAAATAAATTAAATTGCTTAAATTCTCATAGTTTTTGTCATCAATTAAATTACTTCCGTATTTATCGACAAAAAGTTTTTTATAGTGTTCAATTTTTTCTTCCTTTTTCAGTTCAATATTCAAACGTAACCTATCGACAACAAACTGGTTATCCGGTATTTTTGAAAACACATCATTAAGTTTATTAATATCTTCAATCGGTTTATGCTTTTGTGCGAAAAAAGTATCCAGCACTTGTGAGAGCTCCTCTTTTAGTTTAATATCATTAAGGTTTTTCTTAAACTGTTCAAGTAAGTTAAATAATTTGCTTATATCTTTTTTCATTGTTCAATATTATTTTAAAACATAACTATTATATTTCCGATATTTTCGAATTGAAATCTTGACTGTATTTGAAAGAATGTTTTTTTGTTTGTTAAACTAAATAATATTTCCGTCTTTATTAAAACGTTCTCTTTTTGAGAAAAAGAAAGATGCTTCAATTTCGGCATTCTCATCGCTGTCCGAACCGTGAACGGCATTTGCCTGTATATCAGTAGCATATAGCTTTCTGATTGTTCCTTCGGCTGCGTCTTTAGGGTTGGTGGCACCTATTAATTTTCGATAATCTTCAACGGCATTTTCTTTTTCTAAAACTGCGGCAACAATGGGTCCTGCCTGAACTCATAAAGTCGGTTAATTCACCGTAAAAAGGTCTTTCTTTATGAACTTCGTAAAATTTTTCGGCATCGGCTTTGCTCATTCTGAACATTTTTATTGCCTGAATTCTGAAACCGCCGTCTGTTATTTTTTCTAATATTTTTCCCGTAAATCCTTTTTTTGCGGCAGTAGGTTTAATCATTGTTAATGTAATATTTCCCATTTTTTCTTTTTTAAATTTAAAATACAAAAGTAATATTTATAGCGAATAATTAAAACTGAATAAATAATAGAGATATTCATTTATATTTGCAACATAAAAATTATACCGTGAAAATTCTGACAAAAGATTTTAAAAATAAGATAAAAGAAATTCTTATCAAGGATAAGAGTATATTAATTTCGGGGCATCATAATCCTGACGGCGACAGTTTGGGCGGTTCATTGGGTTTAGCTCATTTATTGAAAAATGCTGGTTACGATGTAACCGTAATGATGCCTTCAAATATGCCCGAATATTTGGAATGGATGCCCGGAGCAGATGATATTTTGATTTATGAGAAAGGGCTGACAGATAAAGTTATAGAAAAAGCGGATATTATCTTTTTTGTTGATTTTAATGCTGTAAGCAGAACGGAAAATGCTGCCGAAGCTCTTAAAAATTCAGAAGCGATAAAAATTATGTTAGACCACCATCCGCAACCTTCCGACGATGCCGAATTTATTTTTTCCGATACGAAAGTGAGTTCGGCTTCCGAAATTGTGTATGAATTTATAAATATGCTCGGATTTTCGGAATATACAGATAAAAATGTTGCGACCTGCTTGTTTACCGGAATTATGACTGATACTTTGAATTTCAGCGTAAATTCTTCTCGTCCCGAAACTTTTGAAATTGTAAGTAATTTTCTGTCATTCGGAATTGATAAAGACGCTATTTATGAAAAAGTAAACAATAACTTTTCTTTAAAACGTTTAAAACTTATAGGTTATTTGCTTTATAAAAAAATGAAAGCGGTTTCAGATTATAAGTTTGCTTATATGTTAATTTCTGAAAAAGAATTGAATGAATTTGATTTCAGGGACGGAGATCATGAGGGTATCGTAAATATGCCTTTGTCTGTTTCCGATATAAATGTTTCGGTACTTGCAATTGAACAAGATGATTTTGTAAAGTTATCTTTACGTTCTAAAGGGGATTATGACGTAAATTTACTGGCAAGAAAATATTTTAATGGCGGCGGACATAAAAATGCTGCGGGCGGCAGAATTTATAAACCTTACGAGGAGGTTGAAGATTATATTTTAAGTTCTGTAAAAGATTATTTTTCTGAAAATTAAACAATGAAACGAATTATTTATTTTTTAACCGTATTTGTTTTTTTGATTGTTGCCTGTAATAATGAGGATGTTACAACTCAACCGAGAGTCCAAAAACGTTTTATTCAGGACAGTTTAATAAAAGCCAATCAATTTTTGGTACAACGAGACAGCGAATTAATTCAAAGTTATGTTGACCGGCACAATTTTAAAATGAAGATAACACCTGACGGGTTGTGGTACGATATTTATAAAAAATCTGACGGCAAAAAGTTACAAAACGGTGATATTATTCGTTATAAATACAAAATTGAACTTTTAGACGGTACTGTTTGTTATTCTTCAGAAAAGGACGGAATTGAACAAATGAAAATCGGAAGTTCGGGAAAAGAAACAGGTTTAGGTAAAGGATTTTTAATGATGCGTGTAGGCGAAAAAGCAAAATTTATTTTACCTCCGTATTTGGCATACGGTTTAGTAGGGGATATGAAAAAAATTCCTGCTCGTTCGGCATTAGTTTATGATGTAGAAGTTACAGAACTTGTTGATTTTTAAACTTATTTAGGCACTGATTTTGATGTTTATTATAATTGAACTTAAAACCTTACTGCAATGAAACTTTATAAAATTTTATTTCCGATTGTTATTTTGTTTTTGTCATTATCTTCTTGCATTGATGAACCCGCACAACCTGTAAGCGAAAAAGAAATAATTGATAATATTTCTCGTGAGTGGAATTGTTTAATGGACGAAGACGGTTATAATGTTGATTTTAATGCCGTTATTTCTCCGGATGGAACAAATTCAAAACAAGTATTAATTAATAATTTCCATAAAATAGGAAATGATTTGTCTGTTTATGTAATTGTAAATCAGGATTTAACACTTGAGATTCCGGAACAAGCCGTTGGCAATCAAGTGTTTAAAGGAACGGGATTGATTTCGGATGATTACACTGAAATTACTTGGAATTATACAATAGAAACCGATGATAATACCGTTACACAAGTTATGGGAAAATATTCTTACGGCATTTCGGCTTAACATTTATTTTATTGTAAAACAAATAATTTGTGTTTGCTGATGTTTGCTTTTATTATCATCGGTAATAAAAATAATTTTTGACCGGTCGGCATTAAAAGTCATTCCTTCAACATTATCCGGTTTGAAATATAAATTGTCAAAATTAAATAAGCATTTAGTTTTAACTGCTTTTTTTGTTTTGTAATTAATTTCAGTTTTGTAAACTCTTACGGAAGCGTGTTTTGTACTTTTTTGCCAATCACGTTCTAAAACAATAAGTGTGCTGTCATTTATACATAAAATTTCTGTAATACCGTTATCATTTTTTGTGTCATTAGGTAATACATCTAATTCATATTTAAAAGTATCAATTTTTCCAGTTGATAAATTTAATTTTAAAATATCAGTAATCGGCTTATTATATGACTGTTCCAGAGAAATAAAAAGATTATTGTAATTAGTGTCAAAACAAATACCTTCCCAACCTCTGTTAAATTTCTGCATACTGTCCGATTTCAAAATTGTTCTTAAGTTTCCCGAAGAATCTGTTTTTTTAATAAATGATTGTTTTTTAAGCTCTTCTGACAGATAAATTGATTTATCTTTTTTATTAAACCTTACGGATTCGCCGTCGAAACTTTTTGCGTTTAGATTAATAACACTGTCAAGATACCAAGAAATTTGATTACTGTGTTCTTCAATGGTGCAAAGGAAGTAATGCGGTGCAAAATCGGATTGCGGCAATAAATAATATTTTTCCGGTGTTCCTGAATACTCAATTCCGGAAATTTCTTCAACTTTTGTTCCTTTATATTGATACTGATGAGGAATTATTTTATAATCGAAAAAAATTAAACTGTCAATATTTTGCGAAAATGATTTTACGGAAATGCTTAGAATCAGAATAAGCGGAAGTATATATTTGTTCATATTTTATTTTAAAAGTTTGATAAAAATTATTTCTAAAGCAATAAATAATAATGCAGCAAACAAAAAATATTTATATAGTCGAATGCCGTAATTTTTATTTAATAGTGCCTCTTTTGAAAGTCCCCTGTTTGTATCAATAACAAAAATGTTTTTGTCGGAAAAATCAACAGAGAATTTCTTTAATTCATCGTTTGTAAAATGCGATAAATCCGATTCTTTTCGATTGTAATTTAAGGATATTCCGCCGACAACTTTGTTGTTATATCGTATTTTAAAATGACCGGCTGTTTCTATCATGTTGTTAATAAATATTTTACTGAAAGAATTTCCTGTCCTGATAACTTGCGGGATAATATCTGTTGTATTGTTTGTAATATGAAAAATATTATCTGTATTGTCATTTTGATTTTTTATCGGAATAACAACATCATTTCCTATGGTGTAATAAATGTTTTTTCCGGAAGTATTGTAAAAAACCATATTGTAAAGTAAAGAAACCCATAAAGGATGCATAACCAAATTTCCGGATTTTTCATCAGCACTTTGTGCAAAAATAAATATCTTTCCGCTGCCGAAGTTTGCAGCACTTATCAATTTGTCATTTTTTTCCGAGTACAAAATAACGTCTTCGTCAATATCTGTTAAATTGCTGAATATAACTCTTTTCAGAACGTAAGGCATTTCCGAATTTGTTTCTTTCTTCCTGAATACATTTTTTAAAATTTCGCTGTTGTAATTTATTTTATCGGCATCAATTTTTACGGTATCGAATCCGGTTATGAAATTTAAGTTTGCTTCGTTGAAGAATTTATTATACGATCTTGTATTACAGTTTATTTTTGGGAAAATAATTAAAATTCCGCCGTCTTGCACAAAATTTATATAATTCTCATTTAACTTGTCAGAAATTTGTTGCAAACCGTCAGATATTATCACATTAAAATCACTAAAATTTATTAAATGAGTGTTTCTTACGGACACAGTTTTTAATGATGCATAATTTAAACCTGAAAAAACAGTATTTATATATTTGTTAAGTTTGTTATTTTCTCTTATAATCAGAATTTTGCTTGTATCTGTTAAATTATAATTGAAATAAAAACGATTATCATAAGTTACCGGAAAATCTGTAATTTCTGCTCTTCCGTTAACAATTCCTGTTGTGTTATTCGTAAAATTTATTGTTTTTATTTTTTCAGAATGTGCATCAATATTAAAACTTTCTGCCGCTTTTAAACTGTCATTAATAAATAATTTAAGTGGTATTTGTCTGTAGGCGTCATCAGATGTGTTTGTAATTTGTATATTTAATATATCATTTTGATTCACAGGTCTGTTCGGACTTTCAAACCATACTGAATCAATAAAAAGATTAGCTGTTTTTTCGGCAGGTACCGGAACGAATATAATTTTTTGAGTACTGTCATTATGTATTTGTTCAATATTTGAACTTGTTTTTTGAAAATCAGAAATAATGTATATTAAATAATTTCTGCGAGGTTTTTTAATCCCTTTGAAAATTGTATTTATTTTATCTGTAACCGAACTTATTTTCCTGACAAGAGGACTTACTTTGGTTTCATTAATAAAATCTCTGAATTGTTCTTTGGACACAAAATGCTGATGCTTCAGACTGAAATTATTTGTCAGAAATAAAATTTTAACATCTTCGGGGTAAGCATTTGCAATTTCAACAGCTTTTTTCTTTTCGGTTTCAAGAATGTTTCCGTATTTATTTTCGGCTTCGGTGCTAAATGAATTATCAATATAAATTCCGATTCTGTTTTCGGAAATATCCGTATTCTGATTTTTTTCGGGTATATAAGGTCGGGCAAAAGCAAAAACCAATGCGGCAATTGTAAGAATTCGCATCAACAATATTATCAGGTGTTTTAAATTAGATTTTGATTTTGTTTCTTGTTTTATATTCTTCAAAAATCTAACATTGCTGAAATAAACTGTTTTGTATGTTCTGAAATTGAATAAGTGAATGATTACGGGAATCAAAACGGCAAACAGTGCAAATAAAAATGTCGGGTATATAAAACTCATGGATTGTCAGAAATAATTTTCATAAATTATAAAACCCGAAAGTAGAAAAAAATATGAAAATATAATCAAATGAAATGCTTAAATTTTTATTGACAATTTTAAATTAAAACGTCTTCCCGTTAAGTTGTACGGTACCGGAAAATTATTGTTTATGTTATTTACGGCAATTGAAGAATTCGGCACAACATGTATCCACCGATATGAAATGGTATTTTCGATATCTAACATATTAAAAACTTCTACAGTAAGCCATACGGATTTAAAATAATTAAAGAATTTATTTTGATATTTTTTGTTCTCATTTATCAGCACGGCAGATGCACCTAAATCAACTCTTTGGTATGAAAAAGAACGGTATTCTGCTTTTTCTTCTATGTTTTTAGGTTCACCGAAAGGAAAACCGGTACCGAATACAAAATTCATAAATACTTTAAAGCGTTTGTTGCCGGGTAAATAATCTTGAACAAACAGATTTGCAGTAACTCTTTGATCGGTCGGACGAGGGATGTAAAAAGATGTATCGTTATTGAAATCAGTAATTTTCTCTTCTGTTTTAAGGAAAGATAAACTGAACCACGAATCAATTCCGGGAACAAAATCACCGCGAATTTTAGTGTCAATACCTTTTACATATCCGGAAGTTCTTACATCGGCATAATATTTAACTCGAATATTATCCATTTCAAACGGGATAATATTATTCAACTTTTTATAATATATTTCGGTATAAAGTTTCATATTTCTGCCTAACGCATGAAACTGAAACTGATGACCCAAAACAAAATGAACAGATTTTTGAGCGGTTTTATCAGCAGCAATACTGCCGTCAAATTTTCGTATTTCACGATAAAAAACCGGTTGATAATAAATTCCCGAAGAAAACCTGAATACATGTTTGTTCTTTCCGAGTGATTTTGCAGCTATGGCAATACGCGGACTCCAAAGAGTTTCATGAGCCAAGGTATTATATTGAACTCGCAGTCCGCCTATAAATTCATATTGCATCAAATAATCTTGAATGAGATATTTGTCTTGTAAATATGCCGTAAAGCGATTGTTCAATATTTTATTTTTAGATTTTATATTTTCAAAAATGTCTAATTTTTCTTTGTTTTGAGGAATTGAATAACTTGCAGAATCCAATAAATTCCATTCATCAATTTTATCATTAATCGAATCGTGCTTATAAATTATACCCCAATTGAAATAATGATTATTTTTTTTAAAATAACCGGAATGTGTTACTTGTAATCCACTTATTAATAAACAATTACGTGCATGTTGCATGTAAGCACCGTTACCGAGATTCAGAATACTGTCTCCGGCATTATCACTTCCGATATCATTGTTTAATTGGTTTAAATCGTAAAAACCTATAATATCAAATTTCTCACTTTCATTTGCTGAATAAGCTGATAAGTTGAAAGAATAATTTAAATTTTTATCAGGATGGAAATTAAAAGACAACGCAGCTGTATTTGAGTAAAACTGGTCTGTTTCTTGTCCGGTATAATAGACATTTAAAGAAAGTAATTTCTCAATACTTCCGAAATTTGTAACACCGCTTTTCGGAATAAAATTAAATCTACTGTCTGACATATTTGCTAAAAAGCGAATATCATATTTGCGGTTAATAATATAACTTATGTAAGTTTGAAAATCTATAAATCGGGGATTATAATCGCCGGAAGTCTCCAAAGAATTAAGTAAATATTTTGTTGTTTTATAACGCAATCCGGAGAGAATACTCAGTTTTTTATTTTTGCTTAATCTCTGATAGAATAATGAGCCTCCGAGTAAACTTGCTGATGCCGAAAACTCATTTTTTAAAGCATGTTTATAGGTGATATCCAGTACCGAAGATAATTTTCCGCCGTATTTTGCCTCAAAACCTCCTGATGAGAATTTTGCTTCCGAAACCATCGACGGATTTATAAAACTTAATCCTTCCTGTTGACCGGCTCTTATTAATTGCGGTCTGTATATCTCAATACCGTTTACATAAACCAAATTTTCGTCAAAACTTCCGCCTCTGACCGAATATTTTGAACTTAATTCGTTTCTTGCCCCCGAAACTCCGAGTTCTGTTTTTATCAAACTTTCAATGCCGCCGGAAATTGACGGTAATACTTCAGATATTTTTGCTTCAACGGAAATGATACCTGTTGCATTAACTTTATCAGCCTCTATAACAACATCTTCGATTTTATTTGTTGCTCCGAGTGTAATGTTCATTTTAAAACTGCTTTCGTTTGCAGGAATTTTAACTTGTACCGGTTCGTCATTCTGAAATTGAAAATAGAGAAATTTGTATTTTGAAGGAACCGTAATCGAAAATCTGCCCGAAGAGTCCGATACATCCTGAATTTTATTATCTTTTGTAAAAATGTTAACGTAAGGTAAGTCTATATTGTTTTCATCTTTTACAGTTCCGTGTATTTTTACGGTTTGAGAAAAAAATAGGAGAGGAAAAAAAGAAATTAAGATTAAAATTAATAGTTTTTTAAAAAACATGCCCTGAATTTTGTTATTTAAATAAACTGTTTTAATTTTAAATTATTGTAGAACAGATTAAAATAAAACAGATGATTTATCAAAAAGAAATTATAGTCCCTTCTTTAAAAAGAGGATTTCATTTAATAACAAATAATATTATTTCAGAGTTACCGGATTTACCGAGAACAGGCTTGCTTAATATTTTTATAAAACATACTTCTGCCGGTTTAACTTTGAACGAAAATGCTGATTATACCGTACGTGAAGATTTTGAAAAAGTATTTAATAAAATTGTTCCGGAAAATAAATCTTATTATTCACATACTTTTGAAGGTGCCGATGATTTGCCTGCTCATATAAAAGCAAGTCTGTTAGGTAATTCTGTTACAATTCCCATTACTGAAAGTTCTTTAAATCTCGGAACATGGCAGGGTATTTATTTGTGTGAATTCCGAAATTCCGGGGGCAGGCGAAAATTGATTTTAACAATTTATTCCTAATAAAATAGTTATGCTTGCATAAATAAATTAAATTTTTTTAATTTAGCATCGCTAATTAAATAAATGGATTTTTCAGATATAATAAAAGCTTTCGAAGAAAAATATCAATCAACGGAAATTGATTTAACCGATGAACTTCAATCTTCGGAGATTGAACAATTGGCTGAACAATTGTTCTTAAAAGCGACTTCTTCAGAGGATCTGAAAACTCTCGAAAAAGAAACCGCAAAAAATAAAAAAAAATACAGTATTTTAGTTTACTCGGCAATTAAGATTGCAATATCAAAAAAATATATTTCAGAAATTAAGCAAAGAGTTCATTTTACGATTGTTTTTGCTGTTTATAAAGAAAATAATCGAATTTTGACAAAAGAAGAACATCCGAACGGAGAAGATTTTTTAATTCGAAAAATTAAGCAATTAGAAAATCTTACCGGTAAGTTTCCGAATATTTCTTGGGATATGTTGGTTGTGGATGACGGATGCCCCGAGAACAGCGGTAAAATTGCAGAAAAAGTTTTAAAAGAAAGATATTCCGAAGATAATGTAAAGGTATTATACTTGCAGGATGCAATTGATAATAATTTAAAAATTGCAGACGGATTGCAAACTGCCGATGACAGCAGAAAAGGCGGAGCTGTTGAATACGGGATGTGGTACGCAGCAGAACGAAATATAAAAAATCATATTATTATTTATACCGATGCTGATTTATCAACACATTTGGGGCAAATCGGTTTATTGGCAGAACCTGTAATAAATGAAGGCAAATTTGCAGCTGTTGCCTCTCGAAGAGAAGATTTGTCGGTTGTTATTAAGAAAGGAACACGTGATAAACGCGGCAAACTTTTTATTTATTTGTGGAAGCGAATGATTCGCCGATTAAATTATATTACAGATACACAATGCGGATTTAAAGCTTTTAAAGCTGATGTTGTAAGAAAAATAATTTTAAATAATATTGAAAAGAAATTTGCTTTTGATATTGAATTATTAATAAAAACAGATATGCTTGAGAGAGAATCAATTGCTAAAGTTGCAATTGTTTGGATCGACAGTGAAGAAGAATCAACAACAACAGATTTGCAACCATACATTGAGATGTTAAAAGCTATTGCAGATATGTATTTTAAATATTTACCTGCAAACGCATTTTCGCATTCTTTTGCTTTCTTTGTAAAATCGTTAAACAAAGAAAAATGGGATATTCTTGTTAATCATATTCCTGAAGGAATATTGATTAAATCAGCTATTCATTATGATAAATATGATGAAATGAAAGTTCCTGCATTTCAAGAAATTATAGAAAAAAACAGATAATAAAATTAAATAAATTACTAAAAAACAGATTATTATGGTAGATTTTTCATTGACAAAAGAACAACAGGCAGTAATTGAAAAATACAGAGATTTTGCTGAAAATGTTATTAAACCGGTTAGAGCAAAATACGATTTATCCGGTGAATTTCCGTGGGAAGTTGTAAAAAAAGCATATGATGCCGGTTTAATGAATTCTCAAATACCGAAAAAATTCGGAGGAGAAGGATTAAATATTTTTGATGCTCAATTAGGCTCGGAAGAACTCGGAGCAGCTTGTGCCGGTATCGGTATCAGTATTGATGCAAATATGCTTGCTTTAACTCCGTGGGTAATTGCTGCGACTGATGACCAACTTAAAAAATTTATGGGAGAGATAGTTGAAAAGAAAGCTGCTGTAGCATATGCTTTAACAGAGCCTAATGCCGGTTCCGATGTAGCAGGAATTAAATCTAATGCTATTTTAAAAGGTGATAAATATATTTTAAACGGGCATAAACGCTTTATAACCAATGGTGAAGTTTCAACTTATATGACCGTATTTGCACAAGCAGATCCCGAAAGAGGAGCAAGGAGTTTATCTTGTTTTATTGTCCCGACGGATGCTCCGGGTGTTGAAATTGTTTCTCGATTAGATAAAATGGGACAAAGAGGTTCCGTACAAAGTGAAATCAAATTTCATGATGTTGAATTACCAAAAGGAAATATACTCGGAAGAGAAGGAGAGGGCTTTTTAATCGGAATGAAAACTTTTGACAGAACAAGAACCGGTGTTGCTGCATTAAGTGTCGGTATTGCACGTTCGGCATTTGAAATTTCAAGAGATTGGGCAAAAAACAGAATTCAATTCGGGAAACCGGTAACGGCAAATCAAGGCGTTTCGTTTATGTTGGCAGAAATGGCAACCAAAGTGGAACTTGCCCGATTAATGACATGGAAAGCTGCTTGGTATTATGAACAAGGTCTTAAAACTCCCGGAACTTATTCGGCAATGGCAAAATATTATGCTTCAGATGTTGCAATGGAAGTTACTACTGACGCTGTTCAAGTGATGGGCGGTGACGGTTATACAAGAAGCTTCGGTGTAGAAAAAATGATGCGCGATGCAAAATTATGTCAAATATATGAAGGTACTAATCAAGTTCAACGACTTGTTATTTCAAAAGGGATATTGAAATAATTATTCTTTCAAATACTAATGTTTTACTTAATAAAAAAGTCGCACATTTTAATGTGCGACTTTTTTTATCAGATTTCTTTACTAATTTTATTTTGCGACTTTTTCAAGTTTCTTCATAATAGAAAAAATAAATCCGGCAGCAATTATAGTTAATATAACAAAAATTAACCAAACCTGCCAAATTTGTATCCTTTCGTAGAAATAACTTCCCACCCAAAGAAATAAGTTTCCTACGGCAGTTGTTCCGAGCCAAGCACCTTGCATAATTCCCTGATATTTAGGAGGTGATACTTTTGAAACAAAAGATAAACCCATAGGACTCAGGAATAATTCGGCAACGGTTAAAATAAAATAAGTGCTTATTAACCACTGTACACCTACACGAGGAGATTCCGGAGTTAAATCTTTAAATGCCGGTAAACTTAAAGAACCTATTAACATAACTAAAAATGCTGTCGATGTAAGTATCATTCCGATACCGATTTTTTTAGGTGTAGAAGATTCTTTTTTTCGTTTTCTCTGCCAAGCAAATAATCCGACTACAATCGGTGTTAAAATAACAATAAATGCAGGATTAAAAGGTTGGAACAGTTCCGGTGAGAACGGATTAATATCTTTAAATGTAGTGTACATATAATAGGTTGCAGCAACACCGCCTATAAAAAATAATCCGCCGATAATTCTTCCTGTTTTTGAATTTCTTTTGCCTAAAAGTGTAATAAGACCGTAGAACCCGATAATCATAGACACCAGAGACCAAACGTTAAAGAGTAAAAAAGAACCTTTCCCGACTTCCTGAACTGTATAATCTTTGGCAAATAATGTCATTGTTAATCCGTTTTGGTGAAATGACACCCAAAAGAAAATAACAACGGCAAAAACTAAGAAAAGAACTGTAAGGCGTTGTTTTGTTTCTTCTTTCGAAATTTCAATCACACGTTTTCCGCTGGCAATTTCTTTTTTAACATCAGGTAACATCTTTTTAAAGAAGACATAAACAAGGAATGAAAACACCATTGTTAAACCGGCGACTCCGAAAGCATAATTAAACCCGGTACTGTAAATTTCTAAGTAATGATGTGTCCAAGTAGCCAAATCCGTAATTGCAGTATGAGATACTTTATTTGCAATTGACTGCAAATCAATTTTTTCTACTGCAGTAAGAGTTCCTTCATTAAATTTATGGATTAGAGAAGGCAGCAAATCATTTCTTTCATATCCTTGTCGGTTTATGAACCAATTGATGATGCCCGAAGCAGCGTGCGGAGCAAATAAAGCACCTATGTTAATTCCCATATAAAAAACACTGAAAGCTGAATCTCTCAAATGCTCGTATTTTTCATTGTCATAAAGTTGACCGACAACAGCTTGAAGATTTCCTTTAAATAAGCCGTTTCCGAATGCTATAACAAAAAGTGCAAAAATTGTAAAAGCCAAACCCAAACCCGGTAACGACATCAGTACATAACCGGCAAGCATCGTAATCAGTCCGATAAAAATAACACCTTTATAATTTTTTGTTTTATCTGCAAAAATTCCTCCTACAAGTGCGAGACCATAGATTGAAGCATAAAAAATACTGTATATAATACCGGCTTTTGTGGGTGTTAAACCGTATTTTGCCGTAAGATAGTATACCAAAATACCCATCATAGTATAAAATCCGAAACGTTCGCCCATATTTGCAAAAAATGCAACATATAATCCTTTTGGGTGACCTTTAAACATAATATTTTATTTATATGGTTAATAAAAATTTATCTTTACAAAAATAGAAATAAAAATTAATTTCGTGCATTCTTGAAAAATTACTTATATAAATAAAAAAAGTCCTCAAAAAGAGGACTTTAATTTTACGGAAATGATTGGAATTAAGTAAAAATTATCTGAGTTTGTAATCCGTCAGCCATTTCGTAAAATTCCCCGATGGTAATTATGTTTTTTACTTCATCAACCAAATCTTCTCTTTTTAATTTAAACATATCAACAGCCAATTTACAAGCAAAGATTTCACCGCCGCCGGCAACAATCATCTCCAGAAATTCATCAATTCGCGGAATGTCTAAGTCTTCAATTTGTTTTTTCATCATTGCCGATACACCGGCTTCAACTCCGGGGATACTTCCGAGCCAAGTCGGAAACGGTAATCCTCCGGGCATTCTCATAGCCGGATTTCCGACGGCTGCCGTATGTAATTTATTCATACGTTTTTTTGTGATACCGTCTAATCCGAAAAAGGTAAAAAATACTTTTGTTTCAATACCTTCCATTACGGCACCGTTTGCCATAACTAATGTTGCAAGCACATCTTCTAATGAGCCTTTTGCACAAATCATTAATACCTTTTTTAAAGGGTGTTTAACTTCTTCTGCCATAATTTTAGTTTTTTAATGTATAATTAAACGCAACTTGAGGGTTTTGAAACACCGGCATATAATGTTGCTTTTTTTAACGGTGCACCCGGAAATAATTTATAAAATCCTTTAATGTCTGTGATACCGGATTTTCCGATTGATCGTATCGTCAGACTTTCTCCGGATTTTATTTTTTTTCTGATAAATTCTAGGACTTCAAAGTGCTTATCGGTCAGTTCTTCACCGTTTTCTTTTGCCATTTCTTTTGCCATTTCTTTGGTCCATTGATCCGGATTTGTAAAATAACCGTTATCATCTAATTCAATCACTTTTCCTGCATATTCTTTTTGTACCATAATTTTTAATTTTACTGGTTATTAATTAATTATTTTTTTCTTTATTCATAGTTGTTGTAAGATTTTTTAAGAATGTAATCATAAATCCGATACTTTTTTTCATTTCGGGAGTTTGCATAGTTCTGAAAGCTTTCCACATAGAGTATTCCGGAATATTTTCGGTATCCATACTTTTGAAAACCGTAAGTGCATTATTTATTGCACCCATCATATCCGGTTGTGTCAGATTTTTAACTGTTTCAAGAATTGAAACAATATTATCTGCCAAATCTCTTACATCTTTTGTCGAAAAGTGTGTTACTATATTATCGCTGATACTCATAAGTTCTTTAAAGAAATCTAAATAACCTTTTTCTTCAAATTCCGAAAATTTTGCAATAGCATCAAGTCCTACTTGGTTTATAATCGGGGATACATCTTTCATAAAATCCGTAACACTTTCGAGTGAGTCCATCATTTGGTTGAATGTACCGATATTTCTGACAAGTTTTATTAACAGTGCCGTAAGAGCTTCGCCGTCGAAATCAACTCCGGCCTGGTCTAAAACCGTTACGGTATGAGCAAACATATCCTTACCGACAATTGAAACATCCTTTATCAAATCTTCTTTTTCAATTCTGCTGTTTCTTTGAGCAAACATTTCTTCAAGAATGATATCCATTTTGCGGTTTAAATCATTTATTTGCTCTTGAATATTGTTATCTGACATATTATTTGTGTTTAAGATTAAATAAATGAATTATACTTCTTTACCTGCCATATACATTTCTGAAGGAATCGGCATTTCTTTTCCTTTCAGTAAGATGTGCCAATACATCCAACGGAACATCAGTTTACCGTAATGATTCATTCTGGTTTCTTTTAATAATCCGAAAGGACCTATGCCGGGGAAAGGGAATGATCCGGGTAAGGGTTCTGTATCATAATTAAAATCAATGAGTGCTCCCATTCCGTGGCCTGTTTCGATGTAACAGTTTGAGTGCCCGTCAAATTTTGCGGTTAACGGTCTTCCTTCAATTGCACACATAAGATTTTCGGTAACGACTTCAGATGCAAAATGCACGACAGAACCTGCTTTAGAAGTAGGAAGGTTTGCCGAATCTCCGATAACGAAAATATTATCAAATTTTGTTGAATTAAGATGAAATTTATCTGTTAAAACAAAATTCATATCATCTCCTAATCCGCTTCTTTTAACCATGCTGTCACCCATGTGTACGGGAATGGTAACAAGACAATCAAACGGAACTTCTTTTTCATCGTATGAACGAATAACTTTTTTATCATTATCAACACTTTCCAAATAAAAGTCGGGAACAACGTTAATGTTTTTTTCTTTTAACATACCTCCCAAAACTTTTGATGCTCTGGGTTTTGTGAATGCCCCTTCCATTGGTGTAACAAATGTAATGTTGACTTTGTCGCGTATGCCTCTGTCAATAAAAAAAGCATCTGCAAACATAACAAATTCCAGGGGTGCAACCGGGCATTTAATAGGATTATCAGCAATGTTCAGAACCAATTCACCGCCTTTCCAAGTTTTGAAAAATTCGGCTAATGCCATTGCCCCTTCAATGGTATAAAAATCAAACACATTTTTGTGCCATAATTTATCTTTTAATCCCGGTGTTTCTTCAGGAACAATTCGAACCCCTGTTGAAATTACTAAAAAATCATAATTTAAGACTTCTCCGTCTTGTAAAATAACTTTATTGTTGTCTCCGTCAACTTTATCAATCTTCGACTGAATAAAATTTACACCAATCGGAATAAAGTCTGATTTTGATTTTATAACATCTTGTTTTGTGTAAAAACCAAACGGGATAAATAGAAATCCGGGTTGGTAATAATGTGTTTTGAATTGATCAATTATAGTAATCTCCCATTCATCTCTTTCAAGAACTTTTCGCATTTTATTTGCCATTATTGTTCCGCCGGTTCCGGCACCTAATATCAGAAGTTTTTTCATCTTTATTTATTATTTTAAAATTAATACACGGCAAAGGTATATATTAATAAAACTGTCCGGATATTTATATGTGTTTTTAATAGCATAAATAACATTGTTATATAACAAAAAAAGTTATGATGACAGATAAAAATTATTATATTTGCAGAAAAATAAAATAAAATGGCTAAAATATCTAAACCTCAAAGTTGTTTACAGTGTCCTTACAAATGGAAATATTTGAATTTGTTAGAAGATGCAGATATAGAATCAATTCAAAATAACTGTACGATTATTAATTTTAAAAAAGGAGAAACAATTTGCAAGCAGGGAACAGATGCAACACATGCTTTGTATTTGGCGAAAGGTACGGTAAAATTATATATTGAAGGGAAGAAAAATCTCATTTTAAAATTAATAAAAGCCGGAGAATATATTGATTTGCAGACATTGTTCGGCGACAAAACATATAAATATTCTATTGCAGCAATGGATGATACGATGGTTTGTATGATAAATTCCGATCATTTAAGGGGTTTGGCACAAAAAAATTCTGCTTATTTATATGAGCTGACTAAAACAATAAGTAATTCCGGAAATTATTTCTATAAAAAAATCAGTGATATCAGCAGAAAACATTTAAGAGGCAGATTGGCAGATACTTTGCTTTATTTAGCTGATGAAATTTATAATTCTAAAGAATTTAATATCGGGATGACGCGTAAAGAGTTAGCGGAACTTTCTTCAATGTCGATGGAAAATGCCGTAAGGATTTTATCTGAATTTAAAGCTGACAAAGTTATTGCAATAAACGGTAAAAAAATGACTGTTTTACAATATGATATTTTAAAGAAATTGAGTGATATCGGATAAAAAAAAGCCGCAAAATATTGCGACTTCTTAAAACAGGTATTGAAAAAATTATTGGTTTCGAAGGTACAGTAAAGTTAAATTACCGGTTTTCTTAAAAAGTTTGCCGTCTTCAAATTTTCCGCTGCATTCCCAAACATATACTTCTGAAGATGCGGGAGAATTTTTGTAAAAACCGTTCCAGCCAATATTTATATCGGTACTTTCAAAAATTAAAGTTCCGTATTTATTAAAAATTCTGAGACGGTATTTTGAAACTTCAGTGTTTACAACAGGGTGGAAAATGGTATTCGTATAAGAAGAATTTTTCCAGTATCCGTTATTTTGACCGCTTTTATCCGGACTGAAAGCCGTAGGAAAATTGATTTTATATTTTAAATCTTGTATCGACACATTACTTATGTATGCTGTATCGGCACATCTTTTATCTGAAATACTAATTAATGAAACTTTATAATTGCCTGCATTTTCATATGTGTGTTCAGGGTTTGTGTATGCAGAAGTATTGTTATCTCCGAAATTCCAAATGCACTTGGAATAACCCGAACTGTTATTTAAGAATATTATTTTATCATTATTGTACAAGTTTTTATTCTTATTTCCGATTTCAAAATCGGCATTAGGTTTAGGATAAATTGTAATTTTTTTACTCATAAAATCAGAAACACTGCCGGAAGTTACGGTAAGCGTAACAGTATATGTTCCGGCAGTACTGAACACAAAAGTCGGATTTTTTTGAGATGAAGTTTTTCCGTTTCCGAAATTCCAATGAAACGAGTCGCAATTTTCGGATTCATTTAAAAATGTAATTGCGGCAGGTTCACAAGCACTTTCAGTACTTACTGAGAATTCGGAATGAGGTTCGGCTAATTTCACATTTATTTTCCCCTCGTTGTTTGATTTTAATTCTGAATTTGTGTAATTTTCTTTCAGAAGATTGCCGGAAATAACTTCAATTTCGTTTTTGTCCGAAATTTGATTTTCTGATTTATTATTAAAAGCATTATTAATTTGAGTTATCTTTTTTTCGGTATTTGTTTTTTCTGCAGTTTCTTTTTTGTCATCGGTAATTACAATTGATTTATTTCTGATATTATTGTCTGTAATAACATTTTTAACTGTTTTTTCAGTTAAAAGGTTTTTTGTAATTTTATGTGTCGTATTTTGCGTAATTAAAATTGTTGAAGTAATTATTGCAGTAATCCCAATAATATTCCATAAGTTTAAACTTAAGGGTTTATACTTTAAAAAGCGCTTAAAAATCATTTTTCGCTCAATCTTTTTCCAGACAGAACTCGGCGGAGTTTGTTTGAATGATTCAAATTGATTCTTGAATATATTTTCTGTATTTTCTTTACTTGACATTCTTTATCTTAATTTTTGACAATTGTTCTAATTTTTCTCGTATTCTTTCTTTAGCTCTTAAATATTGTGATTTTGATGTATTATGGCTGATATTTAATTTCTCTGCTATTTCTTTGTGTTTATACCCTTCAATTGCGTACATATTAAAAATCACTCTGTAACCTTCGGGTAAATCATTTATAACCTTTAACAACTCCTCTTTTGTAAAATCTTCGTTTCCCCACACATAATTTTCGGTATTTTTTTCAGTTATTTCATCAATATCATAAGTTTCATTATATTTTTTATTTTTATGATAAAAAGAAATCGCTGTGTTTACAATTATTCTTTTCATCCAACCTTCAAAAGAACCGATATCTTTAAAATCATTAATTTTTGTTAATATTTTAACAAATCCTTCTTGTAAAACATCTTCTGCTTCAGCCTCTGACTTGCTGTATCTCAAACATATACCAAACAACACCGGAGAATATACATCGTATAATTCTTTCTGTGCTTTTTTGTCGTATGCTTTGCATTTCTTTACTATCTGATGTAAATCAATCATTTGCTTTCGTGTTTCAGACTGCATACTGTTTGAAAAAGTTGCACGGGATTAATGTTTTTTTCAATTTAAGAATGAAATCTATTGTACTTGTGATATTTCTGCTTTTCGCAAAAAATATTTTTTTTGCTTTTCAGTTAAAAACGTATTTTTAATTAATATATTTTTAATAATTTTTTTCTGTTTTTGATAGTCGTCAATTAAATTGAACTTTTTTAAAGCATTTAAATATTCTGTTTGCCAAATAAGGTTTTTAGGATAAGATTTTAAAAGTTTTTTATAATAATACTTTGAAAGTGCTGCATTTTTTTCGTCTTTGTAATAAATTAATGCAAGTTGGTGTAAACTTCTTGTTTGCATCTTTTTGTCTGATGAGTTTGTGCATTCTTTGAGTGAGTTAAGACCTTCTTTTTTATTTCCGCTTGGGTAAAACAGCAGTATCGGATATATAATCGGATAATCTTCTTTTGCAGTTTCAACATAATAATTATACATACCTGAAATATATTTCATTCTTTCATTTTCTTGATGTTCTGTTGCATATTCAAAATATTTTATGATTGATTGCATATTTTTGGCAGCACTTAAATATTCCTTTTTTTTGACACTGATTTTTAAAAGAATGGATTTTGCCGAAATAATTCTGAACACATCATTATTTGTATTTATT
The DNA here is from genome assembly GCA_013152535.1 of Chlorobiota bacterium. GTDB lineage: Bacteria > Bacteroidota > Bacteroidia > Bacteroidales > JAADGE01 > JAADGE01. The sequence continues at coordinate 51,476 of JAADGE010000009.1, forward strand.
TTTTTCTTTTTCAGTTGTGTAACAGCCGCATCCGAATATTTTTTGCAAATGTTATAATATTTATCTTCTCCTCCGGATGTTTCAAATAACACTGAGTAATAATTGGCAATAATTAATTTTGTTTTAACGTTTTCCGGATATTCTCTTTTGATTTTCAGTAATATTTTTTTTGCATTAGGATAATTTCCGGAAAATATTGCATTAAAATATAAATCAAATTCTTCTTTTGGCTGAGAAAAAGAAGTGGCTACAGCGAAAATTAATAATATTAGTAATAATTTTTTCACGGGCTAAAAATAATAAAATTTATGTATGAATTTTTGATTAAACAATTCTTTAATAGTTTTGTATTTCAATAATTACTAAAATGAAAAAAGAAAAAATTACAAAAAACATAACTATTGAAGATTTAGTTGAGAAATATCCTTTTTCCGTTAATTATTTATCAAAAAAAAGTATTCGTTGCATTGTTTGCGGCGAACCGCTTTGGGGAACTCTGGAGGAAGCAGCGAAAGAAAAAGGTTATGACAATAAAACAACAGACAAATTTGTTGAAGAACTTAACGAATTAAATAATAACTTTGAAGAAAAAGTTAATAATAATTTCAAAGAAATAAATACCGACAAAACAGATGTATAAAGCAGTTGTAATCGATTTAGACGGAACTTTATTAAACGATGAAAAAAAAGTAGGCAAAGACGATTTGCTGACTTTATATGAGTTAGGTAAAAAAGATATTGTTCGTATAATTGCTACCGGAAGGTCTTTATTTAGTTTTCATGAAGTTGTAAACAATACTTTCCCGATTGATTATTTAATTTTTGATGCCGGCGGAGGTATCATAAATTTCAAAACGAAAGAAATATTAATATCTCATTTTTTACTTTCGGAAGATGTTAAATATATTGCCGAAAAGCTAAGTGAATTAAAAATAGATTTTCAGGTAAGAAATAAAATTCCGGACAGTCATAAGTACTTTTATAAAAGATTTTTGGATTGTAATCCCGATTTTGACAGATTAAATATGCTTTATAAAAATTATAGCACAGAATTGAGCAGTTTCTCTGTATTATCCGATGCTTCCAGATTTATAGCAATTTCTCCCGTTGACGATATAGTGAAAATAATAACCGATGAATTTGCCGAATACAGTATAATAAGAGCAAGTTCGCCTATTGATAATAAATCAGTTTGGATGGAAATATACCCGAAAAACGTCAATAAAGGAAGTTCTTTGAAGTATCTTTGTAATAAACTGAAAATAAGTATGTCGGAAACTGTGGGTTTGGGAAATGATTATAATGATATTGAATTTCTGAACATTACAGGTAAAAGTTTTATTGTTTCAAATGCACCGAAAATATTAAAAGAAAGATATACAATTACAGTAAGGAATAATGAAAATCCTTTAACCGAAATTGTGAAAAATGTATTTATTTAAGTTCTGTTCTTTTTTGAATAGTATATATTAAGAGTAATTAACCATAATAATACAAAAATACTCATAACGGCAGCAGGTATTGCCGATTTTTCTTCAAATAAAATTAAAGTAACCGCAATTGCAAAACCGGAACTTTTTATCGTAAGCATTAAATTTTTACTTATTATCAGTTTTTTATCGGTAGTTTTTCTGTGAATAAACAAGAAAAATACGCCTGTCCCGAAAGTGCTTAAAAACAAAATACCGACAGATTTCAGAACCGTTATATAATCATTAAAAATTAAATCTCTGTTTACGGCAACGGCAGTGTATATAATTAATGCAAATCCCCAATCAATAATTTTTCCGCGAATTTTTTCCGTAACAGGATATATCTTTTTAATAAGAAGAAATCTTGACAGAATTAACGGAACAACAATAATCTTTACGGTTACTCCGATTATTATCATAGGATTAAGAACAACTCCTTCTGAAAAAACATAGATAATTAAAGGAGATAAAATTACAGATGCTAAATATGCTCCCAAAATACCTCTGAATGAAAAATCCTGATTCCCTTTAAAAGTATATGTAAAAGGAATGACCGCAACACCCGGAGGCGTAGCTGCCAGTACAACAAACCCGTTGAAAATAGATTTATCAAAAGAGAAATATGCAATTCCCAATAACAGAATACCTTGAAAAATAAAATTATACAAGATTGCTTCTCCGGAAACTTTTAATGTTGATTTATAGTCTTTTAATAAATTTAACTTCACACCCGTTAAAGAAAAAATCATAACAACAGCTAATATATATAAGGTGTAGTCTGAAATATATTTTGAACCTCCGGGTAATAAGAATGCAAATATTAATGCCGAAATAAGTATTACATTTCTGTTTTGTAGTAATTTGAGAAACATTTATAGAGGTATTTTGTTTTTGGATTTAAAAATTAAATTTTTGCAAATATCTGTTTTTATTTGTAATTATAAGAATAATGAGAGATGTAATATGCTTAGGTTAAAATATTTTTACTAATATAAATAAATGTATAAATGCGTTTTAAATAAAAGTTTATATATTTGTACGCTTAAATTATTAACAAAAATAAATTATTTTAACTCATGTATTTAAACGCAGAAAAAAAACAAGAGATTTTTCAACAGTACGGAAAGTCTAATAATGACACCGGTTCTGTAGAGAGCCAAGTAGCATTATTTTCCCACCGTATTACGCACTTAAATGAACATCTTAAAAAAAATAAAAAAGATCATCATACAAGAAGAGCGTTAATAAAATTGGTAGGAAAAAGAAAAAAGTTACTTAAATATTTACAAAATAACGATATTGAAAGATATCGTAATTTAATAAAGGCTCTCGGATTACGTAAGTAATTCTTCCCCTAAAGAGAAAGGCATACATACTATATGCCTTTTTCTTTTATTTATTTTGCGTAAAATACATTAAACACATTAACATTAATACAAAATAAAAATGAATATTATTACAAGAAAAATTGATATAGGAAACGGCAGGATAGTAGAAATTGAAACCGGAAAATTAGCAAAGCAAGCAGACGGATCTGTTGTTGTAAAACAAGGAGACACAATGCTTTTGGCAACAGTTGTTTCCTCTAAAGATGCAAAAGAAAATGTTGATTTTATGCCTTTATCGGTAGATTATCGCGAAAAATTTGCTGCCGCAGGGCGATTCCCGGGAGGTTTCAGAAAAAGAGAAGGCAGACCTTCTGATGAAGAAGTGCTTGTTGCACGTTTAATCGACAGAGCTTTAAGACCTTTATTTCCTTCTGATTATCATGCAGATACATTCGTAAATGTTGAATTAATTTCAGCAGACAGAGAAAAAGAAGTTATGCCCGATGCCTTAGCCGGATTAGCTGCATCAGCAGCTCTTGCTGTGAGCGATATTCCGTTTCACGGACCGATTTCCGAAGTCCGAGTGGGAAAAATTGACGGTGAATTAATTATAAATCCGACTTTCTCACAACTTGAAAACACGGAAATTGACATAATGCTTGCAGCAACCATAGACAATATTTTGATGGTTGAAGGTGATATGAAAGAAATTTCCGAAGAAGAAATGCTTGAAGCAATGAAATTCGGACACGAAGAAATTAAGAAACACTGCAAAGTTCAACTTGAAATGGCTGAAGAAAAAGGTGTAACCGAAAAAAGAGAATATCAACACGAGCAAGAAGATGATGAAGAACTTAGAGCAAAGTTAAAAGAAGCAGTAAGTAAAAAAATATATGAAGTTGCGAAATCTGCTTTGTCAAAGCATGAACGTACCGAAAAATTTTCTGAAATAAAACAAGAATTTATTGACGGTTTTTCAGAAGAAGAACAAGAAGAATTAAATACAGTTCTTATTGGTAAATATTTTCATGATGAAGAAAAAGAGGTTGTGAGAAATATGGTTTTACACGACAGAATTCGTCTTGACGGAAGAAAATTAAACGAAATCAGACCTATTTGGTGTGAAATTGATTACTTGCCCGGTACTCACGGTTCGGCAATATTTACAAGAGGCGAAACTCAATCTTTATCCTCCGTAACGCTTGGTTCACCGCTTGATGTTCAAACTGTTGACAGACCTTTAGATCAAAGCAAATCGAATTTTTTATTGCATTATAATTTCTTGCCTTTTTCTACAGGTGATGCAAGACCGTACAGAGGAACAGGAAGAAGAGAAATCGGACACGGAAATTTGGCTCACCGAGCACTTGCTTCTATGTTACCCGAAAAAGAAGATAATCCTTATACAATAAGAATTGTTTCCGATATATTGGAATCAAACGGTTCGTCCTCAATGGCTACAGTTTGTGCAGGAACATTGGCACTGATGGATACAGGGGTAAAAATAAAAAAACCGGTTTCCGGAATTGCAATGGGTTTAATTACTGATGAAAAAGGAAATTTTGCCGTATTATCAGATATTCTCGGAGACGAAGACCATCTTGGTGATATGGATTTTAAAGTTACGGGAACAACAGACGGAATAACTGCTTGCCAAATGGATATTAAAGTTGACGGACTTCCTTATGAAATTTTGTCTCAGGCGTTGACTCAGGCAAAAGAAGGACGAGCTCATATTTTAAATGAAATGTTGAAAACAATTTCCGAACCGAGAGCTGAATATAAATCGCATGTTCCCGGAATTACCTCAATAATTATACCGGGCGATTTGATAGGAACAGTTATCGGACCGGGAGGAAAAATGATACAACAAATTCAAAAAGATACCCAAACAACCATTACAATTGAAGAAATTGACAGTTTGGGAAATGTTGTAATTATGGGACCGACACAAGATTCTATTAATGAAGCAAAAGATTATATAAAAGGCTTAACCGCTGTCCCGGAAATCGGTCAGGTTTACACGGGCAAAGTGAAAAAAATTGTCGATTTTGGTGCTTTTGTTGAAATTTTGCCCGGTAAAGACGGTTTACTTCATATTTCTGAAATTTCTTATGAAAGAACAAATAAAGTCGAAGATGTTCTTAAAGAAGGTCAGGAAATTGAAGTTAAATTAATTGGTATTGATTCAAGAACAAAAAAATTAAAATTATCTCGAAAAGCATTATTGCCGAAACCGGAACGAAAAAAAGATGATAAAAAAGATGATAAAAAAGACGATAAAAAAGAGATTTAGTTCTGAATTTTAAGAAAAATAAAAAAAATCCTCGATTATTTATCTGAGGATTTTTTATTTTAAAAAATATTACTGACATTTTATTAACATAAATAGTAAACTTTGTAATACTTTTTAAATTGACTTCTTGACATTTTGCATTTTTTAACCGACAAATTGTATGTTATGTAAAGTTTACGATGCCTTTTATTGACTTGAAAAATCGGAACTCCGGTATAATTTTTGGAATAGATTAATCGGAAAAACATTTTAAATCAAACAAAAGGAGGAACAAAAAATGAAAAAATTATTTTTATTAATCGGATTGGCACTTTTTATCTTGAGCTCGTGTACCACGACTCGAGTTGTGCATTATTATGACGATGCTTATCCGTCTTCAAAAACAACCACAGTTGTTGTAAAAGACAAAAATAATACAACTGTAGTTCAAAATGATACAGATAACGATGTGTATGATAATTATGCTGATGACAATTCAGCAGAAAATAATGTCTCAAACTATTCAGATGATACCGGTAATTATTCGGATACAGTTGTTATTAATAATGACGGAAATAGTGATGTAGATGTTTATGTGTATAACAATTATCCGTCTTACTCTTCGAGAATAAGGCACTTCTATGGTTCAACATACATAATCTCTGATTATAATGATGATTATTATACATACGGAGGTTGGAATGATTATTATTCTCCGTATTATAGTACCGGATATTATTACAGACCATTTTACGGAAGATCATGGTATCAATGGAACAGACCGTATTACTATAATTCTTGGGGATACGGAAGCTATTGGAGCGGATACAATAATGGTTATTATGACGGGTATTATGACGGTTATTATAATAATTATTGGGGATACGGTGGTTATTATAACTACGGATATTACAATAATTCTTATTACAATGACAGATATTCCAAAAATTATTCTGCATACGGAAACCGTTACAGAACAAATGCCGGTGAAAGAAGCAGCGGTACAAGAAATAATACTGTAAGGCATAGTTCCGTAAGCAAATCTGTTCCGGGAGATAAAAGAAATACGAACAGAAATAATGCTTTAAGAAATACAGGCTCTGACAGAAATACAACAGTAAGAAGATCAAATGTAAACAGAGTTAATACCGGAACGAATACCGAAAGAGTAAACTCAAGAACAAACAGTAACAGAGTTAATCACGGAACAAATTCAGGAAGGGTAGGGACAAGAACAAATAGTAACAGAGTTAATGCCGGGAATACAGGACGTGTAGATTCAAGAACAAATAATGACAGGTTTAATTCAGGATCTAACTCAAACAGAGTCGATTCTCGAAATAACAACCACAGAGTTAATACTGGAAATAACACAACTGTAAGAAGAAGTTCTTCAAGTACCAGCAGAAATTATAACAGAACGTCAACCGGCAGAAATACAGGTTACAACCCAAGAACTAATTATAATTCAGGTAATACCAGAACTTATAACTCGAACAGAAATCAGTCTTCCGGTCATAACAGAACAAATTATAACAGACCGAATACCGGTTCTGATTCGAATTACAGCAGTCATTCAAGAACCAATAATCACAGTTCGTATTCAAGACCGAAAACAAATAACAGCTCTAATTACAGCAGCAAAAATTCAGGAAACAGAAGAACTTATAATAACAGTTCACGATCAAACTCATCCGGAAATCGTTCAAGTTATAACAGCGGTTCACGTTCGAGTAGTTCACACTCTAATTTCAACAGCGGAAGTCGTTCAAACAATTCTCGTTCGAGCAGTTCACGTTCAAATTACAGCAGCGGTTCACGTTCTTCCGGAAGTTCTCACTCAAGCGGAAGTCGCTCAGGCAGTTCGCGTTCAGGCAACAGTTCTTCAAGCTCTTCTCGTTCGGGAAGAAGATAATATAAATTAAATGCCGAGTCCTTCGGTACACGACTCGGCATTTAAAATTTAAGTTTCTGAAATAACAAATATCTTATTTCAATCTAAAAAACACAAAAATGGTTTCAAAAAAAAATATTTTCATTATTGTGCTGATAATGAATTTTAGTTTTTCATTTGCACAAAATCATATCGATGCACTTCGATACAGTCAACAATTTTGGTCAGCAACGGCAAAATCTGATGCTATGGGTAATTCCTTATCGGCATTAGGTGCGGATATGTCTGCATTTTCAATAAATCCTGCCGGTATTGCAGTATTTAAAAATGCACAATTTACCTTAACACCTAATTTTATTATTAGCAATACTGACGGAACTTTTCTCGGAAGTTCGAGAAAAGAAAATAAGAATGGTTTTACGTTTTCAAATATTGCTTATGTTGGTGTTATGTATCCGAAAAATATATTTAAATCAGTAAATTTCGGAGTGGCATATAATTCTTATAATGATTACAGAAAACGAACGGTTGTTTCCGGCACTAATCCTGACGGCTCAATCTTAGATTATTTGGTATATAACGCAAATTCCGACAGATACAGTGTTTTTAGAGAAGATTTGGCATATAGAGGATGGTTGCTGAATTATGATGATACCAAGGGCGAATATTGGTCTTATGTAACTGATGATGCACGCTACGGTGAAACTCAAAGAAATGAGATTGTTACAAAAGGCGGTGCCGGGGAATTTATTCTTTCATTAGGCGGAAATATTGCCGATAAATTATATCTCGGAATGAGTGTCGGTTTTGCATCAATCAATTATCGTGAAGAATCTCTTTATTCCGAATCAAATTTTCCGATTATTTATGCAGACGATTCAAATAATCCCGGGGACAGTATTATTGTCAGCCCGACACAATTGGATTATTCGCAGACATTGGTATCTGAAGGCAACGGAATTAACGGAAAATTCGGTTTTATTTATCAACCGTTTAAATTCTTACGATTCGGCGGAGCTGTTCACACTTCAACAGGTTATAAATTTAATGATGATTATCAAACATCAATGTATATTGATTATCCTGTTGCTGATAACAACGGATATTATGATTATGAACCCGATACGGCAAATACGTTTATATGGCGTTTGCAAACACCGTTCAGAGCAACTTTCGGTACGGCATTTATTTTTGATTCGCATCAAATAGGGAAATTCTATACGGTTCCTATGACTTTTACTATTGATTATGAATATGTTGATTATTCAAGAGCTCGATTAAAAGCAAATTATTCTTCAGATTATTCCTTTGATAATGAGAATTTTACAGTTAAAAATTTGTATCAGGCAACTCACAGCATCAGAGCCGGAGCGGAATTTAATTTCGGTTTTATGAAATTGCGCGGAGGTTATGCAGTTTATACCAGTCCGTATAAAGGGAATACCGATTTTTTTGACGGAGCAAAATCTATTTATTCAGGCGGTATCGGATTTGCCGGAGAACATTCTTATATCGATTTTTCATATTCTTATGCAAAAAACAACGAAACAATCTATCTTTATAATGCAACAAATGTTTTTCCGTACGATCCTATGGGGGGTAAAACCGAACCGACGGCAACTGCTAAAGATGTAAAACAATTTATTAAAGTAACTTTAGGATTGCGGTTTTAAAATATCCCTCTTTTTTTCGGAATAACTTTGCCGAAGTTTTAATCTTCGGCAAAGTTTATTTTGAAATTCTTTTTATTTTAGCGTGTTATTTGCGAACTTTACGTAACAAAAAGTTAACTGATTCATTCAAAATATTTAAGTCCTTATAACCCCCGTTTTATATTCTTCTGTTACAGGATTATGTGAAGCTGCTTCAATACCTTTTGAAATAATGTTGCGTGTTTCAATCGGGTCAATTACGGCATCAACCCACAGGCGACTTGCCGCATAAATAGGGGTAGTTTGCTCATCGTAGCGTTTTTGAATATCTTTTAAAATTTTGTCTTCGGCTTCTTTTGTAATTTTTTCGCCTTTGGATTTTAAAGAAGCAACTTGTATTTGCAATAAAGTTTTTGCGGCACTTGCTCCGCTCATTACGGCAATTTTTGCCGAAGGCCAGGCAACAATCAATCGCGGGTCATAAGCTTTTCCGTTCATGGCATAGTTGCCGGCACCGTATGAATTTCCTATAATTACCGAAAATTTCGGAACAACCGAATTTGCAACGGCATTTACCATTTTTGCACCGTCTTTTATAATTCCGCCTTGTTCCGAACGACTCCCGACCATAAATCCGGTAACATCATGAAAAAATACTATCGGTAATTTTTTTTGATTGCAATTCATTACAAAATGTGCCGCTTTATCTGCCGAATCGGAATAAATAACACCGCCGAACTGCATTTCACCTTTTGCTGTTTTTTGTATGGTGCGCTGATTGGCAACAATTCCTACAGGCCATCCGTCAATGCGAGAATAGCCGCAAACAATGGTTTTGCCGTATGCAGATTTGTATTCGGTAAAGTCCGAATTATCAACAATACGTTCTATAATCTCTCTTATTTCATACGGTTTTTCGCGAGTTGCAGGTAATATGCCGTATATTTCTTTTGGATTTTTTTTTGGTATTACGGGTTCTTTTCTGTCAATACAACATTTTGCTTCGTTAATACATGTTTTATCAATTAATTTACGAATTAAATCAAGAGCTTCTTTATCATCTTCAACTTTATAATCTAATATTCCGGAAATTTCAGTTTGTGTAGTTGCTCCGCCAAGTTCCTCATTATCAATTTCTTCACCTATAGCAGATTTTACCAAATACGAACCGGCAAGAAAAATAGAACCTGTTTTATTTACGATAATAGCTTCGTCAGACATAATAGGCAGGTAAGCACCGCCGGCAACACAACTTCCCATAATTGCAGCAATTTGTATTATGCCTTGTGCACTCATTTTGGCATTATTTCTGAAAATACGTCCGAAATGTTCCTTATCGGGAAAAATTTCATCTTGCATAGGCAGAAAAACACCGGCACTGTCCACCAAATAAATAATCGGAATATGATTTTCCATGGCAATTTCTTGTGCTCGTAAATTCTTTTTTGCCGTAATCGGAAACCAAGCTCCGGCTTTTACCGTGGCATCGTTGGCAACAATAACACACAACCTTTTTTCGACATAAGCAAGAACAACTACGACACCGCCCGACGGACATCCGCCGTATTCTTTATACATGCCTTCTCCGGCAAATGCTCCTATTTCAATCGGCTCTGTGCCTTTATCGATTAAATAGTTAATGCGTTCGCGAGCCGTCATCTTGCCTTTGGCCTGTTGCTTTTCGATTTTCTTTTTTCCGCCTCCGAGATATATTTTTTCTAATCGATGTTTTATTTCGGAAACGGCAAGTTTGTTAAAATCTTCGTTTTTGTTGAATTCGATATCCATTTTTTGTTTTGATGAATTAGAGCATAAAAATATAAAAAATATACTCGTTTATTTAATTAAATTTTAAAAATAAAAAGTTGCAAAGCATCTTTGGGTGTTACACAACTGATTTTTTCATAGAAAATTAAATAAAACTTACAGCACTCGGTCCTTCATTAAATAACAAATCCAATATTGATAAATTCGGAACAAAATCAAATCTGTCGAAAAAAACTTGAGTATATTTTTTGAAAATAAATTTAGGAGAGTTCTTTTTCGGGTGTATCAAATTTCTGAAATCAGGAAAAGAGTATTCTTTTTTATATTCTTCGGTAAAAGTTAATTTTTTATCAATTTCCGATTCGGAAAGTAATTTGTGCAGTATTTCAATATTGTAATCCAATAAAAAAGTATATTTCTTTTCAAAAAAAGGCAAAAAAGCATCAATATAAAATTCAAAAAAGGGAGAAGACAGATATGCCGTTTTTAAACTTTTCAGGTGCAGAGATTGCCAATTGTTTTTATAGTCAATCTTTACATCTTTTATAAATTGTTTTTGTCCCGATTTTTTTACAATCGGAATACTTAAAGTTTGCTTGCCGCCGGGTGATAAAATTTCGCAACGATTTCTGTAAGTCTGTTTTATATAGTTTTCGTATTTCTCAATTATAACGGTTTCGGAATTAATTAACTCGGAAAAATAACCGATTGGAGGAAAATATGCTGCTGAAAAAATTTTCATAGAAAAAAATAACTTCACAAAAGTAACAAATAAGATAAAATTTTGTAAAATATTTACGATTTCCTATTTATAATTTTTCTAAATAAGAATAAATTCGTATCTTTGCATCTGAAAATATTAAATACAATTATTAACATAAAAATTATAAAAAATGGCTGTATTAACAGGAAAAAAAGCACCCTTATTCACGGCTCCGGCAGTATCTAAAGGCGGAGAAATGATTGATGGATTCAAATTGGCAGATTATATCGGAAAAAAATACGTAGTATTATTTTTCTATCCTGCCGATTTTACCTTTGTATGTCCTACCGAAATCTTGGCTTTTCAAGATAAGATGGATGAGTTTGATAAAAGAAATGTTCAAGTTATCGGTGTATCAACCGATTCGCAATTTTCACATTGGAAATGGTTACAAACAGAATTAAACGACGGCGGAATTAAAGGTGTTCAATATCCTTTGGTTGCCGACCAATCGAAAACTATTTCACTGGATTATGACGTACTTGCCGGAAATTACGATTATGAAGAAGGTTCTGATGATTACAAAATGATATTTACCGGAACACCAATGGCATACAGAGGCTTGTTCTTAATTGATAAAGAAGGAACCGTTCAACATCAAGTTGTAAATAATATGCCTCTCGGCAGAAGTATTACGGAAACTTTAAGAATGATTGATGCTTTGCAATATTTTGAAAAACACGGAGAAGTTTGTCCGGCAGATTGGCACGAAGGTGAAGAAGCTTTAGTGGCAACTCAGGAAGGAATTGCAGAATATTTAGCAAAAAAATAGTTCCTTTATTTCAATAAGTATAAAAGGTTTCTGAATTCGGAAACCTTTTTTTGTAAGTCGTCTTTTAAAGGCGACATAAATAAAGTTTTAAGTTTATTATTAAATATATAAACTCATTAATGTAAAAACAGCAAAAACAATACTTGCTATTCCGTTTGTCGTAAAAAATGCCAAGTTTACTTTACTTAAATCATTCGGTTTTACAAGTAAGTGCTGATATATTAGTGAAAATCCAAAAAAGAAAGCTCCTGCCCAATACCAAATTCCGAGAAAATCGGCACCTGTAATTCCTGCCCAAATAATAAACCCTGTTGTTAAAATATGCGATAAACTTGACAAGCGAAGTGCATTCTTTTTGCCGAGAAGCGTAGGAATAGATTTCAAATTATTCTGTTTGTCAAATTCTTCATCTTGAAGAGAATAAATAATATCAAAACCGGCTGTCCAAAATAAAACGGTTAAAGAAAATAATATCGGTAACAATGAGAATGTGCCTGTAACGGCAAGATATGCACCGACCGGTGCCAGCGATAATCCCAAACCCAAAATAAAATGACAAAACCATGTAAAACGTTTTGTGTAACTGTATCCCAAAACAACAGCCAACGCAACGGGGGCAAGTATAAAAACAAGGGTATTAATAAAATAAGTCGTAATTAAAAACAGCAAAGAATTAATAATAACAAACCAAAGAGCATATTTTGATTTTATTTTTCCGGAAGGAATCTCTCTTATTACCGTTCTGGGATTTTTTTGGTCGATGATTCTGTCAAGCCAACGATTAAATCCCATTGCTGCATTTCTTGCAAAAATCATATCCAAAATAACCAAAATCAGAAGTTGCAAATTTTCGGTGCTTAAAATTTCTTTACCGGAAGTTTTTAATGCCAGAAAAAAACCTATTAAAGCAAAAGGCATTGCAAAAATAGTATGGCTGAACTTTACAAGAGATAAGTATTTCTTTATCATTCAAATAATTCTGTTTTTTAAAATATTGAACAAAAATACATTAAATCTTCGGTTTTAAACAAAAATTTCTAAATTTGTCATAATATTATTTTCTGATAAACAGTGAACAATTACCGACAAATATCTGATAATAAATTAGTTATTCTTTACAAGGAAAGTCTTGATAAAGAAATTGTCGGTGAATTGTTTAAACGCTACACCCGATTTGTGTTTCTTGTTTCTGTGAAATATCTCAAAAATGAAGATGAAGCAAGTGATGCGGTAATGCAAATTTTTGAAAAACTTTTTGATGATTTATTGAACCATAAAGTTGAAATTTTTAAATCTTGGCTGTATATGGTAACGCGAAATCATTGTTTGATGAATTTACGCAAACAACAATCCGATTTAAAGAAAAATCTGGAATATAAAAAAGATAACGAAAATTTTATGGAAAATGACTTTAACTTGCATCTAAAAGAAAATGAAGTTAAAGAATTAAAGGATAAAACAGTTCAAGATGCGGTAAATCAACTTAATAAAGAACAGAAAGAATGTATAGCTTTATTTTATTTCGAAGGAAAATCTTATTCGGAAATTGCCGAAATAACAATTTATTCCGAGAAAAAAGTTAAAAGTTATATACAAAACGGCAAACGAAACTTGCAAAATATTTTGACCAAACAAGGAATTACGGCATTATTTTTTATTTTTATACAACTATTCTCATGAGTACGGAAATAAATCACATATTTAATCAAAGTTCTTGCCTCACTTCGCGTGAAGTTGAACAGTATGTTTCCGGAACTTTAAACGCTGAAGAGCTTCGGCGTGTTGAATTGCATATTGCCGATTGTCCGATGTGCAGTGATGAAATTGACGGATATACCTTACTGAAAGACAAAAAAACATTACCTAATATCATTGATAGTTTAAATGAGAAAATTGATAAATCTGCAACTGCATCAAAAACAATTCCGCTTCATTCGTCTTCAAAAAAATCATTAACTAAACGTTTTATTTCAATAGCTGCTTCGCTTATTTTGTTGCTTGGTGCCGGGTATATAATTAATTTTTATATGAATTCCGAAAAAAATAATCTGGCAGAAGCCCCTTTAACCGAAAAAATAAAACCGGGCGAAAAAGAAATAACTGATGAAAATATTAATAACGAAAAAAAATATTCGGAAAAAAGTATAACCGAAAAGAATATCATAGAAAATGATACAAAAAATATTGATAATTTAAGAAAAGACAACAAAGTCGAGAATGATAAAATTGCCGATGTTGAAACAGAAGATAATACTGTTAAAACTGCACTTTCAGAAAAAGAAAATGACAAAGTAAAAGAAGAAAAGGCAGAAGATAAAAAAGAAATCTCGAATGATATTATATTTTCTGCCGGTTCTGCGGATGACAGGACTACTAAAGAAAAGAATGATATTTCTGTCGGTTCTTCGATAAACGAACCGAAACTTTCAGAAAATAAAAAATCAAGTAACGATATTTCTTTTATGATTACTCGCGGAGCAAAATTTAAAAATAAAAATACTGTAAGTAAAAAAGAAATTGAAAAATATAAGAGTTTGAGAGAGAGTGCTTTGCTTTCCTACGGAATGAACATATACGACGAAGTATTAAAAGATTTTAATTCTTATTTGAAGTATAAACCGAACGATTATGAGATTTTATATAAAACCGGTTTTTCAAATTATAAATTGAAACATTACAACAAAGCAATAAGTAATTTTAATAAAGTTATTTCTGAGGGAATTAATCGCTATGCGGAAGACGCTCGATGGTATAAAGCCAATTCATTAATTAAATTGGGTAAAAAAGAAGATGCAAAAACAATTTTGAATAGTATTATCGTTAAAAACGGAAAATATCAAAATCAAGCATTAGATTTATTAAATAATTTAAACTAAACGCCCGTTTTTCCCTAAGTCCTGACTTCTGTCTTAACCTCTTGCTCCAAATATTAAACTGCCTACTCGTATCATTGTAGATCCTTCTTCCGCCGCAATTTTATAATCTCCTGACATACCCATCGATAAATTTGTAAAATTTTCGTCATTTTTGAAATAACCAACTTTTGTTTTTTCAAAGCAGGATTTCAAGTAGGCAAATTCTTTGTGTATTTGTGCCGTATCATTAGTATTTGTTGCCATACCCATCAGTCCGGTAATTTTTACAAATTCCGTTTGGCTGTATTCTTCCGAATCTAAAATTTTATTAATTTCATCAAAAGACAATCCGAATTTTGTTTCTTCTTCGGCAATGTGCATTTGCAACAAGCAGTTGATTTTTCTGTTAATTTTTCCCCCTTCTTTATTTATGATTTTCAAAAGTTTAAGACTGTCAACTGCATGAATTAAACTGACAAAAGGAACAATATATTTAACTTTATTGCTTTGCAAATGACCGATAAAATGCCATTCGATATCTTTCGGCAACGTTTCGTATTTATTTACCAAATCCTGAACCTTATTTTCACCGAATATTTTATGCCCGCCGTTATATGCCTGCATAATATCTTCGTTCGGTTTTGTTTTCGATACGGCAACAAGTTTTACTCTTTCCGGAAGTTCCGATTTTATTTTTGTTATGTTTTCGACAATATTCATTTTCTTTTTTTTGCAAAATTAGAAATTAACGGATGTTTTAGCAATTATTTTTATTTTTGCGAAGTTTAAAAAATATGAAATGTCAGAATTTATAAATAATATTTCCTTGCGAAGAGATAAATTATACGATTTTTCCGTCGGAATTTTTAACGGCGGAAAAAGAAAAGAGTTTATTGAAAAATATCAGGATTATTTGGATAATTTAACGCCTGCCGATGTTTTTTATGTTATTCATCGCTTGGTTGAAGAAGATTTTTCTGTTTACCAGGTAAAACAGCAAGTGGGCAAAATTCTTAATATATTTTTTGAACCTCTGAAGAATTACCCGAAAAAAAATCCCGAAAAAAATACATTTTTATATTATCTCGAAAGAGAAAATGAGGAACTTAAAAAACGCTTGCAACAAATAAAAGAAATTCTTAAAACTGTCAATAAAGAAAAAAAAATATCCGAAGAAAACAGAAAACAATTACTTCTGCTTTTTAACGACTTGACTGAATTTGAAAAGCATTATTCTAAAAAAGAAAATATACTTTTTCCGTATATAGAAAAAAACGAAGACAAACATTCTTGTCTTAAAGTAATGTGGGCATTCCATGACGATTACAGAAAAATTCTTAAAGAAATTATTACTCTTTTAGAAAACAAAAATCCCGACCTTTTTGATTTGAATGATGAAACCGGACAATTTTTCTTTACCGTCGTGCCGGTTATTTTCAGAGAAGAATATATTTTGCATCCTGTTACTCTCGATATTCTCAACGAGCATAATTTTGAACAAATGTTATTGCAATGTTTTGAAATCGGATTTGCCTATATCGAAACACCCGAAAAACCAAATTTCATTACCGAGAATAAAACTCCCGAAAAAAATTATTCCGAACTCGGCAAATTATTCGTAAACCTTGAAACAGGAGAGTTATTGCCTGAACAGATAGTATTGATGCTCAATAATTTACCCGTTGACATAACTTTTGTTGACGAAAATGATGTCGTAGGATTCTTTTCCAATCCTAAACATCGATTTTTTACTCGTTCAAAAGCCGTTATCGGGCGAACGGTACAAAATTGTCATCCGCACGAAAGTGTTCATATTGTTGAAGAAATTTTGCAATCATTTAAAAATAAAGAAAAGGATAAAGCTCGATTTTGGATACAAATGAAAAGTTCTTTTATTTTGATTGATTATTATGCTTTGTATGATAAAAAAGGTAATTATAAAGGCACAATAGAAGTCAGTCAGGATGTTACAGAAATCAGAAAATTGTCCGGAGAACAACGATTATTGGATTGGAATAAAAGCTGAGATTTGATGAGTTTGCTAAATCGTAAAATTAAAGGCCGGTTCTTAATGAAATTAATACGGTATTATTTATAATCGTGCATACTGAGTGTGTAAAGTCAATTTTTGAATCGGCTTTTTGTTTTCCCCTAACAAACCAATTTTGTCTGATTATTCCGTTTGAACTGTTTGAAAAATCATATTATATTTTCAGAACAATAATTTAACCGACTTGCAATAAAAGAAAAACAAGATAATTGTTACCTTTGGGCTTTTAAAATTACATACAAATGAATATAGAAAACACAGTAGGAAATACACCATTAGTAAAATTAATTAATATTAACCCTTATAAGCATATTAAGATTTATGCTAAATTGGAGTTCTTCAACCCAAGCGGAAGTATTAAAGACAGGATAGTTAAACATATTATTGAAGATGCCGAAAAACGCGGGTTGTTAAAAAAAGGAGGGACAATTGTTGAGAACACATCGGGAAATACCGGTGCTGCTGTTGCAACAATAGCCGCAATAAAGGGTTACAGAGCTATATTAACTATGCCGGATAAAGTCAGTAAAGAAAAACAAAACGCATTAAAAGCTTTAGGGGCTGAAATCGTTGTTACCCCTACATCGGCAGCTCCTGATTCGCCGGAACATTATGTAAATACCGCAAAGCGAATCTCAGCAAAAATAAAAGGCAGCTTCAGAATTAATCAGTATGATAATTTATTAAATCCTGAGGCACATTATTTAACAACAGGACCGGAGATATGGGAGCAAACAGGCGGAAAAATTACACATTATGTGGCATCGGGAAGCACCGGCGGAACAATAAGCGGTGTTAGTCGGTTTTTAAAAGAAAAGAAACCTGAAGTTTTTTCTTTAATGCCCGATCCGGTAGGTTCGATATACTATGATTATTTTAAGACAAAAAAAATTAATCTTGATGCAATCGGAACTTATAATGTTGAGGGCGTAGGAGAAGACCACATTGCCAAGGCAATGGACTTTAGTTTAGTTGATGATATGATTCAGTTTACCGACCAAGATGCATTTGGAACAGCACGCCTGTTAGCTCGAAAAGAAGGAATATTAGGGGGAGGAACCGGCGGAGCAAATGTATGGGCTGCCCTTAAGTTGGCTGAAACTTTAACTGTTCCGTCTGTAATTGTTACAATTATTCCGGATAACGGAGTTAAGTATTTGAGTAAATTCTACAATGATGAATGGATGATTAAAAACGGATTTGAACTGTAATCTGTTAATAAAACAACGTAATTATTTATTTAGGATAACTTTTGGTTTAATAAAAAAAATAAAAATGAAATTTTCAACAAAATCAATACATATAGGACAAAAACCCGATGAAGCAACAGGAGCAATTATTCCTCCTATTTATATGACTTCTACATATATTCAAGATGCTCCGGCACAACACAAAGGATATGACTATACTCGTGCCGGGAATCCGAACTTTTCAAATATTGAAGCTACTTTAGCCTCTTTAGAAAACGGTAAATTTGCAACAGTTTTCTCATCAGGATTAGGAGGTTTAACCGGAATTATATCAATGCTGAAAGCCGGAGATTCCGTAATAGGAACAGCCGACATATACGGTGGTTCTTACCGTTTATTTAAACGGATTTTCTCAAACTACGGAATTAATTTCAAAACTATTAATACTCAAGATTTACAGGAAGTAAACAATGCCTTAAAATTAAAACCGAAAATGGTTTTTATTGAATCTCCCACAAACCCCCTTCTGAAAATAACAGATATTGAGAAAGTAACAGAAATGGCAAGAAAATATGGTGTAATAAGTGTGGTAGATAACACTTTTGCTACTCCGTATTTTCAGAATCCGCTGGATTTAGGAGCAGATATTGTATTACACAGCACAACTAAGTATATAGGCGGGCATTCAGATATAGTGGGCGGAGTTGTTATTACCGATAATCCTGAGTTTAAAGAAAAGATAGACTTTGCAAGGATGGCTATCGGTCTTAATCCAAGCCCTTTTGATGTTTGGCTCGGAAGCAGAGGAATAAAAACCTTGGGCATAAGAATGGAAAAACACGGACAAAATGCGTTTGCTCTGGCAAATTTCTTTCAAAACCACCCCAAAGTTAAGAAAGTTTACTACCCGGGCTTGGAGTCGCATCCCAATTATATTATCGCTAAAAAGCAAATGAAGGGTTTCAGCGGAATTGTTTCTGTTGAATTTGATATGACATTAGAAGAAACAAAAAAAATGATAAGTTCTTTTAAATATTTTTCGTTGGCAGAGAGTTTAGGAGGAATAGAATCCCTTGTTGATCATCCTGCGAGTATGACGCATGCCTCCATTCCTGCAGAAGAAAGAAAAAAAATTGGTTTATCCGACGGCTTAGTACGTTTTTCTGTGGGGATTGAAGATATTGAAGATTTGAAAGCAGATATTAACCGTACGTTAAAATAAGGTTTACAAGTTTTTGACAATAAAAATAAAATTACAGAAGTTGTAACTTACATATTAAATATTTGAAAAATTGATACCGTTTTATTGAAAATTTAAATATAAGTTTTTAGCTTTGCAGGTGCATTCAAAAAAATGCTGTCAAAAATATAAATTTTGTTGTTTCATATGTGTTTCACATTAGGCAAATTTGTAGACAGTTCTTTATACTGACACTTAAAACGGAATTGTGGAAGATCTCCTTTCTCCGCTGTTTGATATAAGTATTCGGGGTATAGCGCAGCCCGGTTAGCGCATCTGCTTTGGGAGCAGAGGGTCGCAGGTTCGAATCCTGCTACCCCGACAACATTGATAATCAAAGGTTTGCAGCAACTTGCAAACCTTTTCTTTTTTACGATGTAAATATTCTATTAATATATTCATTTTTAATCCGTAGTTTTATTAATAATTCTATGCTTCCCCAAATCAATTAGATTTGACCCTTTTTCAATAAAAGGAACCGGCTAAAAATCGTACAACTTCCGGATTAGAAGATCCGTAACTAATAATTTTTATATCTAAAGGTGTTTTTGAAAATTTCTTAAAAGAAGATTTAATTGCATCAAAAATCCACTTAGTTTTATTGCCGAAGGCACCACCTCCGACTAAAGTTAAAAAAACTTTATTTTTACCGGTTCTTTCAAAATTCTTTAGTGCACCAAAGAATGCAGTCTCATAAGTAGCTTCAAGTATCAAACGTGCAAAATTTTCCCACAGCTCAGATTCAAAATTTGAATATGCTACCGGTAAAGCTGAACAATATGCTTGAGTTACTTTATTATCACTTGTATTTAATGTTACTTGCGTATCCGATTGCAAGCCAATTTTCAATTTACCTTTTAAATATTCTCTTTCGGAAATATCCATGTTATTTAACTGATTATTGATATTTATCAGTCCTTCTCTGTCCGGCAAACAATACCCATTACGCATTTTCCAAAGCAAAAATTCATCATTTCTCAGCTCTTTCCCGATAAATTCTAAACAGTCAATCTGATTGTTAATCGTTTGACCTGTTTTATCATTCACCGGAACAAAGTAATTTCTGTAAATTGTTCCTGCTCCGCAAGCAATTGCACACGCCGGTCCTTGTGTAAAATCATGTTCATATCTGTCAATTCCGTGCTCAGGTGTAACATGAGGGCCAATCATTTCAAGAAGATTGAATTGTGAAGCAACCTGAAAAAAAGCTCCGTTATTTTCAATTTCTTCATGAAGTGTCTGAACATCTCCGACAATTTCCGAAACTTGAATTTTTGAGTTGTATTTCTCTATATTCAACTGACGTCTCAATTCTTCAAGGGTTGGTATTTCAAGTTTTCCGAAAGTGTATTCTTTTTGATTGATTTTAGAAATTAATTTATTACCATTGATTTCAATGTTTGCTCGTACTTGTTCAGGGCTTTCTTCCCTAAATCCTGTTAATTTCTCAAACCACATTATTTATGAATATTTATTGTTGTTTATTTTAATCCTCTCTTTTACCTTAATCAACTTATCAATTAATGACACAATTTGATCTACATTTTTGTCGCTTGTGTTTTTCAACATTTCTTCCGTAAATACAAAATAATTACCTATTTGAACATTGTCTGACCACTCCTTCCATTTACCGGTTGTAGCCGTATTTACAGCCAAAGATTTCAGTTCGTCTTCTATCTTATTAAGTTTTTGAATAACTTGTTTAAGTTGATTACTATAATCTTTATTGTTATATAGTTTAATTACTTTACCCATTTTATTCTAATTTAGTCCAAGAGATACAGTTAAGAGCACCTTTAAATCTGACAATATCTCTCATATCTACTTTTTCAATTTTGTTTAAAGATGCATAATCAGGAAAGCATTTTGAAATTACCTTTATTGCTTCGTTATCTTCCTTTTTGTTAAGAGACGGAATAATTATAAAATCTTTAGTTTGTAAAAAATTAATATAGGCAATATTGTCCTCAGTTTCTTTTTCTGATACTCTTAACCATTTCCGGTCGAGTTCAGCCTTATCAAGACATTCTAATATCAGTTTTTTAAAATCATCATCAACCGTTTCATAGAAACTGCTTATTAAAACAGTATCCGGATTAATAAAACGTAACATACCATCTGCATGCCCATATTCACATTTTTCATCCCACGGAATTAAAACAACTTTATCAACTTCAAATAAATTATGCAATTCTTTAATCATCTTTTTTTTAGTGTAATGTCTCTTATTTTCCCAAACAATTTTATCTGTTAAAATTATTGCATTTTCAGACTTCACTACATTTCCACCGTCAAGAATAATATCAGTCTTTATAGTTTTTAAACCAAGAGAATCACAAACAATATCTGTATAAGTTTTCAACTCTCTAGTTTCGATATCCTCTGAATTACCTTGCAGATAATCCGGGTCATATCTGAACTCAATGAATTTATCTTTTGAAACTTGAACAGGCATATAATCCCTTGCCCAAATGTCATTTGTATTTGGTATCATTTTGGGTTCAATACCATATGACTTTAAAATCGATCTAATCTTTGCAAAAGTTCCTTTAAAACTTTTTTTATTAATTAGTTCTGAAAAATAAATTGTATTTGTTTCCCTATCTGATATCATGCTTTAATTCATAACCTAAAAATTCATAAGACAAATCTTTATTATTAAACCCATTAGCAATTTTCTCTGAATCATCAAACTGTTTTTTGTTAAAAGATTGAGGATTTACAATAAATCTGTATTTTGCGTTTTTAAAATCTTCAGTTTTATCACTTTTTAAATGTGGATTTGGTTTGTTTAAACCATGTCTGAATGTTTTAAAGATAAATAAATCAACTTTATCTTTATCTATTATACCGAATCTGTTATTAGGAATATCCACACTATTCAGATGTTCCATTATGGAAAATAACACTCTCCTTGGTCCGTTTATGAATTTGTTTCCAAAAACATCAATAAATTCAACTCCTCGTATCAGAATACCGCCAAAACCGGAATCTCCTCTTAAAGTAATATCAAATCCTTGGTTATGGAAACGCCATTTACCTGCTGATTCATCATGTTTATGAGTGAAAGTATCTTGATGAATATCAGAATAATAGTAAAACTCTATTTCGGTAAAGTTGAAATGGGCATCATTTACAATTAACTCTTTTTGTAATAAAATTAGGTCTGCTAATTTCTTAAATTCAGTTTCAATATTTTTATCATTAATTTGAAATATCGTTTCCATTTTTTTATCTAAATTTATATATGTGTATATGATAGACTTTCCAATAAATTGTAAATATAGTTTTTCTTTCAGAATTTTGCAAATGAAGAATCCGAACTGACAGGGCAAACACATACTCTTTTTCTAAAAAACATGTATTATATTAGTAGTTTTTATCATTAAATATTTGTTTTTAAATGTATTTCTAATATGATTACCCCAATTTTTTACAAAGAAAATAAATAGTAAAATATTATACTTTGGGAGCAGGGGGTCGCAGGTTCGAATCCTGCTACCCCGACACTGAGAGACTTACATTGATTTGCAAGTCTTTTATTTTTTAAATTTGCACATAACTCCTCTATAAGTACTTGTCCTATAGTTCTTCTAAGTTTTAAAGATAAGGTTACTTTAAGAAAGACACAAAAAAGTTTAAAAAAGTTTTGCAGACTAAGATAAAGTTATTTTCTTTGCATCCGCTTTTGAGACAATGAGGG
>JAADGE010000038.1 GCA_013152535.1 Chlorobiota bacterium
GAATATAAAGAAAAGTTAAAAAAACAATTTTCCGAAAGGAAAAAATTTCTGCTTAAAAATAACAGTAAAGAAGAACTTGATAAAGAATACATACGCTATTTCGGAAATTATGATGATTATTTGCATATGATAATCCGGTAAAAGCGAGTTTGTGCGAAAACAGAAATGATTGGAAATTCTCTTATGTGAAAGATGATTATAATGAATTTATGTAAAGTGTAGGTTGTCTTTTAAAGACGACTTACAACTTAATAAAAAAAATATGATAAAAATAAATGAATCACCGAGAGATGCTGTGCAAGCATTAAAAAAGATAATTCCGACCAAAGACAAAATTGAATATATTAATTTACTGTTAAAAGTCGGTTTTGATATTGTTGATGTCGGAAGTTTTGTCTCGCCTGCTGCTGTTCCGCAAATGAAAGACACGGCTGAAGTTCTTGAAAAATTAAAACTTGATGATACCGATTCTGCAATATCCGTATTAGTCGGAAATTCATATTTTGCAAAAAGACTTGCCGAATATGAACAAGTCGATTATATTAATTATCCGTTTGCAATTTCTGAAATTTTTCAAAAGAAAAATCTAAAAGCAAATTTTCAAAAATCATTAAAAGACATTGATAAAATAATTGATATTTGTATTCAAAAAAATAAAAAACCGATAATCAGTATTTCGGAAGCTTTCGGAAATCCGTATGATGAAGATTGGGGTATTGATATTTTAATGGACTGGATTGAAGTTCTTTATGAAAAAGGATTACGCTATTTTCCGCTCGCCGATACAACGGCTTCGGGAAGTGCACATCTGATTGGTTTGGTTTTTACAAATGTCATCAAAGAATTTTCGGATGTTGAATTTAATTTCCATTTACATTCCTCTCTCGAAGACACAATTCATAAGATTGAGGCAGCATACGATGCCGGATGTCGAAATTTTGATACCGTTTTTAACGGAATGGGCGGTTGCCCGATGACAGGTAAAAAATTAGTTGCCAATACAGATACCCTTGTTTTTTATGAATGGATGATAAAAAATGAAGTTGAAAATAAATTAAACCAAGATATGATTAATATTATTATCGAAAAGGCAAAAATATTTTTTTAAGATTTTTTGCACAAATAAATAAATTCATGTTTGTCAAATCGATATTTTTTTTGTTCTTCTTCAGAAAAAGAATTAACAAAGTTATCTTCAATTACTTCAAATCCTGCTTGTTTTAAACGTTGCGGATAATCGTTTCCGTATAATCTTACGTGGTCGTATTGTCCGTAATATTTTTCACGGTCTTCACGGGAAGTCAGATTCGGATCTTCAAAAGTTTCATTAAGTGAATAATCAATCGGAACCTGCAATATTGCCCAAGCACCCGGTTTCATAACTCGTATAATTTCCGACATTGCTTTTTTCTCATCGTCAATATGTTCCAATACATGATTGCAAATAACAACATCAAATTTATTATCATCAAAAATCATATTTCTGATATCTGTTTTTACGTCAACAATAGGAGAATATAAATCGGCAGTTGTATAATTCAAATTTTTTAAATTTTTAAAACTTTTAAGAAACGGTTGTTCGGGTGCAATGTGTAATACTGTATGTTGTGAGGTAAAAAAATCAGTTTTTTCTTTTAAATATAACCATAATAAACGGTGTCTTTCCAGTGATAAACAATTAGGACACAGTCTGTTGTCTCTATTTGACTTGCCGTATCCGTAAGGTAAAAATTTTCTGAAATGTTTGTTGCAAATCGGGCATTCGGTATTGGTTCCTTTATAAATTAAAGCCAAAGGTTTTCTTACAATAAAACTAAACCGAATTAACAGTGGGCGAGGGACTGTTTTTAAAAGGAATTTGATGATTTTTTTCATACTGAAAATTTCCGTAAAGAAATAAAAAATATAACTATTTCAGGTTTTCAAAAGTATTAATTTGTATTTGACCATTAAAATTAATACATTTGTTACGCTAAATTTTTAAAATCTATTTGATATGAAACAAATTAAATTATTATCCGTTCTTGTAATTTTTTTAACTTTAACGGTTTCTTGTAATAAAACACCGCATGACAAATTAATCGGAAAATGGGATGTTACTAAAATTGTGAATTCTACTATGACGGAACAAGACGATATTGATTTCTTTAATGAAATGAATAAGGATGTTTTAGACAAAGAAGTTTTTACTTTTACGAATGATAAAGTAACAAAAAGTTTTCCTGAAAAAACTGAAGGGACTTGGGAAATTGATGAAAAAGGTAAGATTCTTACAATTGATTGGGGAGAAAATGATAATTATTCTCCGCATACTTTTGTTGTTGAAAAATTAACTTCAGACAGTCTTATAATTCAAGAAGATTTTGAAGAATTTTTAATGACAACATATTTTTCAAAAATAAAATAATTTTTGTATAAAGCATCAGTACATAAATTATAAATACCGACGAAAAGATTGTGGTACGATTTGAATTTTCGATAATATCGTAAATTTGTATGTCGGTATTTTCTGTCTGACTACAGACGGATTGTGTGATTGTTGAAAAATATTAAAACAGACTTATGAAAGATATTTTTGTCAGTTTTTCTAAAGACGATAAAAACTTGTCAAAAAAGTTGGTATCTAAATTAGAATCTGAAGGTTATTCTTGCCGAGTGTTACCGAGAGATAATTCATACGGAAAAGCGGAGGAATTAATCGCCGAATGCAAAATTTTTATTTTGGTTTTATCTTCGGCTGCAGAACAATCGAAGCAAGTTTCGGAACAATTGAAAAATGCTGTTGAGAAGCACTGTTTCATAATTCCTTTTAAAGTCGGGAAAATTGATAATAATTTGGGTATGCAATATATGCTGAACGAATTGGAATGGGTGGATGCGTTCGGCGACGGTTTTGACGAAGCTTATGATATTTTATTAGAAATTATTGAAGAAATAACCGAAGGGAAGAAAACAAAAAGTATTAATAAAACGAAACAGCTTTCGGAAGCGAGAGGTTTTGAATTAAAAAAACCGCATTTATACGGAATAATCGGTGTGTTGGCGGTTTCACTCTTATATTTTGCATTTTTCAATAATTCCGGTATAAAAAATAATGCTTCACTCACAAATAAAAATAATTTATCTCAATCTGCTGACCGTATTATTCCTGATATTGTAAGTGAGAAACTAAAACCCGAAGAGCAAAAGATAGTAGGTTCGTGGAAAATGACCGGTTACGAAGACAGCAGGCAAATGACACCGGAAGAGCGCCGAGTTACCAATCAGAATATTGAACAAATGAAGCAAAGGGTTTTATTAACTTTTAATGCCGACAGAAGTTTTGCACGTGCCGGATTTACGCAATATGTTCAAAAAGGATATTGGGAATACGATGCAGCTAAAAAAAAGATTTATTTAATTCCTGAAAATACCAATAAGAAAGAAGAAATTAATATTATTGATTTAACGGATAAAAAAATGACTTTTGTGGTTACCGAATCGGTAGAGACAAGTCCCGGAAATAAGGAAATAGTAACAACAAAATTGAGTTTTGAGAAACAATAAGAATAAAAAAGGAGTTCAAAACGAACTCCTTTTTATATTTTTAATATCCGGTTAAGCAGCAGTTTGTGCTTCTTTAGCAGCAGGTCCTTTATATTCAGCTTTTCCAAAACCTAAAATAGGCCAGAAGATAGGAGCTAAGAAAATTAATCCTAAAGTAAAACCGACCTCTTTTCCGAAACTTTTTGAAACAAGATTTATCACCCATACGATGAAAATATAGTTTACAAAAGGAATTAAGAAAAGAATAAACCACCATAAAGGTTTACCTGTTATTTCTATCAGCACGATAAGATTGTAGATAGGTACAATAGCTGCCCAACCCGGTTTACCGGCTTTAACAAAAACTTTCCATAAAGCTGCAATTTCAAAAACGAGAAAAGCAAGATAAATAATAATGACTACATATTTCATAATAAATAATTTAAAAAAATGCCTACTCTTTTCAGTTTTCGGCTTCCCTGATTTATCCAACCAAATATAGAATTTATATTTTAAATGATGAAATTTTTTAGATAAAAAATTGAAGTCTCTGCTTTTTACTATTTAGTCCTAATAGACAAAAAGGAGGCTGAAAAGTTTGTTAGCCCTTATATTTATTAGCTTTCTGATGTTCTGTTTTTTAATCTAGTTTTTAATCTTTATATTTGTATAATTGTTTCACTTAAATTTTTATATTATGGATGACAAAATGAAAGATTTTTTAACGTTTAAAAAAATGATTACACCAATGATTATTCAAATCCTGTTTTGGATTGGTGTTGCTGCAGTTGTAATAGGCGGTATTATTTCAATGTTCAGTTACGGTGGTTTCTGGAGAGGTCTGTTAATGGTAATTTTGGGACCTATATTTGTCAGGTTATTTACAGAATTACTAATTGTAACTTTCTCAATTAATGATTCATTAAGAATAATAAAAAATAACACCAAGAAAGATACAGAATAAAAATTATTCGATAAAATAATAAAAAAAGAGGTATTTACCTCTTTTTTTATTAATAACCTGAACTCAATATAAGCTTTGCTCACAGTTTCAGATAATTAGCTCATATACGAGTCATATTTATGAAGTACTGTCGAGATAATACGAATAAATATGAGGAAGTATATGAGTTAATTAATGAAATTCCTAAATAAAAATCCGACAGTGCATCATCTTTGCACTGAGAATCCTTCGATATAACCCGTTATAACTTTATGATTTTCAGCACAAATCTAATACACTATCGAATTTCTGTGAGAGAAATCTTATATCGAGTTCAGGCTAATAGGCTTCTAAAATTTTCCCGGTTATTTTTAATATATCGTTGTATCTCGTAAGCATATAATATTTTGATTGAGACAGAGCAAAAGCCGTATTCATGTATATTATTTGGATATCTCTGATATTAAAAGAATTTATTATGCCTACTCTGAATTTCTCTTTTGAGATTTCCATATTTAAAGAAGCCGCTTTAAAATTCTCTTCGGCAACTTTATACATTTGTTTTCTGATTTCATACATTTCATATAAGTTGTGAAGATTATTTCGCAGAATCATTTTTAATTCTTCCGTTTTTAATTCAGATTTTTCGGTATCAATTTTTGCATTTTCTACAGCACGTTTGCGATTATTACCGTTAAAGATTATATAGGATAGTGTTAAATCGGCATAAGCATTCTGAGAATAGTATGTTGGTGCAACGGAATTAAGCATCGGAAATGAATTTGTTTGAGCGATTCCTGCATTAAGCGAGAGGGAAGGATATAACGTACTTCTTGCTGATTTAAT
Source organism: Chlorobiota bacterium (assembly GCA_013152535.1). Taxonomy (GTDB): domain Bacteria; phylum Bacteroidota; class Bacteroidia; order Bacteroidales; family JAADGE01; genus JAADGE01. Next base: position 5,315 of record JAADGE010000038.1, read on the forward strand.
ATTATTTTCATAAATTCTGTTGCTTATAATTTGTGTTTTTAAATTTGCATTATTTCGAAACATTTGAGTTTCTAAATCGGCTAAATTGAACTTCTTATTTTTTATTCCGAGTCTGTCGGTAAGTTTGTAATTTATAATTTCGGTATCGCCTAAAACTTTACCGAGTTCCCTCATGGCATTTTGTTTGTTCATTAATTGAGAAAGAAAATTCAGAGAATCAGTCAGGAACGAATTCTTTTCCTGCAAAACTTGATACCTTACCGAGAGTCCCAGATCTTTTTTTATTAATATGTATTTGTATCGATCTTTTGATAACTTCATTAAATTCTCCGTTACTTTCAGTTTCTCTTCTTCCAGTAAAACCAAATTGTAAGCATTTACAATTTCTGCAACCGTATTCTCAAGCGTTAATTTAAGATTCCCTTCTGAGAGTAATTTTAAATATTCTGAATTTTGTTTTGATAATATTGCCGAAAAACCGTTAAATAGATTCAGTTTGATATTTAAATTCGGAGAAAGCGAATTAATATAGGCGTTTTCTCCGCTGCCGGCAGTATTATTAATATGGTTTATTTGATTAGCGTTGAGAGAAATTATCGGGAATATCCCGGCTTTTCCCCAAGTATCATTATTATTCGCTTTTTCTGTATCTTTTTTTGAAATTCGGATTCCGAAATTATTTTTTAACCCTTTTTGAACAGCTTCTTTCAAGCTGATAGTCAAAGAATCGTTTTCTTGTGCATAACTTTTAACGGAATTTAAAATAAAAAACAGCATAATCAGGATAAACAGCTTTTCTATTTTTCGAATTCTGATGCGGAATATTTGCAAATTAGTTTTCACCGGTTTATATTTAATATTTTAAGAGCTGAAAGTATGTTATTTTTAAGAAAAACACAAAAATTTTTATCTGTCGAAATAAAAAAAGATTCCGGAATACCTTTGCTTTTCAATTTCAGGGTTCAGAACGAATTGTTAAATATATTTTCCGATAATTTTTTGGCTGACACCGGCTGTGAAACTATAAATTTTCTAAAACATCAACAAGTAAATCCCAAAACTTTTGAACAGTCGGGATATTCATTCGTTCGTCCGGCGAATGGGCACCTTTTATCGTAGGTCCGAAAGATATCATATCTAAATAAGGGTATTTCTCAAGGAATAATCCGCATTCTAAACCTGCGTGAATAGCTTTTACTTCAGGTGTTCGATTAAACAGTTTTTTATAAGATGCTTCGGTAATTTTCATAATTTCCGAATTTGTATTCGGTTTCCAACCGGGATATCCGTCGCCGTGTTTTACTTTTGCTCCGGCAAGTTTAAAAACAGAAGCAACTGTTTGTGCCATATCGTATTTTGCACTTTCAACAGAACTTCGTTGGCTGGTTTCAATTGTTATTTTATTGCCTTCAATAAATTTTACCGATGCCAAATTTGTAGAAGTTTCCACCAAACCGGGCATATCTTTACTCATTGCATAAACGCCGTGCCAACAACTATAAATCGAGTGCATTAATTTTTTTTGCACTTTTTTTGAAATCACAAATTCGGGAAGTTCAACTTGTTCGAATTCTATTGATAAATTCTTTTCTGTTGCGGCAAATTCGTTTTTAATTTTTTCACTAAGTTCTTTTACGAGTTTTTCAAAATCTCCGGAATGCTCTTTTTTAACGGTAATAATTCCGAACGCTTCACGCGGAATAGCATTTCTTAAATTGCCTCCTTTAAATTCGTTTAAGCGAACTTTAAATTTTTTATAAGCATTAAGAATAATTCTGTTTAATATTTTATTTGAATTTCCTAATCCTTTGTCTATCTCATCACCTGAATGTCCGCCGTTAAGTCCGGTAACCGAAATTTTATAAGCAACCGAATCTTCAGGTACATTTTTTTTCTTGTATGAAAAAGTTGCAACAGTATCCATGCCGCCGGCACAACCTATGAAAAGCTCTCCTTCGTCTTCCGAATCCAGATTTAACAGAATTTCTCCTTTTAAAAAACCTTCCTTTAAACCGAAAGCACCGGTTAGTCCGGTTTCTTCATCAGAGGTAAATAGAGCTTCGATTGGAGGATGTTCCGTTTCTTGTGAAGCCAAAACAGCCAGTGCAGCTGCAATACCTATTCCGTCATCACCTCCGAGTGTCGTACCTTTTGCTTTTATCCAATCGCCGTCAATGTAAGTTTGAATTGGGTCGGTATCAAAATTATGCACAGTATCGGCATTTTTTTCGCAAACCATATCCGAATGACTCTGTAATATTACGGTTTTGTTATTCTCTTTTCCTAATGTCCCGGGTTTTCGGATAATTACATTCCCTATTTCGTCTTTTTCTGCATCAAGATGATGTTCTTTTGCAAAACTTAAAAGGTATGCAATAATTTTTTCTTCTTTTTTTGAAGGTCTGGGAATTTGGGTAACTTCATAAAAATATTTCCAAATTTCTGCGGGTTTTAAATCTGATATTGTCATTTTTGTTTTATTTTATAATTTTGTTATTTATTATGTCAAAGGTAGAAATTTTTATTGTTTTTGTGAAAAATGAAAACAGATTGAAGCAGATTGAATAAGATTGTAACAGATTTAATTATCTTTTTGGCAAAATAAATGTTATAACTGATTGGGTTAAATATAAATAATACGAATTAAGAAAAACCAAAATGAATACAGACCGGTATAAAACAATAAAATCAAAATCAGAAGGTTTTTTTAAAGACAGAAGCAGTAAATTTTATGCATTTGCTTTTCCGGTTAAAAACGAAGATGAAATTACGACTTTTCGTGAGCAAATAAGAAAAGAATATTATGATGCTCGTCATCACATTTATGCCTACAGGCTGGGTGCGGAAATGAAAATATTCAGAGCAAGCGATGACGGAGAGCCGAGTAATTCTTCGGGTCCGCCTGTTTTGGGTAAAATAAAATCTTATAAACTTACAGATATATTAATTATTGTCGTACGTTATTTCGGAGGAACAAAACTGGGTATTCCGGGCTTGATAAATGCTTACGGCACGGCAGCCGAAGATGCAATAAAAAATGCAGAAATAATTGTAAAAACAATTTTTGAAAAAATTGAAATTCAATTTGAATATCCGCATATGAATGATGTAATGCGAATTATTAAAGAAAATAAGTTGAAAATTATTGAACAGGAAATGCAATTGTCGTGTAAAATAATTGTCGGAGTTCCGAAAAACAGTTTTGAAAAAATAAGAAAACAATTAGAGCAACATCATAAATTAAAATTGGAATTTGACGAATAAAAAAAGACCTGTCAGGTTTTTTAAACCTGACAGGTCTTAACAACATAATAATAAGCTATTTTCCTAAATTTTCGTATTTTTTATTTATTTCATCCATTCTTTGTTCAAATGCTTTGCCGACTTCATCAATTGCTTTGGTTTCTTCTTTTGAAATATCACCTTTTTTAAAATTTTCTATTTTTGACTGTAAACTGATGAATTTAGGAGCAAATTGAGCCATACTTGCAGCTATTTGAACAGCAATTTTTCCGACTTGAATTTGTTCCATAAAAGATAAATCATCTTGTTTTTTACCAAAAAGATTTTTATTGTCTTTTAGTATATCTTCCAAAGTATTTGAAAATTTGTTAATCATTTCTTCGCCGGTTGTAATAATTTCTTCGGCACTTTTGTTACCTTGCAATTCTGCCGGGACTTCTATTTTTAACGGCGGTAATTTATCACTGCCGGAAGAATCTGATGTCGCTTCTTCATTATTTGATGAACAAGAGAACAGAAAAACTGAGATAATACTGATAAATAATAATTTTTTCATTTTTTAAATTTTATAGATTAATAAAGTACAAATATAATTTTTTAAATTTTAAATAAAAAAATTGGAATATAATGTTATTTATTTCTATCTTTGCGTTAGAATTATATAACATTTAAAATAAGATAATATGAATACAAAAAGAAAAACTTTAATGATAACTTCCATTTTAATAACATTTGTTATTTTGGGATTTATTGTATCGGAAAGAGGAACTAAACTATTTCAAGGTTTAAACTTATTTATTTTTACAGCAATAATTGTAATTGGTGCAATCGTATCTATCGTTACAATTAAAAAGAATAGAGAAAAAAAAGCGGGGTTGACAATTGAAGATGAATTAAGCATAAAGATAAAATACAAGGCCGGTTATTTTGCTTATTTGTATTCTATGTATATGTGGTTGTTTATTTTTTTATTTAAGGATAAATTTCCAAATATTGAAAGCATGTTAGGTGGCGGAGTTTTATTGTCGGCAATAATTTTTGGGATTACAAAATTTATTATCAAAAAAGAAATTAATGACAAGGAATAAATATGATAATAAATTAGTAAAATGAAAACTCGAATTAAAGAACTTCGTGCAAGAGATAATATTACTCAATTAGATTTGGCAAAAAAAGTTGGTGTCAGAAGAGAAACTATTGTCTTTCTTGAAAAGGGGAAATATAATCCCTCTTTGAGATTAGCATACGATATATCAGTAGTTTTTAAATCTAAGATTGAAGAAATATTTATCTTTGACAGTGAATAATAATGGCTGCACACAACAAAGTTATACGATAATTACGGTTTTGTTGCTTAACCAAAAGTTTGTATTTTTGAACAAAGTGTAGTGAAAGGCTGAAAGTTTATGCTTTTAAAGTCCGCAACTACGTAGCTGTGATTGGTTATTATAAATATTTTAAATGGGATAAATATATCCTTCCGTATTCTAATTTCATAATATAATAACTCTCATTGGAAAAATACTTTGACACTTCAAGGAGAAATTACAAGGATACAATATGTTACCGAGAAAGACAATAATGCCGCTTTTGTATATATGAATTACCTTGATGCTTTTAAAAAATCTAATTGGGAAATTCTGTTTAGCGGTTCCGGTGACGGAAAAGCAAAAAACAAAAGAGTTGAAATTGTAGAACAATAACCGAATTGTTGTGCAGGGGGTTTCTGAAAAGTTTATATTGGAGTCATTCTGAATTCATTTCAGAATCTTATAAAGTTGATGTTTAAAAGTATAGAAAGATACTGAACTACAAAGTGCCTCAGCGAAGCTAAATATGTTCAGTATGATACAACTACTTGTTAGACAGCCCCTTTTTTATTTAAAATACATATTTATAATTAAATATTCAAATCGGAATATAAATTTTATCGCACAATTCATCATATTCAGATTGTGCATTACTTAGATTGGTTATGCCGCCTCCGCTTTTAAAAAAGAATTTATTCCCGTTTTTTTCAACAAACCTTATCATAACAAAACTGTCAAGATTTTTACCGTCAAAAAATCCGGCAATTCCCGTATAATAATTTCGTTTATGAGTTTCTGCCGCCTTAATTATTTCAAGTGTTTTCTTCTTAGGAGAACCGCTTATTGAACCTGCCGGAAGAAGTTTGCTCAATATTGTCCCGATTTGCTCATTATAATTAACAGGCAATTTACCGCTAATTTCAGAACTTACCTGTAATAAATTTTTATAATTTGTACGAATTTTATCAATATATCTGAAACGTTCAACTTTTACTTTCTTTGCAACTTGATTTAAATCATTACGAATTAAATCAACTATTGTATAATGTTCTGCTGTTTCTTTTTTATCATTCAAAATACGGTTCTCTGCATTCGTAATGTCAGCATCAATCGTTCCTTTCATCGGATAAGAAAAAATTTTCTTGTCTGTAATTTTAATAAATGTTTCCGGTGAGAAAACGGTAAATTTATCTTTTAAATATAATTTATACGGGGCATTTGCATATTTGTAAATATCATATAAATCAAAATTGCCGATTATTTTGCTTGAAAAAGTCAAATTAAGCAAATAAGTATTTCCGGCTTTTATTTCATTTTGAACAATATCGAATGCCTTTTTAAATTCATCAAAACTCGGAGGAACAACATTAAATCCGATAGTATTATTTAGTTTTTTATCTTTGCCGGGAATCTCGGAACGGAAGGAATATTTAATTTTACTTTCGTCAATTTCGTTTGCAGGAAGAACAATCGACTTCTTAAAGTCAAAATTGATGATAAATAAAAACGGCAGTTTTTGTTTCCCGAATTCATTCATTATTTTAACGGCATTCTCTTTATCAAACATTCTTTTATGAAAAAAGTTTTACTAATTGATAATTACGATTCGTTTACTTATAATTTGGCTCAACTTCTTGATGAAAGCAATTTGTGCAATTTTGATATTATAAAAAATAACCGTGTAAAAATAAATGAAATTTCAGAATATGATAATATTTTAATTTCTCCCGGACCGGGATTGCCGAAAAATGCCGGAAATTTAATGCAAATAATTGAGAATTGGCACAAATATAAGTCTATTCTGGGAATTTGCCTCGGAATGCAGGCAATTGCAGAATATGTCGGTGCAAGATTATATAATTTAGAAAAAGTTTATCACGGTATTAAAACCGTAACAAAAATTACCGACAATAACGAAATACTGTTTCGCAATTTACCTGAACAATTTGAAACCGGGCTGTATCATTCTTGGGCAATTTATAAAGATATCGGTAAAGACTTAAAAATAACAGCTGTTTCGGAAGATGGTATCATTATGGGTATCAGTCATAAAAAATACGATTTGAAAGGTATTCAGTTCCATCCCGAATCATATATGACCGAAAACGGAAAAATGATTATTGAAAATTGGCTTAAAACAGGATTATGAATTATAATTTTGATTTTTCGGAAAATATTTACGAAATTTCAACTTTATAAACTTCATACTTTAAACTAAATGTATCCTCTTATCTGCAAAATGAAAATTATAAGTTCGGATACGGATTTTTATGACATCTTAATCTCACATGAAGAGATGCAAACATTCATCCGATTTAATCCGCAGGAAAAATTTCTTATGTTAAATTCTGACGATAAACTCGGAATAATTTTACGGGAAAACGAATACCAATTAAGAAAAATCCTTCATAACAAACGAAAAGAAACATTTTACATCGGATTTACATTAAACTTTGTACTGAATAAAAATAAAGATGCTGTTGCTTTTAACGATTTAACAAAATTGATTGTTTATGATAACAGAAACGGAAATTTAAAAACTTTTGTAAAAAATAAATACACACCTGATTTTACAATTTTATACACAGACGGAAGTTATTCCGCAAAAAAGAAGATTTGCTCTTATGTTGCCTTAATACAAAATAAAAGTTTAAAATATAACATACGATTCGGTATAAAAAACATTCAAAACAGTAGTTTGACTGAGATGATTGCCGTTATTGAAGGGCTTAAAAATATTGCCGAAGAAGAAAAAGTAAGAATTGTTACCGACAGTCGTTATGTAATTAAAGGACTAACCGAATGGATGTATAATTGGAAACTGAATGATTGGCATACCGCACAAGGAGAAAAAGTTAAAAATATTAACTATTGGCAAGAGTATGAGGCACTTACGCAAAGTAAATATCTTGAATTTGAATGGGTTAAAGCACACAATTTTCATTTTGAGAACAGTATTTGCGATCGATATGCAAAGGAATTAATTGACAAATATGTATAAGTTGATAATAACTTGTTTATTACTTGTTCATAAATTGTCAATAACAAAAAATCAAAAAAGTAAGAGCGGCATATTGTTTTGAATTTAAAAATATCTATTTTAGCATTTTATTAGAATATGCTATAAATTTTATAAATATAAATTCCTATGAAATTCATTGTTTCCAGCACAGAATTACTATCACATCTGCAAAGAGTAAGCAAAGCAATCAGCGGAAAATCAACCATTCCGATATTAGACAGTTTTTTATTTGATTTGTCGAATAATGAATTAACAATTACGGCTTCGGATTTAGAATCCACATTGGTAACTAAAACAGCACTTGAAAATGCCGATGGTGAAGGCAAAATTGCGTTAGAAGCTAAACGACTGTTAGATATTTTAAAAGAATTTCCGGAGCAGCCTCTTACTTTTGAAATTGATTCGGAAAATTTAGCAACAACAATTCTGTCCGAAAACGGTAAATTCAGTGTTGTAGGCTCTCCTGCTGATGAATATCCTAAATATCCGGAATTATCAGACGAATCAAAAATGAGTATTACTGTTACTTCCGAATTGTTAGACAGCGGTATTACAAAAACTGTTTTTGCAACTGCCAATGATGAATTAAGACCCGTTATGAACGGAATTTTCTTCGAACTTACAAAAGACAATATGACTTTTGTTGCCTCAGATTCGCATAAATTAGTCAGATATAAAAGGACAGAAGGAAAAGGGGAGAATGAAGCGTCTTTCATTTTGCCTAAAAAACCGGCGAATTTACTGAAAGGTTTATTAGCTTCTTCGGAAGATGAAGTTTCAATTTCTTTTGATGATAAAAACGCAGTATTTACATTTAGTGAATTCAAATTAATTTGCAGATTAACGGAAGGGAAATATCCGAATTACGAATCTGTAATACCTACTGAAAATCCGAATAAACTGATTATAAACAGAACTGATTTATATAATACGGTTAAACGGGTTTCGGTATTCTCAAATCAAGCCAGTAATTTGATAAAATTACATTTAACTGCCAATGAATTAACGGTTTCTGCACAAGATATTGATTTTTCCATTTCGGCTCACGAGCGTTTGGCTTGTCAATATGAAGGGGATAATATGGAAATTGGTTTTAAATCGGTTTTCCTGCTTGAAATACTTGCAAATATTGACTCGGATGAAGTAATTTTTGAGATGTCCGATCCTTCAAAAGCCGGTATTATGTTCCCGTTCGAATCAAATTCAGAAAATGAAGATGTTTTAATGCTTTTAATGCCGATGATGATAAATTCATAAATTTTTTTCGGCTCAAAAATAAAAAACCGATTGTGTTACACAATCGGTTTTTTCTGAAATACAATTATTATTTCAGATACATTTCTTTATCAATAATTCTTAATTTAATTTTGTTTCCGATTAAATACATAACAGGAACCATAATAAGAGTTAAGAAAGTGGCAAAAGTTAAACCGAAAATTACGGTCCAGGCCATCGGTCCCCAGAAAATGGCATTATCTCCGCCGAAATAAATATTCGGTGCAAAATGTGTTAACAGATTTGTAAAATCAATATTAAATCCGGTTGCCATAGGTAATAAACCGAGAATTGTTGTAATTGCCGTTAACAATACCGGACGCAAACGCGTTTTTCCGGCTCTTTTTAATATTTCAATAATTTCACTGTAAGGTAAATTATTTTTTTCTTTTATACCAAGTTCTTCTTTTTTTAATTTCTTCAGATAATCAATATAATCAATCAAAACAATTGCATTATTAACAACAACACCGGCTAATGAAATAATTCCGATACCTGTCATTATCACTACAAAGTCCATTTTAAAAGTCGCTATCCCGCCAAAAACACCTATTGTACTGAATAATACACTCGTAAGAATAATAAACGGTTTGATTATTGAATTAAACTGCGTAACCATAATAATTAAAATTAAAGAAATCGCAATAAGCAGAGCTCTTACTAAAAAATCCATTGCTTCTTTTTGGTCTTGCTGTTCACCGGTTAAGTTAATTGCATAACCTTCGGGCAAGCTGTATGATTTCAATACGGCTCGGATTTGTTTATTTACCGAATTTGAATTAAAACCTTCAAGAACATTTGATGAAATTGTTATAACTCTTTTTGTGTCAATACGTTTTATTGAACCGTAAGAGGTTGAATACGAATAATCGGCAACAGCCGAAATCGGAATATGTACAAATTTTCCTCTTTTGTTTCTGAAAGTAATAATTTGGTTCATAAGAACTGAAATATCATTTCGGTATTTCTTTGAAAGTTGAATTTGAATGGGGTATTTATCTTCACCTACTTTAAAATCCGAAACTTCTTTTCCGAATAATGCCGTTCTTATTGTTCCGGCAATTTGTCCGGTTGATAAGCCAAATCGTCTTGCTTTTTCACGATTAATATTAATAAGAAGCTCAGGTTTTCCTGCATCCAAATCGGTTTTTAAGCCTTCAATACCTTCTATTCCGGAAGAATTTAATAAATATACAATACTGTCGCTCAAATTAATGAGTGTATTGAAATCTTCTCCGGATATTTCAATATTAACAGCTTTTCCGGTAGGCGGTCCCATCTGGTTTTTATCAATAGAAATACTCACTCCGGGATATTTTCCGATAAGTTTTTCAGCTAATTTTTTCTGCAAAATTGTTGTATTTTTGCCTCTTCTCAGTTCATATTCAATAAAGTTAATCGTTGTTATTGATTTATTAGGTGTTGTTCCGAAAGCGGTTTCATGTTCTCCTACGGCTCCTTTTCCTATTGTTGATAAAACAGATTCAATAATATCGGAAAATCCGGTTTTATCAATAACTTTATTAACATCTTTTTCTATCAGATAAGTAATTGAATCCGTTTTAGTAATATCAGAGCCTAAAGGAAGTTCTGTTTTTATCACCAAATATTTTGGTTCGTTTACGGGAAATAAATCTACCTTCGGTTGTCGAATTTGCAGAAAACCCATTGTTAAAATCAGAATCAAAAATGTACCCAATAAAAACAATGTCGGTTTTTTCCCCGATAATGCAAAACTTAAAAAACGTGAATAAGATTTCTCCAGGCGTGTTAATAATTCTCGTTGAAACCAAACGGATAAATCATAAAAAATAATATAATTCAGGAATGTTATTAAAGCAATAATAATCAGAAAGCTTGCAACACCGTTAATTCCGAAAATATATAAGGGAATTGCTAAACCGACAGCAACAGCCAAAATCCAAAAAGTTCTTTTTTTAGGCGGTTTACTTTCTTTTTTCTTAGAAAAACTTGCCGTAACAACCGGAATAATTATAAGTGCTACAAATAAAGATGCTGTCATTACCACAACTAAGGTAATGGGTAAATATTTCATAAAATTACCAATCAAACCCGGCCAATATATTAAAGGAATAAATGCAGCCAAAGTGGTTGCCGTAGAAGCTATAATTGCCCAAGCAATTTCTCCTACAGCCAATTTTGCTGCCTGATACATTGAATAACCCTGTGAAACAAAACGAAAAATATTTTCTACCGCTACAATGGCATTATCCACCAGCATTCCGAGTGCGAGAATTAACCCGAAGAGTATCATCATATTAATGGAAATTCCCATTGCATTAAGAACCACAAACGATATTAACATTGAAGTAGGAATTGCTAAGCCGACATAAACAGCATTTCGGGTTCCGAGGAAGAAAAATAAAATTGACATTACAAAAATCATCCCCATTATGATGCTGTTTTCCAAATTTTTTATCATTTTTCTGACCATATCCGATTGGTCATTGGTAATTTTAATATCCAAATTTTGAGGTAATTCGGTTTTTTTTGCCTGTGCCAAAATTTGCATAATTTGATCGGTTGCATTTAAAAGATTTTCACCGCTTTTTTTAATAATTTGCAATGATACAACCGAATAACCGTTTAATCGTGCAATACTCTGAACATCTTTAAACCCGTCAATTACTTTTCCGTCTTCTAAAATATCTCTTAAATAAACCGCTTTGCCCTTTTCACTTTTAATAATAATATTATCAATTTGTTGAATATTGTTAAATTCGCCGACTGTTCTTACCGATCGACGTGTTCCGTTTAAAATAATATCACCGCCCGAAACAGACATGTTTTCATATTTTACGGCATCTTCAATATCTTTAAAACTCAACTTATAAGCATCCATTTTTTCTTTATCGATATTCAGTCTGATAAGTCTGTCTTCAACTCCCTTAATATTAACTTTTGAAATTTCCGGAATATCTTCAATTTCATCTTGTAACTTTTCGGCATAATTTTTTAATTCTTCGGAAGAAAAATCACCGGAGAGGTTGACATTAATAATAGGAAATTCAGACATGTCAATATCCATAACCATCGGTTCAACAGGCAAATCATCCGGTAAATCACCTTTTGCTCTGTCAACGGCATCTTTTACATCCTGTAACGCGGCTTTTAAATCAACTCCGGAATTAAAATCAACAATAATATCCGAATTATCTTGTGAAGAAGTAGAACTTAATTTTTTAATATTTTTAATGGTATGAATTTCCTTTTCGAGCGGTTTGGTAACTAAATTTTCCATATCTGCCGGCGGATTTCCGGGATATACGGTTTTTACGATAATTTTTGGCAAAACAACATCCGGAAACATTTCTTTCGGCATTGTTTGATAAGCAAAAAAACCGGCAAAAACCAAAATAATTAAAGTTAAGTAAACTGTATTGGCGTTATCAAGAGCCCAAGTTGTGAGTTTAAATTCTCTTGTGATTTTCTTTTTCGACATAATATTCTGACTGAAAGTGAAAAAATTATTTAATTGTAACTTCCTGATTATTACTCACTAAATTATAGCCCTCAACAATCACTGAATCTCCTTCTTCAAGTCCTTTTTTAATAATAAGTTTATCTCCGATAATAAATGATGTTTTCACATACACTTTTTCCGCTACATAATTATTATTTTTTTTTCGTGCAATAAAAACATAATCGCCCTTTGTATCTTTTTTAACAATTATTGAAGGTACGGAAATATCATTTCCTTTATAATCAGCCAAACGTATTTGTGCGATCATATTTGGTTTTATTTCATTTTTTGTATTATTAAAATCAACCTGAACTTTGAACGTTCTGTTAATTGAATTAATGACATTACCGGTTCGTGCAACTTTTGTCAGAATATCTGCTCCGGGATACGCCGGAAAACTCAACAATACAGAATCTCCGGAATGAATATCAGGCAAATATTTTTCAGAAACATCTGCATCAGCTTCCATTCTGTGTAAATTGACCAAATTAATTACCGGTCTTCCCGGTGCGGCAAGTTCACCTTCTTTCAGATAAATCTCATCTATAATTCCCGAAAAGGGTGCTTTAATAATTGTTAAGCCTAATTGTGTGTTTAAAGTTTTTAATTTGTCGTTTAAACTCTCCTTTCTGTTTTTTGCTTCTAAATAATCTAATTCTTTTCCTATTTTTTTATCCCAAAGTTTCTTTTGTTTATTATAAATCGTTGTTGCCAAATCCAACCCTGTTTTAACTTCTTCGATACTGCTTTGTAATACGGCTGCATTTAACCGGATTAAAATTTGCCCTTGTTTAACAACTTGCCCTTCTTTAACATAAATATGTTTTATTTCCCCGTTCATTTCGGGCGAAATATTTGCTTGTTCTTTTGCTTGAACATAAGCAGTTGCATTAAAATAATGCGTTAAAGGTTTTTTCTTTAATTCGATGACTCTTACATTAACCGAATTATTTTTAGAAATACCGGTTTGCATTGTATCCAATTGTTTTTGTAATTCGACTATCTTTTCTTTATAGTCAGCTATTTTGCTTTGTATTGTTTCCGGTGTTTCATTTTTAGCACATGCACCGAAAAACAAGGTAATTATTATCAGAATACTTATTTTCTTCATTTTCTTTATATTGTATTAATTAAAATATTTCTGCTTATGTTGAATTTATAATAAGTTCATTAATTTTTTTAATTTTATATTTTCGTCTATTAAGTTATTCAGAGATTGATAATACTTTGATAAGGCTTGAAAATATTGAGTTTGAGTTTGTGTTAATGTCATACTTGAAACTGTTCCGACTTTAAACTTAATTAAACTGTTTTTGAATATTTTTTCAGCCAGGTAACGATTTTCCGAATTATTTTTTACTGTATTTAATGCCGTTTGATAATCGGAACGTATTTGAGCATTGTTTAACAATAATGCTTGTTCAGTTTGTTGCTTTAAGTTACGCTTTTCTTCTAAATCAAACTGTGCTTGTTTTATTTTGGCATATCTTTTACCGCTGCTGAAAATAGGAATACTAACTTGTATCCCCCATAATGAAGTCGGATACCAATTAGCTTTTTCGGTAAGCAAATTCAAAGAATCACTCATTGCTTTGTTACTGTATGAATAGAATGCCGCAATACTCGGCAAATATTTGGTTTTCTCTCTTTGCAGACTTAAATCCGATAAGTTTTCCTGAACTTGTATAAGTCGATAATCAATGTTTTGATTAACATTAAACGCATCATTTAAAATAGTGCTTTCTTCAATTTCATTTACGGCATCCTGCAGTGTTCCGGAAATATTAACAGATTTATTATAATCTATTCCTGCCTGAAATTTTAAGAGTCTGTATAAAATATCTTTTTGTTTTTTAAAAGTTATTATTGAATTTTCGGTATTTTGAAGATTTAATTTCAATTGTTGAATATCTGTTTCTTCAACAAAACCGGATTTGTATAACGCTTGTGTTTCTTCATATAATTTATTAATATTTTTATAAACAGAATCCAAAACAGTAAGACTTTCTTCCGTTACTAAAATCAAATACCATGTTTTTTCGATATTTTCTTTAACCGTTAAAATGCTTTTTTCTTTGGCTCGCTGCGACAAACTCAAATATATTTTTGACGCTTTTAAACCCACAATATATTCGCCGCTGAAAACAAGTTGAGTTGCCGATAATTTCCAATCGACATTATGCTTGCTGCCGAATTGAACGGGAATTTTACCGCCCGATTGAAACGGTGCTAAAGGAGTAAGTCCGAATGCATTGGTATTTACATCATACACTGCCGGAGCAATAAAATTTGGCATCAATTGTGTGGGAATATCAGGAAAATTTTGATATTCTGCCGAACCCGAAATTTGAGGTAATCCGATAGCCGTTGTTTCCCATTTTTGAGCCTTGGCTTTTCGAATATCTAAATCGGCATTTTTTACTTCGTAACTGTGCTCAACAGCATAGTTTTTTAAATCAGCCAAAGTAAAAACAGTCGTTGTATCCGTAATTTTATTTTGAGCTTTTACGGGATAAAAACTCAGTTCAAAAAAAACAATGATAATTATTAATATAAAATTCCTTTTTTTCATCAGTCTAATTCTTTAATTTTTTCATTTAATAATTTGATTCCTCTCGGGCTGCAAATAGCCCTGAGATGATAAATAAACATTTGCTTTACGGCTTTAGGTTTAATAAATTCTTTATATGAAACTACCGAATTTTCAATTTTTTGAACCTGAAGAATCACACGTTGTTTCGCAATTAGGTCAATATCAATATCATCAGAATACAAACCTTCATTAATTCCTTTTTTCATATTCTGAATCATCATTTTATAAACATGTTCAGATTTTTGTTCTGAAAGTTCACGATGAATAATCGGATAATATTTTAACAAATCATGCTCAACAGCAGGATTATGATTTTTAATCATTTTTATTAAGTTTTTTTGAATTTCAAAAATTTCTTCAACAGCATTTAATCCTTCATCAAGAATTCCTAAAAATTTTTTCCCGTGCTTTGAATATTCATATTCCAAAACATGTTTTAACAAATCAAGTTTATCATTAACAAAGTTGTACAGAGTTTTTTTGGAAATCATACATTCATGTGCAACATCGTCCATAGTTACACTTTTAATGCCGAATTTATGATACAAATTCGCAGCTGTTTCAATTATTTTTCTTAAAGTTTCTTCCATTCTTTATTAAATTCTAGGGTGCAAATATATGAAACATTTTTTATTAGGAAACATTTTATGTGTAAATTGTTTCCTGAAAGTTTTTTTTCAAATTAAACCTCTTTGTTTATTTAATAGTTTCAGTCTCATATCCGAAAAATTTTATATTTTCATCATTTAACAGTATTTGTATTGAAACAGAAAACCTTACATATGTAAACATATTATTAATGATAAAAAGACATTTGCCGTTTATCATAAGTTCGCATGCAAGATGTTATACAACATATATTTATGCAGCAACTCATATTTTTTATTTATATAAAATATATTCACATCTCAAAAATCACATTATAATTAAGATTTATTAACATTTTTTCGTAAATTTGCACAATCAATTCATTTGCTTTGCGTTTATGACATTGAAAATTTTAATTTATTAACTAAATTGTGAATATTATGAAAAAAATTAATGTTTTAATTATTGCAGTGATTACCGTTGTTGCTGCTTTTATGACAAGTTGTAAAAATGATTCTATAGATTTTGCCAGTCCGATTGTAACTTTTGTGAACGGTAATCAAACCGTTATGGCTAACTCAGATGTTGCAATCAGCGGCAGTATTCTTGCCCCTGCAGGAATTAAACAAATTGTCTATTTTAAAGACGACACTTCGTTCGGAGATGTTATTACAAAAGGTTTTGACAGTGATACTGCTACAAATTTCAGTGTCAGTATTCCTGCCGATCAAGTTACTTCAACATTTACATTTGAAGTTCAAGTTACGGATAAAAATGATAAAATCGGAAAAGGTTCTGTAACCGTAACCGTTCAACTCGGAGATCCCGTTGTAAAATTCTCAGGTTTAAAAATGTATTCTGCCCAAGCAGGGATATACGGCGACGGCGACTATGCCTCTTTAACTATTTTCCATACATGGAATCACAGTGATGCATCAGCAAGTGCTGATACAATTGCTGTTATAGATGTATGGTATTACAACGGAAATTACACAAAAGATTTAGGCGGAACCCCGCATTTAGTTTCTCCTGATACCAAAACTACAACTTATCCAACTCATGACGGTTTAGTTCTTACTAATGCCAAATCTACCAAATTAAGAATTTTGACTTCAACAGAAGCTGCAGATTTTTCAGATTGGGCAAATATCAATGATGATTATTTAATTGCAAATATTGATATGTCGAATGCGGTCAAAAATGTAGGTGGTTTTGCTCAAGGTGATATTATTGCGTTTCAATTAGCAGACGGCAAAAAAGGTGTTATGAAAGCCGTTGGCGGAACAGCAGGTTCCGGAAGTACTGATTATATTCTTGTTGATGTTATTGTTCAGGAACAAGCAGCACCCGTAACAAAATAATTTTAATAAAAACATTTTACAGAAGAGAGGTTTACGCCTCTCTTTTTTTATATATTTATGAATGTTTTTATACTTTTGAGATTTAAAATTCAAAAAAATGCACAGGAATATTGTTCCGAAATTAAAAAAAATATTTAAACAAAAATTTAGCGAAGATGTTTTATATATTGAAGAATTGCCGGTATCGGGTTCTTCAAGGATTTATTTTCGGCTAAAAAGTAAAAATCTGTCCGCGATTGCAACATATAACACGGATTTAAAGGAAAATAAAGCATTTCTTCATATCTCGGACATATTTAAAAAACACGGAATTAATGTTCCTGAAATATATGCGGAAGACAACATTATTTATTTGCAGGAAGATTTGGGTGATGAAACTTTGTTTCAACGAATCCGTAAAATAAGAAATACCGACAATTTCCCGGAAGAATTAGTTGATTTGTATAAAAAAACCATTGAACAACTTGCCGAACTGCAAATCAATGCAGGCAAAGAAATTGATTATTCCTTGTGTTATCCGCGTGCTGCATTTGACAGACAATCAATTTTTTGGGATTTGAATTATTTCAAATATAATTTCTTAAAATTTACTGATGTTACTTTTAACGAACAACTTTTAGAAACTGATTTCAATACTTTTTCGGATTATCTGTTAAAACCCGATACCGATTTTTTCCTTTATCGAGATTTTCAGTCAAGAAATATAATGTTGCACAATAACAAAATTTATTTTATTGATTATCAGGGCGGCAGAAAAGGTGCATTGCAATACGATTTAGCTTCTTTGCTTTATGATGCAAAAGCAGATATTCCCGAAAAGATTAGAACTGAACTTACAGAATATTACATAAATTATGTCAGTCAAATAATTCCTATTGATAAAAACGAATTTTATGACTATTACTATGCTTATGCACTTATAAGAATTATGCAAGCTATGGGTGCATACGGTTTCAGAGGATTGTATGAAAGAAAACAACATTTTATCGACAGTATTCCGTTCGGATTAAAAAACTTAAAAGAAGTATTGCCGAAAGTTAAGATTTTAAACAAAATGTCGGAATTAAAACGCATTTTATCCGAACTTCCGAATTCAGAAAAGTTAAAAACCATTATGAAAGAAAATAAATTAACCGTAACAATTAAAAGTTTTTCCTATAAAAGAGGCATTCCTTATGACCAAACAGGAAACGGCGGCGGACATATTTTTGATTGTCGTATTATTAATAATCCGGGAAGAATCGAAAAATACAAAAAACTATGGGGAAAAGATAAAGAAGTTATTGAATTTCTGGAAAATGAAAATGATACTCATTTGTTTTTCAATACGATAAAGGAAATTTTGAATATTTCAGTAACAAATTATCAATCAAGAGGGTTTCAAAATTTATCGGTCAATTTCGGATGCACAGGCGGACAACATCGCTCGGTATTTTTTGCCGAAAAAACAGCTGAATTTTTAAAAAATAATTTTGATTTGAATGTTGAACTTTTACACACAGAGATTTCATACCCGGAACTTGCAATCTGAGACCTGTAATCTTATATAAAAACCAACTAAACGGCTAAATATCTGTCAAAAATGTTCAAATCACTATATATTTTTTTTAAAAACAAACGATTTCTGCTCGCCGGCATTATAATTCTTGTATTCAGTATTGCAATTTTTACGGCTCTTAAAGTTCGCACAACCGAAGATATTTCAAAAATGATACCTGCCGATAAGGAATTAAAGCGTTTTAATTTTGCAAGTAAGCATATAAAAATTAACGATAAAATAATCATAAATCTTTCTTTGAAAAATGATACTGCCGATGCAAATCCTGAAATATTACAATCATTTTCCGATAGTCTTGAATTTAATCTTACGCAAAATTTTTCCGAATACATTGCCGAAATTCAAAATTCTTTCGGAAATCAAATGATGAATGAACTTTATGATATTTTTTATGAAAATTTACCGATTTTTCTTACTGAAAAAGATTATTTAAAAATTGACACTCTGCTTTCCGACAATGAGCTCGACAAAACACTTGCAGCTGATTTCAGAACTTTAATTTCGCCGGCAAGTATGGTAACCAAAAAATTTATAAAAAAAGATCCGCTGAATATAACACCGCTTGCTCTTAAAAAACTTCAAGGTTTGCAACTTGATAATAGCTATGAAATATTTGATAATCACATATTTACAAAAGATAAAAAACATCTTTTACTGTTTGTTGTATCAAAATATTCAAATGACAAGACCGGTAAAAATAAAATTTTGATTGACGGCATCAACCAAACATTAGAAAATTTAAAAATAAATATACCCGAGGTAAAAGCCGAAATTTTCGGTGCACCGGTTATTTCGGTCGGAAATGCCGAACGCATAAAAAAAGATATAATTCTTACGGTTAGTATTGCTGTTATTGCTTTATTTTTCTTTTTGTCATTTTTTTACAAACGCTTTGATATCTTTTTTATCATTTTTTTGCCTGCAGCATTCGGAGCAGCTGTTTCAATTGCCTTTTTATACCTTATTCAGGGAGAAGTTTCGGCAATTTCTTTGGGTGTAGGGTCTGTATTAGTCGGAATATCAATTGATTATTCGCTGCATATTTTTACGCATTTCAGAAGTAAAAAACACCCTTCCGAAATTTTCGGAGACATAACAGTGCCTATTTTGATGAGTAGTATTACCACTGCGGCAGCTTTTTTTTGTTTGTTATTTGTAAGTTCCGAAGCACTGCAGGATTTAGGTTTATATGCCGGAATAAGCGTCATTGCGGCGGCACTCTTTGCACTAATTGTTCTGCCGCATTTTCTGAAAAATAAAAAATCCGAAACTCACGAAAAATATAACCTGCTTGAACGTTTTACCGCACATTCCTTCCATAAAAATAAATATGCACTGTCAATTGTTTTACTAATTACTCTTGCAAGTTTTTTTACTTTTCACAGAGCACGATTTGAAAGCGATATGGATAAAATGAATTATATGTCGCCCCAATTAAAAACAGCCGAACAGAATTTGAATAAAATTTCTGATGATGCTCTTCGAAAAATGTATTTTGTAGTTACCGGAAAAACATTGAATGACGCATTAAAAACAAACGATTTTTTAAATAAGAAAATTTTAAAACTTCAAAAACAAGGTATTGTAAAAAATTATAGTTCAATAAGTTATTTTCTGGTTTCCGACAGTTTGCAAAAAGTGAGAATTAAGCGTTGGAATAATTATTTCAGAAAAAAAAATATTGATTCCGTTAAGCAGAAACTCATAAAATACGGAAAGAAATACGGATTCAAAGAAACTGCCTTTTCAGAATTTTATGCTTTACTGCAAAAAGATTTTAATACTCTAAATTCCGTCACCAAGCAAAAACTCATAAAAATCCTCGGTAAAGATTTGATTACCGAAGATAAAGATATAACAAGTATCGTTACGCTCTTGAAATTAAAACAAGAGGATAAAGAAACGGTTTATAAAAATATAAAAGCCGGTAATAACATCTACATAGTTGATAAAAAATACATTACAGACAAAATTGTAAAAATTTTGAAAAAGGATTTTAATAAACTTGTAAAGATTTCTTTACTTGCCGTATTTGTTATTCTGCTGCTTTATTTCGGACGTATCGAACTGACACTCATCACATTTATCCCAATGTTAATCAGCTGGTTATGGACATTAAGTTTTATGTGGTTATTTAATTTTAAGTTTACTATTTTCAACATCATTATTTCAACTTTTATTTTCGGATTGGGAATTGATTACAGTATTTTTATAACTCGCGGATTACTGCAAAAATACCGTTACGGTATTGACAATTTGCCTTCATATAAAACATCGGTTTTGTTGTCTGCAATAACAACGGTAACGGCAATAGGAGTTCTTATTTTTGCAAAGCATCCTGCAATGCGTTCCATTGCATTTCTTTCGGTAATCGGAATTTTATCCGTTGTTTTTGTAACATATACTTTACAACCTGTCTTGTTTAATTTTCTTATAAAACAGCAAGGCAAAATGCGTTCTGCACCCGTAACGGCAAAAGATTTATTTTTCGGATTACTTGTTTTTTTAATCTTTGTAATCGGTTCAATTATAACAATTTTACTTTGGGGAATCTTATCTCTTATTCCTTTCGGAAAGAAAAATAAAAAGAAAATTTTTCATTATTGGCTGTTTCTTACATCAAAAATGATTGCTTACATTCCGCTTAATGTCAAAAAAATCATAAATAATCCTTTCCGGGAAAACTTTAAAAAGCCGGCTGTCATCATAGCAAACCATCAATCGCATATTGATATTCCGCTTATATTGATGTTGCATCCCAAGATTTTAATTCTGACCAATGATTGGGTTCAGAATAATGTTTTTTACGGCAGAATTGTAAAATATGCTGATTACTATCCTACTTCAAACGGTTTTGAAAAAAACCTGCAACTTCTGAAAGAAAAAGTAAATCAAGGATATTCCGTATTAATTTATTCCGAAGGTTCTCGCTCCCCTGATTTGAAAATAAAACGTTTTCATAAAGGTGCTTTTGAATATGCCGAAAAATTGGGTATAGACATTTTACCTGTTATTATTCAAGGTGCCGGCGATTGTATTCCGAAAGGTGAGCCGTTTTTAAAAAGCGGACAAATAACAATTAACATTCTGAAAAGAATTTTGCAAAAAGATTTCGGAGAAACTTCACGCGAACAAGCAAAAAATATTCGTAAATTAATGCAAAACGAATATTTTAAAATTAGAGAAAAATACGAAACTACGGTATATTTCAGAAAAAAACTTATTGCAAATTACATTTATAAAACTCCTGTATTAGAGCATTATACAAGAATAAAAACAAGAATTGAAAATAATTACAATTTTTTCAACAAAATACTTCCCGAAAAAGGACAAATAACCGACATCGGAACCGGATACGGCTACTTGCCCTATATGTTGAGTTTTTGTTCAAAAGAAAGAACTATAACCGGAATTGATTACGATTGCAAAAAAATTAATACCGCCGCTCACAATATCTCAAAAAGCGACAAATTAAACTTCATTTGTGCCGACGTTCTTGAAGCCGATTTCCCGAAAAGCGATGCTTTCGTTATTAACGACGTGCTTCACTATATGCCGAAAGATAAGCAAAAAGAACTCATAATAAAATGTGTCAAACATTTAAAACCGAACGGTCAAATTATAATTCGTGACGGAAATTCAGAAATGAAAAAGAAACATAAAGGCACTAAACTTTCTGAATTTTTCTCTACAAAACTTCTTAAATTTAACAAAATGCAATACGAGAAATTGCATTTTACGTCAAAACACGAAATATTGAAAATTGTCTCCGCATTTGATTTTGACGTTAATATTGTAGATGAAACAAAATTTACTTCGAATATTGTGT
The DNA here is from genome assembly GCA_013152535.1 of Chlorobiota bacterium. Lineage (GTDB taxonomy): Bacteria > Bacteroidota > Bacteroidia > Bacteroidales > JAADGE01 > JAADGE01. The sequence continues at coordinate 27,578 of JAADGE010000038.1, forward strand.
TTGTTTTAAAACGACTTTCCAAGTCTTAAAGACTTGGAAAGTCTGAAAAATCACACCTGCAACCTTTCCTTAAAAGGCAAAAAAGTCATAAAATCGGCATGATGCACGATATATGCTTCGGTGCTGCGTTTCACCATATTGCCTTCGCCGGCATGCGTAGCTATGATATGGCAAATCTCCGCCGGTACGCCGCATTCTTCGGCAATCGAAACACCCGAAAAAGGATGTCGCAAATATTTACCGTAAGTTCCCTGAACGGCTTTACCGTTTTCGTCAAGAACATACTCTAAAAGTTTACCCACATCAGCAAGAATTGCTCCGGCAATAAGCACGTCAAGATTTACCGGCAACTCGCCGTGATAAAATTTATTAATTTGATTTCCGGCATCGCGGGCAATATGCACAACCGATGCTTTATGCTCCATAAAAGTAACATTCGTAGGCACAAGCAATGTAAACGGTATGCGGTTAAGGTCGTCAGCCGCAAGCACGCTGCGTTCCAAAGCAAGTTCCCAAGTTTTTGCCGTTACATCGCGAAGTTTTTTGTCTTGTATCCAAGATAATTCTTCGCCCCAAAGTTTTTTTACGTCTTCTGTCATTTTTAGTCATTTTTTATTTATTTGTCATAATGATACCTGCAACTGTAAACCATTAACTCATTTTCTTTGAATTGATAAACAAGTCTGTGTTCTCGATTAATTCTTCTTGACCAAAATCCTGCTAAATCAAATTTTAACGGTTCCGGTTTACCTTTACCTTCAAACGGTGTTCTCATTATGTCTTTAATCAATACATTAATTTTTTTAATCATCTTTTGATCAACTGTTTGCCACGAAACATAATCTTCCCAAGCATTTTTTGAAAAAGTAATTTTCATTATTCTTCAATTAAATCATTTTCAACAGTTTGTCCTGTTTTCATTTGTTGTATTGATTCATACAATCTGTCAGCATTAGCTTTTGAACTCAATAAATGAACTGTTTCTAATATTGAATTATATTCTTCTAGTGAAATCATAACAGTTCCTAGTCCTGAACCTCGTTTTATTATTAATGTTTCATGATTATTTTCAACAGTATCAAGATATTTTTTTAATTTAGTTCGAAATTCTGTATAATTTGTTGCTATCATAATACTTATTTAAGTTACTATTTAAGTACAAATATACGAACTTATTCAGTAAAATACAAATTTTTCCGATTTTATTTCAAAATTAACTGACAATTTAAATTTTCTGTTAAATCCACACACAAGTTGAATTTGTTGTTATTTAAACAGGTAGTTGTATAATTATTCACACCCCAAAGAGTTATAAACCGAGCCGTGCTGCAGCACGACTCGGTTATTTATTTTACTTGCAAGTATTTTTTAAAAAGTAAAATAGTCATAAAATACCGACAAAAATCAATGTCGGTACTTTATATTTAGGTTAAATTATTTTTATAATTTCGCAATTACGGCATCAGCCATTTCTTTGGTAGATGCAGCACCTTTTTTAATAACATCTGCCGTTCCTCGCATTTTCATCATATCGTAAGTCCTGATTTTTCCTTCTTCTATAACTTCGGCAACAGCTTTTCTGATTTTTGCAGCATAGTCTTTTTCATTAATAAAATCAAGCATCATACAAGCCGATTCTATCATTGCCAAAGGATTTACAATTGAGGTTTCGTAATCGGCATATTTCGGTGCCGAGCCGTGTGTAGGTTCAAATACTGCAACTCCGTCAAGCGACCATTGTGCAGAACAAGCAAATCCCAAACCTCCGATAAGTCCGGCAAATCCGTCTGATACAATATCTCCGAACATATTTCCGGCAACTATAACTCCGTAATTTTCCGGATTTTTAGTCAGCCACATCATTTGGGCATCAATATTTGTATTCCAAAGTTCAATTCCGGGATAATCATTTTTTTGCATTTCCAATGCCATTTTATACATCATACCCGAAGTTTCTCTTATAACATTAGGTTTTTCGGCAAGAGTAACAGATTTATAACCGTATTTTTCAGCATAATCAAATGCTGCTTTTAAAATATTATATGTTCTTTCTTTGGTGAAAATTCTTGTTGAAACAGAAACGTCTTCTCGCGGTGCATTACTGAAATTTTTAACAAATTTAGGATGAGTCATCAAAGCATTATAAACTTTATCGTCAGGATTGCTCCATTCCACACCGCCGTATAAACCTTCGGTATTTTGTCTGAAAATTACGACATCAACTTGCGGTTCTTCAATTTCACCTGTTGCTCCTCTGCGAATAAAATTTAAGGGATTTCCTTTGTAAGTTTTACAAGGACGAGCACAAATTTCCAAACCGAAATGCTGACGCAAACCGACAATAGGACTCGAATAAACAAGACCTTTCTCTTTCAGTTCAGGTGCAAGTTCTTCAAAAGCTTCGTCTTTAGGTTTTGAAGTAATAGCACCGAATAATGCGATTTTATATTTTTCGAGTAAATCAACAGTTCTTTGAGGAAGTGGTTTACCTTCTTTTTTCCAAAATTCCCAACCGATATCTCCTTCGACATATTCAGCTTTAAATCCTGCTGCATCTAATACTCTCAATGTTTCATTAAGAACGGGTTTTCCGATTCCGTCTCCGGGTAAAGTTACTATGGTTCTTTTTGACATATCAATTTTATTTAATTTATTTGTTTTTAACTAAAATTTTGTAAATTTATAACTTTTAAAATAAATTAAAAAATCAATAATTTAAATTAAAACTAATATGTTAAAAAACACCTTTTTGTTAATCCTGACACTTTTTCTGTCTGTTACAGGCAGTTATTCTCAAAAAAAACAACATATTGATTGTTATACTATTGCTGCCGGTAAAAATACAACAATTGACGGTTCGGTAATGACGGGACACAATGAAGACGACGGAGGAGAAATGTTGGTAAATTGGTTTAAAGTTCCGCAAAAAAAATATAAAAAATCGGATTCTTTAACACTGCTTAACGGAACAAAAATTAAACAAACTGATAAAACATTTTCATACCTTCGTTTTCAAGTTACAAAAAACAAATTTGCTGATGCATATATGAATGAACATTCTGTTGTTATTTGTTCAAATGCTTGTCAATCAAGAGAAGATACTGCAAAAGGAAATATCGGATATTATTTACGCAAAATATTGGCAGAACGTGCACCAAATGCAAAAAGTGCAATAAAACTTGCAGGTAAACTTATTGAAAACTACGGTTATGAATCATCCGGGCGTACATATACAATTGCCGATAATAAGGAAGTGTGGATGCTTTCAATTGTAAAAGGCAGACATTGGGTTGCACAACGCATTCCTGATGACGAAATTGCAATTATTCCGAATTATTACACAATTCAAAAAGTTAATTTACAGGATAGTGCAAACTTTCTGGCTTCACCGGACATTATTGATTATGCAATAAAACGCGGATGGTATATTCCTAAAAAAGACGGTGAATTTAATTTTCGTAAAGCATACGGCGATTCGGTTTGTAATATTGCCGATTACAATATTCCGCGACAGCTTGCCGGAATTAATTATTTTTCGGAAAAACAATATACCGAAAGTGATGTTTTACCTTTTTCATTTAAACCGAAAAAGAAAATATCCGTAAAAGATATTGAAGCGGTTTTATCAAGTCATTTTGAAAGTACAAAATTTTGTCAACTCCCGGAAAATAAGAATCCGCATCAAAATAAAGTCAGACCTATTTGCACGGAAACTACTCAATTTAGTTTTGTTGCACAGTTGCGAAATAATATGCCTGCGGGAATAGGTGCATTAATATGGATTACTCCGTACAACGGATGTTTTTTTCCTTATATTCCGGTTTATTTCGGAATTTATAATACAAATAACAAATATCGATTAAAGAATTATAGAGATGCTGATAAACTTCAATTTGAGAACAACAAAAATAATCTTAAATTATTCCCTCAACACGCATATTTTACATTCAATAAATATGTCAGTTATATTGAAGAAGATTATCCGGAACGAATTGAAGAAGCACGTATTTTTAAAACTCTTACGGAAAAAGAACTTTCAAGAAATCAGAAAAATCTGGAAAAATCTGTTCTCGAAGTTTACAAATCATATCCGGATGATACAAAAAAAATATTAACCGATTATTGCAATCAATATTTTGAAAATATACTGAAAATTACAAAACAAATAATGAAAATCAAATAATTTTAAACTTAAATTTATGTAATCTCTATATTTTTTTCATCTTAAACAGCAAAAATCATTCATTAAAAACCAGACCTTATGAAATACCTTTTTTATTTTATTATTCTATTTAGTTTTATAAAAATTTCACATTCTCAGGAACTCGAAACGGTCATCCAAAGAGGACATCTCGGTGCCGTAAAAATTGCCGTTTTCAGTCCTGACGGAAAATATTTGGTAACCGGCGGCAGAGACCGAACGGCAAAACTTTGGGAAGTTGCAACCGGCAGAGAAATGCGTACGTTTCTCGGACACGAAGGAACCGTACAAGCAGTTTGTTTTACACCGGACGGTAAATACGTTGCTACCGGCAGTACCGATAATACCGTAAAGCTGTGGAACATTCTGAATGCAGAGCTAATCAGGACTTACAAAGTTAAAGACAGAGTAACAAGTATTGATTTTACTTCCGACGGCAAATACATTGTAATCGGAGGGTACGATTGGTACGGGAAAATATTTGAAACTGCAACCGGTAAATTTGTTCGAGAATTCAAAGTAAATCCTGATAAAGGTCTGGGAACAGGGATAAAAATTCAGGTAAGTAAAAATAATAAGGATATTTTGGTTTCGGAAGATAACCGAACAGCGATTATTGTTGATTTTGAAACCGGTGAGAAAAAAACGGTTTTAAAATCGGTCGAAAAAGGAAGTTGCGGCGGTTGCGGAACCTTTGCAAAATATACTCCGGATGAAAATTTTGTTATTTCCGGAACACGAAACGGACCGCTTGTAATTTGGAATTTAAAAACCGGAAAAAAATATAAAACTTATATCAAAGAACAAAAAGATGTAACAGCCGTTGATATCAGTTCGGACGGCAAAACAATTCTGATTTCAGATAAATTTAATGTCGTTTTTTACAATCGTTATACGGGTAAAAAGATAAGAACCGTAAAAGCACACAAAAAAGAAATAAATTCTGCCGAATTCAGTCCCGACGGGAAATATTTTATTACCGCAAGTGATGACGGAACGGCTGCTTTAAGAAAAACTTCAACCGGTAAATTGGTACGTTTATTTGTAGGTTATGTTAACAAAAGCAACCAAGGAACCGATTTAGATCAGGAAAGTTATTGGCAATATTATGCAAAAACTTATTTCGACAGAAAAACAAATGTAAAATTAAGTCCCGACGGAAAAATATTTATAATCGGTAAAAAAGATTCTGTTGCAAAAGTATTGGATTTTCATACAGGAAAAACACTTTTTAATTTAAAAGGACATTCCGGAGCCGTTATTTGTTTTGATTTTTCGCCTGACAGTAAGATGATTGCTACCGGCAGCAGCGATAAAACAATAAAACTGTGGAATGCAGCCGACGGTAAACTGATAAAAACTTTTAAAGGTCATACTGCAATGATTTTTGACATTCATTTTAATTATGACGGAACTAAATTACTGTCAAGCAGTTGGGACGGAAATTCATATATTTGGAACGTAAAAACAGGTAAAAAAGAAAAATATTTCAAAAATATTAAAGCGTTTACCTCTGATTTTTCTAAAATCGGAAATTATATAGTTACAGGAGGTCTTGATAAAAAATTTTCACTTTATGAAATTAATTCCGGAGACTTATTTCGTAGATTTATCGGACCTGTCGATGTTGTATCTTCCTTTGATTTCAGTCCGGACGGAAGAATGATTGTTTCCGGCTCATGGGACGGGAATGTGTGTATTTGGGATATGATTTCCGGATTTCAACTTAAAAAAATAAATCCGAATCAAGGGCAAATACATTCTGTTGCATTCTCAAATCTCGGAAAATATATTTTTTCGGGCGGTTCTGACGGAACAATTAAGATGTGGAATGCACAAACAGGCAAACTTCTGAAAACCTTTAACGGAAATAAATCAGCCGTAACATCTCTGCAGGTATCACCTGATAATCAATCACTTATTTCGTGCAATATTCAGGGAGTTGTAACAGTTTGGGAAATCGTTAATGCAAAAGCTATTTACACCTATTATCAACTAACGCGAGATGATTGGTTTGTAAAAACAAAAGGCGGATTTTTTGACGGTAATGCCGGTGCAAAAAAATATATTTACTACGTAAAAGGGATGCAAACTTTTAATGTTGATCAATTTTTTGAAGATTTTTACAGACCGGGACTATTGCAGCAAGCATATAAAACAAGAGGATTAATTAATGAAAATATAGATTTGGATGAATATTTGAAAAAATCACCTCCCCCGAGTATCAAATTTCAAACTTTATATAACGATTCTGTTTTCAAAAAAGGACTGATTAATATTAAATTTCAACTCACCGATAACGGCGGAGGCATTGACGAAATAAAAGTAATGCAAAACGGAAAACGTATAATCACGGATTTTTCCGGATTAAAACGAATAAAAAGAGGTAAAAAACTTAATGAAGAAATACAAATAATGCTTGTCCCGGGCAAAAATAAAATTCAAATTTCAGCATTCAGTACAGGCAGAATTGAATCGAATATCAGTGAACAAAGCGTTTTTTATGAAAGTAACGAAAATCTTTCCGACTGTTATGTTCTGACAATAGGAATTAATAAATACGAAAATGAAAGCTTAAACCTAAACTATGCAAAATCAGACGGTAAATCATTTTCGGATATGATAAAGAAGCACAGCAAAAGTTTATTTAACAATATGTATTTTTATAATTTGTTTGATAAAAATGCAAGTAAAGAAAATATTATTAATGCTGTAAACAGTATTGCCGAAAAAGCAAAACCCGCAGATGTTTTTATTTTTTATTACGCCGGACACGGCAGTATGATAGGAACAGACTTTTATTTTATTCCTACAAATTGTATTCGTATTTATGATCTTGAAGATCTCACAAAAAATGCAATTGATGCCGATTTTATGCAAAAGAAATTTAGCCGAATAAAAGCATTAAAACAACTGATGATTTTAGACGCTTGTCAATCCGGCGGAGCTACTGAAGTTCTTGCACAAAGAGGCTCCGTAAAAGAAAAAGCTATAGCACAACTCTCAAGAAGTTCCGGAATTCACGTATTGGCATCAGCCGGAAGTGAACAATTTGCCGTAGAATTTAAAAGTCTCGGTCACGGATTATTTACATACGTACTACTGAAAGCACTTGAAGGTAATGCTGACGGCTCTCCGCTTGACGGCAAAGTAACCGTTTATGAATTAAAATCCTATCTCGACGATCAAGTTCCTGAATACACAAGTAAATTTAAAGGTGTGAGACAATATCCTTATTCTTACTCCGGCGGTAATGATTTTCCGATTACACTCGATTCCGATAAATAACAACATCCGTAATTGATGTTTCTTAACATCTTCTATTTTGTATCCTGTCATTAGTTTTTAGTCCGAAAATTTTCTTTATTTTGCAAAAGTTTTAAATTATTAATCACTTAAAATTTTCAGATATGAATTCACAAGATTATATGAACAGAGAGTCTGAATACGGAGCTCACAACTATCATCCCTTACCCGTAGTTTTAGAAAAAGGTGAAGGTGTTTACGTTTGGGACGTAGAAGGCAAAAAATATTTCGACTTTCTTTCGGCATATTCAGCTGTAAATCAAGGACACTGTCATCCTAAGATTATTGCTGCAATGACCGAACAAGCTCAAAAACTCACGCTTACTTCACGTGCATTTTACAACGATGTTCTCGGCGAATTTGAAGAATACGTTACAAAATATTTCGGTTACGATAAAGTACTTCCGATGAATACCGGCGCCGAAGCCGATGAAACTGCTTTAAAACTTGCCAGAAAATGGGCTTATGAAAAAAAAGGTGTTCCGGAAAACGAAGCAAAAATAATTGTTTGCGAAAATAACTTTCACGGAAGAACAATTACCATAATTTCAATGTCAACCGACCCCGATGCTTACAAAGGTTTCGGACCATATACTCCTGGATTTATTACCGTTCCGTATAATAACATTGATGCTCTTAAAAAAGAACTTAAAGACCCGAATATTGCCGCATTTCTTGTTGAACCCATTCAAGGTGAAGCAGGTGTTTACGTTCCTGACGACGGATATTTGAAAAAAGCTTATGATTTATGCAAAGAAAAGAATGTGCTTTTTATTGCCGATGAAGTACAAACCGGAATTGCCCGTACGGGAAAACTGCTTGCCTGCGACCACGAAAATGTTCGCCCGGACATTCTTATTTTGGGAAAAGCTCTTTCCGGAGGTGTTATGCCGGTTTCAGCCGTTTTAGCCGATGACGATATTATGCTTGTAATTAAACCGGGTGAGCACGGTTCTACATTCGGAGGAAATCCGGTAGCAGGAAAAGTTGCCATAGCGGCTTTGGAAGTTATCAAAGAAGAAAAATTAGCCGAAAATGCCGAACGTCTCGGGAAAATTTTCCGTGAAGAACTTCGTAAAATAGATTCTGAAATGGTGGAACTCGTAAGAGGTAAAGGTCTGCTTAACGCAATGATTATTAAACCGAGAAACGGAAAAGAAGCTTGGGATGTTTGCCTTAAATTAAGAGACAACGGTTTACTTGCAAAACCTACGCACGGACATATCATCCGTTTTGCTCCGCCTTTGGTCATTAATGAAGACCAAATCAGAGAAGCTGCAAATATTATTAAAGAAACTATTCTGTCATTTTAAATATTTGTCAATAACTCATATTAAAAAACTGTTTTTAAATAAAAAAGGTAAGTTTTACAGCTTATCTTTTTTATTTTTCGTTTCGATATTACTAACTTTGCAGAAATTTATTCAATATGAAGAAATCACTATTTTTTATTACGCTTATTATTATTTTGTTACCTTCTTGTATCGTTACAAAAAAGAAATACGATAGTTTGAATGAAAGAAATCAAAAAACAATTGATTCATTGGGATATGCTCTGGATAAAACCGTTTACGATTACAAAAACGAAAAATTAAGAAATGAGATGCTTCTGAAACGCAACAAATCTTTGATTGATTCATTAACCGCAGAAACGAACAAACTTTCAAACGATACAAGTTATTTAAACAATTCATTATCTGATGCTTTAAAAGAGTATAATAAAAAACAGCGTATTTTAAAAGAAACAGAGGAACGTTTGAATAAAAAAGGCGAACTTATTGATAAATTAACAAAAGAACAAAAACTCAAATCCGAACAAATTGATTCTTTAAGACTTTCTCTTGAAAAAAAACAAAAAAGGCTTCTTCAACTTGAAAGTATGATAAATAAGAATAAAGCAGAAGTAAACAAACTGAAAAATATTATAAATGATGCCTTAAAAAGTTTCGATAATTCGGAACTCAATGTTTACCTTAAAGACGGAAAAGTTTATGTTGCAATGGAAGAAAAACTGCTATTTAAAACAGGAAGTTCTTCTATTGATAAACGCGGAAAAGAAGCCATTATAAAACTCGGTAAAATTCTTGAAAAAAATACAAATACCGAAATTTTGATAGAAGGGCACACTGACAATGTCGGTCCTGATAAATACAACTGGAAATTAAGCACCGAAAGAGCTTTGTCGGTTGTGGATATTTTAACGCAAAATACCGGAATTTCTCCGAGCCGCATAACAGCCTCCGGCAGAGGGATGCACAAACCCGTAGCAAGCAACAAAACCGATGCCGGCAAGCAAAAAAATCGTCGCATCGAAATTATTCTTGTTCCGAAATTGGATTCTTTATATAAAATTATGAACGAATAAAGTGGGGATATTTGAAAAAGATTAGTTGCAAAACACCTTTGAAGTACTTTGCAACTATGATTTTTTTCCGGATATTTTTCTTGTAAGAATTGTTTCCGCTTCAATAAAAATTCTGTTTACGGCAGGAATTTCTTTCTTAATTTTGTTTTCCAGTCTGTCAACAATTTTTTCTATTTCATCGGAAACCAAATCATCTTTAAAATTAACATTCAGGTTTACTAAGACTTCGTCCGGACCGAAAAATAAGGTTAAAGGTTTTTTATATGCCGTAACATCTTCGTCATTATAAAGAATATCGGTTATTTTCTGAATTTCTTTTTTTGACAAACCTTCACCAATCAAAAGACTTTTACATTCTATTGCAAAAAAGGTTGAAACTCCGAGTAATAAAAGTCCGATTAAAACCGAGCCGATACCGTCAAAATAAACAATACCGGTAATTTGTCCGATAATAAGAGTCAAAAGTGCAATTGCAATGGTTAAACCCGAAACCGCTGCCGAATCTTCAATAACCACGGCAGCCGTAGTAGTATCTTTGGTATCACTTAATGCTTTAAAAAAAGAAGCATCACCTCTTGTTTTATTAAATTCTTTTAAAGCAATATACAAAGAAGAGCCTTCAAATACAATTGCGGAAATCAAAACAACATAGTTCCAAATAGCATCCGTAATTTCCTTCGGATGTATTATATGTTGTATTCCTTCGTATAAAGCCACGCCTCCTCCGAGAGCAAAAATAAGAACTGCAACAATAAAACTCCAAAAATAAACTTCGTTTCCGTAACCAAAAGGATGTTCGTCATCGGCAGGTCTTTTGCTTTTTTTAATGCCGAATAAAAGTAAAATTCCGTTTCCTGTATCTACCAAAGAATGAATTCCTTCCGAGAGCATTGTTGATGATCCCGTAAAAATTGCCGCCGTAAATTTACTTATCGCAATTGCAATATTTGCCGTAACAGCACCGTATATAGCTTTTTTATTTCCCGCCATTTTTAAATTTATGTTGTTTTACTTTATTAAAAAATTTCCGCCCGATCTGTCCGGATAAAGGATTTCTTACGTTCATTGCTTCCGGATGCCATTGCACACCAAGAATAAAAGGATGTTGTAAGGTGTCTGCAGGTTCTATTGCCTCAATAACCTTATCTTTCGCATAAGCCGAAACCTTAAAACCTTTTGCAAGTTTCTCAACCGCCTGATGATGATTACTGTATCCGTTTCCGCTGTCAACTTTTACGATATTATGCAAAAAAGTTCCTTTTTCGATATAAATTGAATGGTACACCGCCGTGCTTTTATGTTCTTCCGCTTTTCGCGAATCTCTGTGCAAATATTTGCTTCCGATATCCGTCGGAATATCGATAATCAAACTGCCGCCTTCGGTTACGTTTAAAATCTGATGTCCGCGACAAATTCCCAACAACGGTATTTTGTTTTTTACGGCATAAAGTATCATTTTTTGCTCTAAACTGTCTCTGTGCGGATTTATTTTGCCGCAACGTTTAATTTCACTTTGTTTTCCGTAAAGTTCCGGATTAACGTCTTCGCCGCCGGCAATAATTATTCCGTCGGCTTTTTTCAAAAGTAAATTAATTGAATCTTTACTTTTCACGGCATACATCGGCATACATATTTACACATCTGAAATTTGAATCTTTAATCGAATTTTTAAGCCATTTTTTATGTGTATTTTTAAAATCTTTTGAAACTAAAATAAGCGGAATTTTTTCTTGCGTATCTTTATTTTCACAAGAAACCAAAACACTTATTATCAATAAGAAGAATACTGTTTTTCTCATATGTGAATTTTTAAGATTATGGAATTTTCAATAAAAAACATCTCAAATATACATTTATTAATCTTAAAACACTAAACTATGAAATTCAAGGTACGGAAAATTTTTATTATTATATTATTTTTTAATCTTTTTGCCTGTGATACCACAAAGAATACCGGAAAAAGTTCAGAAAACACACTATCTGTCGAAGAAATCTCAGAACCTGTATCTGCATACGGGAATGTTCGTTCAACTAAAAAACATTTTTCAAAGGAAAAACTTTCGTATGATATTTCTCAACCGGACATAATTAATCCGGATTTTAATACCGAAGAATATGATAAAATTCGTGAAAATGAATTCCTCTCGGTAAATCAAAATCCGCTTTCTACTTTTTCGATTGATGTTGACAATGCTTCGTATTCAAATGTAAGAAGGTTTTTAAATTACGGACAAATGCCGGATAAAGGTGCCGTAAGAATTGAAGAAATGATTAATTATTTTGATTATGATTATTTGAATCCCGAAGGAAAATATCCGTTTTCAATAAATACCGAAATCGGAACTTGCCCGTGGAACACAAAACACAAACTTGTTCATATCGGCATTCAGGGAAAAAAATTAGATTACGAAAATTTAAAACCTTCAAATCTTGTATTTTTGCTTGATGTATCGGGTTCTATGAGCGACCAAAATAAACTTCCGCTTTTAAAGAAATCCTTAAAACTTTTATTAAATCAATTGTCGCAAAACGATAAAATTTCCGTTGTCGTGTATGCAGGTGCCGCAGGTATGGTATTACCTCCGACTAATGCTTCCGAAAAGGAGAAAATATTTATTGCACTTGACAAATTACAAGCCGGAGGTTCAACAGCCGGCGGAGCAGGAATTAAATTAGCATATAAAACAGCAAAAGAGGCATTTATAAAAGGCGGAAATAACCGAGTAATTTTAGCTACCGACGGTGATTTTAATGTCGGAACTTCTTCAACAAGTTCGTTAGTTGATTTAATAGAAGAAAAACGAAAAGATGATATTTATTTGACCATACTCGGTTTCGGAATGGGTAATTATAAAGACGGCAGAATGGAGCAAATCAGCAATGCCGGTAACGGGAATTATTTCTATATAGATAATATTAAAGAAGCTGATAAAGTATTTGTAAAAGAAATGCGTGCTAATATGTTTACTATTGCAAAAGACGTAAAAATTCAAATTGAATTTAATCCCGCACAAGTAAAAGCATATCGATTAATAGGTTATGAAAACAGAATGCTGAAAAAAGAAGATTTTAACGATGATAAAAAAGATGCCGGAGAACTCGGTGCAGGGCATACGGTTACGGCTCTTTATGAAATTGTTCCGGCAAATTCAAAAGAAAAAATCGGCAGGAAAGCTGATAATTTAAAATATCAAAATACAAAAGTTACCGATTATGCCGGTTCAACAAATGAAATAATGACCGTAAAATTCAGATATAAACCCATAGATTCTGACAAAAGTATTTTAATCGAATATCCTTTAAATAATTCTGATACAGAACTTGCAAATACTTCTGATAATTTTAGATTTTCGGCAGCTGTTGCAGAATTCGGAATGTTATTAAGAGACTCAAAATTTAAAGAAAATGCAACATACAAAAAAGTTATAAAATTAGCAGAAAGTTCAAAAGGAAAAGACGAAAACGGATACCGTTCGGAATTTATTGAAATGGTAAAAACGGCGGAGTTGTTAAGCAAATAAACTAAAATTCTGTAATTTCCCCCGCATTTTATTTTTCGTTAAACAGGTTGAAAAATTTATGCGGGGTTTTGTATTATTACGGAATAATAATCTTTTTTACTTCATATCCTGCTGAACTTACAATTTCAATAAAATAAATACCGCTTTTTAATTCGGAAACATTAATTTTATCATTCCCGATTATCTGTTTACTTAAAATATATTTTCCTGAAATATCAACTATTTTACAAAAAACTTTTTCGGAAGAATTAATGTATAAAACATTTTTAACCGGATTCGGAAAAATATTAATTTCCTGTTTTTTTTCATTAACACCTAAATTTTCGTTATAATTTGCCAAAACTTTCAGACAAAAATTGCCTGTTCCTTTAAAGCCTGACGGGTCGTTATAATTATAAAAATCAGACCATTGTCCGGAAACAGAATAAAAACTTTCTCCTGACAGTGCTGACGATTCTATTAAATTTTTTGAACCTTTTCCCCCGTAAGTAATTGAAATATTTGAAGTTCTGTCGTAAGTAAATTTATTATCCGACAAGGAAAGCATTACATAAAAATTTTCACCGTTATTTACGGGAACAAGTCCGGGTATATTTACTGTATGAAATCCTTTATGCAAAATTGTTCCTGATGTTGTAGTTTTTATATGAGTTAAATCTGTTCCGTCAAAACCTCCGAAAACTTTAATTGTATAATTTACATTTTCACTTTCAGTAAAAAAACTAACAGACTTTAATCTTACATTTTCTTTTGCATGAAACATATTAAAAATCGAATCTGCGGAAGTCATAACATCTTGCCTGCCGTGATAATCGTGATAATAAATTATACCGTAAGGAAACGTATCGACACCGGCAAAAAAATGTGCTCCGGTATCGTAAGTTTTGCAAGCATATTTATCGTAATATGAAATCCAAAAAAAACCGCTTTCGCCCCAGGCTGTTCCCCAACAATTTTTTACAAGCCAAGCACCGTTTTCAGGTGCAGCAGGAACAGAATGATTATCATCCCAGCCGATAATTGCAACGGCATGATTAGCAGCAATATTACTCGTTGCAGGTTGAAAATGATTAAAACTTGTATCAATAAAAGATGCATCATAACAAATTGCGGCGGCAGCAGCTCCTTTTTGCATTATTTTAGCTTTTAAAGTGTCAATTCCCGCAAGAGTATTGCTTATTGTATAGTTCTCAATTTCAGAAACATACCAATATCTGTAATTCGGATTGTATCTGTCCGGCGGCGTATCGTATGATTGTCCGTCAATATCTCTCTCAAATCCTTCGCCTCTTGATAAATAAGCGGTTGCCATAGAAAAAGTTCCTCCCGAATGAACATCAAAACCGGATGTGTTAGCTCCTCCGGCATCATCATTATTGTTTTTATTAAAACCGTTCCACCAATCAATATGGTATTCTGCTAAATCAGGTTCTCCCGTTTCTCCTGCAGCCGTCCAATTTCCGTTAATCAACAAATTACTTTCTGCCGAAGCACAAACCGCAAAAGTCCAGCTGTTGCCGCCTTGTTGATTTTTTACGGAAGTTACATAATTACTGCCTGTTACGTTTCTCAAATCAAATGATGCCGGAATTTGTGCATACAGCTGAATATTTATCAGCAATATTATTGAAATTGAAATCAGTTTATTCATTTTATTTTTTACTTAAATTAATAATATTCAGGATCTCTGCCGGATTTTTAATTTTGTAATAATTGTCATATTTAACAAACTCATTTTCGTCAGCTTCTTCGTGTATCCAAGTTGTATGAAACGGAACAAAAACAGCGTTACTCCCTATTTTTAAAACAGGTAAAATGTCCGACATCAAGGAATTTCCTATCATTAAAAAATTTTCAGGTTTTACGTCGCAGCGTTTCAATAATTTCAGATAGTCATCTTCTTTTTTGTTGCTCATTACTTCAATATGGTGAAAAAATGGTGCTAAACCTGATTTTTTAAGTTTGCGTTCCTGGTCAAGCAAGTCGCCTTTTGTTGCCGTAATAATCTTGTAATCAGTATTCTTAAGTTTTGAAAGAAGGTCTTTAACTCCGGGTAAAATATCTATAATTTTATTATTTAGTTCTTTCCCGAAATTAATAATTTGCTCAATTGATTTGCCTGAAATTTTATAATCGGAAATTTGAAAAGCCGTTTCAATCATTGACAAAACAAAACCTTTTGCCCCGTATCCGTATAATTTGAGATTTTGCATTTCAACCTTAAATAATTTGTCAATACATTCTTTTTCCGAAATATATTCTGAAAGCAATTCAGCAAATTTATATTCGGTTTCGCGGTAATACGGTTCATTTACCCAAAGTGTATCATCGGCATCAAAAGCAATAACTTTTATATTTGCAAGCATAAAAATGAGGAAATTATCTAATTAAAACATCAAAAATAATTAAAAATATTTATTTGCACATTTGAAATTCAGCTTTTAACTTTCATTGCATCATAAACAATTTGATGAATTTTTTGTCGGATTTTCAGACTGTTGATTCGCCAATTTTTTGCCGAAGGATTTACTCTGTTTGATAAAAAAACTAATACAATTTTATTTACGGGGTCAACCCAAATGCAAGTTCCGGTAAAACCTGTATGTCCGAAAGATTCGGGTGGTGCATCTTTTGCAATAATTGCATTTTTGTGCGGTTTGTCAAATCCCAAACCTCTGTAACTGTCCTCCTGAAAACCTGTAAATTTCTTTATTGTATTTTCGGAAATATATCTTATTCCTCCGTATGTTCCTCCGTTCAGCCACATTTGCCCTAACACGGATAAATCATACGCATCGGAAAACAAACCGGCATTTCCCGATATACCGCCGAGCATTGCTGCCGAAGGGTCGTGAACAGAACCTCTTAAAAGTTGCTCACGCCAATATTTATCATTTTCGGTGGGCACAATTCTGTTGAGCGGGAAATATTTTCGAGGTTTATAACACATTGTTCGCAAACCCATAGGTAAATAAAAAGTGTTTCGCATATAACTGTTCATACTTCTGTGATTTAACGTATCTATTGCCGATTGCAACAAAATCATATTAATATCGCTGTATTGATAAATTTTTCGGGAATAAACTTTCAGTCTTTTTGTATCTCGCCAAAGTGTATCAAACCAATTATTCTTAAAATAAAATCCGTCTGCAATTTTAATTTCCGCAGTATCTTTTATATAATACTTCGTAAAATATTTATCATAAATTTTTTGTATTTCATATCGAGGATTAAACTCAATATTTTTATTCTTAACAGTTGTATCGTTTTTCAAATTTTCATAAAACCGTTGTTTTTTAATTTCAAGAGAATCATAGAAATTCTTTTTAAAAATAACATAAGGTAAAATAGGTAATGTGGGGGTAATTCCGGATTTGTGCAAAAGCAAATCTCTGATTTTTACGTTAAAAATGTTGTTTTTCGGAGTTAAAGTTACAATTAGCGTATCAAAAGCAATAAGTATCGAATCGTTTATATGCAAAGTATCCTGAAACTTTAATATTTTTTTGAAATTCTTAATTTCCGAATATTTAAGAGTATCAATATTGATAATTGTATCCGGTTTGATATTTGAATAATCAATTTCTGTATCTCTGAAAAAACGTTTTAATTTATCATTTAAACGTATTCGCCCCTGACTGTAAAGTTTCATTGCGGCAGTAGTTGTTGCAGCAATTTTTGTTACGGAAGCCAAGTCGTATAAATCCGTTTTTTTGACTCTTTGCCGTTTTGTATACGTATGATAACCAAAAGATTTATCGTAAATATTGTATCCGTTTTTCAACACAACAACTTGACAACCAGGAAATGCGCCTTTCAGAACAGCGTTTTTCGCAACAGAATCAATTTTATTTAAAATTTCGGAATTCAAACCGACTTCTTCGGGCAAACAATTTGAAACTCGAACTTTTGCAGTTTCCGAAATACTGTCCGCCTGAGCAAAATTTCTGTATTCGCAAGCTAATTTACCTTTAAGAGCTATTCCTCCGAATAAAGCGTCTGCAGCAAAATGTTGTTCCGGTTTTGAATTTCCGTAAACTTGCAAAACAGAGGAGAAACTGTCGGCATAAATCAAATTTTCAGGTTTTCCTAAATTCACTAATATTGAAGACTTTGCATTATTATTTTCAAAAACGGCTTTAATAAATACAGAATCAATTATTATATTATTAACAGCAACGATAAAATTAGTATTTTTCTTACAATTTCGGATTTTATTAATGAAGTTATCTTTGGAAACATCTATGAATGAGTATTTTACAGGATTATACACATTAAAGGTTCGTTTTAACTCCGGTAAATTATTTTTTCCTGCAACAAGTAATGTAAATTTAGAATATTTAAGATTTTTATACGGAATAACACTGTTTTTATTCTTTATTAACGAAAGTGAATTTTTATACACAGAAAGTTTTGAAATAATAATTTGAGGAGATTTTATTAAACTGTCAACAACGGTTTTATAAATGTGCTTAGTTTTGTTTAATCCGGTCATAGTTTTTGCCAGTAAAATTTTTCTGACGGATGCTCTTAAATAATTTTCCGTCAGATCTTTGTTATCAATGAGTTTTAATAAATTTGATTTAAGTATCTTCGGACTATCTGTAATAAATATATTTGCACCGGAATTTAAATATGCAAGTAATGTATCTCGATTTATGTCCTCTTTTTTAATTTTTTTCAGAAACAAGCCTTTAAATCCATATTGGTCTTGTATTTTTTTCAGAGTATTTGAATTACCGGTTTCATCACAAAAAATTCCGGTTAATCCGTCTGATATAATCTTTTTATTTATTGTCTGCTTAATACTGTCAGAATTCAAAAAAAGTTCAGCATTCTCAAATAACAGAATTTTTTCTGAGTTAAAAATCTGATTTCTTAATTCTCTGTTTAATTCACAATCACTATCTTTATTTTCCGGATTATTCTTTATAATAACAGATGTTATATTTAATTCTCTGAAAAGTTTCAAAACCGTTTTTATATAATTTCTTTTTACCGTATCACTTTTGATTGTTGTTAATATATTGAAAGTCGGAAATTTATCAACATCTGAAAAATCAAACCCGACAGATTTAGTATTTAAAAAGACAAAAGGATTTACTTTTGAGTATTTTTGAATAACGTTCTGATATTTAATAAATTGCGAAACAGAATCACTGTTATAAATAATACCTCCGGGCATTGTTTGATACAAAATTTTCGTCATTGGATTAACAGAGGAACTGTCAATTATGCCGAAATCCGAGATAATCATTTGTCCGATTTTTTCATCAACGGAAAGATATTTTAAAGTTGTATCGGCATAAGCAGGATTTACATTTTCAAAAATAGCTGTTTTAATATCTTTATTTAATATTTTTTTTGCATTTATAACATAAACAGCTGATAAAGTAATGATTAAAACCACTAATATTACGATTGTATATATTTTTTTATTAACTGTTTGTTTGATATGAAGCATATTGATTTTTTATGAGGAATAATATTTCAATAACAAAAATAAGATTATAGACAGAATAAACAATAATAAAAGGACAAACCGGCAAATTAGATTGATAAGATTATTTATTTCGAGGATGATAATCTTTAATAATTTGTTTTAAGTATGATCTGTCTATATGTGTATAAATTTCCGTAGTTGTAATGGATTCGTGTCCTAACATTTCCTGCACAGCACGAAGGTCTGCTCCTCCTTCCACCAAATGTGTGGCAAACGAATGCCGAAATGTATGCGGACTGATATTTTTTTTCAATTCTGCAGCCGCTGCTAATTGTTTAATAATTGTAAATATCATTACTCTGCTTAATTGTTTTCCTCTTCTGTTAAGAAATAAGATATCAATAAAATCCGGATGAATATTAAGATGACTGCGATAGTGTTCTTTATAATAATTAATTTCCTGAACAGCCTTTTCTCCGATAGGAATCAATCGTTGTTTACTGCCTTTTCCGGTAACAATAATAAATCCTTCATTAAAATGTAAATCGGAAATTTTTAAATTTACTAATTCTGAAACCCTTAAACCACAGGCATATAACGTTTCAACAATGGCTTTGTTTCGATGACCTTCAGGCTTACTTAAATCAATTTCGGATTCCAGTAAATCTATCTCATCCACAGATAAAACTTCGGGTAATTTTTGCCCTGTTTTAGGAGTTTCTAACAGATAAGCCGGATTAGTTTGTATTTCTTCTTCTAAAACTAAAAAATTATAAAATGCCTTAATGCCGGAAATAATGCGTGCTTGAGAACGCGGACTTAGAAATACAGAGTTTAAATCATAAATAAAATTTTCAAGCTCTTCTAAATCAACTGATTCAGGTTTTTTTTTTGTATATTCAGCTAATTTTCCGATATCATTTACATAGGCATCTACAGAATTTTGCGATAATGATTTTTCTAATTTTAAATAAAATTTAAACTCTTTAATTCTTTTTTTCCATATTTTTACTGAATAATTTTCAGACATCTGACTTTTTTTTCTTAAAGATATAAAAAACTAAAAACATTAATATATCGTATTAATATGCCAAAGATACTATAAATACTGAAAAATCTAATCACTGTAATACTATTATTCAACCTCTAAATTGTATTGTATATAAAAAAACAGAAAAATAATTTGGTAACTTAAGTAATTTTCAATAATTTTATGACTCAATTTGAAGTTATAACTTTATAGAAACATAAAATTTGGTATATCATGAAAAACACAAAAAATGATGTAATCTTAATACCTACTGATTTTTCAGAAGTTTGTCAAAACGCAATAGACCATGGCGGATCTGTGGCACACATTATGAAATATCGGGTAGTTCTTTTACATGTAATTAATAAAGATACTGACAAATTTTTAGATGATGAAAATTTAAGTGATGATGCAATTTCGGAGAAACTTGAAAAAATAGCAGCCGAAGCATCGAAAAAATATGATGTACAAGTAGAATTTTTAGTAAAAAAAGGTGATTTATTTGATAATATTAAAGAAGCATCCCTTACTGTGGGAGCTAAATTAATTATTCTGGGAACACACGGAAAAGTCGGTTTCCAAAAAATAACAGGAAGTTATGTTTTAAAAGTTATAGGTATAACAAATATTCCTACTGTTATTGTTCAAAAAAGAAAATATACAGAAGGTTATGAAAATATTGTATTTCCGATTACGGCTTCAACACAAGATCGTCAAAAAGTTACTTGGGCAATCAATATTGCAAAATTATTTGATGCGACAATTCATATGATTCCAAAGTTTGAATCAGGAAAATTCTATAAAAACAGAATTATGAGTATCACAAAACAAATCAAAAACTTATTTGATGAATATAATGTGAAATATGTAGATAAAGTTTCTTCCCCGACAGAAGGAAATTACTCAAAACAAGTTCTTGATTATGCTATTGCTAATGATGCTGAATTAATTATGACAATGGTAAACAAAGATAAGGGTCTGTTTTTCTCATCTTGGGATGAAAAATTAATTTATAACACAGCTCAAATTCCCGTAATTTGCATTAATCCGGTTGATACTAAAAAAACGACTTGGGTCGGATATTAAAAATAATTCAAAAAACTTCAGAACGTTCGTATATTAATTTATACGAGCGTTTTTTTATGCACCTGAAACTACTTCTGTCATATCATTTTCCTGTAAATATTTGTCTGCTGTTTCAAGTATTGTTTCCGATGAAATATTTTGTACTGCAGAAAAATAATTCAGAAAAAAATCAGACGTTGAGTTATAAGAAATAAGTGATTTATAGGCTTCAGATAATGCTAACGGTCCGTCAAAAATTCTTAAAATATTACCGAAAAACCAATTTTTTACTCTTACTAATTCATCCTGACTTACAGGAACTGTTCTTAATAATTTGAGCTCTTTATAAATTTCTTTTAAAGCATTTTTATAAACATTTTTACCGGATTCGGCAGATATTAAAAAATAGCCGGCATTCAAATATGAGACATTTCCGGAATAAATTCCGTAGGTATATCCTTTTTCTTCTCGAATATTTGTCATTAATCTGGAGCCGAAATATCCGCCTAAAATAACACAGGCAAAATTCAAATTATAGAAATCAGGATGGAGCCTGTTTATTGTTAATTTGCCGATTCTGACAGATGATTGTACCGAATTTTTAATCGGTTGAAATATATGTTCTTTCGTATATTTTTCTGTTTCAAATGATAACAGATTATTTACCATAAACTCGCTGAATGTCAGAGATGAAATAAAATTTTCTATACTTAAAATATGGTTATCCTGAATTTTTCCCGATAACAATATTGTCATATTTTCAGGTTTGTAATATGAGTTAAAAAAAGAAATAATATTTTCTTTAGAAATACTGTTAAAATCTTCTTTTTTAACTATTCTTCCGTAAGAATGTGCATTAAATATTGTTTCAGTAAATAATTCAGAAGAAATAATATCTGTTTTTTGTCTGTTAATTAACCAAATTTGATATTCATTTTTTAAGAAAATATCAATTTCATTCTGCGGAAAATTTGCATTAAATAAAATTTCGGTTAATAAATTAAATGATTCTTTAAAATATTTATTTAAACAATACAAGGTTATTGAAGCTTCGTCTTTTCCTATATCGGTTTCAATGTATGAACCGTAATAATCAAATGTATTTGAAATTTTTTCAGAAGAAAGCCTTTCTGTTCCTTTTATTGAAAGGGAATTTGTTATTTCAGCTAATAAAGGGTTTTTATCGTATATTTTTCCGGCTTTAAAAATAAAATCAATTTTAATTATATCTTGATCTCCGGAATCAAGTATATAAAAAGGAAGATTCCCTTTTAAATTAATTTTTTTAATTTTCTTTATTTCTATGTCTTCTTTTGTCTTAAAAACAGGCTGACTTTTTCTGTCAAACATATATTTTTGTTAAATTTATATCTATTCTTCTTTAGTATCGGGTCCTACGCGATATGCTTTTTTAATATACTTAATTTTACGAATTTTCTTTAAAATTGAATTTAGTTTTTCAATATTAGAAACCGTTAATTCAATATTTCCCGAAACTGCATTTTCTTCAACAATAATTTGCAAAGCTGTCATATTGGTGTGATGATTTTTTGAAATAATATCAATTATTTCTGCCAGTATTCCGGGATTGTCAACTCCGTTAAATTTTATATTTGTCGGAAATTCTATTATTTCCGATAAATCCCAATAAACTTTTGCAGTATTTTTACCATCGGTAGAATTTAACATTTTGGCTTGCAAACATTCATTTCGGTGAATTACAATTTGATTTTTATTTTTACGAAATGCAATTGCAATATCTCCTGCAACCGGATAGCAACATGATGCTAACTCAATATTTTCCAAGTTTTTAATAACAAACTTTTGTTTAGAATTAAAGTCTGAATATTTTTCAGGAATATCTTTTTCATTACTCAAAAAATGAGTAACTAAACTGAAAACTTTTCTTTTGCTTTTAGCAACTCCTGCAATATTGTCTTCTGTAACAGTATTATTTGAAAGTCGCCAATAGAGTTCATCATCATTTTCACAATGATATTTTGCTTTAATTTTTGATAAATCAATATCGCCGAGTTTATATTTTTCGGAAAACTTTTTATAAATAGCTTCACCCTTTTTTATTTTATTCCTTTTTTGTTTTCGTACATATTGTCTTAAAAGATTTTTATTCCTATTGCTGCTCAATGCCTCTATCCAAGTATTGTCGGCAATAATATCTTCAGAAGTAATAATTTTTACCTGATCGGCATTTTTTAATTTAAAATTGTAGTTTACCAATTTTCCGTTTACTTCAGCGGCTTGAAAATGCAAACCTAACTCGGAATGAATTTGAAAAGCAAAATCTAAAACTGTAGCATCTTTAGGTAATTTAATTACTTCACCTTTTGGTGTAAGTGCATAAATCTCTCTGTGTTGAGGTCTTATTAATTCTAAGATTTCTTTTTTTGATAAATTTTTATTACTGATAATTTCTTTAACTGAACGAACCCAATTGCTTACATTATCTAAATGCTTATTTTTACTGTCGGAAGCAAATCCTTTTGTAGAAATCAAGTGCATCTTTTCTGTCATAATTTGCACTTCAGCCCATTTCCCTTTATACATAACATCCGCAATAAGAGCCTGAAAACCATTAGATTTCGGGGTTGAAATCCAATCTTTAAATGTGTGTTGACGTGCAGGAAAAATATCGGTAAGAGAAGAATAAGCAATGTAACATTGTTGTTTTTCGGAATAACTTTTCATCGGTGTAATTATAATTCTTACCGAATTAAAATTATGAATATCTTTAAAAGAAATCTTCTTAGTTTGAGTTATTCGCCAAGCTCTATAAAGCGATCTTTGTGTAATTATTATTCTGTATTTAAACTTATTTCTCGGAAAATTTTGGTTAATTTTATCAGCAATTTCTCTTAAGAATCCTGTTCTTTCTTCGTAATATTTATCTGCTTTTTCTTTTGTTCTTTGATATTCAAAAGGCATTCGATACATAAAACTTAAATCTTCCAATTCTTTTTTAATATCAAATAATCCGAGTAAATGGGCCAGAGGAGCATAAATATCATAAGCTTCTGCAGTTTTAATCATTTGGGAATTTTCACTGATTCCTTCAAAAGTTCTTAAGTTATGTAACCTGTCGGCAATTTTGACATAAGCTGTTCGTAAATCAGAAGACATATTATTTACAAACTTTTTAAAAGTTTCAACCTGAACAGTACTGCTCGGATCAAAGCCCTCTAATATTTTTGTAACACCGTCAACTATTCCGGCAACTTCCTTACCGAATTCTTTTTCAATATATTCAACTGTATAAGCTCCGTTACTGTCTTCTACTACATCATGCAACAATGCTGCAACGGCAGTGGTTTTACCTAATCCCATTTCGGTTGTAATAATTTTTGCAACAGCAATCGGATGTGTTATATACGGAAGTTTTTTGCCTGTTTTTCTGAACTGTTTTATATGAACAATGTCTGCTAATTCAAATGCTTTTGTAATTATTTTCAGAGATTCAGGATTTTGTAATTGAGGCGAAGAGGAAATAAAATCATTGAATTGTTCTGTTACAATTCTTCGTTTTTCTTTATATGTCAACTCTTTTTCACCCATATTACAAAAAAAATAAACAGATTTTAAATAAACCTGTTTTTAAAATTTTCCCAAAAATAAAACAGATTTTTTATTTTAGGAAAAAAGTATCAGAATATTTAAATTTTTGTTAAAAGCATATATTTTTTATTGCAATTAATACACCAAAGTTATGTAATTTTTATATTTAATAAGGTTTCCGGAAGCATTTTTATACCTTACAAAATATAAATAGGATGAAACAGGTGCAAGTTTACCGTTTTTCAATGTTCCGTTCCAACCGTAATCAGGATTTTTACTTTCAAAAATAATATCACCGAAAGAACCGTAAATTGTTAATTGATAATCTGATATAAAAGCTGATTTTGGTTTAAAAATTCGGTTCTCCTCAATATTGCTTTTCGGATTAAAAGCATTCGGAAAAATAACAGTTTCTTTTTGTTCCGCACAAACAATATTTGAGTGATTATAAAAATCATCGCTGTTAATTAATACATAATAATAAAATTTACCCGAAGTCGTATTTGTTGAAAATTGATTTTCAAAAATATCTTGAATATTATCGTTATAAAAATTATTTTCAGATTCTTCAATTAATTCAAAATCGTTACCGCTGACAGAACGGTATATCTTATAAACAGAATCCTGATACATATCTTTCCATTGCAGCTTATTACTTCTTTCATTTATTAAATTTGTTTCAGCCGATAAAACAATATTACTTACAGTATCTGAATTTATTACAGATTTACCGCAATAATCTGTTGCTGCAATATAATAATAAACAAGGTTATTTTTATCAAAATTTGTATCAGTAAATTCAAAATTAACATTACCGGAATCTTTTATTGTCTCTGATAAAATATAATCTTTATTTTTTGAATGACTTTTATATAAAATGAAATTTTCTGTATCGGCACTTTTATCATAATCAAAAGAAATATGTATTTCGGAATTATCAGCAGTTACGGAATCAATTCTTAAAAAAGTCGGTAAATTAATAGTTGTTACCGTTATGGGTTTCAGATTTGAAACAGATTCAATACCGTCATTTCGAATTGCTTTGATATAATATGTGTAGGTTGAATGATAATTTAAGTTTGAATGAATAAAACTTGTGTCATTATAATTCGTTTCAGCAATTTTAGTAAAACTGCTGTTATTTTCTTTACAATAAATTTCATATTGTTTAAAATCACTGTTCCAACCAATGTAATTATTCCAAATAAGTGCCATCGAATTCGAACAATATTCGTACGAACCGTCTAAAAATATTGTTTTATGTTTCTCACTCGGTAAACTGTAAGTTGTATCGCTGCCGTTAATCTTATAAGCCGTAACTTCATAAATCTCAGAATACAAATTCGGTTTTGCAGCTCCGTAAGTTATTGAATTATCTTGAAAGTTAAAGACATTCGGATTATCAATTCGCTTAATTGTATGCCAAGTATTATCGGGAACTGTAGGATAGGAGCGAATCAATCGCTTTATCGAATAACCATTTACAGCAGAGGGCGTTGAAACAGACCAATGAATTACAGGTAAAGATGCTGCTTGATTTACTGTAACATAATCTATAACAGGAATTTCTACAGGTTGAGAAAAAAGATTGTTATTTAAAAGGATTAAAAATGATAAAAGCAGATTATAAAGGTGTATCTTCAAAACAGAAAATAAGTTATAACAGAGAATCAATCAAATTTTGAGAAAAGCTGTCTTCACCTTCGTCATCTTCGTCATAAGGAATCATTTCAAAATCTATTTCCAACATACTTTCATAATCATCACCGGCTTCTTCAAGATCTTCATCATCTTCGGGATAAAACCATCTTATTTTAACAGAATGACCATCCTCCGCAATTTCCTCAATACGAAGCATTATCATCATAATAATTTTAGAAGATACTGTATTAAAATAGGTTAATCTAAAATCAAAAATTGTTTCTTCTAACGGTGATTTGCTGTATTCATCAAGCCAATTGAAAACCGGCTCGAAAAATTCAATTGCATCTTCAGGACAGGTTTTGCCTGAGATTTCAAATTTTCCGGATTCTTTATCTAATATAATTCCGGGTAAATAGCCTTCCGGTTTGTAACTTAAAATTTCCATATTAAAAATTGTTCAGGACAAATATCTTGATTTTATGCAAAATTACAAAACTTTTTATAGAAAAACACAAAAAATCGGTAAATTCAATTTAAGTAGTCGAAGTTTTTTTAATAATGAGATTTCGGTATTTATTTGCCTTCAATTTTTATTTATTATTTTTTGAACTGATAAAAAAGACGTAATTATTTAAAATTAAAACGGAATACTCAGAGCAATAAATTCCGGAACAATTTTATGCGAACCGTCTGCTAAATATGAAATACGTCCGCCGATTTCAATTGGTTCCTGCAATCGTAAAACATACATTTGTAAAAATAATTCAATTCCGGTTGAGCTGTAATTGTTGATATTCTCTGTCGAAATTTCATTTACATCAGCATAATCGTAGAAAATATTAGCTCTGAGACGTTTAAAATATATAAACGGTCCGATATTAAAATCCGGATACCAAACCGGAAAAGCATAATTTGCCTGAAATGATGTTAATTTATCAAAACTCATATATGAATATCCTCTCGGGAATGCTTGCGGACTGTTAAACCAATAATAATTATAAATATTATAGTCCGTTCGTTGTTGCTCGTAACCGATTTTTAAATTTATTGAATGATGTTTGAAAATTCCAGGCAAATATCCTGAGGCAATTGTTGAAAATTGATGTCCGTAAATATTTGTATTAAAAGGTGTGTGTTTATAATTAATATATATAAAATATCCGAATTTAGGATTAATGTCTTGTGTTGCCTGATGTCTGAACGCATAAATTTGTCCGGAATATGCCAAAGTTGAAAAATTACCGTTGCTGCTCTCGTTAATATAACGAAAATCTTTATTTTTTCTCTGAATATATGAATACGATGCTTGAATATTTGCACCTTTATAATAAACTCCGGAGCTGAAATTTAAAGGAATTGAAGTTTTAAATGCAGAAGTTAATTCTTCCCATTTGTCAGTTCCTAAACTTCCGTAATTTACACTCCGTTGTGCCCAACCTCCCGAAACAGAAAATTCCGGGTAGTACCGTTTAAAAATTGCAGAAAGATTTGTGCTTATTGTTTTTTCGTTAATATTGTAACTTCCTCCGAGTGAGCCGTAAACGGTATTCAGTATATTTGCCGAATATATTTCAAAACCGACTTCGGGTTTGTAGTTTAAAATGTCGTTGCTTGTAACAGATGAAGGTGCATCGGTATAAAATCCCCAACTGTGAATATTAACAGCATGTTTTAACCGATTGTATTTTTTTACTTTAAAGGTTTTTTTCGGAATTAAATCGGGATTCATTACATTTTTGCCTTGTTCTTGTTTTTGTATAATTTCCGCTGTATTTAATCCGAGATATATAATTTTCTCAATCGGTATCCATACTTTATTATTAAGAATAATTTCTGCAATGTTATAACCTTCAGGAGAATAATCAATAAACAGCATTTTGTTGTCTTTTATTTTAGGATTGTAAGCACCGTATTTTCTCGATGTAATCTGAAAACGTTTTTTAGTATTAATATCTATGGCATAGATGTTTCCTATGCCGTTATATGGTGAATTGTAAATAATGTAATTTTTATAAAATACAGGACGCCCGATATTTTCAAAAGAGCATTTTGTAATCTCTTTTATTGCTCCTGTTTCCGTATCATAAATTGACAATTGAGTTCCGTATTCATTACTTTTAGTAAATACTATTTGACTATTTTCTGTATTCCATGAAGGTGTTCTGAAGAAATTATTGTTTTTTGCATTTAAGCGTTGTATTTCTTTTCCTGTTTCGGCATCTATAATAACCAAAGCACATTGCATATTTTCAGGGTATTCGACAACGGCAATTTTTTTCCCGTCAGGTGAGAAAGCAGGAGCAAAGAATTTTTGTTTTTTTGTCAGTCGTTTTTCTTTTTTAGTGCTGTAATCAAAAACTATAATGTCGGAATAACTCTTTAGTTGCCAACGTAAATCAGGATAAGTTCTTGCCCATACAATTTTTCCCTTTGCCGTAGAAATAATACCTGCATCAGTCGCTTTAACTTTATATTCGTTTCCGTTTTTATCAAGGATATAAAAACTTGTTATGTCACTTTTCATACTGCTTTTCTTCACTAAATAATGATTATTTTCAATGAAATTCGGTTCTGTATATTTTGTCCAAGATTTCTTTTTGGTATTATTGATAATTTTTACATCTGTAATATTTAATGTGTCAATTTTTTTTGTCCATGCAGAATCCAAATAGTGCATAGCATTTTTATATAATTTTTTTTCGTTTAATCCGGTATGATGCTTTAATGCTAATGAAAAAGCATAAGGCCAAAATGAATATTTTGAAGAAGTTTCTAATGTTTTATCCCAAATGTCTGCTCCGTATTTTTCTCTTGCATAGGATGTTAAAAGCCAACCGAGATTATAATGTCCGGGATAAAAGGTTTTGTAAGAACGAAACTTTGCTTTATCGTAAGATATTTTTTGTTTATTTAATAAAATGGTTCTTATTCCCATTTCAAATTGCGGAATTCTTCCTCTTCCGCTTTCCGATAATCCGGTTTCCATACACACGGCATCACCTTCAAAATACCAATAAGGGTAGGAGTATTGCCCCATTAAAATCCCTGTTTGTCCTAAAAGGATACTCATTATTTTGGTAAAGTGTTTATTGCTTTTTGCATATTGAACGGCATGTCTGAATTCGTGAGAACCGAGTGTATAAAACCAATCTTCCGAACCCAAGTCCGAAACATATTGAGATGGTGTTGAATACCAAGCCGAACGCCAAGGTCTTAATCCTACAAAACCGTTGGAAACAGTTGATTGATTATAAATTAATAAAGGCAATTTTTTGGGTTTTCCCTTTAAGGTTTTTGTTTCGTACTGAAATAAATAATCAATTAAGTTTGCTGTTTTTTGTGCTTGATTTTCAAGTCCTGCCGGAAAAACAATTTTTGCATGTTCCGAATTAATTTCTTCCCATTTTAAAGAACTCGGATTTTGCTGTGAAAAACAGGTTAAAAATATAAACAGTGTTGCAAAAATTAAGATAGTCTTTTTCATATGATGTATTAAAAATTATAATATTCAAACATAAATGATTTTTTTGAAAATAAAAAATGCTTTTCGTAAATGATACAAAAAGCATTGTAAATATTAAAATTAGAAACAGTTTATTCCATTTGAACGGCTTTAAAGTCCCATCCTTTAGTTCGTTTATATTTTTTTCCTATAAAAAAGATACTCGTGCCTATTGCGGCGACCGGAACTCCTATTATATCAATAACTATCCCGAAAACAACAGCAAATGCACCTCCTAATGTATTCGACTGTAAACCGCTTATAATTGCGTAAGTGCCTAAGCCGGTGAATAAGACACCTGCAGTTCCTACTATGCTGCCGGTAATTTGCGTTCCTTTAAACTTAATAGAAATTGTATTAATATTTGAAATTTTAAAACTGTCTGCTTTTGTGAAAATCTTGTCAGGACTGATGCTGTCAATCCAAATCTTATATTTTTGACCTTCATACCGAATTACGGCTTTTTTCCCGGGTTTTACATATCTAATTTTATTTCCTTTAGATAATTCCAATGCGGTTTGTAATGTATTTTGAGCAGAAATAAGATTTAAAAATCCTGATAACAGTAAAAATATTCCTGAAATAATAAGTAGTAGTAGTTTTTTCATTTTCTTCATTTTAAGTTTGATGCAATTTACAACTTTTTTCTTTTATGAAATCAATATTTTTTGTTGTTTCTGAAAAAAAACTTTCTAATTTTATCTTTTGCAAGATTATTGTAACAAAACATAATAAATTTCGTATTAAATTAATATAAAGCATTTTATTTTATAAAATATGAGCAGAGTAATTTCT
Source organism: Chlorobiota bacterium (assembly GCA_013152535.1). Classification (GTDB taxonomy): domain Bacteria; phylum Bacteroidota; class Bacteroidia; order Bacteroidales; family JAADGE01; genus JAADGE01. Next base: position 58,020 of record JAADGE010000038.1, read on the forward strand.
ATCAGTAATCACAAAGGCGGTGTAGGAAAAACAACAAGCGTTGTAAATATCGGAGCCGGATTGGCATATAAAGGCAGGAAAGTTTTATTAATTGATTTAGATCCTCAAGCCAATTTAACTATAAGTTTTGGTGTGTCAGAATCGGAACATTCTGTTTATGATGCTTTTACTAACGGGCAAAATTTGAAACCCGTAAATATCAGAAAAAATCTTGATATGATTCCGGCTTCTGCCGAACTTGCAGCCGCTGAAATAGAATTAAATACGGAAACTAATCAGGAAAGTAATATTGCAAATTTAATTAAACCAATCAGGAACGATTACGATTATATTATTATTGATTGTCCGCCGTCCTTGGGCTTGTTGACATTAAATGCTTTTGCGGCATCGGATGAAGTAATTATTCCTATTCAACCGCATTTTCTTGCCGTTAAAGGTTTGGCAAAAATTATTGAAGTAGTTAACGGAATTAAAACATCAATTAACAGAAAAGTTGAAATCAGTGGTGTTTTTGTCGTTATGTATGACAGAAGAAAGATTCTTCATCAGGATGTCCTCGATACAGTTATTATGTATTTTGACGACAGAGTGTTTAAAACAAAAATACGTGAAAATATTGCTTTGGCTGAAGCTCCTGCTGCAGGGCAAGATATTTTTGAATATGCACCGGAAAGTAACGGAGCATTCGATTACGGAAGAATTGTACTTGAAATTATTGCTATGGAGGAAAAAATCGGTAATAAATCCGAATAATTTTCTTATTTTTGAAGATATTTTTGAGAATATAAAAAATGGCTAAAAAGAGCTTTAAAAGCGGACTTGATAATTTGTTGGCATCTGCAGGGATAAAAAAGAAAGTTATTTCTCCGGTAATTTCTTCCGAAAAAAAAGAGAAATCCGGAATAAATACTGATTTGTCGAAAGATAACAAATATTGGCTGCAGATAAAAAATGAAAGACTCTCCGAAGAACTTTTATTGTGGCGAACAGGAAAACTTTCTGTTGATAAATTTAACTCAAGTTTAAAAGACCACGGCTTAAAATATAAATCCGGGACTAACGAAATAGTTGAAACTTAAATAAACATATATTATTGAATATTGTGCCGCGCTAAAACGCGGCACTATTGTAATACAAATAAAATGCATAAATACAGTTTTAAAGACGATTATTCAGAAGGGGCACATCCTGAAATTCTTAAAGTGTTAACTGATACAAATTACACACAAACAATTGGCTACGGAGAAGATGAATTCTCGGAAAAAGCCCGAAAACTTATTAAAGAAAAGATTAATAACCGGAATGTTGACATTCATTTTGCAACCGGCGGAACACAAGCAAATTTAATTGTAATATCTTCGATATTAAAACCGCATCATTCCGTAATTGCTGCAACTACAGCACATATTGAAGTGCACGAAGCCGGAGCAATTGAGGCAACCGGGCATAAAATTAATACTGTTGAAACAAAAGACGGTAAATTATCACCGGATTTAGTTCGGGGCGTTATTGATTATCATACAGATGAGCATATGGTGAAACCGAAAATGGTTTTTATATCAAATTCTACCGAAACAGGAACAATATATTCGAAAAAAGAACTGACAGAATTATATGAATTCTGCAAAAAAAATAAGCTGTATTTATATATTGACGGTGCACGTTTGGCATCTGCTTTAACTTCCGAAAAAAATGATTTAACTTTAAACGACATATCTGAATTAACAGATATTTTTTATATCGGCGGAACAAAAAACGGTGCATTACTCGGAGAAGCAATTGTAATAAATAATGATGAATTAAAAGAAGATTTTAGATTTTATCTCAAACAAAAAGGTGCTTTGCTTGCAAAAGGAAGAGTGCTCGGTGTTCAGTTTCTGACTTTATTTAAAGATAATCTATATTTCCGACTTGCAGAATATGCCAATAAAAATGCAAAGAGAATTGCCGATGCTTTTAAAAGTAAAGGATATAGATTTCTGTCAGAACCTGCTACAAATCAGCTGTTTCCCATATTGCCGAATGAGTTGATTAACAAGTTGCATAAAAAGTATGATTTTTATGTATGGTCAAAAATTGATAAAAAGTATTCAGCCGTAAGGATAATTTGTTCTTGGGCAACAAAAGAGGACGATGTTGCTGCGTTTATTGATGAAATAATTTGAAGCTGTGCTTATTTATCATTATAAAATAAGTATCAAAACGCTTATCCTTGTATTAATCGTAATGATATTAATTTCAGGATATATTTTTATACTTCCTTCTTCACTTTTTGATGAACCCGTTAGTACTGTTATCAGAGATAAAAACGGTGAGTTGCTCGGGGCACATATTGCTGACGACGGTCAATATCGTTTTCCTGAAACAGACAGTATTACGTACAAATTTCAAAAAGCAATTACAACTTTTGAAGATAAACGGTTTTATTATCATCCCGGAGTTGATTTGTTGAGTTTGATACGAGCTGTATATCAGAATTTTAAAGCCCGAAAGATTGTGAGCGGAGGAAGTACGATAACAATGCAGGTAATTCGGCTTTCGCGAAAGGGCAAAGCAAGAACTGTTCGGGAAAAGATTAAAGAAATAATATTGGCAACGCGTTTGGAATTTTCGTATTCCAAAAATGAAATATTAAAAATGTATGCTTCAAATGCACCTTTCGGCGGAAATGTTGTAGGTATTGATGCGGCGGCTTGGCGATGGTTCGGGACAAGTGCCGATAAATTGTCTTGGGCACAAACAGCAACATTGGCGGTTTTGCCTAATTCTCCGGCACTTATTCACCCCGGCAGAAACCGTAATGCATTGAGAAAAAAAAGAAATCGATTACTTAAAAAACTTTTCGATAAAGAGATAATTAATCAAGAAACTTATGAATTAGCAACAGACGAGGATGTTCCGGAAATTACGAAACGATTTCCTAATACAGCACAACATCTTTTGATGCGAATTTATACAGAAAAAAAACATATAAGCAGAACAACTGTTGATGCCGATATTCAAAAAAAAGTAAATCAAATTGCCAAAAAACATTTTGCCCGCCTTTCCGGAAACCGTATATATAATTCTGCAATTCTGGTACTTGATGTTCAGACAGGTGCCGTTATTGCCTATATGGGAAATTATTCGGGTAATTCGGGTAACAATTCCGAAAAAGTTGATATTATAACTTCCGTCAGAAGTACAGGCAGCATTTTAAAACCTTTTTTATATGCTTCAATGCTCAGCGAGGGTGTTATACTGCCAAATACTTTGGTATTTGATATTCCTACACGCATAGGCGGATACACACCTAAAAATTACGGAAGATCCTATGACGGTGCTGTTCCTGCAAAAGAAGCATTGGCACGTTCGCTGAATATTCCGGCTGTAAGAATGTTGCGAAAATACGGACAGGAAAAATTTTATCACAAGTTGAAAGAAATCGGACTTACAAGTTTGAATTATCCTCCGGATCATTACGGATTATCATTGATTCTCGGAGGCTGTGAAGGCAGCTTATGGGATATTTGCGGTGCTTATGCTTCAATGGCAAGAAGTTTAAATAATTATGAAAAATATGCTTATCAGTATAAAAAATCTGATTATCACCCGCCCGCTTTTGATTTAAATAAAATTGAAAAGAAAGATAAAAATGGTGAATATGAACAACGTTCGTATTTTTCGGCATCGGCAATATGGTTTACATTTAAAGCAATGTTGGATGTGGAACGACCCGACGATGAATCTAATTGGCGAATGTTTCAATCATCAGAACCTATAGCTTGGAAAACAGGGACAAGTTTCGGCTTCAGAGATGCTTGGGCAATAGGTATTACACCGAAATATGTTGTAGGTGTGTGGGCAGGAAATGCCGACGGAGAAGGACGACCCGGCATTGTAGGCGTAAAAGCTGCCGCTCCTGTTTTGTTTGATGTTTTTGATATTTTGTCCGATGCCGATGCTTGGTTTACGATGCCCGAAACTGATATGGTACATGCGGACATTTGTAAAGAAAGCGGATATTCGGCATCCGTAAATTGTAATAATATTATTGATGAACTTATTCCTGCAAGCGGAACCGGAACAGATGCTTGTCCTTTTCATAAAATTATTCATCTTGATAAAAGTGAAAAGTTTCGCGTAAATGCAAGTTGTGAAGATTTGGATAATATTATAACAAAATCGTGGTTTATTTTACCGCCTGCCGTTGAAAATTATTACAAAAGAAAAAATGCCTTTTACAAATATTTGCCGCCTTACCGCTCTGATTGTAAGGGTAATACCGATGATGAAAAAAATATGGAACTGATTTATCCCTTTAAAGATACGAAAATATATGTTCCTGTTGATTTGGACGGGAAACTCGGTAAAACAGTTTTTGAAGCAGCTCACAGAAATAAAAATGCCGTTATTTTTTGGTATGTTGATGACAAATTAGTCGGACAAACAAAAGGTATTCATCAAATTGAATTAAGTCCGAAACGAGGAGAACATATTTTAACTTTAATTGACCAAAACGGCGAAAAAATTGTTAAAAAGTTTGAAATATTAAATAAAAGAAGAAAATAAACAGCAAAAGTAGTTTTTCCGACTAATGCACTACAATTATATAAAAGCGAAAAATTGATTCTGTATTAAAACTGAATTTACAAGAATTAATTTTTACGGATAATCGGTTTTTTTTACAATTTTGCGAATAAATGTGATGTTATATAAATGTAAAATAAAACTATGTTTGCTGCTTAATAAAATTTATATTTGCAAAAAATATAATTAATAAAATAGTTATTATGAAAATAGCAATGGTTGGAACAGGTTATGTAGGATTAGTTTCAGGAACTTGTTTTGCAGAAGCGGGTATTAATGTTACTTGTGTTGATATTGACGAACATAAGATTCAAAAATTAAATGCCGGTTTTGTACCTATTTATGAACCCGGACTGGAAAAATTAATTAAGGAAAATACAGAAGCAGGAAGATTAATCTTTACAAGTAATTTAGCGGAAAACTTAAAAGATGTTCAAGTAGTTTTCAGTGCGGTAGGGACACCTCCGGATGAAGACGGCAGTGCTGATTTATCTTATGTACTTCAAGTTGCGGAAGATGTCGGGAAAAATATGTCGGATTATTTAGTTTTTGTTACAAAAAGTACAGTGCCGATAGGAACAGCCGAAAAAGTAAAAAAAGTTATTAAAAAAGAACTGGATAAACGAAATGTAAATATTGAATTTGATATTGCCTCAAACCCCGAATTTTTAAAAGAAGGAAGTGCAGTACAGGATTTTATGAGACCGGACAGAATTGTAATCGGAATAGAGTCGGAAAAAGCCGAAAAAATTATGAGACGACTTTATAATCCTTTTGTTCTTAACGGGCATCCGATTCTTTTTATGGATATTCCTTCTGCAGAAATGACAAAATACACCGCAAATGCTATGTTGGCTACTAAAATAAGCTTTATGAATGATATTGCTAATTTATGTGAAATTGTGGGTGCCGATGTTACAAATGTCAGAAAAGGAATTGGTTCAGATACCAGAATCGGTAATAAATTTATATATGCCGGAGCAGGATACGGAGGTTCATGTTTTCCTAAAGATGTTAAAGCTCTTATAAAAACTGCCGAAGAAAATAACTATTCTTTAGAAATTCTTAAAGCAGTTGAGAATGTAAATGAAAGGCAAAAATCCGTATTATATAATAAATTATATACTTATTTTAAAGGAAACTTAAAAGGGAAAAAAATTGCAATTTGGGGCTTAGCATTTAAACCGAATACTGATGATATGAGGGAAGCTCCGGCTATTGTATTAATTAAGAAATTATTGAATGCGGGAGCCGAAATAAATGCTTACGATCCGGCTGCTGTACACGAAGCAAAAAGAATTTTAGGAGAAATAATCAATTATTCCGAGAACAAATCAGATGCGTTGAAAGATGCAGATGCACTTTTATTAGTAACCGAATGGACTGAATTCAGAGTTCTGGATTACAAAAAAATGGAAAAACTTATGCACCGAAAACTTGTTATAGACGGCAGAAATATTTATAACCCGGCAGAAATGAAAGAAAACGGATTCGAATATTTCGGAATCGGCAGATAATTAGAGATATATGAAAAGAATATTAGTAACCGGAGGTGCCGGTTTTATAGGTTCGCACCTATGTGAAAAATTATTAAATGAAGGAAATGAAGTAATTGCTTTAGATAATTTCTTTACCGGAAATAAAAGCAATATTATTCATTTACTTGATAATCCCTATTTTGAAATGGTAAGGCATGATGTTACAATGCCGTATTTTGCCGAAATTGATGAAATATATAATTTGGCTTGTCCTGCATCTCCCGTTCATTATCAATATAATGCAATTAAAACGGTAAAAACATCCGTTATGGGTGCAATAAATATGTTAGGTTTGGCAAAAAGGCTAAATGCTAAAATATTGCAAGCCTCAACCAGTGAAGTGTACGGAGATCCCGACATACACCCGCAACCTGAAACCTATTGGGGAAATGTGAATACTTTAGGAGCACGATCTTGTTATGATGAAGGAAAAAGAGTTGCCGAAACACTGTTTGTAAATTATTACAGACAAAATAAAGTAAAAGTTAAAATAGCCAGAATATTTAATACATACGGACCGAAAATGCATCCGAATGACGGCAGAGTAGTGTCCAACTTTATTGTACAAGCTCTTCAAAATAAGGATATTACAATTTTCGGAGACGGCAGTCAAACTCGGAGTTTTCAATATGTTAATGATTTGTTATCCGGTTTTGATAAATTAATGAATAAGACGGCAGAGGATTTTATCGGTCCTGTTAATATCGGAAATCCCAATGAATTTACAATTCTTGAACTGGCAAATTCAATTCTTGAACTGACAAATTCTCATTCAAAATTAATATTTTTGCCATTACCTGAAGACGATCCGAAACAACGACAACCCGATATTTCTCTTGCCGAAAAAGTATTGAAATGGAAACCTGAAATATCCCTGAAAACAGGATTATTAAAAACAATTGAATATTTTAATTCCTTACTTATGAAATCTTTTTAATAAAATTATTTTATTTTTAAAAATTATA
>JAADGE010000084.1 GCA_013152535.1 Chlorobiota bacterium
TTTTATTTAAAGTTGCACGGTAAAATTAGTTAAGTTTCAATAAAATGAACAATCCCGACAAAAAAATTACTCAGTTTATACAAAAACATCACGTTCTGACATTAGCAACATCCTATGCAGATACTCCGTGGTGTGCAAACTGTTTTTATGTTTATTCTGAAGATGAGAATGCTTTTATTTTTACTTCGGATGACGAAACAAAGCATATACAAGATGTACGAAAAAATAACAAAGTTGCCGGTTCGGTTGTTTTGGAAACTTCTGTCGTCGGAAAAATTCAGGGGATTCAATTTACAGGAAGAATGTTTTTACCGGAAAGCGAACTCAAGAAAAAAGTTAATAAGGTATATATGAAAAAATATCCGTTTGCTAAATTAATGAACACACAACTTTGGATTTTAGAATTGGATTTTATAAAACTAACCGACAATCGGTTAGGATTCGGAAAAAAATTGATTTGGAAAAAAGAAATTTGAAAAAAATTCAAAATTCAAAATTCTTTTTTATAGTTTATAAAAACTGTATCTTTGCAGGCTCAAAATAAAACGGTCGCGTGGCCGAGTGGCTTAGGCAACGGTCTGCAAAACCGTGTACAGCGGTTCGAATCCGCTCGCGACCTCTGAAGGAACAAGTTTTTTGCTTGTTCCTTTTTTATTTTTCTTAAAAACCAACAAAATTGAAAGTTTTTTTATTATTTTGCCTAAATAATCTTATTCACATTCATGAGCGATATCATTCAATTATTACCCGATTCGGTTGCCAACCAAATTGCTGCGGGGGAAGTTATTCAACGTCCGGCTTCCGTTGTTAAGGAACTGATTGAAAATGCTTTGGATGCTGATGCTGATAAAATTACCGTCAACATAAAAGATGCAGGAAAAACTTTAATTCAAATTATTGATAACGGAAAGGGAATGTCGGAAACCGATGCCCGAATGGCTTTTGAACGTCATGCAACGTCAAAAATTCGTATGGCGGAAGATTTATTTACCATACAAACAATGGGCTTTCGAGGAGAAGCATTGGCATCAATAGCTGCCGTTGCCGATGTAGAGCTTAAAACAAGACCGTATGAATCCGAACTCGGTACATATATTCATATTAAAGGGTCAAGTGTTACAGAACAAGAAACAGTTTCGACAGACAGCGGTAGTAATTTTTCAGTTAAAAATCTTTTTTTTAATATTCCGGCAAGGCGAAAATTCCTAAAAAAAGACAGCACAGAATTTAATCATATAGTTACGGAATTTAAAAAAGTTGCTTTGGCACATCCGGAAATAATTATGAATTTATATCATAATGAAAATGTTATTTATAAATTACCTTCAGCAACATTAATTCAAAGAATTATTAATATTTTCGGAAAGTCATACAAAAAAAATCTCGTTGCCGTAAACAGTGAAACGAGCATTCTGAACATAAACGGTTACATAGGCACACCCGGAACTGCAAAAAAGCGAAATGAAGAGCAGTATTTCTTTGTAAATAAGCGATTTATGAGGCATCCATATTTTTACAAAGCCATTCAATCAGCTTATGAACAAATAATTCGCCCCAATTTGCATCCTTCTTTCTTTTTGTATTTTGACATTGCCCCGGAACATATTGATATCAATATTCATCCTGCAAAAATTCAAATTAATTTTGATGATACACAAGGGATTTTTCAACTTCTGAGAGCAAGTGTCAGACAAGCACTCGGGAGGTCAAATATTGTTCCTTCCATTGATTTTGATACCGACGGTTCAATCAAAATGCCGTATATAGGAAAAAACACCCACCGTTATTCGGAACCCGATATCAAAACCAAAAAAAATTACAACCCTTTTGATGATGAGGATTCGAAAGCTTCTTCTTTTATATTGAGAAAAAACACAAATAAACAAATTCCCGATAATTGGGATGTTTTGTATAAAGATTTTGAATCAAAGATAAATTTTGATGACGAAAACACAAGTCCGGATGACCGGGTTCCTCCACATTACACATATGTTTTTCAGTTTAAAAAGAAATACGTAATTACATCCATATCTTCCGGAATTATTGTTATTAATATCACGAGAGCACAGGAACGTATTATATTTGAACAATTTATAACAGCCGCACAAACCGGCAAAATCCATTCGCAACAATTAGTTTATCCGCTTGAAATTCAAATGAACAGTACGGATATAAACTATTTAAAATCTGCCGAAACAATTCTTGAAGATATCGGATTTACCATAAAATTTGATGCTTTCGATAAACTGATTATTGAAGGTATTCCGGGATTTCTGATACTTTCAAATCCTAAAGAACTTATAGAAACTATTTTGATTCAAATAAAAGACGATCCGGAACTGATTACTGAAAATGCAAATGAAAAGATTGCCGAACTTCTTGCAAAGAAAAATTCAATTAGTTTTGCCAAAGTTCTTGCAGAAGAAGAATTGCAACACCTTGTAAACTCGTTGTTAACCTGCAGAAATCCGAATTATACAAACGACGGCAGAAAAATAATACATAAAATTAATACCTCCGAGGTCGATAAGTTTTTTGCATAAGCTGAGAATAATGCTTAAAGAAATTCAAATACCGGAAATAGGAACCGTAAAAATTACAAAAAAACGCGGTGTGAAACGAATGACTTTAAACGTTAAGCAATCTTCCGTTGTAACAATGACAATCCCGTATTCTGTTTCATTCCGACAAGCCGAAAATTTTATTAAGGAAAAAAAAAACTGGATTATTCGCAGCAAAAAAAAGATTTCGGAAAAAGAAGATAAAAAGACAAAATTTTCTCAAGAAACAATCTTTTCAACAAAAAATCATAGACTGATTTTTATACAAGCGACAAAAAATCACATCATTATAACACCTGATTTTATAAAAGTCTTTTTCATTTCCGAAGACATGTTTCAAACACCTGAATTTCAGGAATATATTCACAAAGGAATTATTGAAGCATTAAAAGACGAAGCAAAAGAATATCTTCCCGAAAGAACTTATTTTCTTGCAAATAATTTCAACTTTAAATATGAAAAAGTTTCCGTAAGAAATGCCAAAACACGCTGGGGATCTTGTTCCGGAAAAAACAATATAAGCTTAAACATTCATTTAATGCGTCTCCCGGAACACCTGTCTGATTATGTTATTTTACACGAACTTTGCCACACGATTGAAAAAAATCACGGGAAAAAATTTTGGACTTTACTTGATAAGGTTTCCGGAAATGCAAAAAAACTTGATAAAGAACTTAAAAATTACAGTCCGAGTATTTTTTAACGAATAAATTTCATAACTTGCATTGATGATATTTTTGTTTATTTTTGTATTTTGAACAAAATTTTAAAATTAATATGGCAACAACAGCAGATTTCAGAAACGGAATGACCATTGAATTTAAAAATGACTTATATAAAATCGTTTATTTTCAACACGTAAAACCCGGTAAAGGACCGGCATTCGTGCGTACAAAATTGAAAAGTTTATCTACCGGCAAAACTCTGGAAAATACATTCTCTTCCGGCGTAAAAGTTCAGGAAGTCAGAATTGAAAGACATCCGTATCAATTTCTGTATAAAGATGATATGGGCTATCATTTCATGCATCAAAAAACATACGAACAAATTACTTTGCAAGAACATGTTGTTGATAATAACGATTTATTAAAAGACGGGCAAGAAGTAGAAATGCTTTTCCGTGCAGAAAATAATTTGGTACTTTCTTGTGATTTACCGCCTTTTGTAGAGCTGAAAGTTACTTATACCGAACCGGGATTCAAAGGCGATACGGCATCTACTTCTGCAAATAAACCTGCAACACTCGAAACCGGTGCAGAAATTAAGGTTCCCTTATTTGTAAATATTGATGATGTTTTAAAAATAGATACCAGAACAAGGGAATACTCAGAACGTGTTAAGTAAAACAAATTATGGCAAAGGGTTCGTCAATAAAACGATTGAAATTTTGTAACTTTAAGTTAGATGCACTGCTTGAAATTACTAATGCCATTAACGAAAACCTATCTGTTGATAAAATTCTTGAAACTTACAGACACATTCTTCTTGACGAGTTAAAAATCGGAAAAGTTGCCGTTTTTGCAAAAACTTTTGAATGGGAATTAATATTAAACTCCGGATCAAAAACAAACGAACACCTTGGTATTGACGTTGAAAAAGACTTGTCGGAACATGAAGAAATTACAAGTACCTCTTCAACCGAAAACCAAAACCTTTCTGCTTACGATTTTATTATTCCCGTATATCACGACATTAAAGCCATTGCCTATGTTCTGATTGGTGATGTTGACGAAGAAAAAGAAGGCGTGAGTCCGACAATCAAGCACTTACGATTTATTCAAACACTTACGAACATCATTTTTGTTGCCATTGAGAACAAGCGTTTATATGAAGAAAGCTTAAAACAAGAACGTATAAAAAAAGAAATGGAATTGGCATCGCGCATGCAATCAATGCTTATTCCCGATACCGATTTATTTCCGGAGAATAAAGATCTGAATATCGCATCTTTTTATTTACCTCATTTTGATGTCGGCGGCGATTATTTTGATTTTGAAAAACTTTCGGATACAGACTACTTTTTTTGTGTTGCCGATGTTTCCGGAAAAGGGATTTCCGCAGCCCTGTTAATGTCCAATTTTCAGGCAAGTTTAAAAGCATACCTCACTACTGGAATTAATTTAACGGAACTTGTTCGTTTGTTAAACACTCGTGTTGTTATTAATGCACAAGGTGAAAAATTTATAACTTTCTTCGCCGGAAAATACAATACCGAATCACGCAAACTTACCTATATCAATGCCGGTCATAATCCGCCGTTCTTATTCGATAAAAAAACCAAATCACTGATTGAATTAAAAGACGGTTGCCCCGGAATAGGAATGTTAGATGAAATTCCTTTTATTAAAGAAGGAGAATTAAAAGTAAGCAATCCTTCAAAATTAATTTGCTTTACCGACGGATTAGCCGAACTTGAAAATGACAATAAAGAAGAAATCGGCTTGGCAGAATTGGAAAAATGTATGTCAAACAATAACACCGTTAATGAAAATTTTATCTGCCTCCAAAAAACATTAAATTTGAAGAAAGGAAATCCGGCTCTTTTTGACGATATTACAATTCTCGGAATTGATTTTCTCTGAAAATTTCTTTATTACAATAATAAACAAAAATAACAACTATGAAAAAATTAAGCTTATTACTCATTTTTTTAATCTCAATTAAATTAATTGGCTTTTCACAAGCTCCGTATTCATCTTTAACAATCTTTTCGGAAGACGGCTATCCGTTTAATGTTATTATAAACGGCTTAAATAAAAATGCCGAAGCTCGCACAAACGTTAAAACAGAAGGACTTACAAACCCGAATTATAAAATTAAAATCATTTTTGAGGATAAAACCATTCCTGCGATAAACAAAACCGTTTACACAAAACCCGGTATGGAAGTTACATACAGAATAAAAAAAGACCGCAAAGGAAATAACATCTTGCGTTATTATTCCGAAACAGCCTTACCATATGATTACACCTATCAAGAACCTGTATATCAGAATAATATCAACAACGGCATCACAAAAACAAATACTAACGGTACCGGCGTACACATTGATATGAATGTCAATGAAACCGGCGGCAACGTTTCAATACAAACAGACGACGGCGGCGTAAATTTAAATACAAATGTCAACATAAATGATGAAAATGTTTCTTACAATTCAAGTGCATATAATAACGAAACACATTATGAAGTTACCGAAGAACATTATGTAATGCCGGGTTACGAAGGAAGTATCGGTTGTCCTTGGCCAATGAATCCGAACAATTTTCGACGTGCAAAACAAACCATATCAAATGCCGATTTCAGTTCCGATAAACAAACTATTGCTCAACAAATTGTAAATTCAAATTGTTTAACAGCTCAGCAGGTAAAAGAAATTGCCGATTTATTTGATTTTGAAAGTGATAAATTGAAGTTTGCAAAATTTGCATACACACATACTTACGATATTGAAAACTATTTTATCATAAATGATATTTTTGATTTTTCTTCTTCAATTAAAGAATTAAATAACTATATAAATTCTGCCAGATAAGAAATATGCTGAATTTGATATTTTTTTACCCAAAGGACATTTTTATTATAAATTTGTCCTTTTTAAATCAGTAAAAACTTTGAAAATATACCGAGAAATAAAAGAATTTAAAGTTCAAAATCCTGTTCTTACGGTTGGAACTTTTGACGGCGTGCATCTCGGACATCGAAAAATTCTTGATGTTTTGGTAAAAGAAGCCGAAAAAATAAACGGCGAACCGGTAGTTTTAACTTTATATCCTCATCCTCGAAAAATATTAGACCCGACTTTCAAAGACCTCTTTTTACTGAATACACTTGACGAAAAAGCAAAACTTCTCGAAAATGCCGGCATAAAGCACCTGATTATTTATCCGTTTACAAAAGATTTTGCATCCCTGTCTTCCTGCGATTTTATTGAAAAAATACTCTTTAATAAGTTGAATGTCAGAAAATTAATCGTAGGTTACGACCACCATTTCGGAAAAGACCGACAAGGCAACATTGATATTTTGCGAAATTGTGCCTTGCCTTTCAATATTGATGTTCTGAAAGTTGATGCTTTTACTTTAAACAATAAAAAAGTCAGTTCTACAACCATCCGAAATGCTCTGCTCTCAGGAGAAATTGAAAATACAAATACTTGTCTCGGTTACGATTATTTTATTTCGGGAAAAGTGATATCCGGAAGTAAAATAGGCAGAACAATTGGCTTTCCTACTGCAAATATTGAAGTTCACAAAGAAAAGCTAATACCTCGAAAAGGAGTTTATGCCGTAAAAATTTTAATTTCTGACAAAGAATATACAGGAATGCTGAATATAGGCTCTCGTCCTACCGTTGACACAAGTAACCAACTTGTTGTTGAAACTCATATTTTTGATTTTGAAGGAGATTTATACGACAAGAGCATAAAAATCTGCTTTAAACACTTCATCAGAGAAGAACAAAAATTTCCTGATAAAGAAGCATTGAAACAGCGGTTATTAAACGATAAAAAACAAACTCAAATTCTTTTTCAAATTCAGAAGTAAATTTCATTTTTTGCCTTACTTTTGCACAAACAAAAACTGAAATCATGCACGAAAAAGTCAGAGTCAGATTTGCTCCCAGCCCCACAGGTCCTCTCCACATAGGCGGTGTCAGAACAGCCCTCTTTAATTATATGTTTGCGAAAAAACATCATGGCGATTTCCTGTTACGAATTGAAGATACCGACCAAATGCGCTATGTCGAAGGTGCCGAAGAATATATCATGAAATCGCTCAAATGGTGCGGAATTAAAGTTGACGAAGGAATTAAAGAAGGCGGTGATTTCGGACCTTATAAACAATCGGAACGTCGCGATATTTACAAAGAACATATTAAAACCCTGCTGAATAACGGCAGTGCTTATTATGCTTTTGATACGCCCGAAGAGCTTGATGCCATGCGAAAACGACTGGAAGAAAGCAGCTCATCTGTCAGACAATACAATCGCTTTACCCGCGGAGAAATGAAAAACTCATTTACCATGCCGGAAGATGAAGTTTGGAAAAAAATTGAAAACGGCGAAAATTTCGTTATCCGATTTAACATTCCGGAAAATGAAGAACTTGTCGTAAACGATATTATTCGCGGAGAAGTTAAGGTAAACACCTCACAATTAGATGATAAAGTGCTGTTTAAATCCGACGGATTACCAACTTATCATTTTGCAAACATTGTTGACGATCACTTAATGAAAATATCACATGTCATCAGAGGTGAAGAATGGTTGCCTTCCCTGCCTTTGCATGTTTTGTTGTACAGAGCTTTCGGTTGGGAAAAAGAAATGCCTGAATTTGCACATCTTCCGCTTCTGTTAAAACCTTCCGGCAAAGGAAAATTAAGCAAACGCGACGGCGATCAACTTGGATTTCCCGTTTTTCCGCTTGAATGGAAAGACCCGAAAACCGGAGAAATTTATTCCGGATACAAAGAAAGCGGTTATTTACCCGATGCTTTCATTAATATGTTAGCTCTTCTCGGTTGGAGTCCCGAAGACGATAAAGAAATATTGTCTTTGCACGAAATGATTAAAGAATTTGACCTGCATAAAGTTCACAAAAGCGGTGCTCGTTTTTCTCCCGAAAAAGCAAAATGGTTTAATCAGCAATATATCATTAACACATCGAACGACAAACTTACCGATTTGCTTTTACCCGATGTTGAAACAAAATTTCCCGATATTGATGTTTTATATGTTGAAAAAGTTGTCGGTTTAGTCAAAGAACGCATGCATCTGTTAAACGATTTTTGGGAACAAGCATTTTTCTTTTTTAAAACTCCGGAAGAATACAATCCGAAAGTTGTTAAAAAACGTTGGAAAGAAGACACTCCGGAAATATTACAACAAATTTATCATATTCTGAAAGAAATTCCGGAAATTCGGTTTACAAGCGAGCATACCGAACATATCGTAAAAACATATATCGAAAAAAACGAGCTTAATTTCGGGAAAGTTTTAAATCCGTTAAGGCTTGTTTTAACCGGAACCGGCGGCGGTCCGCATTTATTTGATATTATTTCGACATTAGACAAAGAAGAAACGCTGTTGCGAATTGAAAAAGGATTAAAAGAAATAAAACGATAAAAAAACTTCATTATATTCGTTATATCCGTGCCACGCTGCAGCGTGGCACGGTTCTGACTGTTTGATTTTAAATGGAATTTATCAACATCCATACACACAATCACAACACAAACGCTGTTTCCGTAATTAATTTATTTCCGGAAGATGTTGATAATGTTATTCCCGAAAAATTTTATTCCGTAGGAATTCACCCATGGAATGTTTCAAAAATTAATGTTTCCGCACAGTTACAAATTATTTCGGAAATCGTTACAAAAGAAAACGTTATTGCCGTTGGTGAAATCGGTTTGGACAAATTGCATCCCGAATTTGACCTGCAAAAAGAAATTTTTCTGAAACAACTTTACATTGCGGAAGAACTTAAAAAGCCCGTTATCGTGCATTGCGTAAAAGCGTTTTCGGAATTACTCGAAATTTTGAAAGATGAAAAACAGACCGTGCCGATTATCATCCATCGCTATTCGGGAAATATTACAATTGCAGAGCAACTGTTAAAATACGGGTGTTATTTTTCTTTTGGATATGACCTTTTTAACAGCAAATCAAAAGTTATGAAAGTTTTTAAAAAAATACCGAAAGAAAATATTTTTCTTGAAACTGACGATGCTTATATTTCAATTGAAAACGTTTACCAAAAAGCAGCAGAAATAAAAGAAATCTCAATTAAAAACATAAGTGAATACATTCTTTCAAATTTCAATCTTGTTTTCGGAAATATTTATCCCAAATGACAGACGAACAACACAACAGAACAATATTATTACTCGGAGAAGAAAAGTTTAAAAAACTGCAAAACGCACATGTTTTAATTGTCGGATTAGGTGGTGTCGGCGGATATGCCGCAGAACAACTTTGCAGAGCCGGCATAGGGAAACTCACGCTTATTGATGCTGATATTGTAAACGAAAGCAATATAAATCGACAAATTATTGCAACACATTCAAATATCGGAAAAATAAAAACCGATGCTTTTGAAAATCGCCTGAAAGACATAAATCCCTATCTGAAAATTATTAAACAAACTGTTTTTATTTCATACGAAAACATCGAAGAAATTTTGCAGAACTCCAATCCTGATTATGTTGTTGATGCCGCAGATACTCTCATGCCCAAAGTAAACTTGATTATAACTTGCCTGAAATTTAACATCCCGCTTATATCTTCAATGGGTGCCGGCGGCAGATTAAATCCCGAAAAAATTCAAATTGCCGACATCAGTAAAACTTATAATTGCGGACTTGCTCGTATGTTACGAAAACGACTTCACAAATTCGGTATTCGAACGGGTTTTAAAGCTGTTTTTTCTTCCGAAAAGGTAAAGCCCGAACATATCATTATCGAAGAAAGCAAAAACAAAAAAACCAATGTCGGCACAATATCCTATATGCCGGCAATTTTCGGACTGTTTTGTGCTTCGGTTGTAATTCAGGATTTAATTGAGTAACTTTGTCGGATAAAGAAGTAAGACGCAAAGCTCCTCAAAGGTGCTATGCGTCTGGGATTAACAAATCAATCTCGAAAAAAATGAATTTCGAAAAAGATTTTACATATCACGTTTACAACAGAAGCAATAACATTGTTTTCAAAACATCGGATAATTATTTATTTTTTTTAGAAAAATTCAGAAAATATATTTCTCCTTACTCGGATATAATAGCTTGGGTATTGCAGCCTAACCATTTTCATTTTATGCTTGTACCGAATGAAAAGGCTACAAAATATATCGAAGAAAAACATTTGCCGAATACTCAAATGCTCTCAAAACAATTCGGAATTCTGTTAAGTTCATACACAAAAGCTTTTAACAAACAAAACAACAGAAAAGGCAGTTTGTTTGCTCATAATACAAAAGCCAAATTACTTATTTCGAGAAATTCGGGAAGTAATATGCAAAATAATTATTCAGTAAGCTGTTTCAGGTATATCCATAACAATCCGGTAAATCATATTTATGTAAAAAATATTTATGATTGGGAATTTTCTTCTTATAAAGATTTTGCCGGTATCAGAAACGGCAATTTAATAAATAGAAAATTAGCCGAAGAAATGATTAATTATAATAAAGATTATTTTTATGCTTGGTCAAAAATTGAATTAAATGATGATGATATTCAGAATATATTATAGTTTAAATGTGAAAAACAAAGATGCAAAGCACCTTTGAGGTGCTATGCGTCTGAAAACAAGCTAAATTTTAACATAATAACTCAAGCAACACAATCCATGAAACACATAACAACCCTAACTATAATCTCAATCTTTCTGTTCTCAAAAACCGAAGCACAAAGAGACTTTTCCGGCGGACTGTTACTCGGCATCAGTGCTTCGCAAGTTGACGGCGATGCACAATATCATTACAAAAAACCCGGTT
>JAADGE010000006.1 GCA_013152535.1 Chlorobiota bacterium
GTCAATTTAAAGATTCAAAAGATTTTGTGAACTTCATGGATGAGCTCTATAAACGAGGCGTAGAATCCATGCTTGAAGGCGAAATTGAAGCCATGTTCGGCTAAGGCTCCTGCCTTAGTCGTATTATCAATCACCGTACTGTTTTCCATAAAAAATCAATTGTTATTACATCAAGTAAGCCGTCTTCATCAGCATAATTTTTTGCACTTGAATAATTATAATTTTCTGCTTGATTAACAATGCCGGATCTAACCGGATTTTGATGAATGTAATTTATTTTTTGTTCAATAAATTTTTGACTGAAAATATGTTCTGCATGGTTCTCGTGTGTCCAAATCTGATAGTTTTGTCCTTTTTTATATTTTGCATGATATTTAAATACCATATTCATCCAATCTCTTCTGCTTTCTTTATTGCTTGATAAAATTTCTATAAACTTTTTGCTCGTAAAAATTTTAAAATCTCTGATTGTACCACTTAAATCTCCGATATTACTTCTGCATAATATATGTATATGATTTGACATAATAACATAAGCAAAAATTTCTAATCCTTTATGTTTTTGACAATATTTAAAACTGTCAATAACAATATCTTTATATATTTTTCTTGTAAAAATATCTGCCCAACCCACAATTTGAAATGTTAAAAAATATATTCCTTCTTTTTCTGATATTTTATAGCCTGTTGACATTTCGTTTTTTATACAAATATATTAAAAAATAATACACTCCTTAATATGCTGTTTTAATAATATGTTAAAAATGAAAGCATGCAATCTTGATTAATTACGACACGCATGGCAGAACTTCGTTCGGCTAAGGCTCCTGCCCTGCCTTAGTCGTTCTATCACTTTATCTTTTCGTGTATTTTAAATTTATAAACAAAATAATAATACGACCTGTGTCTGATATATTTGCATTATACATGCTCAAACGAACACAGCATGATAGTGCGACTTAGCTTGGAAGCTAAGCCGAACGGCGGTATTCCCAAGTAACAGAATCTCGCAGGCGTCCCCATGCATCGTAGCTCATTTCGGCAAGGAGCTTGCCGGTTGCGTCGGTTATATGTGTTATTTTTATGCCGGTGTTTGAGGGCATTTTCTCGGTGTTTATGAAATTTGTTTGGTTATGACAAGTGCTTTGCCGGCTTTTTATTTATCTATAATTTTCTCTTATGTTGCTCAATATTTAAGACCTTTTTAATTTCCAGGAATTTATTCCAATTTCCGGTTCTGTCAATAAAAACATACTTTTTATTCTTAGTTATTATGGCATAATGTTCACTTGCACTACCATAAACATTCTCTTCTTCGGATTGAGCTTTTATTTCGTCCAATACCTTGGCAAGGTAATCGCACTCCTTTTTACTTAAAACCCATTGTTTTTTAATTACAGTAAAATTATCACAGTTTTTTTTATAAAAACTAATAATAGTATCAGGTTCTATGGCTTTGCCGTAACTGCTATTATTATACCTTACACTTTCAGCTTTTATTTTATCTCCATTCTTATAGATTACTATGCCTTCATTCTTTCCTCCAAATTCACCTGTGGCAATAAAAAAATTTATATACAAAGTATCCGTTTCTTGTATTAGTTGTGCTTGGGTGTTAATAGAACAAAACAAAATCAGTGTATATATAAATGTATTTTTCATGCTGTTATTTTTTATCAATTCCATGTTTGCGAAAAATTTTTATCCGAAACTTGTATTTCTTTGTTTTACGGTATAATTTATTTAAGCTATATTTGTTAATTCTTGATTTAAAATCTTCACTTAAAAGTTGTAAAGAAATTTCATCCGAATTGATATCCGTTATTTTAAAAACTAATGTTTTGTTTTCGAGTATTTCATAGTCCGTAAGCGTAACAGTATAATCCGCATCAGGGATATAATCTGCGGTTAATTCATCGTAACCGATATAGGTTATATGTATTTTTTCTGCTTTACTGTTTGCTCTTATATGTGCTGTCCCCAAATCATCAGTAAGATCTCCGTCAATTGTTTTGTTTCTTGAGTTCAATAAACTTATACTCGCACCGGCTATAGGTTCATGCAGAAAATTCTCAACTTTAACAACTTGAATATTTTCTTTTGTTTTTAAGGTGTTTACTTTTGATTTTTCGAACTTATTTTTATTTTTACCGGTCTGAATTATTAAAAAATCAACGATAATTTTATAATTTCCGTTTCCTTTCAAAACAGTTATTATTCCGCCGTTACTGTTTATCGAAAAAGATACTTCTTTTTTATTAAAGGAAATATATTCTTCCCTGTCAAAAAACTTTCCGGAAAGTTTTTGTGAATATCCGTAATGATGACATAATAAAACAAAAATTGAAACTATTAAAAACCCTTTTCTGACCATAATTTTACAAACTTATTTTAACAAAATCAATTTAATAAATAATTTAATATGCTTTTAACAATAAATTTACACCATTACTAAAATAATTATATTGCTAGCAATGACAAAAAAAATGAGTAAAGAACATAATGTTTGCTAAAACTAATAACGCCTGGCACTGTTGTTCCTCTTACTGTTATAGTACGAGGTAGAATTCTTACAGGACTGGT
The DNA here is from genome assembly GCA_013152535.1 of Chlorobiota bacterium. GTDB lineage: Bacteria > Bacteroidota > Bacteroidia > Bacteroidales > JAADGE01 > JAADGE01. The sequence continues at coordinate 2,584 of JAADGE010000006.1, forward strand.
TTCAGATGTCCATATTTTATATTTGCCTGACTCCCAAATTTTAATTTTTTTTGCCATTCCCATATGCTTAGAAGTAGCAACTAACAAGCGTCCATCTCTTTTTAAAACATCTTCAACATTGTTTGTAGAAGGAATAATTCGTTCGCTGTTAAAAAAACCAGATCTGTTCACTAAATCAGGAACCTCCAGAGCATCAACACCAAGCTTTTTATTATTAAGGTCAAACCAATCATCAAAAGAGAATGAGGGTCCATCTAATGAATTAGATGATCCCTCTAAACTTCTATAAACACATTCTCCATTTCGATTTCCAAAATTATTTTTGATGTTTAATTTATAGGTTTTAACTTTTTCTCCATTAATAAAATCTCGTTCATCCCTCATCGCATTAATTCCGCTACTAACACCGCCTAATACAAAACCGGAAGCGGCACACCTATACCTCCGTATTTTAAACCTTGTACAGATGATTGCCCTAATGATTGCCCTTCTAATAGACCTGTACCCGTTCCTGTAATAAAACCACTTGTAAAACCGGTTGCTGTACCAATTACAGCACCATTGATAAAACTAGTTGGTGCAACTGCTGCTGCAGATGAACCTACAAAACCCGCACCAAATGATCCTCCGGCCAAAACAGAGCTAACTCCAGCTGAAACTCCTGAAGTTAATGCACCCGCTAAAGCTCCGACACCGATATATCCGGCAAGCTTCCAACCTCTGGGCAATTGCGTAACTTGTCCGTATGCGTTTACGTTTTCTGTTTTCAAGATTAAAGCACCGTTGTCGGCACGTTTTATCTGTTCCAAACTGCCGTTTGTTTTATAATGTTTTGTATATGCAAAGCCGTTAGGGTATGTTGTTTTGCTTATTCGTCCGAAATTGTCGTATTCGTAAAACCAAGTATATTCTTCGCCCTCGAATGTTTCGCTTATCGAAAGCAGGCGACTGAGATTGTCGTAATTGTAAGTTTTGGTATTCTCGTTGTATGTTTCGGAAGCAAGCATTCCTTTTCCGTAAGGTGCGGTGTCGTAGTCGTAATTTGTCGTACCGTCGGGACCGGATTTTTGTGTTATTCTGCCGGCAATGTCATATTGCATTTCGTAACTGTTTCCGTTAGCATCGGTTTGTTTTGTTATATTCGAAAACGCATCGTATTCGTAAAATATTGTACCGGCATCGGGAAATATTATCGTATGATTTATAAGTAATTAATCCGTTGCCTTTTTCAAATTCTGTTATTTGCCCTTGAGCATTAATTTCATTTACTTGCCAAATTAAATCTGATTCTTGATTATACATTATTTTTTCCAAATAACCGTTGTCTTCCTTATAATGTTTTGTATATTCAAATCCGTTTGGATATGTCATTTTGTTTATACGTCCGAAATTATCATAATTATAAAGATATGTATAATCCTCATTTTCAAATTTTTCTGTAACTGACAAAAGACGACTTAAATTATCGTAAGTGTATTCTTTTGAATTTATACTCGTTCCGGAGACGGAAAAATCTTTGTTAATTTCGTAAAATTAGTTAAAAACTAATCAAATTTCAAATATAACAAAAACATTCTGTTTAATTGGAAATTTGTTAATGTATCGGCAACGGAACAAGCGAAGTTACAAATTTTACCCAACCGGAGACTGACTTGATTCTGTTAGTCTAAGAAAACTTGTTTATATTATTTTAACGGTATTTAAAATCATTATATTTCTTTATTTTTTCCTTTTTAATTTTAGCTTTGAATTCTTTATATTTCTTTTCATCACACCAAAAAAACTTTTGTCTTTTTATCCAAAATTTGTCTGTATTTGGGAGCTTATCAAAAGGAACAAATTGTGCTGTATCAACTCTATAATAATCCTTTTTTCTAAAATCCTCAATATCTTTTGCTGTCAATTTTTTCCTAGATTGTTCATATAGCCATAATATTTGCTTTTCATCAATTATCTTGAACCAGACTTCATGTATGCCGGCTTCTACTGAATTTGGATTGTAAATAAATTGAGCTTTTATTGTATCATTTCTCAAAATATAACGTCCATACGCTCCTACAGCCCCACTTTGATGCAATGTGTCAAAGCGAAATATAAAAAATCCGTCACTATAAAATACAAAATTATAGTTATTATAACTTTTTGTATTATCAGGTTTTAAAAATATTTTGTTCATAGTATAATAACCGTCTATTTGTATAATAGTATCCAATCTTGTATTATTTCCGTCGTAGCAAAATATAAAAGCTTTTTTGGTAACCTCCGTAACTTTGCAACCGGTAAAGATTAAGATTGTAAGAAAAAGAATTAAAAGTTTATGTTTCATAACTATGTATTTTATCTTCCCCAAATAGAATAAGGATTATACCATCCGGAATAACCCCATATACCTGTATACATTTTATCGTAACTTGCGTATAAATTTTGATTTGTAGCTGTTGTTAATCCAAACCCATGCCTGTGGATTAAATAATTTTGAAAAAATTGCTGTACGTATTTGTGGCTGTAACCAATTCTTTCAATTCTGTTTCCAAAACGATATCCCACATAGAACGGTGCTCTATATGTTTGTCCGTTATTCCATACACCAAAATTTGGATTTTCATGTTTTTTCCCGTTAGGACCTAATGCCTCAAGATCAGCTCCAAGTCCTTCGCTTTCAGGGTCATTTTGCAATATATAAAATCCTGCAACAAAATCACCGACTTGTACTTCCATAGCTCCCGAACGCCATCTGTCATTACCGTCTCCTCCGGTTTTTTTTGTATCATTTGATACTGTTAAAGAATTATGATTAAAATATAATGTAGGACTGCCAACTATTTGACTGTTCGATTGTTCGTCCGGTCCGGCAGCATTGCCATAGTATGTTCTATAAAAGCCACCTCCCCAACCTTCATAAGTTGCATTTGCTCCCCATGCTTTATAATTACTACCAATTCCGCCTCCGATACCAAATTGAAAATCTCTCGGTGAATATTGAATACCGGCGTTTACATTCCAACCTCCAATTAATCCTATGCCGGCTGATACATTGCCGTTAAACCCCCCGGTTTGAAAACCGAAATTTGCTGAAACACCCAAAGCAAAAGGGTCTAAACCCGCAGTTAAATTAATATTATCATTTTGATATATTGAAAATTGAAAAGCATTACCAAATTCATTAACAATATTCCAACTGTTTTTTAATTCGCCTCCTATTGAAGTATTATATCCGTTCAAAGCATTACTTGCTAAATTTGTTACAAATACACCTGCAAAATATAAAGGTTTCATTAACATTAAAATACTAAACTCCCCACTCGGGTCGGTATATTTAAGAGGGTTATTTAAAACATAGGAATAGCGGTTGAAGTTTTGAGTAAAGTCGGGTGCTTGCACGTAGTTGTCGGGTGAGAGGAAGCGGCCGAGAACGGGGTCGTAGAGGCGTCCGTTCATGTTTATTATGCCGAAATGCGTAAGGTGTTCGTGTCCGGTGTAGCCCCTGTAATTGATTATTGACAATTGATTATTGTCTGTTGTGTATTCCCAAGTAACAGAATCTCGCAGGCGTCCCCATGCGTCGTAACTTAATTCTGCAATGAGCTTGCCTCTTGCATCAGTAATATGCGTTATTGAACCGAGGTGATCGGTATAGGTGTAAAGCATTTCGCTTGTTCCGTTTGTTGTTTTATATATTGCACCGCCGGGTAACCAACAATACTCGGTTATCGTGCCGTCAGCATAAATTGTTTTTTCGTAACTTCCGAAAAAGTATTTTGTTCGGGTAATAATGTGTCCGTTTTCTGTTAATATGGTTTTCTTTCTTTGATTGTTCAAACCGTAAGTAAAATTCAAATGAATATCACCTTCCGTTATTTCTTCAACCTTATTAAACAGAGTGTATTTTATATCTTGATTAAAAGAGGGCAAATATACATCTCCGGTAACTTGCGTTACGGCATGTATTTTAGTTGCATCGTAAGCATATGCTCCGGCATCGCTTTTATTTGTTATGTTTCCGGTATTGTCGTAATTGATGTTAAAAATATTTCCGTTTGTGTTTATTTGCGTCAGCCGGTCGAGATTGTCGTAAGAAAAAATTTCGATATTCCCGTGTATTCGTTCTTCGCGGCTTAAAAGGTTTCCGTTTCTTGCATCGAAATTATATTCAAAGTCTTGGAATTTTCCGCTTTGTACGCTTTCGGGCAGATGCGAAACATTATCATAAGTTTTGTAAGTTCTTATGTCGTTGCCTTTCAGCAGTTGCGTAACTTGTCCGTATGCGTTAACCTTTTCGGTTTTTGAGATTAAAGCACCGTTGTCGGCACGTTTTATTTGCTCCAAACTGCCGTTGGGTTTGTAATGTTTTGTATATGCAAAACCGTTTGGATAGGTCGTTTTGCTTATTCGCCCGAGATTGTCGTATTCGTAAGAATATGTATATTCCTCGCCCTCGAATGTTTCGCTTACCGAGAGCAAACGGCTCAGATTGTCGTAATTGTAAGTTTTGGTATTTCCGTTATATGTTTCGGAAGCGAGCATTCCTTTTCCGAAGGGTGCGGTGTCGTAGTTGTAATATGTCGTGCCGTCGGGACCGGATTTTTCGATTAATCTTCCGGCAATGTCGTATTGCATGCTATCAACATTATTATTAGCATCTTTTTGTTTTGTTATATTCGAAAACGCATCATATTCATAAAATATTGTGCCTGCATCGGGGTCGGAAATGCTTGTTTTGTTTCCGTAGTTGTCGTAGCTTATTGTTACGATTGCATTACCGGGAGCGGTAATTGTTACGGGTAATCCGGCAGAATTGTAATTGTAGGTAATTGTGCCGCCGTTGTCTGTTGCCGTAATTGTTTGTCCGAGGGCATTTACGGTTTTTGAGCTTGTTTTTCCGTCGGGTACGGTAAGGCTTGTTGTTTTTCCGTTATAAGTATATGATGTTGTTCCGACAGGCGAAACAATTCTTGTTTGTCTGCCGTAGCTGTCGTAATAAAATGTCGAATAATTTGCATTTTCGCCGGCAAAATGCGGTTCGTAAATACTGTCAATTTGCCCTTTCCCGTTGTATTTTGTTTCGGAAATAATTGTTTCGTCGTTAAACCCTTTTGTTTCCGTATGTATTTTTCTGCTGAGAATATCAAAAAATTCTTTAATCGGGGCTTCGCCGTCGGCACTTGTTACGGTGTAAGTACGTGCATGCGCTATTGCCGAGCCGGTGTACCAATGTGTCGATTGATATGATTTTGTTCCGTCGGGCAGTTCGGTTTCCGTAAGAGTTCCGAACGCATCGTATTTGAATTTTGTAGTATGTCCGTTTATATCGGTTTCGGTTAAGACGTTTCCGGTTTCGGGGTCGTATGTTTTATGCGAAACAAAACCGAGCGGGTCTTTTTTTCCGGTAAGGAAACGGTATTTATCGTCGTAATATAAATAAGAATTTTTACTTGTTTGTCCCGGAGCGGAAGTTTTTGTATGCACAGCAAGACCGCAGGAGTTATACCAATATTCGTTTGTAATTTTATTTTGAGCATCATCGGGGTCGGCAATGCTTTTTTTGAGCAATCCGTTAGAGTAATATTCAAATTCGGATATTCTCGTATAAAGCGGTTTTGTTCCCGACTGTTTTTTTACGATTGTTTTTGAAGGTTTGGAGGGACACCATGCTCCGGCATTTACGTAATTTTGATAGAGAGTTTCAATGTTTCCTTCTCCGTCATAATCAACATATGAGCGAGTTATGTTTCCGTTGTCATCGTATTGAAAATTCGAATTTACGGTTATATTGCTCAACAAGTCGGTTTGCGAACTTGCACTTGTATATACGAAGATGCGTTTATTACCGAGAGCTTGTGTTACCGTAGTACCGCTTGACGAAGAAATTAAGTGAGAGGTATTACTGTAATATGTCTTTGAAGAAACAGGAAAAGTATTAAACCAAGAACGGTTATAATCGAAAACATTTTCAGTAATAATATTTGTTTTCGTGTTTTTTGCGGTAATTTTCATAAATCCGAGAAACCCTTTTCCCTGCCGGTGAATTTTTGCGTTTTCGTAAAAATAGTTTTGCCTAATGGTACCGCCGATACCGTCGGGTGCTGTTAAATTTTTAACGACATAAAGCGGACCTTGAAAATCGCTTACCGGAAATACGGCACCGCTGCCTTTGGCATAAACGCTTGCATCTGTTAAGGGTTTGTACTCAAATTCTGTTTTGTTGTTATAACCGTCGGTTATTGATTTTACAAGGTGTTTTTGTTCGTTAGGATGAAAATAAATGACTTTTCTGTAATTATCGAAATAGCCGGTATTTAAAACCACATCCTGTTTACCGTCGCCGTTAGTATCAACATTAGGTCTGTATTGTTGAATATACGGCCAAACTCCGACAATATCTTTACTTTCTTTTTTATAATTAATTTCGTTTCCGCTGTTGTATAATGTATAAAAAACGTTAAACCTTGATTTACTGCTGGTTTCGTTGCTATTCCAAATAATATATTGTTCCAATATATCGTCTTTTCCGTCCCCGTTAAAATCAGATACTACATAATTATTATTATTATTTTCGGCTTCGGGATCCGCATTTTTATCAAAATCGGGAGTTGTTAAATTTGAACCGTAAAATCCGTTTCCGTTTGAAAAACGGATTTCCCAGCCCACAGATTGTATCCACGTCATAATGTCCGTTTTACCGTCTCCGTTAAAGTCTCCGAAAAACAGCCTGTGGTTCTGTGTAGGATATCCTCCTGTATATAAATCTTTCATCTCATAATCGGCGGTATTTGTATTGAAAAATTGTTCTTGTATTTTGCAGGAAATATTCCCGTAGGAATATATAAACATTAAGTCGGAAACACCGTTTCCGTTAAAATCCGTAACATAAGATTTTAATAACGGCAAACCGTTGTTGTTATTGTACATTGTATTTATACCGTTATTATTTGCATTTAAAGTGTAAATATTATAATTAAACGAAATATCCGAAGGATAGTTAAATATTGTATGGAATATAAACACATCAGTTTTACCGTTTCCGTCAAAATCTCCTACTTTTATTTGTTTTCCAAAACTATATGCATTTTGAGGAATTGATGGAAACATATAACTAAATGAATTGTCAGATTTATTAGAAAGCATAAAAGCATGAACAAATTTATTAGTATTTGGATTAAATGTAATGGAAAAAATATCCGTTATCCCATCACCGTTAAAATCACCCGGATATACTTCTGTGTAATATCCATCACCAGGTCCTATATCATTAGAATAAAATAAGCTAAAAGAATTATTTCCATTTGAAGTATAGATTACTTCTTTTTCATATTTCTGTCTTCCATTTTCATCAAACTGTAAAACACCATCACTATCCTTTAATTTTACTAAAATCATTATATCCGTTTTCCCGTCACCATTATAATCTCCGGGATAATAATCTCCTGTACCTTTTAGATTGATATTATTTTCTTGAATAGCTGTTGTTTCATTTCCCCACTCAATTTTAGTAGTATTAATTTTACTGTTTTTATTTTCGAAGAGTTTAATTTCGGAAAGTCGGGAAAACATATTATAAGAATACGTAAAAGAATATTTTCGTATAAGTTTATCGTTATTGTAAATGTTTATGTCGGAAAGCAAAACGGTGCTTTTAAATTCGCTGCCGGCAACGAAGGCATTGCTTTTATCCGTTTTTCGGGTATAATAAAATTTTATTTTATTGTAAGCAGCCAAACCGGCACCGGTATTTCCGGTATATTTTATTTCAAGGGGATAAAATTCACCGTTTTCTTCCTTGTATTTTATTGTATAATAATTGCCTTTTGTATCATATACTTTATTTAAGAGCCAATACATCACGTCATTTTTGCCGGGTGCTTGAATTCGTGAATCTTCGGTATAACCATATTCCAAAGTCATTCCGTTTTTTGTATTAACCTCAAACTCTGGAGGATTTGTAGCTAGGGGTTTAATCATTGTCGTAATTTTTGAAAAACTTTCAATCTCGGTGTGATATTCTATAATGTCTCCCACAGACTTCGTTACTATTAAACGTTGTCCGTCCAAAGCAAAACGATCATTATCGTCAAAATCTACACCGTCAATATATCCGTCATGATAATATGTTGTAGGAACTCTGGTAATTGCAGAAAAACCGCCTATTGTCCAGCCTCTTCCGAGCATGCCGTCTCCGGATTGGCTGTTATAAACGATGGATAAACCGGGCATCATTCCGGCTGTTCCGGGCGGTAAAGCTATGGGTATGGCATAAGTTGCCGCACCCGAAGGACTTACATTAACACTTCCGGGCAAGCTGCCTACGGGTAAATCCGTACTGAAAGGTGTTTGTGTATCGCCGTAATCGGTATCAAAAATAAGAGAGGGGTCAATTCTGCCGATGAAAGTTTTTCCCGGTTGTGCGGTGTATCGGAAACCGCCTGTAAGTTTTATGTAATCACGGGCAATATAAGTTTTATTTTGTCCGCTTAAATTTTTGTTTAAAACAAAATGTTTTCCGGTTTCGATTTGAGAAAAACTGTTTACCGCAAAAATTAATAATACTATAAAAGTGATTATTTTTTTTTTCATCTGTTTGAAAATTTTTATTTTTAATATCGGAACTGTCTGAAAAATCTGTCTTGTCATACAGGATTTGTTTCCGGCACCTGTATAAACAGATAAATTTCGGTTAAGTAAGATTTTGAAATAAATTCAAAATGACAATAAACTAAATTCGGAATGATGCTTTCGGATATTTTCCACATAGTACCACTCATTTTTTCTATTCATTTTTTTGCGTAAATTTCACATATCCATCCTTTGCGGGTTTCAGAAACTCGCAGGATGTTGTTCCCTATTGTTTTATTACCGTAAATTCTTTTTTGTCTTTTCCGGAAGCGATAATCAATAAATAAGTTCCCGCCGGTTTTCCGGAAAAATTAATTTGCGTTGCATAATTATTTGTTTTTTTGTCTAAAATCAGCTTACCGTTTATATCATACAGTTTTAAAACAATTTCATTTTTAATTTCAAATCCCGAAAATTGTATTTTTAATGCTTTTTTCGTCGGATTTGGATAAACGGTAATATTGCCTTCTGCAAATATATTTTTTATTCCTGTTGCTTCTTTATTGTTTTCGTTGCTTTTATTTTTTATTATAACGGTTTGTCTTGCAATACGGTTTCCGGCATTATCGTATGTATAAGTAACATACGAGTTTTCTGATTGTGCCGATAACAATTGTGTCAATAAGACAAAAATCATTAAAAAGAATATTTTTTTCATATTGTTGTTTTTTCAGACTTTTCAAATTTTAAAACTCGAAAAGTTTTTTGTTAAAAGGCATCCTGCAGGACTTTTTCGAGACAGCCTGCAGGACTGTCTCTACGGGGTATTAATTTTTTGTTCTAATTTTTTAATACGTTTATTTTGTTCTATGATATAAAGCGTAAGTTCTTCAATTTTTTGCATTTGAAGTTTTATCAATTCACTTGTTTCCATTCCATTTTTAACAATTTCTTTTTCGGATGGAATATCGGGTAAATGACCGTAGTTATTTATATATTGTTCAGTTTCTTCTATGGTGGGCAATTTATAATCTTTATTAAAAACATTATCTTTCCATTCATTTGTAAAGATTGTCACTTCTTTACATTGTATTCTGCCATCCTCTCGAATAACCGTTACATATTTGAAATCGCCGTTATCATAACGATTCATAAAATACCATCCGCTGTTTGTCATCCCCAATCCAAGATAATAATTGCCGAGATTAGATTTGTTTGTTGAAGCCCAAACGGTACCGAGCAATGATTGTAGTCGCGGTGACCAGCCGTTGTTTGTCCACGCAGTTATTCCGTCATTTAAAATAATAGGTTCGTTAATATTAACATTCGTCAACCCTGAGCCGTCGCCGACAAATTTTGTTGCCGTAAAGGTTCCGTTACCCGAGAAAGTGAATTTTGTTTTGGGAGTTGCATTAGTACCTATAGGTAACGGCAAATCATAATAAATAAATTTTAATTTTAAAGAATCATTATCATTTTCAATATCCCATTTATATAATGTTTTCGGAGGTGTAGGGTTTGGTCCGGGAAGACCTTTGTTTTTCGGCTCTTCGTAACTTTTTGTAAGGTTTGTCAAACGAATAGTCGATTTTTTCACCAAGCTTCCCGCATTTAAATTATAAACGGAAAAAATTTCTAATGGTTTATCGGGATTTTCGGTTCTGATACCCACATATCCTTTATTTCGATAAATATTCCCTTCGGAATTTTCCTGCCAAAGATTATTTATTGCAGCAGACGTAAATACAGGATCTGTTTTCGTAAAATTTTGAGAAAAAACAGAAGTTGTGTTCCGATTTATCGAATCAGCACCAATATTTCCGCCGATGCGGTGTAAATCACCTGCTATAGGATTTACACCTCTCCCTACAGAACTTTGAGCAAAACTTTTATTTGAAAATAATAAAAACATTGGTAATAAGATAATCGGTAATAATCTCACGAGGATAGATAATTTAGATGTTTTCATGTTTTATTTAATTAATAATTTCAGTGTGTAAATATAATATATATTTTTTAAATTCAAATTTTTAATAAAAAAACTAATAATACATTCTTTTATTCAATAATGTAGTGATTTAATAATTATTTTAAATTTCTGATAATTTGCAAATATTGCTGAATATTGAAGTAACAAGCGTTTTTTCTTTCAGATGTTTATCCTTTAAATCGGAATATATATCTGAATTATAGTTTGTTTTACATTTTTCAAATTATTAAAATTCCCATGTTCAATATTTCAAATTCAAATTTCATAAAAATTAACCGCTTAAATAACAGCATCTTTTTTTAATACCTGATGCAATGCCGAACGACACAATTAAATAATCTAATTGGATTAAGCGTTTAGGTAATGTTCAAATATCAATGCAAAAAATATTATATTTTACTTATTGACAATATCTCTGAGGAATGTTTACTTGAATAAATAAATTTCACGCAAAGACCTCAAAGTGTTTGCAAAAAACTGCAAAAAACTTTTAAATTTTGCGTTATTTTCGCTTACACTGAATATATTATGTATATACCTAATTCAATAATTTATTTATATAAATTTGCAATCTGTTTATCAAATCTAAATCACTCATGAAAAAATACGATGTCGTTATCCTTACAAAGAAAGGATTTTTTGAGCCGGAAAATCCGGATTGGTATGTAAAACAGGCAATAGATGAAGATAATTTTGTAAAAAAAGCACTCGAAAGAAAAGGACTGAAAGTAATCAGAACATACTGGGATAATCCGAATTTTGATTTTTCTGAAGCTAACATTACGTTATTCAGAACTATCTGGGATTATTTTCATCGTTTTGATGAGTTTTCAATTTGGTTAAATGAGGTAAAGAACAAAACAAAACTTATTAATCCGCCTAAACTTATTTTTCAAAATACAGACAAACATTATCTTAAGGATTTATCGAACAAAGGAATCAATATTCCAAATACTTTTTTTATTGATAAAGGAGATAATCGTTCACTTAAAGAACTTCATAAAGAATTTAATTTGACCGAAAGTGTATTAAAACCTTGCATTTCGGGTGCCGGAAGACATACTTATAAACTTTTAACGGAGAATTTGTCGCAATACGAAACTGTTTATCGGCAATTAATTTCTGAAGAAAATATGATGTTACAGGAATTTCAGTATCATATATACGAAAAAGGAGAAATTGCTTTTATGCTTTTTAACGGAAAATTCAGCCATGCAGTTTTGAAAAAAGGTAAAAAAGGCGATTTTCGTGTTCAGGATGATTTCGGAGGCAGTGTTTTTGAATATAAGCCGAACAAAGAAGAAATTCAATTTGCCGAAAATGTTATTTCAAAAGTCAATCCTTTACCGATTTACGGAAGAGTAGATATTATAACAGATAACAATAACAAGCCTGCAGTAGGCGAACTGGAACTTATCGAACCCGAATTATGGTTTCGTTTTTATCCGCATGCTGCCGATTTATTGGCAGATGCCCTTGCGAAAAAATTATAACCGTATTCCCCGATTTAAGCCAAAAATATCTCTTAATATACTAAATTTCAGACAGATATAAACTCTCTCAAAAACCCTATTTCACCTTGACTCTGTATAACTTTTGGTCAACAACTGAAGCTGCATCTTTAATATTAAAATTTTTTCTTGTAAATGTTGCAACTTTTTCAACTTCTGAATTCGGATTTAATATAAGGTCTCTGTGATTTATATATAAAATTTCGACATTATGTTTTTTTTCAGCCCATGCCTGAGTCCTTTCCAAAGTTTTTAAAAAAGCATTTTGCAAACCGACAGAGAACATATCGGGTTTTACTTTTCCTTGTTCTGCAAGCATCTTATGCTGGCTTATCAAAATTTCATTTATATTTCGGTTCATAAAAATAATTTTATAATTATACCGATCAGGCAAAGCAAATAACAACTGTGCTATGATTTTCACGGCTTTTCCCTGAGTTTGTTTCAGCCATCCTTTGTCCCTTGCTAAACGTTTCACTGCCTCGTGTTCATAATATCCTTTCGGATTATTTTCATCAGGCTTTCGTTTGCTGTCCGAAAAAATATCGATACCGGCTTTTTCTAAAATTTGCATCATTAATGAAGTTCCCGAGCGCGGTAAACCCGAAACAACAATTACAGTATCATTATTTGCCTTTTTCTCAATTAAATTAACCGTTTTAAGGTTCACATCAGGTATAAATTCGACATCTTCTTTAATTGTATTTTCCGTCACTGAATTTTTACTGTTCTTAAAATATTCTTTAAGGTGTTCCGCTTTTTCAGGTTGTTTTAAATGTTTTTCATAAATCTCGATTAATGTATTCCTGGCTTTTCCAATATCGGGAGCCATAGCAAGACAAATATTAAATGCTTTTTCCGCATTTTCATAATCGCCGTATTTAAACAATGCCTCTCCCAAAAGATAATGAGCCATCGGATTATTATACAACAAATTGATTGAATCCAAAACACTATCAACAGATTTTTCATAATCTCCTTTGCGTAAAAAAGCAATAGCTTTTCCGTGAAATGCAACATAATTTTCAGGATCAAGTTCTAATACTTTATTAAAACTCTGCAAGGCTTCTTCCCATTTTTCAAGTTTCAAAAAAGCATTTGCAATTTTTATGTTCAAACTAATGCTTTGCGAAGCAACTTTTTGAATTTTATAATATTTTTCTAATGCTTCTTTAAATTTCCCTTTCAAAATTAACAGTTCGCCTTCAATTAAATCGGCTTGTAAAAGCTCTTTAAAAACTCTCCGGTTGTTGACCATTTTTTTATACCTCTTTTTACTTAATATTTCTTTTTCATTTTCAGAAATATTCTCAGGTATTTTTTCACCCGCAATCTTTTTCATTTCGGAATCAGGTATAATGGTATCTTTAATTTTTTCTCTGAATTCGGAAAGAATTTCTTCACATCTTTCAATATTTCCTTCATACTTATAACATTCGATTAAACGAAAGGCAAACCGTCCTTTTTCCGGCTCGGCGGCATTCAATTTTTCGAATATACGAAGTGCTTTGTCATAACGTCTTGCACCAATGTAAACTCTTGCCAAATTATATTCCGATTCTTTTATAATTCGCGATACATTTTCTTCAATATCTTCGGAAGGCTCCTCAATATATCCTAATTCAACAAGTTGTTTTAAACTTTCATGAGCATCGTAAGGATCTTCTCTGAATTCTTTCGGGTGCATTCCAAATTCGCCTTCAACGTCTTCCCAAGAAGGAATTATTTTTATTTCGGGTTGTTTTACAAAAGATTGAACTAACGGAACACCGTCCATATCCTTTCCTACCGGCAAATCGTATAATGTAAGCAAGGTCGGTGTAACATCAAGTAAAGATGCTCCGTAAATACGTTCGCCTTTTTTTATACCCGGTCCTTTCATACAAAAAATACCGTAATCACGATGTTGATATGCCGGACCCGCAGGTTCGTCCGGAAGCAAATTCGGTCTTAAATGATCGGAATGAAAACCGTGATCGGAAACAATAATCACCGTAGCATCCTCCCCTGCCAATTCAAGTAATCTGCCCAACATCATATCATGATACCGATAGGCAGAATTGACAACATCCTTGTATAATTCGAAATCTTTATCCGATACATTTTGCATTTTCGGCGGATGAAAATTCATAAACCCGTGGCAAAAATGATCAATTGTATCAAGGTAAACCGAAAGGAAATCCCATTCCTGATTTTCTAAAATCCAAGTTGCAGCAGCGTGAATTGAAGAACATTCCGCAATATTTTTTGCAATAAGGGATAATCGTTTATCTTTTTGCTGATCAATTTTCGCGGCATCGGGAACAAAAGGCAGCAAATGTTCCTGTGTCAATTCGTGCGGATGTATTCTGAAATGAGAAAATAAAGGCGACAATTTTTTAGGATAAACCGTCCCTTTCAACAAAGGAACAGGCTTATCTTTATTCATTTTCTGATAATGATTTGAAATCATTATACCGTTTACGGGCTCTGCAGGATGCGAAGGCCACCAACCGACAGAATGGGTTTTATACCCTTCGTGTGTTAAAATATTCCAAATTGCTTTAACTTTTCGTGAAACAGATGAAACCGGTCGAACACCTGATTTTGCCGTATCGGGTTCCGTAAAACCCAGAATTCCGTGTTTGTCCGGTCTTACTCCTGTTGCTATTGTTGTCCAAAGCATGGGAGAAAACGGAGGATCTAATGTTGCAATATTTCCGTAAACACCGGTTTGCAAAAACTTGTGCATCGAAGGCATTTGCCCTTTCGCTATTAATTTATTAATAATTTTCCAATCAGCAGCATCCCAACCGATTAATAAGACTTTTCGTTTTAATGACATTCTGTAAAATTTATGACTCTGCCTTGTATTTTTTGTATAAATAATATAGTGAACTATTAAACAATTGTAACAAATTTATGTTAATCATCAAAAGTGTAAATTATTGATATTCAAACATAAAACTTGTAAGAATAAAGATTGATAATTTGTTTGTAATCATTTTATAATTAAAGTTCATCAAATAATTAACCGATAAAAACCAACTGTCGAATTTTAATCAACTGAAAAATTCTAATAAAATTTATTTTTTCTTTTCAATACTTCTTTTAACTTTCCGCCAGGCAATTAATCCCTTATATCCCAAAGCAAGCAATCCGAGAGAACCGCTTACAGGAACTTCAAACTTTTCACCGGTTTCAGTTTTTAATTCAATATCTTGATTGTAAAGCTCCGTCAAAAATTGTTTTGATGATTTATTTTTCATTTATTTATAGTATTAATGCTCAAAAATACTATAAAAACTTAATCGACTGTAAATAATTTTCAGAAATACCTTTTTTAAAATGCACTATTAATTGACTAACAACATAAAATGTATAAAATTTTAAAAAAACTAAATAAAATATTGTTTTTTCGTATAAAAAATATACATTTAACCTTTAGTATTAAAAATAAAAAAGATGAATTCAAAACTTTCAAAAAAATTAAAGAATTATACCCTTGTTGCAGGGGCAGTAATTTCAGCTACATCGACAATGAACAGTCAAATAATTTATAAAAATATTGATGATGTTATATTAGATAAAACTTCGGGAAGTTATAATTTGGATCTTGACGGTTGCGGACAAACTGATTTCTCTTTACAGATTGTATCTTCCAGCAATATAAATGCTTCATCTTCTGACTTTTATCATTCCGCATTAATTACTCCGGAAAATTCTAATTATATTCATACTGTTAATTCCTTGGTAAAAGCGTTATCATCAGGAGAAGATTTAAGTACAAATATGGTATTCAAAAATATTAATCTTCTTCAGCTTTATTCATTATCTGTTTCTCGAACTATATCAACCACGACCAGTACAACAACAATTATGACTACGACAACAAGCACAACTACCACAACTAACGGAGGCACCAATCAAATTACACATATGAATACTATTACAAATACCTTCACAAACACGTTCACAAACACGATTTCAAGCACATCATTAACCGGAAATTTCGGAGGTGCGGGAGATAAATTTATAGGTGTTGAATTTGATATTAACGGAAATACACATTTAGGTTGGATAAGAGTCAATGTTAACTCTGATGCAAGTCAAATGATTATTAAAGATTATGCTTATGAAGCAACACCTCTTACAACAATTAAAGCAGGGGAAATTCCTAATTCAACAACCGCTGTAAGTATTCCGACAGTAACAGATATCAGTGATTACGGAAACGGATTTGATTTACAAATTAATTTTAATAAAATTCCTGATGAAAGCCAAGCTTCCGGTTACAGAATTTTTGTTGTTCCGCAAGGAGACTGTTTTAACTTGGGAATTGCTTCAAATATTGCCCCGTCTGATTATACGGAAGTTGCTTTAACCGGAGCCGATCAAACAGTAAGATTGACTGCAACAACAAATGATATACTCGGAAATAAAATTACAGCAAGCACTTCTTACAATATATACATTCAAACAATTGCAGACGGAACTAATAAAAACGGCGATGCTTTATCCGAGCCGTCAAATTTATTCTCTCTCAGTGATAATATTTCAGCCGGAGCTGTTTCAAACATCACAGTTTCAGATATTTCCGACAATAATAACGGGTCTGATTTGCAAGTGGGTTTTAACAGAATTGCGGATGAGAACTTAGCTTCCGAATACAAAATTATGGTCGTTAAATCTGCTGATGCCGCAACTTTTGATTTAGCGGCATCTGATACCGTTACAAACTTTACCGTTGTGAATACAGGCACAAGCGGAACGCTCACGCTTACAACGGATGCAAAAGATATTAACGGCGATTTAATTAAAAACGGAACAGCCTATAAAGTGTTTGTTTTAACGGTAGCTGACGGTACAAATGCAAGTAAAAATTCTTTATCAGAAGCAAGCAGTGAAATAATTTTGACAACACCTGCCGAAGCTGTTACAGGATTAACCGTTTCTGATGTTTCCGACAATAATAACGGGTCTGATTTGCAAGTGGATTTTAACAGAATTGCGGATGAAAGCTTAGCTTCCGAATACAGAATTATGGTCGTTAAATCTGCGGATGCCGCAACTTTTGATTTAGCGGCAGCAGATACCGTTTCAAACTTTACTGTTGTGAATACGGGCACAAGCGGAACACTCACACTTGCAACGGATGCAAAAGATATTAACGGCGATTTGATTAAAAACGGAACAGCCTATAAAGTGTTTGTTTTAACAGTAGCTGACGGTACAAATGCAGATGTAAATGCACTTTCTGATGCAAGCAGCGAAATTACTTTGGTTGATACAAGTACCGATATTAAAAACTTATTTACGAATAAACTACATATCAGTCCGAATCCGACTCAAGGAATTTTAAAAATTAATTCAAAAAATCTTACAAACTGTAAAATTGATGTATTTAACGTAACCGGAAAAATTATTTATTCATCAATTATTTCACAAGAGAAAACGATAATTGATATTTCCGATAATCCCTCAGGTATTTATTTAATAAGAATTTATAATAATTCAGACAGTTATACCGGAAAAGTTATTTTAAAGAAACAAAGTTATTAAGCTTAAGCTTTAGCCGTAGGTCCGCCGAAATTCATCGGAATCTGCGGTCCTTTTTGTTCTTTTATTTCACCAAAAGTTTGTTCGTATTTTCTTACATTGTCTCCTAATGCATTAAGTAATCTCTTGGCATTATCGGGAGATAAAATAATACGCGATTTAACGGGTGCTTTAGGGATACCCGGCATCATTCGTACAAAATCAATAATAAATTCCGATCCGGAATGTGATATCACAGCTAAATTAGAGTAAATACCTTGTGCAATTTCTGCTGAAAGTTCAATATTCAATCCGTTTTTGTTTTCTTTTTGTTCCATAATTATTATTTTTATTTAAAAAGGTCAAGCCTTACGACCCGACCTTCATTTATTTATTTTTAATTAGTTATTCTACTGATTAAGAATTAATTATTCTTTTCTTCATTTAATTTGTCCAGTTCTTCTTTAGAACCTACAATCATAGTCCTATATTCTTGCATACCGGTTCCGGCAGGAATTTTATGTCCTACAATAACATTTTCTTTCAAACCTAGTAAATAATCGGTTTTTCCGGAAATTGCCGCCATATTAAGGACTTTTGTTGTTTCTTGAAATGATGCAGATGATAAGAAACTTTTAGTTCCCAAAGACGCTTTTGTAATTCCCTGCAACACAGGTCGTGATGTTGCCTGAACGGCATCTCGCGCGGTCATTTGTTTCAAATCTTTACGTTTCAGCATAGAATTTTCATTTCTCAATTTTCTGTTAGAAATAATTTCTCCTGCTTTATAGTTTTGAGAATCTCCGGCATCTTCAATTACTTTCATTCCGTAGATATTATCGTTTTCATCAATAAAATCCCACTTATCAACAATTTCTTTTTCACGGAAAATAGTATCACCTGTATCCTCAATTTCAACTTTTTTCATCATTTGTCTGACAATGACTTCAAAATGTTTATCATTAATTTTAACACCCTGTAAACGATAAACTTCTTGAACTTCATTAACAATATGTTCCTGAACTTTCGTTGCACCTTTAATATCAAGGATGTCATCCGGTGTAACAGCACCATCAGACAAAGGTGTTCCGGCTTTGACAAAATCGCCGGGTTGTACTAAAATTTGTTTTGATAAAGAAATAAAATATTTCTTAGTATCACCGGTTTTAGATGTTATTACAACACCTTTTTTACCTCTTTTAATCTTATCAAAAGAAATAATACCGTCAATTTCAGCAACTGTAGCAGGATTTGAAGGATTTCTGGCTTCCACAAGTTCTGTAACTCTCGGAAGACCACCGGTAATATCGCCAGCTTTACCTGCCATTCTCGGAATTTTTGCAATATTATCACCTTTAGTAATCTTATCACCGTCACTCACAGTAAGATGAGAACCAACAGGTAAGTTATAAGTCATTAAATCTTGTTCGTCTTTATCTAAAATAACAACTTCAGGATTTTTACGTTTATCCTTTGTTTCAATAATTACTTTTTCAATAAAGTTTGTTTGTTCGTCTTTTTCAATTTTATATGTAATACCTTCTTTAAGGTTTCTTAATTCAACTTTTCCCGTAAATTCAGAAATAATTAATGCATTATAGGGATCCCATTCACAAATTAATTCACCTCTTTTAATGTTTCCCGGTTTTACATATAATCTTGCACCGTAAGGTATTGAGTAACTTGTAAGTTGAATACCTGTATTTTTATCAAAAACTTTCATTTCAGTCATCCTGCTGACTACAATATGGAGTTTTTTATCATCTTTTTCAATGTCAACCGTTCTCAATTCTTCAAACTCACAATTTCCGTCATATTTTGCAGAAATACTGTTTTCGGAAGCTGCTCCTCCTGCCACACCACCAACGTGGAATGTACGAAGTGTAAGTTGAGTCCCCGGTTCGCCGATAGATTGAGCAGCAATAACCCCGATAGCTTCGCCTCTTTGTACCATTCTTCCGGTTGATAAATTTCTGCCGTAACATTTGGCACAAACTCCTTGTCTTGTTTCACAAGTCAGTACCGAACGTATTTCAACTGTTTCAATAGGAGAATTTTGAATTTCCTGAGCAATTTCTTCCGTAATTTCTTCTCCGGCAGCAACAATTAAATAATTTTCATTCGGGTGATAGATATTATGAACGGTAGTTCGTCCGAGAATTCGTTCGTAAAGAGTTTCAACAACGTCATCTTTATTCATAATTGTTGTTGCTTCTAAGCCTCTTAATGTGCCGCAATCTTCTTCTGTAATAACCACATCCTGAGCTACATCAACCAAGCGTCGTGTCAAATATCCCGCATCGGCAGTTTTTAATGCCGTATCAGCCAAACCTTTACGAGCACCATGAGTAGAAACAAAATATTCCAAAACAGATAATCCTTCTTTAAAATTTGACAAAATCGGATTTTCAATAATTTGTCCCGTTGTTGCACCAGATTTTTGAGGTTTAGCCATCAAGCCTCTCATTCCGGATAACTGGCGAATTTGTTCTCTTGAACCCCGAGCACCGGAATCCAACATCATATATACAGAATTAAAACCGTCCTTATCTTTACTGATTGTATTCATTACCTGTTGAGTCAGACGAGCATTCGTATGTGTCCAAATATCAATAATTTGATTATAGCGTTCATTATTTGCAATAAATCCCATATTGAAATTATTCATAACTTCTTCTACCTGACGATAACCTTCATCTACTAATTCTTGTTTTACATCAGGAATCATAACATCACCGAGATTAAAGGATAATCCGCCTTCAAATGCCATTTTATATCCTAAACTTTTAATATCATCAAGGAATTTTGCAGTTTTAGAAGTCCCGCAAATTTTTAATATATTTCCAATAATAGTTCTTAAAGATTTTTTTGTTAAAACTTCATTAACATAATCTACTTCTTCGGGAATGTGTTGGTTAAAAATAACACGACCGACAGTAGTTTCAATAATTTCACCTTTAATTAATACTTTTATTTCGGCATGCATATCCACAGCACCTTCATTAAGTGCTATAATAACTTCCTCGGGAGAGTAAAAAGTTAAACCTGCACCGTTAATCGGGTTTGCTTTTGTAGATTTTTTTGCTTTAGTAATATAATAAAGCCCTAAAACCATATCTTGAGAAGGAACCGTAACCGGAGCACCGTTTGCGGGATTTAAAATATTATGTGATGCCAACATTAAAACTTGAGCTTCTAAAACAGCAGCATTACCTAAAGGTAAATGAACTGCCATTTGGTCTCCGTCAAAATCGGCATTAAATCCTGTACATACTAACGGATGCAATTGAATCGCTTTCCCTTCAATTAATTTTGGCTGAAATGCCTGAATACCAAGCTTATGTAGTGTTGGTGCACGGTTTAAGAGTATCGGGTGTCCTTTTAAAATATTTTCCAAAATATCCCATACAACAGCATCTCTTCTGTCAACAATTTTCTTAGCAGATTTAACCGTTTTTACAATTCCTCTCTCAATTAACTTCCTTATAATAAATGGTTTATAAAGCTCTGCTGCCATTTCTTTCGGTATACCGCATTCGTGAAGTTTCAATTCAGGACCGACAACAATAACAGAACGTGCAGAATAATCAACACGTTTACCAAGCAAATTTTGTCTGAAACGACCTTGTTTCCCTTTCAAACTGTCACTTAAAGATTTAAGAGGTCTGTTTGCTTCCGTTGTAACAGCACTTGATTTACGAGAGTTGTCAAATAATGAATCAACAGCTTCCTGAAGCATTCTTTTTTCATTTCTTAAAATGACTTCGGGAGCTTTAATCTCAATTAATCGTTTTAATCGATTATTTCTGATAATTACTCGTCGGTATAAATCATTTAAATCAGAAGTTGCAAAACGTCCTCCGTCAAGCGGAACCAAAGGTCTTAATTCCGGAGGAATTACCGGTAAAACCTTTACAATCATCCATTCCGGTTTATTAATGTTTTTTGAAGCATTAAATGCATTAATAACATTTAATCTTTTTAAAGCCTGACTTTTTCTTTGTTGAGAAGTTTCAGTATTTGCTGCAACGCGAAGATCGATTGCTAATTGTTTTAAATCAATTTTAGCAAGCATGTGTTCAATTGCTTCCGCTCCCATTTTTGCAATAAACTTATTCGGGTCATCATCAGGGAGCATATGATTATCTTTAGGCAAAGAATCTATAATTTCGATATATTCTTCTTCCGAAAGAAAATCCATAAAATTAACACCATCTTCTTGTTTAACACCCGGTTGAATTACAACATATTTTTCGTAATAAATAATTGAATTCAGTTTTTTTGTAGGAATTCCGAGAAGATACCCTAACTTGTTAGGTAATGAACGAAAATACCATAAATGAACGACCGGAACAACCAATGAAATGTGTCCTCTTCTTTCACGTCTGACTTTTTTTTCCGTAACTTCAACTCCGCATCTATCACAAACTATTCCTTTATACCGAATTCTTTTATACTTCCCGCAATGACATTCATAATCTTTCACGGGACCGAAAATTCTTTCGCAAAATAATCCGTCGCGTTCAGGTTTATATGTTCTGTAATTTATTGTTTCAGGTTTTAATACTTCACCGTAAGAATGTTCTAAAATTTCTTCGGGAGAAGCTAAACTGATGACAATTTTTGAGAAATTATTATCAGCGTTATTCTTTTGTCTGAAAGCCATATTTTTATATTAAAAATGTAATTAGAAAATGAATTTGTATTTGCACCTGTTTATTCTAAACCTATATGCAAACCTAAACCTCTGAGTTCGTGCAAGATAACCTTAAATGATTCAGGAACACCGGGTTCCGGAATTGTCTTACCTTTCACAATTGCTTCATATGCTTTAGCTCTTCCTACAACATCATCTGATTTTATTGTCAACATTTCCTGAAGGATATTTGCAGCACCGTATGCTTCAAGTGCCCATACTTCCATTTCACCAAACCGTTGACCTCCGAATTGAGCTTTACCGCCGAGTGGTTGTTGAGTAATTAAAGAATACGGACCTATAGAACGTGCATGCATCTTATCATCGACCATATGCCCCAGTTTAAGCATGTAAATTACACCTACAGTTGCGGGCTGATGGAATTTCATTCCTGTACCGCCGTCATAAAGATATGTTCTTCCGTATCTCGGAATATCAGCTTTATCAGTATATTCATTAATATCATCCAATGACGCACCGTCAAAAATCGGTGTAAAAAATTTCACACCCAATCTCTTTCCTGCCCAACCGAGAACTGTTTCATAAATTTGTCCCAAGTTCATACGTGAAGGTACGCCCAAAGGATTCAGCACAATATCTACAGGAGTTCCGTCTTCAAGGAACGGCATATCTTCATCTCTTACAATTCTGGCAACAATACCTTTATTTCCGTGACGACCGGCCATTTTATCACCAACTTTTATTTTACGTTTTTTTGCAATATATACTTTTGCCAATTGTAAAATTCCTATCGGTAACTCATCACCTACCGTAATGCTGTACCTTTTTCGTTTATATTTACCTTGGATTATTTTATATTTAATTGAATAGTTATGTAATAATTTTTCAATTAATTTATTTGTATCCTTTTCAGTTGTCCAATTTACCGGATTAACGGATATATAATCGATTTCTTTCAATCTTTTAAGAGCAAATTTCTTACCTTTCGGAATTATTTCTGCATTTAAAAAATCAATAACACCTTGCGATGTTTTTCCGTTCACAAGAATAAATAATTTATCAACAAGTTTTTCATACAATTGAGAAAGTTCTCTTTCTTGTTCAAAATCTATCTTTTCAATAAGCGGTTTCTCAGCATTTTTTATTTTTTTACTTTTTACTGAGCGTGAAAAAAGTTTTTTGTTAATTACGACACCTTTTAATGAAGGAGAAGCTTTTAACGAAGCATCTTTTACATCACCGGCTTTATCACCGAAAATAGCACGCAATAATTTTTCTTCGGGTGATGGATCGGATTCTCCTTTAGGTGTAATTTTTCCTATCAGAATATCACCGGGATTGACATGAGCACCGATTCGAATCATTCCGTTCTCATCCAATTGTCTTGTTGCTTCTTCACTAACATTCGGAATATCAGGAGTTAACTCTTCCATTCCTCTTTTGGTATCCCTGACTTGTAAAATATGTTCTACGACATGAATTGAAGTAAAAACATCTTCTCTTACAACTCTTTGAGAGATAACAATAGCATCCTCAAAATTATATCCTTTCCAAGGCATAAATGCAACTTTAAGATTCTTTCCTAAAGCCAATTCAGCATTCTCAGTTGAATATCCGTCTGTTAAAATTTGACCTTTTGTAACTTTATCACCTTTTCTGACAACAGGAATTAAATTGACTGTTGTATTTTGATTTGTTTTTCTGAATTTCGGTAATCTGTACCTTACGGTATCATCTTCAAAACTTACAAATTTTTCTTCTTCAGAACGTGCATATCTTATAACTATCTCATCAGCATCAACATATTCTACAACTCCGTCGCCTTCTGAAAATAATTGATTTCTTCCGTCTCTGACAATAATCGGTTCAATTCCTGTTCCGACAATCGGAGCTTCACAAGTAACCAAAGGTACTGCCTGACGCATCATATTAGATCCCATCAAAGCTCTGTTCGCATCATTATGTTCCAAGAACGGAATTAAAGAAGCTGCTATTGAAGCAATTTGATTAGGGGCAACATCCATATAATCAAGTTTTTCTTTCTCAATATAGGGAAAATCACCTTGCGAACGTGCTTTTATTCTTTCTGCCATTAATTCTCCTTTCTCATCGAAATTTGAATTTGCCTGACCTATAATCTTATTATCTTCTTCCTCGGCACTAAGGTAAACGATACCTTTTTCAGTAATATCAATTTTACCGGTAATAACTTTTCGATAGGGTGTTTCAATAAACCCGAGATCATTAATTTTTGCATAAACACATAACGAAGAAATCAAACCGATATTCGGTCCTTCAGGAGTTTCAATGGGACAAAGCCTTCCGTAATGCGTATAGTGAACATCACGAACTTCAAATCCGGCTCTTTCTCTGGATAAACCTCCGGGACCTAAAGCAGACATTCTTCTTTTATGTGTCATTTCAGCCAAAGGATTTGTTTGGTCTAAGAATTGAGAAAGCTGATTTGTTCCGAAAAAAGAGTTAATGACTGATGACAAAGTTTTTGCATTAATCAAATCAATAGGAGTAAAAACTTCATTATCTCTCACATTCATTCTTTCGCGGATAGTTCTTGCCATTCTGGCTAATCCGACTCCGAATTGATTCCCTAATTGTTCTCCGACTGTTCGAACTCTTCTGTTACTTAAATGGTCTATATCATCAACATCAATTTTTGAATTTATTAATTCAATAAGATATTTAATGATTTCAGTTATATCTTCTTTGGTAAGAATTCTGGTTTCTACAGGAATATTCAGACCAAGTTTTTTGTTCATTTTATATCTTCCGACAGCACCGAGATCATATCTTTTATCTGAAAAGAATAAATTATCAATTACTTCTCTTGCGGTAGATTCATCAGGTGGTTCTGCACTTCTCAGTTGCCTGTATATATAAAGAACTGCTTCTTTTTCGGAATTACACGGATCCTTTTGTAATGTACTGTATATGAGTGCATAATCAATAGGATTTGTTGTGTCTCTGTGTAATAAGATTGTTTTAGCACCGGAATCAATAATTTGTTCGACATGTTCCTCTTCAAGAACAGTTTCTCTGTCAATAATTATTTCATTTCTTTCGATTGAAACAACTTCGCCGGTATCTTCATCAACAAAATCCTCAATCCAGGATTTCAATACTCTGGCAGCTAATTTTTTACCGACAGATTCTTTTAATGTGGTTTTTGTAACTTTAATTTCGTCGGCTAAATCGAAAATTTCTAAGATTTCCTTATCACTTTCGTATCCGATAGCTCTCAATAGAGTTGTTACGGGTAATTTTTTCTTTCTGTCGATATATGCATGCATTACATTATTAATATCGGTAGCAAACTCAATCCAAGATCCTTTAAAAGGAATAATTCTGGCTGAATAAAGTTTTGTACCGTTTGCATGCAAACTTTGACTGAAAAATACGCCCGGAGAACGATGCAATTGAGAAACAATAGCACGTTCGGCACCGTTAATAATAAATGTTCCTTTCGGAGTCATGTACGGAATTTGATCAAGATATACATCCTGAATAACTGTATCAAAATCTTCATGTTCCGGATCGGTACAATATAGTTTTAATTTAGCTCTGAAAGGTAAGCTGTACGTTAAACCTCTTTCCAAACATTCATCTCTGGAATATCTGGGAGGGTCTAAAGTATAATCCAAAAATTCAAGAACAAAGTTATTTCTGGTATCTGTAATCGGAAAATTATCAGTAAAGACTTTATAAAGTCCTTCTTTTTTTCGTTCTTCGTACGTTGAATTTAATTGAAAAAATTCTTGAAATGATTTTAATTGAATTTCAAGAAAATCAGGGTAATCAAGGCTTTGACCTGTAGAAGAAAAATTTATTCTTTGATTGGAAGATGTCATCAGCAATAAAAATTTAATAATTGTTTACTAATTACAATAAAAGGTTTAGAGTTAAATTCCTTCAACTCTAAACCCAAAAAAACTAAAAAATATAATTATTTCAGTTCTACTTCAGCACCTTCAGCTTCTAATTCTGCTTTTAAATGTTCAGCTTCTTCTTTAGTAACACCTTCTTTAATTGTTGCAGGAGCACTATCAACTAAGTCTTTAGCTTCTTTTAAGCCGGCACTTGTTAATTCTTTAACTTTTTTAACGACTTTTAATTTAGCAGCACCTGCTGCTTTTAAGATTACATCAAAAGATGTTTTTTCTTCAGCTGCAGCTCCGTCGCCGGCTCCGCCTGCAACAGCAACAGCTACAGGAGCAGCTGCGGGTTCAATTCCGTATTCATCTTTAAGAATATCGGCTAATTCTTTAACTTCTTTTACAGTTAAGTTTACTAATTGCTCTGCAAAATCTTTAATATTTGCCATTTTATAAAATTTTAAACTGGTTTTAATTTACTTTGTTAATTATTCTTTTCTTCAAGAGTTTTAAGAACACCTGTAAGGGTATTTCCTCCTGATTGTAATGCTGAAAGCACACTTTGAACCGGTGATTGTAATAAACCGATAACATCTGCAATAAGTTCTTCTTTCGATTTAATTGATACTAATATATCAATTTGGTCATCTCCTAAATAAAAACCCTCTTCTACAAAAGCACCTTTTAAAAAGAGCTTTTCAATTTTGTTTTTCTTTCTGAACTCTTTGATGAGCTTAGCCGGTTTATTACCGACTTCCGAAAGCATTACAGATGTTTGTCCTTTTAGTGCTTCAAACAATTCTGATAAATCTTTATCAGATTTTTCAATCGCTTTTTGCAATAAGGTATTTTTTGCAACAACTAACTCAATATCATTTTTATAACACTCTTTTCTTAAATTTACGGTATCAGAGGCATTTAATCCTAAAGAATTCGTAATATAAATATGAGTGGCATTATTGATTTTGTCAGTTAATACATCAATTACCTGATTTTTTTCTTCACGTGTCATAATCAGATTATTTGAAATTTTTAATTCTCAGAAATAACTGATTTCTCATCTATTCTGATACTCGGACTCATTGTTCCTGACATAAATATACTTTCAATATAGCCGCCTTTAGCGGATGCCGGTCGTAATTTTAAAACTGTTTTTAAAAATTCCTTGGCATTATCGGTAATTTTATCAGCATCAAAAGAAACTTTACCGACAGAGGAATGAATAATTCCGTATTTGTCAACTTTAAAGTCAATTTTTCCTTGCTTTAAATCTTTTACCGTATTAGCTATATCCATAGTTACTGTACCGATTTTCGGATTAGGCATTAATCCGCGAGGACCTAAAATTCGACCTAACGGACCAACTTTTCCCATAACCGAAGGGGTTGCTACAATAACATCAATATCTGTCCAGCCGTCTTTGATTTTTTTAACATATTCATCTAACCCGACATGATCAGCACCTGCAGATTTTGCTTCTTCTTCTTTATCAGGTGTACACAAAACAAGAACTCTTACATCCTTACCGGTTCCGTGCGGAAGAGAAACTGTTCCTCTTACCATTTGATCGGCTTTTCGCGGATCAACACCTAATTTTACATCAATATCTACAGACGAATCAAATTTGGTATTTGTAATGTCTTTTACCAAAGATGCAGCTTCTGACAATGAGTACTTCTTATCTTTATCAATTTTTGATAAAGCTAATTTTTCGTTTTTTGTTATTCTTGCCATTTTGTTTGAAAGCTTAAATAATTCATCTTAACCGGGAAATTCGCCTTTAACTACGATTCCCATACTTCTTGCCGTGCCGGCAACCATTTTCATTGCTGATTCAATTTTAAAGGCATTTAAATCTGCCATTTTATCTTCAGCAATTTGTTTGATTTGTTCCCATGTTACGGTTGCTACTTTATCTCTGTTCGATTCACTTGAACCGGATTTGATTTTAGCAATCTGCAACAATTGAACTGCAGCGGGCGAAGTTTTTGTAACAAAATCAAAGGTTTTGTCTTTATAAACCGAAATTTCCACCGGAATAACCTGTCCTGCTTTTTCTTGTGTTCGGGCGTTAAACTGTTTACAGAATTCCATAATGTTTACACCTGCAGCACCAAGAGCGGGACCAACCGGAGGAGACGGATTTGCAGCACCGCCTTTGATTTGTAATTTAACAACTTTTGTAACTTCTTTAGCCATTTTCTTTCTTTTTGAAAGTGTATAAATTTGGAAGCATTTATATTAACGTAACAGCTATTCTTTTTCTACTTGCATGTAACTTAATTCCAGAGGTGTTTTTCTGCCGAAAATTTTCACCATAACTTTCAGCTTTTTCTTTTCTTCATTAACCTCTTCAATAACACCCGTAAAACCGTTAAACGGTCCGTCGGTAACTTTAATATTTTCTCCGGGAAAATAAGGAATTTCATTCAATTCATCAGATTCCAGTAATTCATCAACTTTTCCTAACATTCTGTTCACTTCACTTTGTCTTAACGGAACAGGATCACCTCCTCTTGTCTCACTGAGAAAACTTATAACATTTGGTACATTTTTTAATATATGCGGAATCTCTCCGACTAAAACTGCTTCAATAAAAACATATCCGGGAAAATAATTTCTTTCTCTGCTTATTTTTTTCCCGTTTCTCACTTGGTAAACCTTTTCCGTAGGAATGATAACTTGAGTAATAAAATCTTGAAGATTAAGACGAGAGATTTCACTGTCAATATAATTTTTGACTTTTTTTTCTTTTCCGCCTATAGCTCTAAGAACATACCATTTAGGTGTTTTATCCGTAACTTCGCTCATGTCATCAAACCATCTTATAAATTTGTTCCATTATAAAACTGAAAGATATATCCATCAGATATACCACAACAGCTATAATAAAGGACGCAATCATTACCACAATAGCACTGTTTTGCAACTCAGGCCAAGAGGGCCAAGTAACTTTCTTAACCAATTCTATATATGCTTCTTTTAAATAACCTTTTATCTTCATAACTGTAATTTAGCACGGGAGGAGAGACTCGAACTCCCGGCACTCGGTTTTGGAGACCGATGCTCTACCAACTGAGCTACTCCCGTTTGATAAACAAATTAATTCGGCAGCATAAAATACTACCGAATTAATTCAGAATTTTGAATTATTATTACTTATTCAATAATTTCAACTACTTGACCGGCTCCTACAGTTCTTCCGCCTTCACGAATAGCAAAACTTAAACCTTTATCGAGAGCTACAGGAGTTATCAAAGTTACTTCAATGGTAACATTATCACCCGGCATAACCATTTCGGTTCCTTCAGGTAACATAATTTCACCTGTTACATCAAGTGTTCTCACATAAAATTGAGGTCTGTAATGATTATGGAAAGGTGTATGACGTCCGCCTTCTTCTTTCTTCAATACATATACTTCAGCTTTAAATTTCGTATGCGGTGTAATAGAATTCGGTGCAGCTATAACCATACCTCTTTTAATTTCTTCTTTTTTAACACCTCGGAGAAGTAAACCGACATTATCTCCGGCTTGTCCGTCATCAAGAATTTTACGGAACATTTCAACTCCGGTAACAACAGATTTCATTTTTTCTGCACCGAGTCCGATAATTTGAACTTCATCACCGGTATGAATAAGACCTGTTTCAATTCTTCCTGTTGCAACAGTTCCTCTGCCTGTAATTGAGAATACATCTTCAACCGGCATTAAGAAAGGTTTATCAACATCTCTCGGGGGAATCGGTATCCATTCGTCAACAGCATCCATTAATTCCATTACTTTATCTTCCCATTCCTTTTCACCGTTTAATGCACCTAATGCAGAACCTAAAATAACCGGAGTATTATCACCGTCAAAATCATAGAAATCAAGGAGTTCTCTCATTTCCATTTCAACAAGTTCCAATAATTCAGGATCGTCAACCATATCAACTTTGTTGATAAAAACAACAATTCTCGGAACATTTACTTGTTTAGCAAGCAAGATATGTTCTCTTGTTTGAGGCATCGGACCGTCTGTACCGGCAACTACAATAATTGCACCGTCCATTTGAGCTGCACCTGTAACCATGTTTTTAACATAGTCGGCGTGACCCGGACAGTCAACATGAGCATAATGTCTTTTCTCTGTTTCATACTCAACGTGAGCAGTATTAATTGTAATACCTCTTTCTTTTTCTTCGGGGGCATTATCAATTGAATCAAAATCTTTAATCTCTGACAAACCTTTTTTACTTAAAACTAAAGTAATAGCAGCAGTCAAAGTTGTTTTTCCGTGGTCAACGTGACCGATGGTTCCAATATTTACATGCGGTTTGGACCTGTCAAATTTTTCTTTAGCCATGATTATTATTTATTATAAAATGAAAAATATTTTATTCTTATATAGTTAATATATTTATGTTCTTCAATAAAGAGCCGATGATGAGAATTGAACTCATGACCTCTTCCTTACCAAGGAAACGCTCTACCCCTGAGCTACATCGGCTAAAAAAAAGAGCGGAAGACGAGGCTCGAACCCGCGACCTGCAGCTTGGAAGGCTGCCGCTCTACCAACTGAGCTACTCCCGCTTTTAAATCCCTTTTTGATAGTGGGGGGAGGAGGATTCGAACCTCCGAAGGTATATACCAACAGATTTACAGTCTGCCCCGTTTGGCCGCTCTGGAATCCCCCCTTCTAATCAAAAAAAGAGCCGATAGACGGATTCGAACCGCCGACCGGCTGATTACAAATCAGCTGCTCTGGCCAACTGAGCTATATCGGCAAAAACTCTTCTTTTTATTTAGAGATAAATTATTTCCTTAAAGAACTTTTCGACTTTCAATTGCTCTCAAAAATCGGGTTGCAAATTTAAAGAATAATATTTTATTAAACAAAAGAATTTCAGTATTTTTTATTGTCGGAGTTTTCCCTTATGTTTTTTTATTTGTTTTTCTAGTGCATCTATCACTGTATCAACAGCTTCTTCAAATGTAACAGCTCCTTTTTCTGCAAATAAATCAGAACCCGGAACTTCTAAAATAACTTTCACTTCTTTATTATCTGTAAATTTTTTCTTTGATTTATCAAAATTCAGTATAATTTCGGAACGAATGATACCGTCAAAATACTTATCTAATTTATTAACCTTCGTTTTTACAAAGTCGATTAACTTTTTGTCTGCATCAAAATTTGTTGTTTTAATATTTATATCCATAGTGTTTCATTTTTTTGCTCTGGGATGAGCTTGTTTATAAATACGATTTAATTTTTCGAATGTATTATGTGTATAAATTTGTGTTGCCGATAAACTTGCATGACCTAATAATTCTTTAACAGCATTAATATCGGCTCCGTTATTTAAAAGATGTGTTGCGTATGTATGTCTTAAAGTATGCGGGCTTTTTTTCTTTTGTGTACTGATTAAAGAAATATACTTTACAACCGTTCTGTAAACTAAATTCGGATAAATTTTTTTCCCGGACTTTGTAATAAATAAAAAATCAGAATCAGTTTGAATGTTTTGTCTTAATGCCATATATTTTTTTATTAATTCTGATAATTCATCAGGAAACGGAATTATTCGTTGTTTATTTCTTTTTCCCGTAACTTTTAAATATTTTTTCTTGAGATCAATATCTTTTAAATACAAATTAATTAATTCTGCACGTCGCATACCGGTTCCGTACAACATTTCAATAATAAGATAATCTCTTACACCTTCAAAATCATCAGAAAAAACAGAACTGTCTAATAATAAATCCATTTTCTCTTCAGAAATAAACTCAGGAAGTTTTTTTTCTGTTTTTAATCGTGTTATCTTAAGTAAAGGGTTTGAATCAATTTTATTTTCTCTTTGCAGAAAGTTATAAAACGATCTTAATGTTGAAAGTTTTCTGTTTATTGATTTTGAAGACAGATTCTGAGTTGACAAGTATGCAACCCACTTTCTGATAATTTTATAATCTTTAATTATCTCATCTTCCGAATCAATAAAATTATTGTTTAAACAGAATGAGTAAAAAGAATTTAAATCAATTGCATAAGAATTTACTGTAAGTGAAGAGTATTTTTTTTGGTATTCTATATATTTTAAGAAACTCTTCTTATGCATTCGATAAACTTTTCAGAATGTAATCATTTACATTTAAAAAAGAAAGAAACTTTTCCGAATTTTATATTCGGAAAAGTTATTTATAAAACAGAATTATTCGTTTTCTTCTCTTCTTAATTGCTCAACATATTTGGCTTTAATGTGTTGCTGACGTTTGAGTATTGAAGGTTTAACAAATTCTTTACGTTTTCTTACTTCTTTGATAATACCTGTACTGTCAGTTTTTCTTTTTAATCTTTTTAAAGCTCTTTCAATGCTTTCGCCTTCTTTTACCGGAATTTTAATCATAAATATACTCCTTTTTAAATTGAAATTAGAAATTTTGAACGACAAAATTATTAATTCCTATAAATATAAAAAATTTTTTTTACAAAAACAAACTTATCCTGATATTTTTTATTTTAATACATTTCGAGAAATAACCAATTTTTGGATTTCCGAAGTTCCCTCTCCTATTTGTAATAATCTTTGATCTCTATAAAATCTTTCAACAGGGTAATCTTTCATTAATCCGTAACCGCCGTGAATTTGCACAGCATCATCAGCAACTTCTTTTGCTATTTCGGAACAATATAATTTTGACATAGCCGCCTCTTGTGCGAATGGTTTACCGGAATCTTTCAACCAGCAGGCTTTATATAAAAGTGTTCTTGCTAATTCAACTTTCGTAGCCATATCTGCAAGTCGAAATGAAATTGCCTGAAATTTAGAAATAGATTTTCCGAATTGTTTTCTTTCTTTTGAATATTGCACAGCCATTTCCAAAGCTCCTTGAGCCAAACCTAAACCCATAGCAGCAATAGACAAGCGACCGTTATCCAATGTGCTCAACATTATTTTTGAGCCTTGTCCTTTTTTGCCTAGAATATTTTCTTCCGGAACTTTGCAGTTATCAAAATATAATTCTGCCGTATCCGATGCTCGCCACATCATTTTTCCGTGCATCGGAATTTGATTAAAACCCGGTGTACCTCTTTCAACAATTATTGTCGTAAATTCTTTTTTTCCATTTTTAATTCCGGATACTGATTGAACTGATGCTCCGGCAGCTAATTCAGATGCTCCGTTTGTTATAAATATTTTTGACCCGTTAATAATCCATTTCCCGTCTGTAAATTTTGCCGTAGTTTTGGTACCTCTGGAATCGGAACCTGCATCGGGTTCTGTAAGCCCGAATGCCCAAAGATTTTCTCCGGTACAAAGTTTAGGCAAATATTTCATCTTCTGTTCTTCAGTACCGTAATAATATAAGGGACCGATACCGAGCGAATTGTGTGCAGCAAGTGTAGCTGCCTGCGAGCTGTCAACTCGTGCAAGCTCCTCAACGGCAATAATGTATGAAAGTGTGTCAAGTCCTTGTCCGCCGTATTTCTCGGGAAGATACATTCCGAACAAACCGAGTTCCCCTATTTTTTTTGTGAGTTTCGGAGAAAATTCACCTTTTTCGTCTAATTCTTGTGCCAGCGGTTTAACTTCTCTTTCGGCAAAATCTCTAACTGTTTGCCTTATCATTTTTTGTTCGTCGGATAAATCAAAGTTCATTTTAACAGAAATTTATTTATAAATATATATTATTAGATAAGCAGCGTAAAAGTAATAAATTTAGGATAAAATATTTTATAATCCTGATTTTTTTTCGGAAGAAAAATATTTTGCTAACGAAAACATATACTTTAATTAAAAATACGTTAATTTCAGGTGAGCTTTGGTTTATTATATTTATTACGGTAACCGACAAGTTTAAAATATTAAGTGTCTTTGCACAAAATAATTAAGATTTAAAATACTGATATTGTTTACTTTACTTTCAAATAAGGTCTTACTTTGGCAAATAAATCTGAAGTGATAATATTTTTTGTTTGTAAAATGTTCAGATCATTAATAAAACCGTTCGTTTTTATTACGGTATTCAATTATTTTTTTTGCATCTTGATATGAAATATAAGGATGTCTTACGAGTTCTGATATTTCTGCAAAGTTGATATTTATTTTTTCTAATTTCGATTTGTCAATAATAATGTCATCCGCAACTTTATCGTAGTATTCTTTTTTTATTCCGTAAACTTCAAGAAGTTGCTCTTTTTTATAATATCCGCCGAGAAGGTTGCGGTATTTTACTATGCGTTCGGCATTGTATTGCCAAAATCTTCCGTATTTTTTCATTTCATCTGCCGACAAATTATTAATATCAACTTTTTTCTTAACTTTATTTTGTGCATTCTTTGAAATCTCATTTTTGTTATTAATTATGATATACGGTTCTAATTCCGAATATTTTTCTTCATTAATTACATAAAGTTTTTTTAAGTCTTCTTTTTTGTAAAATTTTCCGCCGTTGTTTATATATTTTCTTATTGAAGCAATTTGTTTTTCGGAAAAACCTAATTCTTTCCAGCCAAAATCATCCAATATATTAGGATCAAAATTGGAATAATTTATTTTTATTTTCTGTCCTAAAGTCTTTTTTTTAACATTATACTCAGAATCATCTTTATTCTTTTTTTCCGGTAAGTCAATATACGTGCGAAGTAACATAAACTGCTCGTTATGAATAGAATATATCTTAGAAAGATCAGATTTGTATTTAAAATATCTGCCGGAAGCAAGATAATTTTGTATCATTTGATATTGATATTCCGACAAACCAAGTTGCTTCGCTTCTTTTTTATTAAGATTATTCGGGTTAAACCTGAAAAGATTTAAAGTGTCGTATTTTAATAAATGAGAATATGCTTTATTGTTTAGAGTATCAGAATTGAATTCTGAAAATAACTTTTTATATTTTGAAAAATCATAAGTAGGTTGTTTCGTAAAATATTCTGAGGAAGAATTAATGATAATTACAATACCGAGAAAAACTAAAAGAACTAAAATACCTTGGCTTTCTCCCTTTGTAAATGTAAAATATTCTTTTAGATTTTTTTTAAAGGACACTTTTTTAAAATTATGACAATAGGTTCAACCTATTGAATACAACTAATAATTATCAATTATTTGAATCGTTTTATAACACCGTTTTTTAAATCTCGAAAATAGTGTTCCATATCTTGTTTAACTTCAGGCGCAAGTATTAACAGTCCCAGAATATTAGGGAATGCCATACTTAAAATCATAAAATCAGAAAAATCAACAACGGCACCGAGACTTGAAGCTGAGCCGATTACAACAAAAATTAAAAAAATGATATAATATATCAATGAAACAAGATAGAGATTTTTTGTAACTTTTCTTTTTCCGAAATACTTTCCGAAAAGGTATTTAAAGCCGTTTAATCCGTAATATGACCAAGAAATCATTGTTGAAAAGGCAAATAAAATAACGGCAAGAAGCAGTATCCAAGAAAACCAAGGGAATACACTATCGAATGCTTTTGAAGTAAGTTCAACACCGGCAAGATTTCCGGCAACGGAAGGGTTGTAGAATCCGGTAAAAATAATCACTAAAGCAGTCATTGTACAAATCACAACAGTATCAATAAAAGGTTCCAAAAGAGCCACAAAACCCTCACTTACAGGTCTGTCAGTTTTAACGGCAGAATGTGCAATTGATGCCGAACCTACGCCTGCTTCGTTTGAGAATGCCGCACGTTGAAAGCCGACAATTAACACACCGACTATTCCTCCTTTCATAGCATCGGCAGAAAATGCACCTTTAAATATCAGCAGAAATGCCTCATGCGTATGTGAAATATTCATACCAATAATTATTAATGCGGCAATAACATACAAAAATGCCATAAAAGGAACAATTTTTTCGGTAACATTTGCAATACTTTTAATTCCGCCGATTACGACAATTCCGACAAAAATAGCAAGTAACACACCAAAATAAGCACCGTATCCCTGAATATCAACAATATAAGGTGCCAATTTTGTTGAGAGTTGAGAAAATGCCTGATTTGCCTGAAACATATTTCCGCCGCCAAGCGAACCGCCAATAACAAGTACTGCAAAAATTACAGCCAAAACTTTTCCGAGACCTCCCAAATTTTTCTTTTTCAAACCTTTACTTAAATAATACATCGGTCCGCCGGCTACACGACCGTCTTCGTCAATGTTTCTGTATTTTACACCCAAAGTAACTTCCGTAAATTTAGAAGCCATACCAAGCAAACCTGCAACAATCATCCAAAATGTCGCACCCGGTCCGCCTAAAGTTACGGCAATGGCAACCCCTGCAATATTTCCTAAACCTACCGTTGCCGATAATGCAGTTGTTAATGCCTGAAAATGTGATACTTCACCTTTATCTTTTGGTTTATCATAAAAGCCCCTAATAAGCTGAATTGCATGTTTAAATCCTCTGAAATTAATAAATTTCATTTTAACGGTAAAAAATAAAGCACCGAATATCAACCAAATCACAACAAAAGGAATAGACATGGTTTTAACATCACCGTTGGGATAATACAAAATATTTCCGTTGTTATCATGCAAAACCGGGTTATATAAATGCAAAGTTTTAAAGATATCAAACATCAAAACTTTTTCAAGTGCTGCAACTAAAGGTACAAAAAATGAATTTATTTTTTCATCGGCAGATTTTGCGTCAATAATAAAATTAAGACTGTCTTTAAGCCCGTCAGCGTCCGTTACAACTACCTTATAATCTTTCCCTTCTGTTAATCCTTCGGCAATAAATGATGTCAATGCCGTTGATCGGTCGGACCATTTATAAGTATAAGGTTCTTTTCCGCCGGAAACTTTAATATCAGCATGTCCGTCTTTTATTTTTTTTGAGTAATTTGAAAGCTTTATATCAAGTTTAAGATTTTGAGCTGTTGAAACATTTATAAATAAAGATACAAATAATGTAATTGATAATTTAATAAATAACTTCATCAAAATGATTTTTTAGTAATAAAAAACAGACAGATTATATTTCAAAATTTTAATGTGCAAACATTCTTAACTGTCTTGAAATTGTTTCTTTCAGATTCTTACGTTCTACAATATAATCCAAGAAACCATGTTCAAGAACAAATTCAGAACGTTGAAAACCTTCAGGCAAGTCGTGTCCGACAGTATCTCTTATAACACGGGGTCCGGCAAATCCTATTAACGCTCCGGGTTCTGCAATATTAACATCTCCCAACATGGCAAAAGATGCCGTAGTTCCTCCGGTTGTAGGATCAAGTAAAAAAGAAATATAGGGTATTCCCGCATCGGAAAGCTGAGCTAATTTTGCAGAAGTTTTTGCCATTTGCATTAACGAAAAAGCCGCTTCCATCATACGGGCTCCGCCTGATTTTGATATAATCATCAGGGGAATTTTATTTGCTAATGCAAAATCGGCTGCACGAACAATTTTTTCTCCGACAACTGATCCCATTGAACCGCCTATAAATTCGAAATTCATAGCAGCAATTACAATTTTTTGTTTATCAATTTCACCTGTAACAACGGTAATTGCATCTTTTAGTTTTGTTTTTTTTTGCGTTGCTTTTATTCTGTCGGTATATTTTTTCGTATCAACAAAATTAAGCGGGTCAGCCGATGTTAATTTTTTAAACAGTTCGGAATATTTATTATTATCGAATAAAATTTCAAAATATTTAACAGCAGGAATTCTTGCATGATAACCGCATTCACACACATTCAAATTTGCTTCGTGGTCTTCGGTCGGAATAATTCTTTTACATTCGGGACACTTATACCAAAGTCCTTCTTTAATTTCTTTCTTATCTTTTGTATCAGTAATAATACCCTGTTCGGTACGTGTAAACCAACCTGCATTTTCTTTTGCCATCATTTAATTAGTTAAAAGTTGAGAATGAATAAAGTTATAAATTCTTAAATTTAAAGCAAATCATTTCTGTTAATACAATTCAAATCTTCAAAAGCAATCATTAATCTTTCTGCCATAGATTTTTCTCCTTCTCTCGTCCAAACTCTGGGATCATATTTTTTCTTATTAGGTTTATCATCGCCTTCCGGATTTCCGATTTGAGTTTGCAGATAATCGTGATTTGCAGCTTCATATTTTTTAACACCATTCCAAAATGCCCATTGTGTATCAGTATCAATATTCATTTTTATTACTCCGTATGACACAGCTTCTTTAATTTCTTCATGAGTGGAACCGGATCCGCCGTGAAATACAAAATTTACGGGTTTTTCACCGGTATTAAATTTCTTTTGAATATATTTCTGCGAATTTCTGAGGATTTTGGGTGTTAATTTAACATTTCCGGGTTTATAAACTCCGTGGACATTTCCGAAAGATGCAGCAATAGTAAACTTAGCACTGATTTTCTTCAATTTTTCATATGCATAGGCCACATCTTCAGGTTGTGTATATAGTTTTGTACTGTCAATATCTTCATTATCAACACCGTCTTCTTCTCCGCCTGTAACACCGAGTTCTATTTCCAGTGTCATTCCTATTTTGCTCATACGTTCAAGATATTTTGCACTGATTTCAATATTTTCTTCTAAACTTTCAATTGATAAATCAAGCATATGCGAACTAAATAAAGGCACACCATATGTTTTATAATATTCTTCACCTGCAGATAATAATCCGTCAATCCAGGGTAATAATTTTTTAGCGGCATGGTCGGTATGCATTATTACCGGCACACCGTATGCTTTTGCGACTTCGTGAACATATTTTGCTCCGGCAATACCGCCGAGTATTTGAGCTTCGTGATTATCATTAGGCAAACTTTTACCGGCAAAAAATTGAGCACCTCCGCTTGAAAGCTGTATCATAATAGGCGAATTTGCTTTCGCAGCAGCTTCAAGTGCGGCATTTGCCGAATGTGATCCTACAATATTAACAGCAGGCATTGCAAATTGATTGTCTTTTGCGATTTGAAATAATTTTTCAACATCATCGCCTGTAACGACACCGGGTTTTATGTTTTTAAAAGCCATATCTTTTTTATTATGAATGTAAATTATGATTTATAAATTAATTTCTGAAATAAAACTCAAAGATAATAATTTGATTATTTAGGGCAAGATTTTTTTTATTTAACTTTTAAAAGTAAAATTATTCTGAGTTAGTAATTATTTTTTTGAAAAATATTAATCATAAATAAAAATAAACAATTTATATACGCAGAAAATAACCGGAATTAAAAATAATGACATAAGAATTAAAACAATATTTATCGCAAAACCGGCATCCTTAAAATAATTTGTAAATAATCTTCAAAAGCATTAAAAAGAAAAATAATAAAATCCAATTAAAAACATCTTTATTTCATTCTTCAATCTCATTTTAACTATCATTTTTTCTTATAAAATACTACATATTCCTACGATATTGCCCGCCTACTTGAAATAATGCACCTGTTATTTGCCCGATTGAGCAAACTTTAGAAGTTTCAATTAATTCAGCAAAAATATTTTGATTATGAATTGCCGCTTTCTTTAATTTTTCCAGTGCATTCGGACAATTATCAGTTTGTGTTTTATAAAGTTGTTCCAGCATAAAAATTTGATATTCTTTTTCATCTTCCGTTGCACGAATAACTTCTCCGGGAGTTACCGTAGGCGAACCTTTTGACGAAAGGAATGTATTTACTCCCATTATCGGTAATTCACCCGAATGTTTTAAATTCTCATAATACAAACTTTCCTCCTGAATTTTACTTCTCTGATACATCGTTTCCATTGCTCCAAGGACTCCGCCTCTTTCCGTAATTCTGTCAAATTCGGATAAAACAGCTTCTTCAACCAAATCGGTAAGTTCTTCAATAATAAAAGAACCTTGCAACGGATTTTGATTTTTTGCCAATCCGAGTTCGTGATTAATAATAAGCTGAATAGCCATTGCTCGTCTCACACTTTCTTCGGTCGGTGTTGTAATTGCCTCATCATAAGCATTAGTATGCAGGGAGTTACAATTATCATAGATAGCATAAAGAGCTTGTAAAGTTGTACGAATATCGTTAAAATCAATTTCCTGAGCATGAAGCGAACGCCCCGATGTTTGAATATGATATTTTAATTTTTGCGAACGTTCGTCAGCACCGTATTTATTCTTCATTGCTTTAGCCCAAATTAACCTCGCAACACGACCCATAACAGAATATTCGGGATCAATTCCGTTTGAAAAAAAGAATGAAAGGTTCGGTGCAAATTTATTAATATCCATTCCGCGCGAAGCATAATATTCTACATAAGTAAAACCGTTGGAAAGTGTAAAAGCAAGCTGTGTAACGGGATTTGCTCCTGCTTCTGCAATATGATAACCCGAGATTGATACAGAATAAAAATTTCTTACATTATTTTTAATAAAATATTCCTGCATATCTCCCATCAGTTTCAATGAAAAATCGGTAGAGTAAATACAAGTGTTTTGTGCCTGATCTTCTTTAAGAATATCGGCTTGTACAGTTCCTCTGACTTTAGAAATTGTTTCAGTTTTTATTTTCTCATAAATATCTTTATCCAGAACCATATCGCCGGTTACTCCGAGAAGCATTAAACCCAATCCGTTATTACCTTCGGGCAAATTACCGCGATATTCCGGTCGCTTAGTTCCTTTTGTTTTATAGAATTTATTAATTATTGATTCAACTTTAGTTTCTAATCCTTTGGCTTTTATATATTTTTCGCATTCCTGATCAATAGCTGCATTCATAAAATAAGCTGTCATAATAGGTGCCGGACCGTTAATTGTCATTGAAACCGAAGTTTTAGAGTTTGTGAGTTCAAAACCTGAATATAGTTTTTTTGCATCATCGAGACAGGCAATTGATACTCCCGAATTTCCTATTTTTCCGTATATATCAGGTCTTCTGTCCGGATCTTCGCCGTATAAAGTAACACTGTCAAAAGCCGTTGAAAGTCTTTTAGCCGGCATTCCGAGCGACACATAATGAAATCGTTTGTTGGTTCTTTCAGGTCCGCCCTCTCCGGCAAACATACGCGTAGGATCTTCACCTTCACGCTTGAAAGGAAAAACACCTGCGGCATAAGGAAATTCACCGGGAACATTTTCACGTAAGTTCCATTTCAAAATTTCACCCCAATCTTTATATTTCGGTAAGGAAATTTTAGGTATTTTTAAATGAGATAAACTTTCAGTGCATGTATTTACCTTTATATCTTTTCCTCTTACCTGATAAACAAATTCATCACCGGCATAGTTTTTAACTTTCCGATCCCAATGATTAATAATTTTTTTATTATGAGGGTCTAAATCAAGTTCGGTTTCTTTATATAACTTTTTTACTGATTCGGACGCTTCGAGGTCTTTCAGACGCTCCAAGGTCCTTTTGAATGCAAACAGATTACTTGCAATTTCAGCTTGTTTTTCTGTCCAATGATTATAGTTTCGGATTATTTCCGAAATTTCAGATAAATATCTGACACGCGAAGGCGGAATTATTTGTAATTTTTCCTGCATTTCATCCGTCAAGCTAAAACTGCCTTTAAAATTAACACCGGTTTTCTCAGATATTAATTTCATTAATGCAATATATAATTCATTAACTCCGGCATCATTAAATTGTGATGCTACTGTTCCGAAAACAGGCATTTCATCAACATCTTTATCAAAAATTTCATGATTTCGCTGATATTGTTTCTTTACATCACGCAAAGCATCCAAAGCGCCTCTTTTATCAAATTTATTTATTGAAATAATATCAGCGAAATCGAGCATGTCAATTTTTTCGAGTTGTGTTGCAGCACCGTATTCGGGGGTCATCACATACATTGCAACATCACTTTGATCGGCAATTTCCGTATCGGATTGCCCTATGCCTGAAGTTTCCAAAATAACTAAATCATATCCGGCTGCTTTCATAATATTTACTGCATCGTGAACATAAGGCGAAAGCGACAAATTAGCCTGACGTGTTGCCAGAGAACGCATATAAACTCGCTCGTTATTAATGCTGTTCATACGAATTCGGTCACCAAGTAATGCTCCGCCGGTTTTACGTTTTGAAGGATCAACAGAAATTATTGCAATTGTTTTACTCTCAAAATCAGACAGATACCTGCGAACAATTTCATCAACGAGTGATGATTTTCCGGAACCTCCGGTACCGGTAATTCCGAGTACAGGAATTTTCCTTTCTTTTGCAATTTTTTTAATTTTCTCATAATCTTCCGAAATTTTATCCTTACAACATTCGGCAGTCGTAATTAATCTTGCAATTGTATTAATATCTTTATTTTGTAATTTCTTAATATCGTGAACTTTGTTTGTAGTCGGCGGGAAATCGGATTTTTCGAGTAAATCGTTAATCATTCCCTGCAATCCCATTTTCCTGCCGTCATCCGGCGAATAAATTCGAGTAATACCGTAATTTTGAAGTTCATTTATTTCTTCGGGAAGAATAACACCGCCTCCGCCGCCGAAAAGTTTAATGTCCGAACGTCCTTTTTCTTCCAAGAGGTCTTTCATATACTTAAAGAATTCAATATGCCCGCCTTGGTAAGAAGTTATTGCAATTGCCTGCACGTCTTCCTGCAGGGCACAATCAACAATTTCCTGCACAGAACGATTATGACCCAAATGAATTACCTCCGCTCCGGTGGACTGAATTATTCTTCTCATAACATTTATTGCCGCATCGTGTCCGTCAAAAAGTGAAGCTGCCGTTACTATTCTGATATGATTTTTAGGTTGGTATTTTTTAATTTTTTCAGTCATGTTATCTCTTTTTCAAAAACAAAAACAATAGAATAAATTATCGGTAAAAATATATATTTTAAGTTAAAAATAAGAATTGATTTAATTCGATATTTTGTTTCTCCGGAACTAATTATTAATTTTACGGATATTTAATTAAAATTAATAAGCTATGTTAGAAAAAATAAAACAAACTGCAGATTTTTTAAAACAAAAGATTTCGATACAACCGGAAACAGCAATTATTTTAGGAAGCGGACTGGGAGGTTTGGGAAATAAAATAACTGATTCCGTAAAGATTAAATATCAAGATATTCCGAATTTTCCCGTATCAACGGTTGCAGGACACTCCGGACAATTGGTTTTCGGAAAACTTGCCGGTAAAAATGTTGTTGCTATGCAAGGACGTTTTCATTTTTATGAAGGTTACGGAATGAAAGAAGTAACTTTCCCGGTAAGGGTTATGCACTTTTTAGGAGTTAAGAATTTAATTGTTTCAAATGCTGCAGGCGGTTTAAATCCAAAATTTAATCAAGGAGACTTAATGATAATTACCGATCATATAAATTTTTTTCCTGAACATCCTTTAAGAGGAAAGAATTTTGAAGAACTGGGAACTCGTTTCCCGGATATGGGCAAAGTTTATAATACCGAATATATTAAAATTGCCGAAAAAATTGCAAACAGCGAAGGAATTTCAGTTCAAAAAGGTGTTTACATAGGCAGTTCAGGTCCTACGTTGGAAACTCCTTCTGAATATAAAATGTTCAGAATTTTCGGAGCCGATGCAACCGGAATGTCAACTGTTCCGGAAGTTATTGTCGCCCATCATCAGGGAATGAAAATTTTTGGTATGTCTGTTATTACAAATGAAAGCGAGCCTGAAAATCCGAATGAAGAAACAACTCACGAAGAAGTTCAGGATGTAGCAGGATCGGTTGAGCCGAAAATGACTAAAATAATAGAGGGGTTAATTGGAAAAATGTAAATTATTTTTTCAATTTTACTAATATAAATAAATAACTTCGACATAAACCATCAGAGACAGAGCTGCAAGCTGTCTCTGATGGTTTTACATACAATGCAAATAACTATCTACCAACTCTTTAATTTTTTCATTTTTGCCGTATAATTCTTCACTTAAATGTTCATCACTATACGATTTTAGTTTTGAAATAAAGGCATCAACAGTTCCTTTCGGAAAAACATGATCTTTTTCATAAAAATTTCGTTGTTCCTTCAAATAGTCTGCAGATTTTGAACAGGAATTAGGTAATGCAATAAGTGTATCAAAAATATCTTTATGTTTTTTATCAAAAATATTAACATTTACATAAAGTTCTTCAGCACGTTTTAATGAATCCAAATTAAGAATACCATCCTTTGCGGAGATAATCAAACCTGCAATTAAATGATACAGATCAGCGGACCCGTCCGGGACACGAAATTCAGCTGTTTGTTTTCCGGTAACATAAGGTACTTTTCCTCTTTCTTGAGGATTTGCATCTTTTATCATATTTGTTTTTGCAATCCAACCAAGCGGAACTCTCACCAAAACCGAACGATTACTGTCGCCCCAACAAATCATAGTTGGTGCTTCCTGATGCGGAACAAGACGCAAATAAGAAGTCGGTATTGTATTTCCGAATGCCGTAAGTGATTGAGCCTTATCAAGGATACCTGCAATTGCTTTTTTTGCAATATCCGTCAAACCTACTTCATCTGCCATAACATTCACTTCATCTTTATCAATTTGAAAATGAATATGCAATCCGCTGCCGGCTTTACCTACGGTAATTTTAGGTGCAAAACTTATAATAAGTCCGTATTTATTTCCGAGCATTCTTAAAATCCATTTTGCAACAATTAATTGTTCTACGGCATTTTCAGGATCAACAGGCATAAATTCTATTTCGTGTTGCTCATACATTAAATCGCCGTCTTTAAAATTTCCGACTTCCGAATGTCCGTATTTTATTTTACCGCCGCATTGAGCAATTAATTGCATAGCTTCTAAA
This sequence comes from Chlorobiota bacterium, assembly GCA_013152535.1. Lineage (GTDB taxonomy): Bacteria > Bacteroidota > Bacteroidia > Bacteroidales > JAADGE01 > JAADGE01. The sequence continues at coordinate 47,413 of JAADGE010000006.1, forward strand.
CGTAATTTTTCATAATTTGTAAACGGCAAAGAAGAATGATATCCTTTTTGATCAACGGCAGGATATAAATCATCATTTTTACCGATAATATAATATTCCAATTCGCCCATCACTTTAAAAGAAAAACCTGTTTGCTCTTTGAAAACTTTATGAGCTTTTTTTAAAATGTATTCAGGAGCACTTTCAAGTGGTTTCCCGTCTTTGGTATAAAAAGAACACAAAATATCTAATGTCGGTTTCTCGGCAAAAGGATTTATAAATGCCGTACTGAAACGCGGAATAACATATAAATCACTGGTTTCAGCATGTATGTATGAAAACAAACTCGAACCGTCAACCCGTTCACCGGTTGACAGTATAGATTCTAAATAATTTTTTCCGGTTATAACAAAATTTAATATTTTCAGTTTCCCGTCTTCACCAACATACCTAAAATTCAGCATTTCAATATTATTATCATCAATAAATTTAATAATATCATATCGAGTAAACTCGCTTGCCGGTTTTTTAAGGTGTTGAACAAGTTTATTAGGGTTCATTAATATTTCTAATTCACGCATACGATTTAAACTTTATTTGAAATACAAAATTAACAATACATTTACAGAAAATGCTTAAATTCCGGTTATTTTTTTTAATGATATAAAACACAAAAGAAACGAAACAGTAACAAAAAAGATTAAAATCAAAAAAAACCAATAAAAAAATGTTCCGATTATGCATATTTTATATTCGTATAAAATTTATAATAACTAACCTTTTTTAAAAAAATCCATAGTATAATTCAATTAATATGAGGTATTCTTCTATTTTTGCTAATATAATAATAACAAACAACTCATTTAAATGATAAATTCAGAACAATTTGAAATACTTTTTAAAAAAAACAGTACATCGAAAGAAATTAAAGAATTATTCGATATAATAAGTGTTTACCTTAAATCGGAAACACATACCAATGAATTATTAAGCTTTTTGAATGAATGCAGAAAATATAACTTTTTATTAAAAATAACAAGTCCCGAATTAAAAGATAATCTAATTAATGTAATATTTAAAACTTTACAAAAAACCAATTACGGTCTTAAAGAAATGTTTGAACAAAGAGTTTCGGAACATCCGGACAGAGTATTATTTAAAGGAACCCGGAAATCACGAATCTTTGAATGGACATACCGACAGACCTTTAATTATATGAAAGAAATTGCTGCATTTATTTATACTCTTAAACCATACAATCCGCGTATTGCAATTTTTTCACAAAATCGTCCGGAAAGTGCAATAAGCGATTTGGCTTGTTTATCTTATGACATCTTTAATACTCCTCTGAATATTCATTTTAACGAAGAAATTTTAAGTTATATTTTTAAAAAACTTGATATTAATATTGTTATTACAGATTCTCCGGAACGTTTAAAAATTATCAATTCCGTAAAAAAGTCATTAAATAATAATTTAATAATTATTGTTACAGAAGCTAATTCTTCAAAATTCCTGCAAGCAAATTACTATTTAAGTCAAGAAAGTAAAAAAATATCCTTAAAAGAAGCAGAAGAAATTCTTAATAAACGTATAAAAAAACCTTTAAACCAAGTTGCAACAACGATGTTTACTTCCGGCAGTACCGGCATGCCCAAAGGAGTGTCATTTTCTATGTATAACATAATCAGTAAGCGGTTTGCCAGGGCTTTAGCCCTTCCTCAAGTCGGGAATAACGAAAAAATGATTTGCTATCTTCCGCTTTTTCACACATTCGGCAGATATTTGGAACTTACAGGAAGTATTTTTTGGGGCGGAACTTATGTATTTGCCGGAAATTCATCATCCGATACCCTGCGTTCATTATTTCCGAAAGAAAATCCGACCGGATTTATTAGTGTTCCCGTTCGTTGGACACAACTCTATGAATCTTGTATTGATACATTTAAAGGAACTGAGAATAAAAAAGAACAAGATAAAATTATACGCGACATAACAGGAAACAATCTGCATTGGGGATTATCTGCAGCCGGTTACCTCGACCCTAAAATTTTTCGATTTTTTCATAAACACGGAATATCTTTGAACAGCGGTTTTGGCATGACCGAAGCAACCGGAGGAATTACAATGACTCCTTCGAATGATTATACAGAAAATTCAACCGGAATTCCTCTGCCCGGGATACAAACTCGTTTAAAAGAAAACGGAGAACTTGAAATCAAAGGACATTATATTGCAAAATATCTTGAAGATGCAGGTCCCGATGATATCATTCCCTACCCCGCTATTGAAGAATATTGGTTATCAACAGGGGATATTTTTAAAATATACAAAAACGGGCATCACGAAATTATTGACAGAGTTAAAGACATATATAAAAACAGCAAAGGACAAACAATTGCTCCTTTAAAAATTGAAAAAAAATTTACCGGTGTTCCCGGAATAAAACAAACATTCCTCGTTGGTGACGGAAAGCCTTATAATGTTTTATTAATTGTACCGGACAAGGACGATCCTGTTTTTAAAATTTCAGAAAAGAAAAAAAATATCAACGAATATTATCATCAAATTGTGATGACTGCCAACAAAGATTCAGCACCTTATGAACGTGTAATAAATTTCAGCATTCTTGAAAGAGAATTTAAAAAAGAAGAAGGAGAACTTACACCGAAAGGTTCTTTTAAAAGGAAAATTATTGAAATAAACTTTAAAGAATTAATTACCGAATTATACAAATCAAATCATATAAAATTTAATTATAAAAATTATGAAATTAGTATTCCGCGATGGTTTTATCGAGATTTAGGAATATTGGAGACCGATATAATTAAAACAAAAACCGGTTTATTTAATAAAGCTGATAAAAAACATTTGAGGATTCAGGAGTCAAATAAAAACGGAACTCTTACTATAGGAGACTTAAATTATACTGTTACAAGAAATTATATAGATTTAGGACGGTTAATAAGACAACCGAAACTTTGGATAGGAAATCCCGAATTGATAAATTTTTCTCCTTGCAAAGAAAGTTATGATATTCCTTTAAAATATTTCGAAGCACAACTATGCATACCCGAAATAAATGTCAGAACATACAAACCTTCAGATATTGCACATTTACCGGCAATGAATGACTTTGATCTCATTCTTTTAAATCAATTAATTTCCGAAACATTACATTGCGAACCTAAAAAAGCACTTGAAAGTTTACAAAAAATTGAGCAAATCTTTCCTGAATATGAAAAAAACAAAGCTGAAATAATTCGAAAAAGATTAGAAGCACTTGCTTGTCATAAAAATGAAAAATTAAGAATTGAAGCCTATCGAATTCTACTGTCTAAAGACCCTGAACCTAATTTTGAAAATTTATTGCCGGCTTTTATTAATTCCGGAAAAACATTCCTTAATGAAGAAAGCATTAATTCATTGGCAAAAAACTCATTTTCTTTGAGGCAATTAGATGTTTTCAGAAAACGAATGCACCAATACAGGACTAAACTTAACTGGCCCGCCGATAAAAATACAATAAAACAATTTGATAATATATTTAAACTTTTATTAAAATTCGGAATTAACCATCCGAAGTATTACAAATCATTAAGAGCTGAATTTGCATCTTGGATTTTATTAAAAAAAGATCCTGTTATCAGCAAAAAAACAAAAAAATATTTTTATGAGTTGCATGAAAATTTTGAAAAATATGTAAGCAAAAGAACCGGAAAAATTTCTGAAAAAGACTGGAATGAAAAGTTAATTTTTGATGATGTAATTACAAATAATGACAAAAAAGAACTTATTGAAAAATTAGCTTCATCAAACACATTAAAACAAGCTGTTTATATAATTTATGATGATTTTAATTTCAATTTAAATAAAGTTTCGAAAGCAGGAATGTGGGTTTCCGTAATTAAAAGTTACCGAAATACCAAGCATTACAGAATGAGTATTAATACCGTGAAAGGAAAACATTATAATTTACATATTGCAATAGACAACCACATAAAAACTTCTGACGGGTTGGAAACATTATATCACCAAATTGCATTAGGAGGTTACCCTTTTAAAATGCCGGCAGTTTCAATTTTCGGTTGTGCAAATCCAAAAAAAAACATATCAGTTTCGTCATATTTGAGTATGCTTACAGCTTGGGATAAAATACGAACAATTGCAGAAGTTCAGGCATCCGGACATTTTAAGCAAACAAATACTTGGCGAAAAATATATATACGTTCAATCAGTGCATTCTACAAAGCATGGGATTACAGTAACAAAGAGATATTACCGGGAGTAATTTCACCGAATAATGCAGCTCTTCCTGAAAATGATTTCTCCGATAATGCATTAGTTATTTCATTATCAAACAAACGGTCTACAAATAATACCAAAGATATATTTTTAGCTGTATATCACAATTTTTACAAACAAGTATTTGCACATTATCCTATTTTAAAACGTTTTTTAAAAACCAGATGGATTTTTCATTCCTGCATTGAAGCATTAGGAAAAGAAAAAGGAGTATCAGTTTTAAAACAATTACTTAATGAGTTAAATTTAATTTCAGAACCAAATAATAACGAAAAAATAATAAAAGATGCCCTAAATAAATATTTTAAAACCTTCAGGAATCGTGAATATTTGCCATTGGCTCTTTTTAATGCAGTAGAAAGATATGATAACTGGTCTTACAGAAACTCTGATTCAACACCGGCAGCAAAACAGCAAACAATTTCTGAATTATATGATTTATACGGATTGAAAAATTATCCGGAAATTGTACGGTATCATTTCTACCGACAAACCTATTTTAAAAATACAAATAAATCGGTTCAAAACACATTTGACAATTTGTTAAATAAAATGACAAACGATAAAAATATACTTCCGATACAGTTAACTGAATTATCTGATTTACAATCTGTTTTAACAAATAAAATTGATAATAAAATATTTGAAAAAATGGTTTTTCCCGGAATAAAACGAAAGCAAAATATTAATATTTTAACTGTGGGAAACAAAGAAGAAGAACAGGTTATTGTAAAATCAATTTTAAAAGATAAAGATAAAATTGAATATACTATGCGTGAAACACTTGAAGCACAGGAAGTCGGTTTATTATATAAATTATTTTATAAAGAAAATTATCCGAAAGAAATAACTAAACCCGATAAACATTTTATTGTAATAGATTCTAACGAGCAATTAATAGGAGGCTTGTGTTATAAAGAATTGGAAAAAAATATTGTTTTAATTGACGGTATGGCAGTAACTTCCGTATTGCACGGTAAAGGAATCGGGTCTGCTATGATGGAAGATTTTTTTACGAGAATGAAAGTTAAAGGGATAAAAACGATAAAAGCACATTTTCTGTTCGGCAACTATTATTTAAAACATAATTTTGTAATTGATAAAAAATGGGGTGCATTGGTTAAGAATCTGTAATATTTTTTAAACGAAGCATTAAAAAATTAAAAACTCGACTGAATCTGTCAGCCGAGTTTTTAATATAATTAATATTAAAACATATTATCTCAAAAGTGTAACACTACCGTATTTCTTTTCGGGATGTCCGTTTTTATAAATTACGGCAACCCTCCAAGTATAAACATCCTGCGGAGCAAGAACACCGTTCACATATCCGTCCCAACCTTTACACAATTCATAACTTGTAAATATTTTTTCACCCCAACGATTATAAATATCAAGTTGATAATCAACTACACCGAATGCTTTAGGGTAAAAGACATCATTCGGATGATCTCTGTCTACAAGATATTTATCAGGTGTACATGGATAAACTCCGCCGTTTGGTCCGTTTGGATCCGGCGTAAAAGCATCCGGAAACTCAATCTGCCCCTCACCTTTTACTATAATAGCATCTCTTATTGTTTTAGAATCAAAACAATCGTGGTCACTCCATACATTCAGAGTTATATCATATATTCCGGCTTCGGTATATTGATGTTGCGGATTTTCATCTGCAATTTCAGGATTAGAATCAATGGTTGACTCATCTCCGAAATCCCATAAATATCTGGTACCGTAATCCGAATAATTATAACATGATAACAACTGGTCAGGCAACATAACCAATCTCGGAGAAACATCAAAGTCAACAACCGGTCTCGGATATACTATTACCGTATCAGTTCGAGTATAAAAGGGATTAGATTGACTGCCGCAAGCAGCATTCCAAGCAATAATTGTCGGGTGATACTCTCCGGGTTCGTCATAAGTAAACTGCGGATTATTTTCGCGAGTTGATGTATCAGAATAATTATTATCGTAAACATCATAGAAGTTCCATAATACAGAATCCGCATAATATACTTTATCATCAAAATCAACAGATAAATCCTGACATCCTTTCGCAATTAAAGAACCGTCGTCATATGAAAAAGGACAAGGCGGCAGAACAACAACTGTATCTGTATAGACTCCGTCACATTGTCCGGCACTGGTTCCGTCTAATGTTATAACATAAGTTCCGGGATCGGTATAAGCAAAATCAAATGATCCGACAAAATCCGTATCAAAACGATTATTACCGTTCCATCCGAAATCCCAATAATAAGAATCTAAATTAACAGCACTTCTGTTTTCAAAAGTAAATATTGCATTTGGTATTCTCCTTACATGAGAACCGCCGATACGGAATTCCACTTTCGGCACTGCAAAGGCAGTTACCGTTGAAGTAAAAGTATCCGTACATTGTGTATCATAGTCAATAGCAACCAAAATAATATTAAATGTTGAATCTAAAGTACCTGTATTAGTAAAGTAATGTGTCATATCATCACTTACATTATAGGTTGTTCCGATATAATTATCCTCAACTCTCCAGCGGAATTCATCAGGTTCTGTTAATCCGGGATAATAATCAGAAGTATTATGAATTGTAACAGAATCCGGTGCACAGAAAGACGTAGGATCTGTTTCAAATCGAGCAATAGGCGGTAAGTTATAAGTAATTGCAACAGTATCTCTTGAAGTACAATTTCCGTTATCTACATACCATTCAAAATAATTAATACCCGGTTCTAAATCATTTACAACAGTATTCCAAAGTGAATTATTAATAATGGTTCCGCCTCCGAGACCGACTACAGTCCATATTTCACTTGCTCCGTTAAGATGTTGAGCATTCATTTGATGCGAACGATAGCATAATGTTGCATCATCTCCCGCATTAACAAAAATTGAGTCATTTGAAATAATCACATCATCATAAGCAGAATAACCGGTATAACTAACCGTCCAACGATAAACATTAGATCCTTTGCTAATTCCTCTTACAATAGTTTTGGGATCGTGAATATCATCAAAACTTCCTCCTCCGCTAACAATTGACCAAGTTTGAGAACTTGCTCCTAATTCGGAATGGGCATTTAATTTAGCCGTATCTGTACAGACAATCTGATCATTACCTGCAAAGGGAACAAAATTAGCAACCGTTAATGCAACATCGTCAGAATCAGAACAACCGTTTGTTTTTATAACAGTCCAAGTAAATTGATTCACTCCTGTCGGCATATTATCAACATATGAAGTAGGATTGGTTAAATTTGCAATATTTCCGCTTCCGGAAAGTATTGACCATTGCCCGGTTGCACCGGCAGGAAGCGTTGCGTTAAAATTTGTTGCCGTTGTTAAAGCCGGTAAAATTTCATCTTCGCCTGCATAAGCATCAAAATCATTATTTAATATTTGTACTAAATCTCCGCCGTTATCACAACCATTTTCATAAACCGTCCAACGGAAAGTATTAACACCTCTTTGCAGATTTGTAACAGCACTGTTAAAAGCCGAAGATATTTGTACAACACCCGGTCCGCCGGCTGTTTCCCATATACCGTATCCTCCGTTTTGCGGTTGATCACCGGATAAATTCGTAAAATCTTGACAGACTGCCTTATCAGCACCGGCAGTAGCTGTTACCTCATTATTTGTAATCACAACGTTATCAACATCAGTACAAGTTAAATTTGTAACTGTCCAAGTTAAGGTATTAGTTCCTTTTACCAGACCCGTTACCGAAGTACCGTAATAAGTATCGTTTGCAATAGTACCGGCACCGGCACTTATTGTCCATAATCCTGTACCTGCAACAGGCTCTTCGGCGGATAAAGTAGCCTGTGAATTACAAACAAATTGATCACCGCCTGCATGAGCATGTACTAAATTATTTGTTATAATAACTTCATCCCAAGCATAACATCCGTTTTTATAAACTGTCCAACGGAAGGTATGAGGTGAATTATCTTGTAATCCGTTAACAACTGTTGTATTGGATGTGGGAGTTACAATAACAACACCCGGTCCGGAGAAACTCCAAATTCCTGTTCCCGGTGACGGATCTTGTGCTTGTAATGTAACTGTTGTATCACAAACATCATCATTAAACCCTGCACTGGTAAAGAATGAGTTTTCAGAAACCTGAACTTCATCCTGATCGAAACATCCGTTACCGGAAACAGACCATCGGAAAACATTTACACCGGCACCTTGTCCGGTAACCACGGTTTCGTTACTGGAAGGAGTAAGAATATTACCCGAACCGCTTACTAATGACCAAATACCTGTTTCTCCCGGATATAATTCATTGGCAACGAGATTTGCATCCGTACCGCAGGTAATTTTATCCGCACCTGCTAAGGCTTGTACCATGTTATTCGTTATTACTACATCGTCATAATTTGAACAGCCTTCTTTCGTAACCGTCCATCTTAAAGTATTATCACCTCTTAATAAAAAGCTGACTCTTGCCGTCGGGCTTGTCGGGTCATCAAATGAACCGCCGCCTGCCCATATACTCCACGATCCGGTTGAACCCTGAACCGGAATATTTCCGAGAAGATCTGCTGAATCTACGCAAATTACGGTCGGACCGGCAACACTGGCTGTTGCATCATACAAATTATTCGTAACAACTAAATCAGCATAATCAGAGCAAGTTCCGTTACTTATTGTCCAGCGGAATTTATTTTCACCTTTATTTAAGTTTGTAACTTCTGTATTATATAAAACACTGTTTGTCAGAATACCGGTTCCGGCAGCAACTGTCCAAATACCGTTTTGTCCTGCAGTCGGTTCATTTCCGTTAAGATATGCCGTTGTACCACACACACTTATACTATCTCCGACAACTGCAAATACTGAATTGTTCGTAACCGTAACAACTGCTGAGGACGTACAAGTACCATTCGTAATAGTCCATCTGTATTGATTGATGTCCGGTCCGATATTTCTTACTGTTGTAGTATTACCGACAGAATTATCAAAAATACCGCTTCCTGCAGCAACTGACCATTCTCCGGTTCCTGTTGTCGGCGGATTTCCGCTTATTACCGTATAATCAAGACAAATTTCCTGATTAGAACTGACTGTTGCCGGAGACGGCGTATTATCATAAATACTTACATCATCTGAATTAGAACACGTGCCTCTCGTAACTGTCCAAGTTAATCGATTTTCACCGCCTGATAATCCTGAAACAGAAGTATTATATACAGTATTATCGGCAAATATACCGCTTCCGCCTGTTACAGTCCAAATACCTGTTTCTCCTGCACCGGGCTGATTTCCGTTTAATACCGGATAATCAGTTCCGCAAATTTCATCATCCATACCGGCTGATGCAAATACGAGTTCATTCATTACCAAAACATCATCATAATCAGAACACATACCTTGTGTAATTTCCCAACGGAAAGTATTACCTCCCGATCCTAATCCTGTAACTTGTGTATTATAATTACTCGGATTTGCAATGGTTCCGGCACCGCCGAGTCGAGACCAAATACCGTCTCCAACGGAAGGATTATTACCTGAAAGAACAACTGTTCCGTCACAAACGATTTGATCAGCACCGGCATCAGGAGGTGTAGGAACATCATTAGAAATTGTAACAACATCCCAAGCAGAGCATCCGCCTTTGGTTGCCGTCCATTTAAAAATATTTGAACCTGATGCTAAGTTTCTGACAACTGTATTATATATTGAGGGATTATCAAATACAGGTGTTCCGGCAGAATTTACAATTGACCAAATTCCTGTTCCTGGTGCCGGATTATCAGCAGATAAAACAGCTGTATCCGAACATAATGAAGCATCTAAACCTGCATCAGTTGAAATAGTATTATTATCAATTACAATATCAGAATAAGTAGAACAAACAGAATTAGAAATTGTCCAACGGAATGTATTCGAACCTGCACCTATATTGAATGCAGTTGTAATATTACTTGTAGCATCGACAATTGTAGCCGTTGCACCGAATTCTTTTGTCCAAAGGCCTGTTTCTCCGGCACCCGGTAAATTTCCGACTAAAGTATAAACCGAACTGCATATTTCAACATCGGGTGATACCAATGCAACCGTGGGTGATAAATTTGTAATTACAACCGTATCGGGTGCAGAACATATTCCGTTTGAAAGTGTCCAAACTAATCTGTTATCTCCTTGAACTAAGCCGTTAACATCTGAATTATATAATAACGAATTTGTAAAAGTTGCTGTTCCGCCTGCAACAGACCATACACCTGTTTCTCCTGTATGAGGTGCTAAAGCTGCTAAAGCTGCAGTAGTTCCGCAGATAGATCGGTCAACTCCTGCATTTACATCTGTTATTTCATTATTATTTATAATTACTTCATCAGAATTAGAACAAGAACCTTCCGTTATTGTCCATGTAAAGATATTAACTCCTTTGCTCAATCCTGTAACTGTTGAATTATAAAAAGAAGCCAAAGAAACGGTTCCGCTTCCTCCGGTTCTTGTCCATAATCCTGTTCCTGTTCCGGGATTATTTCCGATAAGAGTTGTATTGTCAGAACATAAATCTTGATCAAGACCCGCATTAACAAAGACTTCATTATTTGTAACAACAACATCATCATAATCGGAACATCCTGCATAGGATTGATGCCATCTTAAAGTATTCGGTCCGTTAGCCAAACCGGATACATTTGAATTAAACATAGAAATATTTGAAAATGTTCCTGCTCCTATTGCTTCCCAATAACCTGTTCCGGGAGAAGGATCAACAGCCATTAAAGCTGCAGTGCCGTTACACGTTGACATGTCAGCTCCGGCATTTGCAATAACTTCATTAAACGTAATAGTAACTTGTTCTTCAGCAGAGCAGAATGCATTTGAAACCGTCCAAGTAAATATAGAAGCTCCGTTTGACAAACCGGTAACCGTACTGTTTGCTAATAAAGAATTTGTTATAACAGCAAGTATTCCGCCTGTTTGCGTCCAAGCTCCTGTTTCTGTTCCTCCGGGTGCATTTCCGGATAAGGTTACATTATCATTACAAGTTGACTGATTCGGACCGGCATTTACCGTAGGTAAATTATTAATTATCGTAACATCATCAAAATTTACACAACCCGATTCCGTAACCGTCCATCTGTAAACATTTGTTCCTTGTCCTATTCCTGAAACATATGATCCGTTATTCGATAAATTAGTAAATGTTCCGGAACCTGTTACGATAGACCAAACTCCTGAACCGGGTGCAGGATTATTAGCACCCATAAAAGCAAAGTTATCACATAAGTTTTGTACAGCTCCGGCATCAGCAACCGGATTAACGTATAATACATTAATATTGACATCATCCGTACAATCACCGTTATCAATAGTCCAAACAAAAGTGTTATTACCTTCTGCTAAATTATGAGCTCCGGTATTATATAAAGTATTATCATCAAAAGTAACTGTGCCGGTAAATGACATCCATACTCCGTTTTCACCGGGAGCAGGGTTATTACCCGTAAGAGTAATATTTCCGTCACATGTTTGGGCATTTGTTGCAGTTGCATTAACCGATCGGTTGTTTATAATTACATCATCCGAAATTGAACAATTTCCATGTGTTACAGTCCACCTGAATGTACTGTTTCCGTTAGGTAATCCTGTAACAGTAGTTGTTTCCGATAAAGAATTTGTAATAATTACCGAAGGTGTTGCACCCATATACGTCCAATAGCCTGTTCCCTGAAATGGATACATTGCAGTTGTAGGTGTTGCATTAAGAGAAGTTGTATCTATACATAATAATTGATTTGGTCCGGCTTCGGCAGCAACCATATTATTAATTATGGTTACATCTGCTGATGAAGAACAAGAACCGTTTGAAAGTGTCCAAGTAAAAGTATTTGCACCCGGATCAATTCCGGTTATTAAAGTCTGATAATTCGAAGCAACAGCAAAAGTACCGTTTCCTGAATTTACAGTCCACATACCGCTTCCGAAAGAAGGTATATTTCCTTGAACCGTAACAGAATTAGTACAGATTTCTCTGTTTGCAGGTCCGGGAGCAGTAATAATTGCCACATCGGGATTTGTATTCTCTATTGTAATATCATCAAAATTAGAACAAATACCTCTTGAAACCGTCCATCTGAATACATTATTTCCTTGAGTCAACCCACTGACAACAGCATCATACTGTGTTGAATTTGAAATAATTCCGTTACCGCCTATTAAAGTCCAGTAACCTGTTCCCGGTGCGGGGTCATCGGCATTAAATGTATAGGTATCAATACAGTCTGACACATCAGGCCCGGCACTTAAATTAAAATTGTTATTCGTAACCGTAATTGTTGTATTGTCAGAACAAGAAACATTACTTACATTCCAACGCAATGTAGTCGTAGAACCGTTTGGCACACTGGTTATTGTTGTATTATATTGTGTACTCGGAGCCGTAATTGTTCCTGCTCCGGCTACGATTTCCCAATAGCCCGTTCCTCCGAAAGTTGAAGGATCAT
>JAADGE010000091.1 GCA_013152535.1 Chlorobiota bacterium
AAAGGAATGGTGCTCTCAACTGATAATTATACAGAGTTATTACTCGGTTTCTGGACATTGCACGGAGATGTGGGCGATTACGGAATGATACAAAACCTATGGAAAACGGAAGTTTACGCAATGTCGAGATTTTTAGTTAACAATCTTGAAAACAAAGAACAGGCGAAAGCTCTTGATGAGTGTATTGATGCCGTTCCTACCGACGGGCTCGGAATTACAAACAGCGACTTGGATCAAATAGGAGCATCGTCTTATGAGGAAGTTGATAAAATTTTAATACATTATTTAAAAAATCCGAATGATATAAGTGTATTAAATCTTAAAGTTGTGCAAAGAAAACTTGCTTCTGAATTTAAACGCAATAATCCGTATAATATTCCGAGGAATAAAATTACGAATGAGCCTTATTTTTAATCAGAAATTTTTTAAATTTTCATATATTTTTTGAATCGGTAAGCCCATTACGTTATAATAGGATCCGTTAATTTCCGTAATTCCTATATAACCAATCCATTCCTGAATACCGTATGCCCCGGCTTTGTCGTAGGGTTTATAATTTGTAATGTAGTAATCAATTTCTTCGGTGCTGAGTTTTTTAAAGCGGACACAGGTTTCATCGGAAAAAGAAATCTGCTTATCGACAGATCGGATTGATACGCCGGTTATTACTTTGTGTTCTTTTCCCGAAAGTAATTGTAAAATATCGAATGCATCTTTATAATCTTTCGGTTTGTTGAGAATTTTATCTTTAAGGCAAACAATGGTATCGGCAGTTATTAATATGGTATTTTTCTGAATTTCATTTTTATAGGCTTCAGCTTTTAAATCGGCAAGAAAGATTGCAGCATCTTTTCCGGTAATCTTTTCGGGAATGCTTTCGTCAACTTCTTTGCTTTTTATAACCGTAAAACTAAAACCTGCATCTTCCAAAAGTTGCTTTCTTCTCGGTGATTTTGAAGCAAGTAAAATTTTTTTATCGGAAATGAAATTCATTAACTTTATTATTTTATAATTTGAAGCTCCGAATATTAATGTGTAAAATTATACCAAACAATAAGAGCATACAATACTCCTAAAAGCATGATTATTTTTGATAAGGTACTTGCTCGATGCCAATCTTTTTTATCTTTAGCCTTAATAATCAAGTATATCATTATTAACGACGGCAAAGCCACAAATGCACTTAGGTAATATGCTGATAAATAATCAATTGTAATGCAAGCGGAACACGGATACATTAAATATTTAATGTAAATAAAAACTAATAAAGCTATTGTTATGATACTCAGCGAAACAGTAACAATTTTTGATGTTTTAATTCCGGCAACCACCGGCATTGTTCGACTGCCGTATGCTGCATCGCCTTCAAAATCTTCAACATCTTTTATAATTTCCCGATTTAATATTGTAATAAAAGCAAAAGCCGAAAAACCCGTAACCCAAAAGAATAAATCATTAAAATTGTCTTTCAGTTCAAGTAAGGTATCAAAATATTCTTTGTTGAGCGGCGGAATTTCATACAAAACTGTCATTAACGGAACCATAGCTGTTAAAAATGCAATTATTATATTTCCTATAAGAAATTGTTTTTTATAAGAAGTCGAATAAAACCAAAGTAAACCGGTAATAATGATGTATATATAAAGAAGTTTCCAAAGATGAATTTGATAAGAAATGTAAAATCCTAATATTATGGCAACGGTATTAAAAATAATATGTAAAGTCATAACATGACGGCGGTTGATATGTTTTCCCACAACTACCGTTTTCGGGCGATTGATCAAGTCAGTTTTAGTATCAAAATAATCATTAATGGCATATCCTGCAGCTGCCAGAAGAATTGTTGTTAAAACCAGCAGAAAGAAATTAAAATCACTGAATTGTGATTTGTACCCGCGGGACTCTAAAATCGGAAAAATAACTGCATAGCGCATTAAATATTGTGTGGCTGCAATAATTATAAGATTTTTTATTCTGATTAATTTTAAAAAATGGACTAACATATTCGAAACTTTATATTTTTATTTGCACAAATATATTAAAATAACTGATTGAATAGTTTGTCGGATAATTTTTTTAAATCTAATTTGAATTATTTCCGAATAATATGCGAACAGGGAAATAAAATACCGAGTTTAGTCTAAACTTTTTATCTTGTGGGCTAATATGAAAGAAATAAACCCGAAAGCGTATTATGATGTTGTAATTATCGGCGGAGGCATCAGCGGTTTAACTTCTTCGGCATTATTGAGCAAAGCCGGATTGTCGTGCTGTGTGTTTGAAATGAATGAAAACGTCGGAGGTTATATGGTCGGATTTGACAGAAAAGGATATAAATTCGATACGGCAATTCACTGGTTGAACGATTGCGGACAGAAAGGATTTGTGAGTAAAATTTTTAAGATTATTGATAAAAATTACCCGAAAGCCGAAACACAAAAAGAAATTCGCAGATTTGTTACCGGAAACTCCGATTATTTGCTTACAAACAATCCCGAAAAATTAAAAGAAAAACTTATTGCAAAATTTCCGGATGACGGAAAAGGGATAAAACGTTTTTTCCGAGATGCAAAACGTATTTCAAAATCGTTTGAAGATTATATCAATTTGGGCAGGTCTGTTGAAACACGCAGTTTGTTCGGGAAAATGATATACGGCTTAAAAATGTTGAAATTTGCATTTGCATTTATCCGTCATATAAAATATTCCGGAGACGAAGGTGTGGAAAAGGGATTAAAAAAATATTCTAAATCACAAGAATTGCAAAATATTTTCGGTGCGGAAGATGATTTATTGTCGTGTTTGGTTCCGGTTGCATGGGCTTATTCCGATAATTTTCAGACACCTCCGAAAGGCGGAAGCAGAGCTTATACGCAGTGGTTATATGATAAAACGAAAGAAAGGGGAGGAGAGATATTCCTAAATTCAAAAGTTACGGAAGTTATTATTGAAAATAATAAAGTTACGGGTGTTAAAATTCAGACAAAAGCCGTGATTAAGGAAACAAAGTGCAAATATATTATTGCGGCAAGTGATGCAGGAGAATTGTTTAATAAACTTCTTCCGCAAAATACCGTTTCCGAAAAAAAGAAAAATAATCTTGAAAAGGCAAAATTATATACTTCTGCGGTAACAGTTTCGGTTGCTTTAAATTGTCCTGCGGAAAAATTGGGAATAGGGAAAGAAAATATTTATTTTTTTGATGCTTCGGTGAGTCGGAAAGATTTAAGCGGAGGCGACCCTCATAAAAGCGGAATTCATATTTCGGCACCTTCATTAAGAGATAAAACACTTTCGCCGGAAGGTAAAGGGACAATGAATATTTTTATTCCTGCTTATATCCAACAAAACAACTTTTGGCAGTGCGAAAAGGATGCCGACGGAAAATTTATTCGCGGCAAAGCATATAAAGAGCTGAAAAGTGAATTTGCCGAAATTTTGATTAATCGCATTCAAGAAAAATTGATTCCTGATTTAAAAGAGCATATTTTATTTTATGATGTTGCAACTCCGATTACATATTACAGATATACATTGAACAAAAACGGCACTATGATGGGACAAAGACCCGGTAAAGAAAATATTATGAATAAAGTTGCATCGTATAAAACACCTGTAAAAAATTTATTGCAAAGCGGACATTGGGCAGATTTGGGCGGCGGTGTGCCGGTTGCCGTAAAATCAGCTTTGAATACAAGTCTTATAATTTTGAAAAAAGAAAACAAGAAAGTTTTTAAGCAGTTTGCCGATTATGTTGACGGGAAAATTGAAAATTGATTCTAATGATCGGATTCTTTTGCCATTTCGTTTATAATAATACGATCTGTAATACTCGGAAAATTTTTATGTAACCAAACAACAAGTTTTCCCTGATTTGTAAGAATTAAATCTCTTTCGCGTTTAAAGGCAGCTTTTGCAATAATTTGTGCTACCCTTTCGGAAGACATCATCTTTTCTTCATCTCTCGGAGATTCTTTTTGCGGTAATCCGTTTTTATTCAATGCAGTATTCCTGATATTTGAACTTGTAAAACCGGGATGAACAATTAATACGTTGAGTCCTTTTTTTATATTTTCCAAACGCAGTGTATTTAAAAATCCGTCCATCGCATGTTTTGAGGCACTGTATCCGGTTCTGCCGGGTAATGGTGTTAAGCCGGTAATAGATGAAATTCCGATTACGGTTCCTTTTTGTTTTAACAAATACGGTAAAGCAAACTTTGTACAATATACTGCACCATAAAAGTTTGTGTCCATTAATTCTTTTATTACGGATAAATCCAAATCTTCAAAAGTTGCTCTCATTGAAATACCGGCATTATTTATCAGAATATCTATTTTTCCGTATTTTTCAGCAGTTTTATTAATTAAATTTTTACAATCGTCAATTTTTTTGACATCTGTTTTTATAAAAAACGTATCCCCGCCTTGTTGCTTTATTTCAGTTTCAATTTCTTTTAATTTCTTTTCTCTGCGTGCTGCCAAAACAACTTTTGCACCTTGTTCGGCAAATTCAAAGGCACATGCTTTTCCGATACCTGATGATGCCCCGGTAATAATTACTACTTTACCTTTAAATTTTTTTCCGTTTTGTATCACTTTTTCGCGGTTCTTGATTTTTGGCAACTTAATATTGTATTGCTTTAATAAACCCCTGTTTATTATGCTGTTATCGGTGAAGAGTTTTTTTATACTTTTCATAATTATACTTTTTTAATATAACATCGTGCTCTTTTATGTTGTTTGTGCTCAAATCTGCTCCAAAGTTGTTGTACTTTAAAATTATTTTCTAATTCTCTTGTTGTTTCAAGATTTGTAATTCCATTTTTAACGAAAGTTTTAAAAATTTCATTAAATATAATTGCATGAACACCTTTATTTTGAAAGTACTTATTAATTGCAATGAGTAATGTATCAGCGGTATCATTTTTTCGTAAAGCATACAAAATTCTTATAAAACCGAAAGGGAAAAGTTTGCCTTTGGATTTTTGTAATGCTTTTGAAAGTGAAGGTATTGTAATCCCGAATGCAATTATTTTATTATCGTTATTTAAAATGATTGATACATAATCGGGATTTAAAAAAGAAATAAATTGTTTTTTTAATACAGTAATCTGCTTGTCAGTTAGTTGTGAGAATGCATAAAGGTCTTTATATTCTTCATTTAAGAGCTTAAAAATTTCGTCTGAATATTTTAATAAATCTTTTTTGTTTTTAAGTTCAGCAATATGAAGTTTATATTTAGTTTTTAATATATCAGCTATTCTGATAAAATTTTCGGGTACCGATTTCGGTATTTTTACATTTAATTCAATCCAATCTATATCTTTTTTATACCCTAATGATTCTATTAATTCAGGATAGTAAGGAAAGTTATAATGACCGAAAGATGTGGGCAGTTCATTATATCCTTCAATCAATATACCTGAAGCATCGAAGGATGAAAAGCCGAGCGGACCGTGTATGAATTCTGCATTATTTTGTTTTCCCCAAGTTTCAACAGCTTGAAACAGTTTTTGAAGAACCTGTTCATTTTCAATAAAATCTAACCATCCGAAGCGGACATATTTTTTATTAAATTTTTTGTTATAGTTATGATTAATTATTCCTGCTATTCTCCCTACAATTTGATTGTCAATGTATGCAAGCCAATATTTTGCTTTGCAAAATTCAAATGCAGGATTTTGATTTTTATCAAGTGTATTAATTTCTGATTTATGTATTGGCGGAATGTAGTATTTATTGCCTGAATATAATTTATCAGGAAATTTAACAAATTCCCAAAGGTCATTTTTGCCTGATATTTCTTTTATAGTAATTTTCATTTTGAAACCTTGCTTTGAATAATATTTATTTTTTTAAAACATAATTAAAGTAAATGAATTTACGGGTTAAAAATTTATTATATGTCGGCGTTCCGACAATTGCAGCAAATTGTCCGGCTAAATTTTGTAATAATTTAGGGACTATTTTTTTTATTAATATTTCTCTGTCGGGAGTTGCCGATTCTAAAGCTTTTACAACGTTTGGTGTAATATCTTGTTTTTTTTCCATTTGCAAACCGGCTTTTTTTAATTGCGATTCTGTTTCTTCAATTTCATAATCAAATCTGAAATCGCTGAATAAAAAATAGCCGCCGGGTTTCAATACACGATAAACTTCTTTGAAAAAAACTTCCGGTTGCGGATAACGATGCGATGATTCTACGTTTAATACAACATCAAAGGAGTTATCTTTAAAAGGTAACTTTTGTGCATTTGCCTGCATAAATGTACTGTTTGACTCTTTATAAAATTTATTGCAAAATTGAATTGCTTTTTTATTTAAATCAATACCTGTAACATTTTTAGGCAGCAAATTTTGATTAATATATGATAAGCCTCCGCCTCTTCCGCACCCGACTTCCAATAAATCTTTTTCGGCTATATTTGTTCCTGCGGCAACAAGGTTATATAATTGTATTGAGTATCTGTTTTTTTTATCTTTTTCGTTAAGTTTAAGTTCCTCTTCTTCATTTGAATATCCGTAATTCATAAAAATAACTTCCGCATTTTTATCAACTGAACTAATGTACCAATACCAAATTTTAAAAAACAGACTTTTCATTTTTTCTTTCATCTTTTTTGTTTTTGTAACTATATTATATTACAGAAGTAAGCTCTAATGTTTACCTCAACAATTATTTTGATATACCTCTGATTAAAATCCCCAGCATATCATCAAAATAGGGGTTTAATTTTTTATATTTACCTTGAATAAAAAACGGTATTTCCAAACCTTTGAAAACCATAATAAAAACATCAATAATAACTTCCGTATTCGGCATTTTCATAAATTCGCCGGCTTCAATTCCTTCATTAATTATTTGTCCTATTTTGTTTTTTTCCCAGTTATCCAAATCATTTCTCAGACCGTCAATAAAATCAAAATGCTCATAAAAATCTGCTTTCAGTGTTTCCCGATAATTTGAAGCAGTTTCGATAATTTGCATTCGTTTCATCAAATATGCTTTTATCTTATTTTTTGCATTAATATCTGAATTTACAACTTCATTTAATTCTCTTTTGAGATTTTGAATTTCTTTTGCAACAACTTCTTTAAACAGTTCTTCTTTGCTTGCAAAATGATAATACAATGAACCTTTTGCTTTGCGTGCTATTTTTGCAATTTCATCCATTGATGTTTTATAAAAACCATAGTGACCGAATAATCTGTCGGCAACTTGTAAAATTTTTTCACGTGTTTTTTCAATTTTATAACTTATCATAACTGACTATATTCGTTTTACAGTACAAAAATAGAACAAATTTTTATATTTTGAAAATGTTTAATACTATTTTCTGTGTTTTTTTACAAAAGGCATTAAAGGAAGCATAAAAGGAGCATTTAACAGAAAAAAAACAGCTTCAAAAATTACATTACTGTTTTCTGCTTTTAATCCCTTTAACCGGCTTATAAAGGCATCGAAAGTATTACCTGCAAGATTTCCGAAGAATATCATTCTGATCATCATAATAATATGTTTTGCAGTTTCTTCTCCGTAAAAATCAATTAGCTTTTTTGTCATTTCTTCGTCAACATTTCTGTTTGTTTCGGCATAATGCTGAGCGTAAAGCAAAGCGGGTATTTCAAAATCGGCAGCATCGGCATGAAATTGCAAATTGAGCATATTTTTTACTTCCTTTTCGCTAATGCCGGATGAAACAGCTTGTTTTGCATGAAACCATGTACAATAAGCACAACCGTTTACAGCAGTAACAACAGTCATTATTTTTTCCATAAACATTTTACCTAATTTTTTATTCCGCATGGCAGCAGATATATTTCCTGTATTAGAAATAAGAAATCCTAAATCGTTTAAGAGTAAACGAAAAGTAAAAATTTTTTTGTCGAAATATTTGTGCATTTTCAAATTAGTTTATATGCTGTTTTCAATATTCCACACAAATGCACGCAAACCTTGTTGTTCAGACTTCAAATCTAAGGTTTTCAACTTTTTAAGCAATGGAGATACTTTTTGGTCTTCAACAATGGTTAAATGTGCATTATTTAATTCAGGCCAAGTGTGAGTACCTTCGTGCGGTTCGCCTTTAACAGAACCTTTTCCTTTAATGTCGGTCCATTGGGTATATCCGCGAACGGATAATTCGTTTAATATTTGTTGTACCTCAAAGCTGATTGACTGATTATATGATATAAATACTGCTTTCATTCGAATAAAAATTAATAATTATTAAAAAAATAAACCTCCGCAAAAATTAAAACTGTTCAAAGAAACTAATAATTGCGGAAGTTTGTATATTATTGAATACTTAAATTCTTTTGGGTCTTTTCAATTGCTTTTCTTTTTCTCTTGATTTTTCCCAATCCGAAAATGGTATAAATTGTGGGAATCAAGACCAAAGTTACCACCGTTGAGAATGTTAATCCGCCGAATACAGCGACACCCATCGGTCGCCACATTTCAGAACCGCTGCCTTTTAACAAAATCATAGGTAACATTGCGAGAATTGTAGTAATGGAGGTCATTAAAACAGGTCGTAAACGAGAACGACCTCCGGCAATAACTGCTTTTTTCAAAGAATACCCTTTGTCAACTAATAAATTAATATAATCGACTAAAACGATACCGTTTTTTACTACAATGCCTATCAGCATTATCGCACCAATCATTGAAATAACGTTGATAGTTGTGTGAAAAAGATAGAGAGCCGCGAAAACTCCCGTAAAAGCGAACGGAATAGAGAACATAATGATAAATGGTTCTGACAGAGATTCAAATTGAGATGCCATAACGATATAAACTAATAGTATAATCAATATCATAAGCATAAACAGATTTTTGAATGAATCTTGCATATCTTCGACACTGCCGCCAAATTCTATGTTTACATTGTTAGGAATATCCATTTTAGTAATTTTCTTTTCAAGCAAAGATTTTAATGTTCCTAAATCAATGCCGGAAAGAGCAGAAGATACAGTAACAACACGAACTTTATTTTCACGCTCAATATTCGGAGGTGAATAAAATCGTTTTAATCAGGAATCCCGTATAATCCGTATTATAGATCGTGTATTCCTTCATTATAATTTTTCTTTTTAAATCTGCCTCCGTAAAAAAAGGCAGTTCGAAAAGAAAAATTTATTCAAATTTATTTGGTTTTTAGCTTAGTTCTTTGTTGGCAGCTCCATTATTTTTTTATCATTATACATTCAATATTTTTTTCTATGCTACTAAATTTTCAACCTCCTTTTTACACAAATCTATTCATATGTTTAATTTTTATTCTTTAACATCCATTTTAGTGAAAGTAACGTTATATTTAAAACTCGTAATTCAGGTTCATCTTTCATTTTATAATTCAATCCAGCTGTTCCAAGGCGGTAATAGTCTTTATACCAATCATCTGGAATTTTCAACAGTTGTTTTTTGACAATTGTGTTTAATTCAAAATTTTCTTTGTCAAGCATTTCCGGATGAAAATCTTTAACTAAAAATAATACAACATCTTTTCCGTAATGATTGGCAAGATATTCATAAACATTCATTTGAGATGAGAAAAGTCCAAATGAAGTATAACTTTCTTTTGGATTTAACGGCTTTCCTTTATTTATCTTTTCGCTTAACAAGTTAATTGCACCGTCAAAATGAGACCACGTATCAAAATATTTATCATTAGTAATTTTTACAAGTCCAATGTTTTGACTTTGTGCGTATGTAATTGCACCTTTTTGAAATCCTTTTGTTGTAACGACAATACCTTTATGAGCTTTTAATTCATCAAGTATTGACTTAAAGTAACCAATTTTTTCTCTTGTTATTGAACTGTTCCAATATTTACACTCAATAAGTGTTAAATAGTTCATATCAAATAGCGAAAAAGAATATGAAACATCAATTTTGTATGAATTCCCAGCAAGCGAAGTATACCTTTTTTGATGATGAACAGGAATATCGTAACCAAATTCTTTTTTTAACCTCTTTGCAAAAAGTTTTTGTGTGATTATTTCAAATTCTGTTGCTGTCATTTTTTACACGATATTTATTATTTGTCTTGTACTGAAATAGGTTGACTCTTTTTTGTGTTTTTTTGTTAATAATTAATACCGAAAAGTTATTTCCGAATTAATTTTCCCG
>JAADGE010000077.1 GCA_013152535.1 Chlorobiota bacterium
AGACAGAATACAAAAAATGACGGAACAAGACAAACATATTAATCTGATTATAAAGTATCTGACAGGTGAGCTTAACAATGACGAGCAACAGCTTCTCAATATTTGGCTTGCGGAAGATGCAAATCATCAACAAGTGTTTGATGATTATAAGGAAATATGGTCTTTATCCGAACAACAGCATATACCTGAAATAGAAACAATTAATGTTGAAAACGAATGGCAAAATTTCAAACAAAAAGTTAATTTCAATAAAGAAAGCTATTCGATAAAACCGAAAAAACGAAACGTATCGTTTGTAAGAATTGCGGCAATCGTTCTTATTTTCTTGTCATTGGGAATCGCAGGAATGTATCTTTTCGGGAATAAGAAACAAAAAATTTATGCCGCTAACGAAATTCTCGAAACAAAACTGCCCGATAATACAGAAGTTTCCGTAAATAAACATTCGGAACTGATTTATGATAAAAATTTTAATAAAAAAGAGCGGAAAGTCGAATTAAAAGGTGAAGCTTTTTTCAAAGTTGCAAAAAATAAATCAAAACCGTTTATTATTAAGGCGGAAAGTTTTTATGTTGAAGTTCTGGGAACACAATTTTACGTTAATTCTGACTATAATAACAGACAAGTAATTGTAAAAGAGGGAACGGTTGCCGTGTATCAGTATAAAGACAAACGAGATAAGGTTGTATTGCACGCAGGCGACAAAGTAATTTTTGATAAAAAAGAAAATAAAATTCGTAAAATTGAAAATACCGATAACAATTATTTGGCTTGGAAAACAAAAGTTTTTGATTTCCGAAATCAACGGTTGGATAACATTTTCTTAACTTTAGAAAATTCGTATAATATTCATTTTGAATTTGTTAATCCGGAATTAAAAAAGTGTCGACAAACGGTATCATTTAAAAATCAATCAATTAACGAAATTCTGAACGTTCTGAGAGCAACATTTGATAAACTTACATTCCGCAAAGAAGGAAAAACAATTTATGTTGACGGCAAATCTTGTAAATAAATTTCTTATGAAAACCTTTCTTACTTTAATATTTGCGTGTTTTTTGTTCCTCTTTTCAAACGGGCAAAATGTCAATATTTCCGAAGGAAATGTATTTGACGGAGAACCTTATATTGCCGTAAATCCGCAAAATCCGGAACACATGGTTGTTGCGTGGATGGGTTGGGTGCCGTACTACATTGCAATAAAAACACGAGTTAGTTTTGACGGCGGACAAACTTGGGGAAACACATCTTATATTTCTCATACGGGTTTGGCTGATCAATCTGCCGACCCGTCAATGGCTTTCGATAATTCGGGGAATGTTTTTTTATCTTATGTTGACTATAACAAAGCGCTTGATACCGGATTTGTTTATGTCAGAAAATCTGTTGACGGCGGTTTATCGTGGGGTGCACCGGTTGAAGTTATTAATGCTTCTTCTGACGGTGAACACCGACCGATTGACCGACCTTGGATGAGTATTGACAGTTCCGGAGGAATATATGACGGTAATATTTATGTTACAACCATGCCCCCGAATATTTTCGGACCTTTACCGCCGCCTTACCATCCGTATTTTATTCGTTCTGTTGACGGCGGTGTCAGCTTTGAACCTTTTCGTTATTTAGATACGGTAAATTGGCTTGCAGGTTCTTATGTTCCGCAACCGATGCCTGTTAATTGCATATCTTCCGACGGGATTTTTTATGCAGTTTATCCGAGTTATGTATACTCGCAAAATCCTTTGGGACAGTTTATTATTGCATCTTCCGAAGACGGCGGAAACAGTTTTGCATACAACACTGTTTTTTCGTTATCCGAAAGTTTATCGAATACTTTGGTTAAAACAGGATATTTACTCCGCAGTGATCCGTCGAATGCCGACCATCTTGCTTTTTTTTATTTAGGTATTTCATACGGTGATTATGATGTTTTGATGAGAGAATCTTATGACAAAGGAATAACTTGGTCGGATGCAGTTAGATTAAATGATGACCCTGTCGGGAATAACAAAATACAAGATTTATTGTGGGCGGATTTTGATAATAACGGAAATCTTGTTGTTTCTTGGCGAGACAGAAGAAACGGCACGGATACTACTTATACGACGGCATCAGAAATTTGGGGAACGTTTCGCCGAAAAGACTCTCTCAATTTTTCGCAAAATTTCAGAATTTCCGACACAATTGTTCCTTATGATACCGTTTTAGCATCTTCCGGAAATGATTTTATGTGTATTAAACTTGTGAACGATACTTTAAACGCTGTGTGGGGGGATACGCGCGACGGAACACTTAATATTTGGTTTGAACGTAAAGCTGTTGGCGGTACAGTTTTGTTTACCGGACAATTAGGTTCGGAAGATGTGCCGCAAATTGAGATTTGTCCTAATCCTTTTACATCTGAAATTATTATAAAAGGAAGCACTATTAAACAAGTAAAAATATATAATCAAAAGGGGCAACTGATATTATTACAAAAAAAACAGTATCAAAGTAATTTGCTGAAAATAGAAGCAAGTGAACTCCTTTCGGGGGTTTATTATGTCGAAATTATTACTGCCGAAGGAATTGTAATTCGTAAAATAATAAAAACACAAAAGAATTAATTTTACAAGTATAGAAAAATTTGTGAACAAAATCGATTATGTTTAGGAAGAAATTATTAAGTACTTTTAGTTTTATTATTTTATCTGTGTTTGTTATGCAAGCTCAAAACATTGATTTGCAGAAAAAAATAACCGTAATTAAAAAAAAACAAACACTTTCTTCGGTTTTAAATGAAATTCATAAAAAAGCAAATATCAATTTCTCGTATAATACTGAAAATATCAACGGAAATATAAAAGTTACTTTAATTGCCAGAAATAAATCCGTTAAAGATGTTCTTTCTCTTTTGTTTTCTGATTTGAATATTGAATATGTAATTGTTGAAAAACAAATTATATTAAAAAAGAGATATTATATTCCGCCTCCTGTTATCAAAAAGAATAAAAATCCCGAAAAATATATTATAAGCGGATACATAAAAGACAGTTTGACAAATGAAGTGCTGATAGGTGCAGGAATAAGCGTAAAATCATCATATCTCGGTGCGATGACGAATGCTTACGGATTTTATTCTTTAAGTTTGCCTGCCGGAAAATATATTTTGGTATTTTCATCACTCGGTTATAAAAACAAAACGCTTGCTGTTAATCTCACATCTGATAAACAAATTTCAGAATTGCTGAAGTATGAAGAAACCGAACTTGATATTGTTGTTATCAATGAAGATGAAAAAAAAGATGTTTTTGAAAAAAATCCGTTAAAAAAAATCGATTTAAATCAGCGAATGATTAATTCGGCAAAGGGTGTTACCGGAGAAGCCGATGTCGTAAAAAGTATCAATAATTTGCCGGGTATTAATTCATTCGGCGACGGCTCGGTTTTATTTTATGTCCGAGGCGGTGATAAAGATCAAAATTTAATTTTAATTGATGAAGCTCCGATATATAACCCTTCGCATTTATTCGGATTTTTTTCGGCTTTGGCACCCGATGCAATTAAAGATATAAAAGTTTATAAAAATAATTTTCCCGTTAAATACGGTGGTCGGCTTTCTTCTTTAATTGATATAAAAACAAAAGACGGGAATATGAATAAACTCGGGTTTTCTGTTGTTCTAAATCCGCTTACGGGTTCTTATACCCTCGACGGACCTATAAAAAAGAAACGAAGTTCGTTTTTAATGACTTTACGCGATTCTCATCTGAATTGGATTTGGAAACGCAATTTACCCGATTTGAATGTTAATTTTTATGATTTTCATTTGAAATTTAATCAAATAATTAATTCGAAAAATCGTATATATTTTTCAATGTTTACCGGTTCCGACATACTTTTATACGGAAAAAATGCCGGTATTGCTTCCGGTTTATCTTGGAAAAATAATGTCTTGTCTTTCAGGTGGAATCATTTATTTTCCGATAAAATGTTCTCAAATACAACCTTACATGCAAGTAAGTACGATTATTATCTTTATTACGAAAGAGATAATAATAAATATTGGACTTCCTATATCGGCGATATCAGTTTAAAAACTGATTTTTCATATTATACGAAACCCGGGAATAAAATCTTTTTCGGCTATAATATCAATAATTATATTTTTAATCCGGGAAATTTAGATGCCGATTATTTCAGTCGTTCGGTTTATGCCGGTGATGTTTCGGAAATTGTTTTATATGGCGGAAATGATATTTCTTTAAATGAGAAAGTAAATTTATCTTACGGTATTCGTTATATTTTATGGAATAACATAGGCCCTACGGTAAGTTTTTCATTTGATAAAAATTATCAAATGACCGATACAATTTATTATGATAAAGGAATTTATAACACTTACAACGGATTTGAACCGCAAATTTCTTTAACTTATTCTTTTTCAAAATCACTTCTGACAACGATTTCCTTTGACCGGCGTGTTCAATTTTTGCACTTATTGTCAAATTCCGTAAGTCCTTTTACGACTATGGATGTTTGGATGCCTTCGGGACCTAATATTAAGCCCGAAAAATCAAATCAATATGTGCTCGGTTTAACAAAAAAAATGAAAGAGTTTGATGTCAGTTTGCAAACGTATTATAAAACAATTTCTGATTATATTGAATATAACGAACACGCAAATATGCTTTTAAATCCGTTGATTGAGGGAGAAGTAAGATTTGCGGAAGCAAAAGCATACGGAGCAGAGTTTTCTTTTGAAAAGAAAAAGGGGAATTTTAACTTTTTGCTTTCTTATACGTATTCAAGAATTTTAATTACCGGAAATAAAACATCATACACCGGAATTTATCCTGCCGCTTATGACAAACCGCATAAATTGAACATCAATTTGTTTTACAAAACACCAAAACGTTGGACTTTTAATCTGAATTGGGTATATTCTTCCGGGTTGCGATTTAGTTCACCCACAGGATTTTATAATTTCAACGGCTATACCGTGCCGATTTATTCCGATAAAAATAACGATTGTTTGCCTGCTTATCATCGTTTGGATATTTCGGCAGATTTGCGATTGAATAAAAACAAGAATGCACGATTTCGACACGATTTGCTTTTTGCAATTTATAATTTGTATAATCGGCATAATGCAATTGCAATAAATTTTGATAAAATTGAAACCGATAACGGCTCTTTTGTCGTCCCTTCAAATTTTATTTACGAAAATGAACTTGTTGTTACCTCAAAATCTTTATCCGGTCTTATTCCGTCAATTACTTATAGCTTAAAATTCAGATAATTATGGAATATTTGAAACATAACTTCTGTTATTTTTTACTGTTCGGAATAATTTCTTTATCAGGAATTTCTTGCGAAAAAACTATTGATTTTAATTTTAAATCGGATAAATCTGAATTTTTGATTGTTGACGGAATTCTGACTAATGAAAATAAATTTCAGGAAATAAATTTGTCAAAATCGTTTGCTTTACCGAATGAGCAGCCTAAATCTGTTTCCGGTGCCGATGTTTCGGTTTTTGACGGTACTCAAACTTATCACTTTACGGAAGATTCGTCAGAAATTTATTTGTCGGATGTTAAATTCGGAGTTGTTATAAATAAAACGTATTCTTTGAGAATTATTTATGAAAATAGAGAATATACGGCAAAAGCTCGTGCAGTTCCTGTTCTTTCGCACAATTCATTAAATTATATTCAATACAACGACAGTTTATATTATTTTCCTCAGGCAACAGCAGAATTCAGTCCTGATGAAGCTGCAATGTATGAAATAAATGCCGATTGGTCTTTTCTTCCGGTTTATGAGAATTTGCCGGAAAAAGAAACCAAAGCAAAAATGTTTTTCTATATTTTAAGAACGATTGATGTGAATGAAATTTTTAATCCGCCACACGAAAAAGTATATTTTCCCAAAGGAACACGGCTTGCCGTAAAAAAATATTCTTTAAGTCCCGAACACGAAAAATTTATTCGTTCACTGCTTCTTGAAACACAATGGAACGGCGGAAATTTTGACACCGAAGAAGATAATGTTTATACAAATATAAGTGCCGGTGCTTTCGGCTTTTTCGGAGCATCAATTGTCCTTTCCGATACCGTTACAGTAAAATAATTTATTGAATTGAGCATTAATAAATACTTACAAATAAATTACAAACTCCTTTTACTCAGTTCAATGAAAAATTATTGTAAAATTTTCTTAATTTTTTTCAGGGTAAAATAAATATGCGGTGTATTAGTATTGTAAGCGAAACAAATCGCAACAATTAACATCATATATTTATTAACTTAATTTTAAAAAAATGAAAAAGATCAGTTTAATTTTAACAGTAGTTTTTGCTCTTGCAATAACTTTTACAGGATGTAAAAAAGACACCAATTTAACGAAAGCGGATATTATCCCGCAAAACTTTAAAGTTGACATTCCGAGCTCTCTTACCAAAAATGCAGCAAAAGCTGACAAAGACGGTGTGCTGGACGGAAATGACATTTACGGACATCTTTCTAATTTTATTGCAATAGGCGACGGATCTGCCGATATCGTTCAGGAAATTATGAGAGCAATTCGCAAGTACGATTTGGATCAAGCAATGACATTTTCTTACCAAAGTGATGAAGACGGACGAACAAAGAATGTTGTAATTATTGAAAATTCCGAATTTGAAGGAACAGCTTGGGAGTATGAATTAACAATGACTGATGCCGATTCCGAAACAAATGCCGACGGCGGAAAAGCCATGCAAGTATTTTGGAATAACAGTCCTGTTAAAGGAATTTCAATTTTGAAACCTTATAATTTAAACAGAGACGAACAAAATGATTGGTCCGGTGAAAATACGATGTATCGTATTGATTACAGCGAAGTTGATGCAACTTATGATGCAACAATGAAAGTTTATATTTCAGGTTTGGTTTTACCCGACCCGACGGTTGGAGATAATCGATTTGCTATGGAAACAATGAAAATGTTTGTAGGTAAAAAAGGCGATATCGTTGATGTATTCGGAAATTCTAATCATCCTAATGCCAGTTTCTTCGATGAAAATACCGTAGGGTTTAATTGGGCATTTGCTGCTGCCGGTGATGAAAGTAATGACAGAGCCGTTGCAGAAGTCGGTTTGCCGCCGAGTAATTTGGATGAAACAAGCAGAACGGTTTTACTTGATGACTTTTCAATCTATAATGTATTTCATAATGAATTAATTGACTTGGGTTATCAAGAAGCTGACATTCAAGATTATCTTGTAAACACTCAAGCTCCCGGATATTTTAATAATGACGGTTTCGTATCAGCCGGACAAGCTCCTTCAAGTGCATATGATGCAGCAGAGGCTTCAATGAATCATTTAACACCGTATAATCCGATTTTGATTTCAAATTTAATTATTCATTTTAAAAGTGATGATGCTTCATAATATTTATTAGTAGTTGTTTTTCTTAAATGTGAAGCGGGCAATTTATTTTGCTCGCTTTTTTTTGGATGAAGATTGGCAAAAAGGAACATTTAATTATCTTTAAATTATATATTTGCAAAATAATTTACAAGTGTATTATGAAAACAAAATGTGTTATTGTTGATGATGAACCTCTTGCACGTAAAGTAATAAAAGTGCACCTTCAGAGTTTTGAAGATGTTGAAATTGTCGCTGAATGCGGAAATGCAATAGAAACAGAAAAAGCACTCAGAGAGCATTCTGTTGATTTGATTTTTTTAGATATAGAAATGCCTCAAATTTCCGGTTTTAAATTTTTAAAATCTTTATCAAATCCGCCGAAAGTGATTATTGTTACGGCATACCGAAATTATGCTTTAAAAGGATATGAATATGATATTACAGATTATTTGCTGAAACCGGTTTCCTTTGAACGTTTCTATAAAGCTATGACCAAATTTTTTAAACAATCAAAAGACACCGAAATAAAAGTTTTTGAAGAGGGAGACACCGGCGGAAAACCGTTTATTTATTTTAATGAAGATAAAACTATTCATAAAATATATCTTAACGAAATTTTATATCTTGAAAGTTTCAGAGAATATATTAAGGTACATACTTTTGAAAAAGCAATAATGACAAAATTGCCTATCAGCAAAATTGAAGAAAAATTAAAAGACAGGGATTTTATTCGTATTCATAAATCGTATGTTGTTGCTGTTAATAAAGTTAATTCTTTTAATTCTCGAATTATTACTATTGCAGAAACAGAACTTCCCATTGGCAGAACTTATAAAGATGCCGTTATGAAAGTATTGAAATTTGACCCTGATTTATTATAAATTGTTTATAAAAATGAATAAGACCTTAAAAAAAATTATTCAAATAGTCATTTTCTTTTCGGTAGGAATCGGTATCTTTTGGCTTGTTTACCGAAAACAAGATATGGCTGTTTTAAAAAATGCTCTTTTGCATGCCGATTATTTTTGGATTTTTATTTCATTGATTTTCGGGCTTTTAAGTCACATCAGTCGAGCAATGCGTTGGAATTTATTAATTTATCCTTTAGGTTATAAACCAAAAATCATTAATTCTTTTTTTTCGGTAATGATTATGTATCTCTCAAATATGGCAATTCCGCGTTCCGGGGAAATTGTCAGATGCGGAGTCTTAGGTAAAACAGAAAATATTCCGGTGTCAAAATTACTGGGAACTGTTTTTGTCGAACGAATTATTGACTTTTTAATGCTTTTTATTTTATTAGCAATTGTTTTAATGACCCAAATGCATGTTGTCATTGCAATGCTCGAAAAAAACCCTGAAATTTATTCAAATCTTCAAAGTTTATTGTCTTCTACTCCATTGTTAATTGCAATTTTTTTAGGTTTTATTTTGTTCCTTTTTATTATTTATCGGTTCAGATATAAATTAAAACATTTTCGTTTTTATCAAAAAATTAAAGATATTATTAAAAACTTTGCAGAGGGGTTAAAAAGTATTATGAAAATGGAACGGCGATTTGAATTTATTGCCCATTCAATTTTTATTTGGGGAATGTATTTTATGATGATTTATATTGTTTTTAAAAGTTTTGGTTTTACCGAAAATTTAAGTGTTCTGTCAGGATTAACGGTTTTTGTAATGTCGGCTTTCGGAATGGTGGCACCTTCACCGGGCGGAATAGGGACATGGCATTTTATGGTTATTCAAACCTTAATGATATACGGTGTTGATAAAGCTGATGCAGGTGCTTTCGCTTTTGCATCACACGAATCAATGACCTTAATGATGATTATTGTCGGTGTTTTATCGCTCATATTGTTACCGGTTTTTAATAAAATGAATAAAAATATTAAGACTGACTTAAAATAATAATTTCTCTTTCGTACAATCTGTAAATGAGAGTGAATTCTTTCTTTATTGTTAATTAACACTTTTAACCTTCTATGTTGTATTCCAAATATTTTTTATTTTTATTTACAATCAAACAATTAACCGTAACAAGCTTTAACTTCGGGCAATACGGAGCTTGAAAGTTTTCTTTACTTGGCAATATTTATCGGGTTCGATACCCGATAAATATTTAAAATAAGAAACCTTCGGTATAAAACTTCGCCGTCAGTTACTTCACTTGGCAAAACAATATTTGATCTATAAAAACACCCTTCTATTAACGGACAATACTAAGATGCCGCATTTCTGTGTTCAATTTTTACAGGTAAGAGAGCTGTAGCCTGAGTTAAACAGACACCGTAAAGGGCTGCAAGGTTAATATAACAGTCTCTTGAATACCTTGAGAGTTTTTAGTCTCAAATTTGTTTATTTTTTTACACAATCGCAGTGACATATTCTTGTTCATTTTTCAGTACATATCTTATTCTGTTTAATACTTTTTTTGCTATTCTTACAATTGCCTCATTGGGGCTCAT
>JAADGE010000042.1 GCA_013152535.1 Chlorobiota bacterium
TATAATCTCGCCATTATTTATTACAATATCGGAAGATACAGGCAAGCCGTCAGCTATTATCAAAAAAGTTTTGAGATAAAACAAAAATATCATCTGAAAGGAATCGATAAAATTCTGTTTAATTTGGCTCGTACATATGAACAATTAAATAAATTCAAAACTGTTGACAGTTTGTTTATTACAGCAATCAATATCAGAAAAAAGAATTACGGAGAAAATTATTACCGTTTAGCTCCTTTTTATCTTAATTACGGAAACTTTCTTCTGAAACTGAAAAATTACAAACAAGCCAAAACCTATTTAATAAAAGCCAAAAATCTTTACGAAAAAAAATACGGATTCAGGCATCCGTACACGGCAAACAGCTATGTTTATTACGGAAATTATTTTTCGGCAACGGCACAAACGGATTCGGCATTGTATTGGTATCAAAAATCATTAATTGCCGACAGCAGGCATTTTAAATCCGAAAACATCAGAACCAACCCTTCCGGTGATGATTGTTTTTCAAAACTTCAATTATTGAAAGGACTTAAAATGAAAGCAGAAGCATTAATTTGTTCGGCACAAAAACACAATAAACTGCTCGGATTGGTATTGAGTATAAAAACAAGCGATGCCGCTTTGCATTTAATTGCACAAATACGAGACGAATACATCTCCGCCGATAACAAATTAATTATTACCGAAATTGAAAAAGAATGCTATTCTGCGGCGGTTGAAGCATCCTTTCTTTTATATCAAAA
Organism: Chlorobiota bacterium; assembly: GCA_013152535.1. Classification (GTDB taxonomy): domain Bacteria; phylum Bacteroidota; class Bacteroidia; order Bacteroidales; family JAADGE01; genus JAADGE01. The sequence goes on from JAADGE010000042.1 coordinate 747, forward strand.
AACAAATGACAGAAAATATATTTATAAAAGCTATCACTATGTCTGTTTAAGCAAAGCATCGTTGCTGAATGCATTGTCCGCAGAAAAAAAACAATTGAATGCTTACATTTCGGTTTCGGAACAAAAAAACAAAGTAAAACTCGAACAAAAAATTGACGGTTATAAAAAACTTATCTATGAAGAGAACGAAAAAGTAAATCCGGATTCCGTAAAAATACAATTTCTGCAATCGAAACTTTTTACCTTAACGAATACCTATGATAATTTTATAACAAAATTAAAGAGTATGCGTAAAATTACGAGAAAACAAAAAAAGAATTATCTTTCCGTAAACGACATACAAACCAAACTTCCTGAAAACACATCTCTTATTGAATATTTCATTACAAAAAAAACAAATTCGGACAAACAAGATTTATATACCTTTATTATCGATAAAAAGAATTTTCGTTTTTTCAGAAAACCCTTAAACAAAGATTTTTATAATCATATTAAGTTTTTCGAAAAACGTATGAATAAAAGCAACAGAACAGAAACGATAAATTCCTTTAATCAATTTAATAAAGTTTGCTGCGATTTGTATCTCGACTTATTCAAACAAGCCGACCGGATTATTAAAAACGAAAATATCATTATTGTTCCCGATGAAGAAATTGCATTTCTTTCTTTTGATGCTTTGCAATCATCATACAAAAAAAGAAAAATTATCAATTATGCCGATTTGGATTATTTAATTTACAAACGCTGTTTTTCATATGCCTATTCAACACCTTTGCTCTTTAAACAAAAAGAACGGCAATACACCGATTTTGTTTATGCCTTTGCCCCGACATATAAGGATACAGTGAGCAATGTTTTAAGGCAAAATTTCGGAAATTTGAGCCAAACAAAAAGTGAAATTAACGCAATTCTGAAATTTTTTAAGGGTAAAGCCTATATCGGCAAAGAAGCTCTTGAAGACAGTTTGAAAAATATTGCCGATAAAGGCGGTATCATACACATTGCGGGGCATGCATCTTATGAAGACAAACAAAAAGATTTTTCATTTTTGGCATTTTCCGATAAACAAAAAAACTCTAAAGATGACGGGCTGCTTTTTGCTTATGAAATTGAGACATTAAATCTTCGTTCGCCCATGGTTGTTTTAAGTGCCTGCAACACCGGACGCGGCAGATTATACAGCGGCGAAGGTGTTTACAGTTTATCACGAAGCTTTTTAACCGCCGGAGCTGCTTCTGTTGTTTACAGTTTATGGAATGTAAACGATGATGCAGGATCCGAAATTATGACCGATTTTTACAAATATTTATCTGAAAATGAAACTAAAAATACAGCTTTAAGGCAAGCCAAACTCGATTATTTAAAAACAGCAAGCCCTATGCTTTCCGATCCGAAATATTGGGGCGGATATGTACTGACAGGGTCTGTACAATCTCTGAAATCCGATCAATTTGTTATTTTTTTATTTATGGGAATCAGTGTGTTTTTATTTATCACAACACTTTTTTTCCTGAAAAGAATAAAAAACCGATTAAAAAGAAGAGATAATAACCTGAGTTCGATATAAGATTTTTCTCACAGAAAGCTGACGGTGCATTAGATTTGTTGCTGAAAATCATGAAGTTATAACGGGTTATATCAAAAGATTTTTAGTGCAAAGATGATGTGCCGTCAGCTTTTTTACTTATAAATTTCATTAATTCGCTCACATACTTCCTCATATTTATTCGTATTATCCCGATAGTACTTCATAAATATGACTCGTCTGTGAACTAATTAATTGAAACTGTGAGCAAAGCTTATATCGAATTCAGGTTAACAATTAAAAATGTTAAAAGAAAATTTACTTGTTTTCTTATCCCAATACCGGGGAATTGTATTTTAAAAGTAATTGATAAAATCCTTGAAATAAAAAAGCTAACAGACATAAATCATCTGTTAGCTTTTTTTTATTAATTTTAACAATTTATTTAATCCCTGCAATTTCTTCCAACATATCTGTTGTAAGAGATTTAGGTCTTTCAATTGCATAACCCAATGCTCTGTCCCAAGTGATATTGGCAAGAACACCTATTGCACGACCTACACCGAATAATACTGTATAGAAATCATATTCTCTTAATCCGTAGAACCATTGAATAACACCGGATTGTGCATCTACATTAGGCCACGGATTTTTAGCTTTTCCGTGTTCTCTTAAAATATCCGGAACAACTTTATAAAGAATATCGACAAATTTGAATAATTCGTCATTCGGAAGATGTTTTAAACAAAACTCTCTTTGCGATTGATAACGCGGATCAGTTTTTCGGAGAACGGCATGTCCGTATCCCGGAATGACATTTCCTGAATTAAGTGTATCCCAAACAAATTTTTTCATTTCTTCTTCTGAAGGTACTTTTCCGCCCATTTTAGTTTTCACATCTTGCACCCAAGATAATACTTCTTGATTTGCCAAACCGTGTAAAGGACCTGCAAGTCCGTTTAAGCCGGCAGATAATGAATAATAAGCATCAGAAAGAGCCGAAGCAACTAAATGTGCTGTATGAGCCGATACATTTCCGGATTCGTGATCGGAATGAAGAATAAAATACATACGAGCTACATCATCATAAGGTTCCGGAATACCCATTTGGTGAGCAAAGTTTCCTCCCATATCCAAAGAATAGTCAGGTTCAATAATCATATCGCTTTTAAATCGCATTCTGTAGATGTAAGCAGCAACAGAAGGAATACGAGCAAGAATATCTGTTGAATCTTCATACATATATTCCCAAGCATCCATTTTATTAAACTTACCGGAAGCATAATATTTTGCGAATTTAGATTCTTGTTGCATCGATAAAAGTGCTGCCGAAAACATTGCCATAGGATGAGTTCCGCAAGGCATATTTCTTAATAAATCAAGAACATATTGAGGTAGTTTTCTTCTTTGCTGAAAGTCTTTTACCACTTCCTCAGCTTCTTTTTGCGTAGGAACATCACCGGTTAATAAGAAAAACCAAAATCCTTCAACGTAGGGATAATCTTTACCTTTAGGTTTCGGCATAATTTTCATTACTTCAGGAATTGTTTTTCCTCTGAAACGAATACCTTCATAAGGATCGAGATAAGAAATATCGGTAGTTAATCCTTTAACACCTCGCATACCGTTAATTGCCTGTGCAATTGTTACTTCACCCACTTTTACATCACCGAATTCTTTTAATAAGCGAACGGTTCTGGGTCTTTGAGCTTCAATTTTTTCTTTGAGTCTGTTTTTTAATGTTGACATAATGATATATTTAAATTTGTTAATTTATTTTCTTTTCCGGCTTATAAAGTTATACAATATAAAATCAAATTTGAAATAAAAATAACTGTTTAACAAAAGAAAAAAACATATTTAAAAACATACCTCATAAAACACTAATATTCAAGCCTATAAAAGCAGGCTCTGTTAGACCTGCTTCAAAAAAAATATTAATTGTTTGCTTATAACCTGAACTCGATATAAGCTTTGCTCACAGTTTCAGATAATTAGCTCATATACGAGTCAGATTTATGAAGTACTGTCGGGATAATACGAGTAAATATGAGGAAGTATATGAGCGAATTAATGAAATTTACAAGTAAAAAAAGCTGACGGCACATCATCTTTGCACTAAAAATCTCTTGAGATAACCTGTTATAACTTCATGATTTTTAGCAACAAATCTAATATACCGTCAGCCTTCTGTGAGATAAATCTTATATTGAGTTCAGGTTTATGTTATTATCGGATAATTATAAATTCTGTACACAGATTTTGCTGAAGCTGTTCTTCTGTACATTTGAGATTTTTACTCTTTTCGCCTTCACAACCGCAATCGTTAACAAGTTGTGTTTCTCCGTATCCTTGTCCGCTTATTCTTGTCGGTTTCGAGATACGTTTTTTACTGTAATTTGCTGAAACTTTTATTATTTTACATTTTCTTTCACTGCATCAACAAGAGATTTTACAGGTTTAAATTTAGGTGCATAATGTTCCGGAATTACAACCTTTTTATTTTTTCTGATATCTCGGGCTGTTTTTCTGGCTTTTTTTACAATAATAAAACTTCCGAAACCTCTCATATAAACATTGTTATTGTTTATAAGTGATTTTTTTACATTTTCGGTGAACGATTCAATTACTTTTTTTACAATAACTTTGTCTGTTCCTGTTTCGGCTGAAATTGCTGATATTAAATCTGCTTTTGTCATAATTTCTGATATTAAAAGATTTATAATTATTTTATTGGTTTACTGTCTTTTTCAGGTTTTACTGTTTTTTTAATTTTAACAATCTCTTCTAAGTCTTTAATTTGTTCTTCACATTCTTGTATTATATTTTCAACTTGATTGAGAAACTTATCTTTATCTTTCATTTTATACCTTTTCAGTAAAATTTAAAATTTCTAAATGCAAAATTATCAGATAAAATTATCATTGAACAATAAATAAGGTAACGAAAGGTTAACAAATTCGATAAAACTGTTAAATTTTAACAAGTTAGTTCCCAAAATGCCTTAAATAACAGTAAATATCGGCAATTAAGTTATTAAGAAATTTACAGAGAAGATAAAAATACCGAAAGATTACGGTCTGAACTTAAATTTAATTTCTTTCTCAATCGTGAGCGTGCTACTTTAATGCTGTCCATACTTTGGAATAAAACAGAAGCTATTTCTTTTGTATTCATTCCCAATTTTAAAAATGATGACAACTTTATTTCTGAGATTGTCAAATTTGGGAATCGTTCAATCAATTTCTCACTAAAATTATCATTCGAAGATTTAAGAATTAATTCAAACTTTTGCCAAGAATCTTGTTTGACTTTTTCATTGATGCTGTTGATTATAAATTCAAATAAATTTTCGGTTTCATCATCTTTCTCACTTAATTTATCATGTAGTTCTTTTAATTTTTTAATCAGTTGAATATTAAATTTATTATTTCGAATTAACATTAAAGCATTCTCGGCAATTTCACGATTTTTATTATCTATTATTTTTTTATTATATTCAGAAATTTTAATTACGGATTGAACTCGGGCAATCAATTCAATTTCATCAATAGGTTTTCTGATATAATCAGCCGCACCTGCTTCTAAAGCCATTTTCAAATCCTTTGAAGATTGCATAACAGCCGTTGCCATAATAATCGGGATTTCTTTTGTTACGGAATTATCTTTTATTTTTTTTATCAATTCGATACCGTTTACAAAAGGCATATCCCAATCTGTAATTATTAAATCAGGAAGTTTATTTTCTGCAATTTTAAATGCAATATTTCCGTCGTTTGCCTGATAAAAAATATATTTTGATGTTTCATCGGACAAAATATCTACAATTCTGTTAATCACATGCGGATCATCATCAACAACTAAAATTTTATTTTCCGAAAATTTGTCCATTTATCTTAATTGATTTAAAACAATTTCATCTCTTAATTGGTTGTACAGTTCAAAGTTACAATTATATACTGCATTATTTAAATTTTTTTTCCACATTTTAACATTTTCGGAAAACTTTTCATCAACAGAACTCAAAATAACTCTGATTTTACTTATTTCATATACTTCTGCATCTTTTAAATTATTATAAATTTTTTCTAAGTACCTTTTATCATTATTGTTTAAGTAACTTTGTTTAGTTTTATCTTTATTGGCATTAGTTAAAATATCCTCAATAATTTTTACAGGCAGATAAAATTCAAAAGAAGTAAATTCTCCGGGAACAGATTTAACAATAATATCACTTTCGTGAGCTTCAACAGCCATTTTGCAAAAAGTAAGACCAATACCGGTTGAGCGTGCTTCTCCGGTATTTCTCGCAATAATTTGGCTGAATTTATTAAAAATTAGAGGTATTTTGTCTTTTTTAATACCTATTCCGTTATCAGTAATTGTAACTTTAACTTTTTTAGGGTTAGCATTATCAATTTCAGATTCAATCTTAATCAATCCGTTATTAAAAGTATATTTTATTGCATTAGACAGCAAATTCACAAATACTCTTCTTATTATTTCTTCATCGGCAAATACATTTATTTTGTCTCCGACATTGTTCCTTATTTCTATATTTTTATGTTCGGCATATAAACTTACTTGTGCTGCCGCCTCATTCGTTATTTTTTTTAAAGAAATGTTTTTTAAATTAAGAGGCATAATCATTCCTTCATATTTTTGAATATCTAAAATATTCTCAACCATTATCAACATATCTTTTGCAAAAAAAGTAATCTCACGGTTTTCAGATAAATTGATAATATTACTTATCGGATTTTTTAAATCATGAACAATCATTCCCGTCAAACCTTCTCTCAATTCATTATTCTCTTTTAGTTCTTTATTTAACACCAATAAATCAATTGTTTTTTGAGTGATATGGTTTTTATGTTTTTCTATTTCTTCTCTTTGAGTTATAATTTCCTTATTCTTTTCTCGGAATTTGTTATTTATTTTTTTATACTGCTTTCTTGCAATAAAGAATAATATTATAAAAATTAAAATTCCTGTAATTAAAATTATTTTTTGTGTGTATTTTAATTCTTCAATAATTCTATCCTTATCTTTTAATTCAGCACTTTTCGAAATAACATTTTCTTGTAAAAACTGAATTTTATGCTGTTGAAGAACTGATGAATCTGAAATATTTATAACACTGTCTGTTTTTATTTCAACAGCAGTACTTGTATTATTTTTTTGCGAATGCAAGCAGTCACTCAAGAATACACCAATAATAATTAAAAATAATAAAAAATATTTATGTTTCATCAACAAGCTGTGATTAATCAGATAAAACAAAAATATAAAATAATTATTGAATTTAAAAACTTAATTATCAATATTATAAATACAATAAAATGTATCGTTTTAATTATACTTTTTATTACTTTTGTGAAAATTTAATATAAACATTATGAAACAAATTGTAAATTCAGATAAAGCTCCTAAAGCAATAGGTCCGTACAGTCAGGCAGTAAAAGCCGGAAATACATTATATATTTCGGGACAAGTTCCGATAAATCCGAAAACGGGAAAAATAGTTGGCGGCGGAATAAAAGAACAAACCGAACAAGTAATGAAAAATATTTCGGCAATTTTAGACGAAGCATCTTATTCATTTTCCGATGTTGTAAAATCAACCTGTTTGTTAAGTGATATGATTAATTTTACGGCAATGAACGAAGTTTACGAAAAATATTACTCTGAAAATCCGCCGGCAAGAGCTGCTTTTGCCGTAAAAGAACTTCCGCTTGGGGTATTAATAGAAATAGAAACTATTGCAGTAAAATAAAAAGTTATTCGGTACTTTTAAGAGCATCGGGTAAGAAATTAACAATATCCGAAGCAATAAGCGGGTATTGTCCTTTCTGTTCTGCGGCAAAATCGCCCGCCAATCCGTGAATATACACACCGTATAGTGCTGCCTCGAAAGGCGTATATTTTTGCGATAAAAAAGACAGGATAATGCCTGTAAGAACATCACCGCTGCCGCCTGTTGCCATACCCGGGTTTCCGGTTGAATTAAAATAAACCTTGCCTTCGGGTGTTGTTATTGCCGTATGTGCTCCTTTTAAAACAACAAAAACATTATATCTTTCGGAAAATTCAATTTGTTTTTGCATCTCATCAAAATTATTCTTGCTTTTGCCGACTAAGCGTTCAAATTCTTTCGGGTGAGGCGTAAAAATACTTTCTGCAGGAACACTTTTTAGCCAATTTTTATTTTCTGATAAGATTGTAATTGCATCGGCATCAAAAACTACAGGTTTATCGTAAGTTTCGAGCAAAATTTTAAGCATTTTTTTTGTTTCTCCGGCAAACCCTATACCCGGACCTGTTGCAATTGCATTAAATTTTTCTAAACTCGGTAAATCGGAAATATTTTTTTTGTTTTCATTGATATAAAGCATCGTTTCGGGAGACGAAATTTGCAAAATCAGGTAGTTTAATGACGGCACAACAGCCGTAAGCAATCCGACACCTGTTCTGTGAGCAGCTTTTGCCGAAAAAATTTGAGCCCCTGCCTTTCCGTAACTTCCGGCAATTAACAAGGCATGCCCGTAATTTCCTTTATGCGAAAATTTTTTGCGTTTTTTTATTTTAACATCCTCTTTATGAACATAATAAAAAGGTGTATTTGTTTTTTTAATAAAATCTTCGTGAATTCCGATATCAATGGTATGAAAATCGCCGACATATTGTTCGTTTTCCGGAAACAAAAAAGAAAGTGAAGGATATTGAAACGTAATCGTATGATTTGCACGAATAATTGTTCTCTTTTCATTCGGATTATTCTCACCGAAAAGCCCGGACGGGATATCTACTGAGACCACTTCATTGGGTAATTCATTTATTTTCTTTACCGTTTCTTCCGGCAAACCGCTTAACAAACGAGATAAACCGGAACCGAACACAGCATCAATTATTAAGGTATTTTTTTTTATGCAGGGAAACTTTTCAATATCGTCAAGAACAAAAAAGGGAACTTCTTTAAGTGATTTAAGTCGTTCAAGGTTTACTTTAAAATCACCGGAAACTTTATCGGTAAATTTTACAAAGTAAACCGAAACATTCAAACTTTTTTCGGCAAGCAGTCGGGCAATAACCAATCCGTCGCCGCCGTTGTTTCCGGGTCCTGCAAAAACAGCAAAGTTTATTTTATCAAAATATAATTTTAAAATTTTATCCGTGGCTCGCGAAGCTGCACGCTCCATTAAACTTAAGGAGGAAATCGGTTCGTTTTCAATGGTATAATTATCGGCTTGCCGTGTAATATCAGAAGTGAATATCTTCATATTTTTATTACTTTTGTTTTTTGTTGTGAACAAAGATAAGGAAAATATGCCCGATTTAAACATCATTTTTGAGAAAACAAACAACGATTATTCATTGAAACTTGCAAAATTTGAAAAGAATTCGGATTTTTTATTTCAACAAATTAAGAACTTTCTGAAAGATAACGAAATTGCGAATTTTCTGAAAATAAAAAATGAAAAACGGAAAATTGAATGGCTCGGCACAAGAATCCTGCTTAAAAAAATGCTCGGATTTTATACAGAAATACAATACAATAACAACGGCAGCCCTTACCTTAAGATCGACCGACACATTTCAATTACACATTCTAAAAATTATATCGGCATTATTTTAAGCAAAAATAAAAATACGGGAATTGATATTGAAATAATTTCGGACAGGATACTGAAAACGGCATCAAAATTTATTCCCGACACAGAAATTAAAACAATAAAAACGCATAAAGAGATATATCTTCATTGGTGCAGCAAAGAAACTTTATTTAAAATAAAAGGCGGCGGAGGCTACGATTTCAAAAAAGATTTTGTACTTGCTCCTTTTCAAGCCGAAGAAAAAGGAACAATAACAGCATTTATTACCAAATACGGAAAAGAACAATTTATCTTATCATACCTTTTTATGTCTCCGGGAAATAGGGAACTTTTATTAGTTTGGCACGGATAAATAAAAAAAAATCATTTTTATTTTAGGCTTTTTTCAATTATCTTGCAAACTGAAATCAATTCTCAAAATAATGCCGAAAAGATACACTTTAACATATTTTTTGCTGTTTTTTTCTGTATATATTTTTTCTCAGAACATACAAATCGATTCTCTTATTAATGCTTCCGAGTATGAAAAATCGGATAGTATCAGAATAAAAAATTACCTGGAAATAAGTCGTTTATATAACAGTTCTGACCAAAATGATTCTGCTTTATATTTCCTGAGAAAAGGAAAAATATGTTCTGAACAACTGATGAATTCAAAAAAACAATCGCAAAAAGAAACCGGAAGTTTCTTATTAGCTGAGTGTTATTATTCTGTTGCCCTTATTGAATATAATGATTTAAATTTCAGTTCCGCAGAAAAGGATTATAATGAAGCGATGCAAATTTGCAATCATTTAATAAAATATTCCGAATCGCAAATGATTAAAACAGAAGTATTGAAATTAAAGGCAAATATTCATTCGGGAATTGCCAATATATATATCGACAAAGGATATTATTCGGTTGCACTAAATAACTTTCTGAACGCACAGAAAATTACGGATACTTTGATAAATAACGGAATTATTCCGGAAAAAGAGTCTGCCGCACAATTTTTTCACCTCGGATTAATTCATTATTATTTAAATAACTTTCAAAAATCAATAAAATATTATAAAAAAGCATTAGAAATTTCCGAAAAATATCATAACGAAAGTGCAATTGCTAAGATTAACAGCAATATAGGAATTGTGGAGACTCAATTAAATCATATCGAAACGGCTTTAAGCTATTTAAAAAAAGCATTAAAATATGCCGAAAAAGAAAAAAATGAGATATTAAAAGCTCAAATTTTTGACAATATGGCCGATTGTTATTCCAAACAAAAAAATTATCATAATGCAGAATTGTATTTAGCTAAGGCTATGATTATTACCGAAAAATATAACAGCAAACAGGGCAAAATTTATATTTTATTAGGATTAGCTGATGTTTACAATAAAACAAACAAATACCGCAGAGCAAAAGACTATTCGGACAGAGCATTAATACTTGCCGAAAGCATAAAATCCATTTCATTCATCAGAGATATTTATTTACAAATTTCAGAAATTTATGAAAACGAACATCATTATGAAGATGCATTAAACTATTTTAAGAAATACAAAACACTGGAAGACAGCATTATAAATAAAGAAAAGCTGCAACAGATACAAGAAAGTGAAAGTAAATACCTCTCTGCTAAAAAACAAGAAGAAATAAACCGCCAAAAATTAGAATTAGCAAAAAGAGACAGTGAATTAAAAATAAAAAAGACTCAAAATTATATTTTCGGTGCTGTCGTACTGTTTCTGATTGTATTAATATTCATCATTTTTATTACCCTAAAACAAAAACAGAAAATAAACAACCTCATTCAAAAACAGAATAAAAAAATTACGGACAGTATTGAATATGCAAAAAAAATACAAACAGCTGCTCTGCCGTCCGAAAAAGTATTAAACCGACTTTTCAAAAGTCATTTTGTATTATTTAAACCCCTACAAATCGTCAGCGGTGATTTTTATTGGGCGGTAAAAAAAGATAATTTCATTGTTTTTGCCGCAGCCGACTGTACCGGACACGGAATTCCGGGAGCATTTATCAGTATGCAGGGAATTTCATTTCTGAATGAATTAACTTTAATTTCAGACCTTACTCGCCCTGATTTAATTTTAGAAGAAATGCGTTTTATTCTGAAAAAATCATTCCGCCAAACAGGTAAATTTAACGAACAATCCGATGGTATTGATATTTCATTATGCAGTATTAATACCGATACCGACGAACTTTATTTTGCCGGAGCAAATAACTCGGCATATCTTATCCGAAACAATGAAATTATTGAATTAGAAGCCGTTTCCAATCCCATCGGAATTTATTATAAAGAAATTGCCTTTAAAAAACAAAAATTTAAACTGCAAAAAGACGACATAATATACTTATTTACTGATGGTTATGCAGACCAATTCGGGATAAACGAAAATAAAATTCAAAAATTTACCATCAAACGATTTCGTGAACTTTTAATTGAAATAAATCAAAAACCACCGGCAGAACAAAAAGAAATACTTGAAAAAACATATTTTGACCGAAAAAAACAATCTAAGCAAATTGATGATATTTTAATTTTCGGGATCAGATACTAATCTCTAATTTTATAATTATTAATAAAAAAACAATCTTATGAATTTCGACATTAACAAAATTTCAGTCAAGCCGGGAAAAAAAATCAACATCGAAGATTACGATACAAAATATGCAGGCACATACACAAAAGATTCGGCAAAAAAAGAGCTTAAAAAAAACACAAAAGAGCTTAAAGAAATGCAAGAAATGTTCTATGCCGACGACAGATATTCGTTATTGATTATTTTGCAGGCATCGGATGCTGCCGGAAAAGACGGAGCCATAAGACACGTCTTCGGCGGATTAAACCCGCAAGGTTGCCGCGTACACAGTTTTAAAGCACCTTCAAAAATTGAGCTGCAACACGATTATATTTGGCGGCATTACAAAGTTTTGCCCGAAAGAGGAATGATTGAAATTTTCAACCGTTCGCATTACGAAAATGTTATTGTAACAAAAGTTCATCCCGAATATATTCTCGGAGAACGAATTCCCGGAATTGATTCAGTTGATAAAATTAATGCCGATTTCTGGAAAAACAGATACGACCAAATCAACAATTTTGAAAAACACATATCCGAAAACGGTACTCATATCTTAAAGTTCTTTTTAAATTTATCGAAAGACGAACAAAAAAAACGCTTTCTGGCTCGACTCGATACACCTAAGAAAAATTGGAAATTCAGCACAGGAGATATCAAAGAACGTAAATATTGGAACAATTACCGAAAAGCTTTTGAAGATATGATTAACGAAACATCTTCGGAAAATGCACCGTGGCACATTATTCCGGCAGACAATAAATGGTTTTCGCGTATTGCCATCGGCAAAATTATTTATGAAAAAATGAAATCGCTGGATTTACAGTATCCTCCGGCAGAAAAACCCGAACTGCTTGAAGAAGCAAGAAAACAACTGATAAATGAATAATTATCTTTTCCGACTTTCCAAGTTTTAAAAACTTGGAAAGTCTCCTATTCAAACAAAGCAAATAACATTTCTTCCGACAATTTTCCGAGCGGATTTTCATTATTAACAATCAAATTTGCCAATTCCGATTTTTCGTTTTGAAGTTTCAGAATTTTTTCTTCAACCGTGTTTTCGGTAATGTATTTATATACCATCACATTACGCTTTTGCCCGATACGATGTGCCCTGTTCACGGCTTGTTTTTCAACCGCCGGATTCCACCACGGGTCAAGAATAAAAACATAATCAGCTTCCGTAAGATTTAATCCCGTGCCGCCGGCTTTTATCGAAATTAAAAAAACTTTATTCTCTTTGTTATCCTGAAACTCCGAAACAACCTTTTCTCTGTCTTTTGTTTTTCCGGTTAATTGCGAATATTTTATATTATTTTTATCAAAGTATGAAGAAAACAAATTCAAATGCTTTACAAATGATGAAAAAATCAGCACTTTATGATTTTCTGAAATTAAATTCTTGATATTTCTGATAACCTCGTTAAATTTTCCCGATTCGCTTTTGTAATTTTCATCAACTAATATCGGATGATTGGAAATTTGTCTTAATTTCATTAATGCCGACAAAACTTCTGCCGAAATATTTTTCTTTTGCCCTGTTTCCGCCAATTCCAAAAGTTTGTTTCTGATTTTTGACTTTTCTTTTTCGTAAACAGATTTTTGCTCCTCATCGGCGACACAATAAATAACTTGCTCCGCTAATTCGGGTAAATCTTTTGCAACTTCTTTTTTTGTTCTTCTGATAATAAACGGGTTGATAATTGATTTTAACTTTTGCTCTGAAATTTCATCGTGTTCTTTTTCAATAGGTTTTATAAAAATTTCTCTGAAAAAAGTTTTACTTCCGAGCATTCCGTCATTTAAAAAATTCATTTGCGACCATAAATCAGATAATGAATTTTCTATCGGTGTTCCGGTCAAAACGGCTCTGAATTCCGATTCTAACTCTAAAATTGCACGATAAGTTTTAGATGCCGAATTTTTTATAAATTGGCTTTCATCCAAAATAACATATAAAAATTCGTGCTCCTTAATTAATTCAATATCATTTCTTACGGTAGCATAACTTGACAACACAACATCGAAATTATCAAACTTTCGGATATAATTTTGTCGTTTATTTCCGACATATTTAAGGGCTTTTAAATCGGGAGCAAAGTGCTTTATTTCATTAAACCAATTATGAATTAAGGAAACAGGCATAACAATTAAACTTGCTTTTTTGGTATATTTGTTTTTTTCATCCGGTTCGTAAAACAGACTTAATTGTTCTTGTTTTCTGTCTTTTATCGAATAATTTTTCTTATTTTCCTTTCGTTCATTAATTGTATCTTGCAAAAGCGTAATGGTCTGCAAGGTTTTACCCAAACCCATATCGTCGGCAAGGCAGACACCGAAATCGGCATTTCGCAAAAATGTCATTCGCTTAAAACCGTCTTTTTGGTATGGTCTTAATTCGGCTTTAATATTCAGCGGCATAGTAACCGAATAATCGTTAAAAGTTAACAATTTTTTAAAATTCTCTTTATACGAATCATCAATTCCTTGAATATCAGACTTATCCAAAGCAGTAAAATGCGTTTTGCCGATTTTTAAACCCTTTTTGTTTTCTTCTCCGAGCAAAAATAAATCGCCGTATTTTGCAAACCATTCATCAGGAATTATTGCAATTGTGTTATCCGGCAAAATAAATTCTCGATTGTTATTTAAGATATTTGATTTCAGTTGAATAAAAGGAATTTTAAACTTTCCGAAAGAAACCGTTCCGTATATATCGAACCAATCTTTGCCGTTCTCGGCTTTAATCTCCAAACTTATTTCTTCGGTAAAATATTCGGTTTTAAAGAAATTTTGTTTAATCTCAATTTCGTTTTCTTCAAAAACCAATTTATTTTCTTTTAACCATAGAATCGAGTTATGTCTTTGTATCCCAATATCTTTACCGGAATATGAAATTTTAAAAGTACCGCCGTTTTGTTCGATTAAACCGGCAAGTTTTATTTTTTCTACAAGTTGGCTTTCAGCTTTTTCATTTCTTAAAATTTTCATAAAAGAAAATTTATCCTCATCAAAAAAAAGTTTCGGTTCACAGGGCAAACCGTATTGGTATTCTCCGCTTTCATATTTAAAAAAGAGCAAAAAAGTATATTCGCCTTTCCAATCTTTTTCCAAAGAAACTCTCGGTTTAAAATTTTCTGTTTTTTCAGTAACAGAAAAACCCGAGGGCTTAACATGATATTTTTTCATTGCTTTAAAAGCAAAAACTTCAAACCATTTTTTTTCGAAACCGGCAGGAATTAAAAGTTGTTCTTTGCTGAAAAAAGGTAATAATTTTTTTCCGTCGATATCATCGAAAAAATACATTTTGTTTTCTAAAACCAAGCGACAAGGTTCATTTGTTAAAATAATACCTGTTTTACCGAATAAACTGACAATCTTATCTTTATGTTTTACAGACAGATAATATTTTGTCCCGTTTTCGGTTTTTTCAATATTAAAAACGGTTTTTGCCGGTTCGGTCTTAATCTCAATCTCATCCTCGGGATATAAAGTAGTAAATTTATCCTTTCTCAAATAAAGCAGCAAACCGGCTTCTTTAATCTTATCAATAACAATTACAAGTTGCTTTTCAATAAAAGGTCTGATACGTTTTTCAATATCATCTTTACTTAAAGTTTTAAAAAAATCATTAGTTTTTTGTCGTTTTCCGAAAATTTTTGTCAAATTTTTATCCGAGTAAGCATTAATAGATTTTATGATGCTTAATTCATCATCGGTCAAATTTCCTGATTTTTCGGCAATTTCGGGAGTTACTGCTTCCGTAACTTCAATAAAATACTCATTTTTTCTTTGATAAAAAAAAGGAGTAATAATAAAACCTATATTCTTATAATTTCGTATTACGGCAATAATTTTTGACATCTTTAATTTTATAAACAGATGACGAAATTAATAAAAATCAGGTTTTATTAATATTCTTGAATAATTATTTACAATTTTGCAAAAAACAATTCGTATGAAAGCTCTTACTACAATCGGTTTACTGATTTTATCAAATACGTTTATGACTTTCGCATGGTACGGTCATTTAAAATTTTCGCATTGGAATTGGTTTAATAAACTGGGACTGATTTCAATTATTTTAATCAGTTGGGGTTTGGCATTATTTGAGTATTTTTTTCAAGTTCCGGCAAACCGTATCGGATACAAAGAAAACGGCGGACCTTTCAGTCTTATGCAACTAAAAGTAATACAAGAAGTTATAACGCTTGTTGTATTTACGATTTTCTCAATGCTTGTTTTTAACAACCGATTTAAATTAAATCACCTCATCGGTTTTGTGTTCTTGATTTTGGCGGTTTATTTTATTTTTAAAGATTGATTTTTTTATCTTTCACAGCCACTTCTCCTTTTATCAGCCAAGAAATTCCGAAAGCCCAAAGGGCAATGCTTTCAAGCCAAAAAATCGGGTGATAACGGTCGTATTGTGAATGGTGAGGAAAAATAAAAAGCATATAAATTGCAATCAGCAGCAAACTGCCGATAATTATATATCCGCAAATGCGATAAATTCTGTTTCTTTTTCTTTTTTGTTCGGTAAAAACAAGTTTCGGATCAGTAAGGGTAAACAAAAACAAAGAAATATACGCAAGCGTTAAAAAATATAATGCCGCCGAAACTAAATGTACAGTTCGAACCCAACCGACACGCCGGAGTTGCAGAATATCATAGTTACAGTTAATAATCATTTCTTTTGTTGCCGGGAAAAACGCAATACCGAGGGCAAAAACAAATGCGGCAATACCGGCAATACGGTCGCGATAGTCGTAACCGCGATAGGCAAACATAAACAGTGCCGTAGCCGATAAAATACCGACAAAAATATTACGCATAACCGTATTGTAATACAGACTTATCGAACGTTGAATACAATGACAATTTCCCAAAGTTACAGCTCCAATTGCAACAATAAGCGGTAAAGCAATACCGAGAATTCCGACGGCTCGTCTTAATGTTATAACAGTTTTTTTATATTGACCGGATAATTCACGTGATTTCATAAATCTTTTTCTTTCAAAAGTACAAAATAATTTAAATTATCTGTCATTTAATTTATGTAATTTGATAAAACACACCGCGTTCCAAACGAACATTCTTGATTTTTTTTTGTTCTTCAAGCACACCGAGATATTTATTAATTTCATTAATATGAATACCGAGGATTTTATGTAAATCATCAAGTGTGCAAGGTCTTCTTGCTATGGTTTCGAGAATTGCAGTCTCGGTATCTTCACGGTAAGATTTTACTTCCTTCCGTTCCGGAACTGATGCAATAATTTCAACATTATTGAGCTGCCAATAATCAATAATTTTTTGAAGTTGTTTTCTGTCTGCCGGATGCAAATCGGAAACAGTTCCGGGACGATCTAAAGTATTTAATTGAATACGATCGGGATTAATTTTTAAAAATACATCTTTAAACCGTCTTAAATTTTCGATATCATCATTAAATCCGGGAATAATCAAAATTTCAAGCCAAATTTTACCTTTAAATTCACCGGAAAATTTTACAATACCATCTGTATATTCTTCAATATCAATGTTTTTAAACGGTCTGTTAATTTTATTAAATGACGATTGCACAACCGCATCCAAAGACGGCAATACGACATCAGCATTCATTAATTCTTTTCTGACCGTTTCATCTTGCAACAAAGTTCCGTTGGTTAATACGGCAACCGGAATATGCGGTTTAATTTTTTTTATAAAATTCAATACATCCCCGATACGACTGTTTAAAGTCGGTTCGCCCGAACCGGAAAAAGTTATGTAATCCGGATCGGGGTTTTCAGAAAAGAAATGCTCCAATTCTACAGTAACTTTATCGTAAAGAATGTACTCTTTTCTGTCGAGTGTGAGTTTTGTAGTAGCACCGCATTCGCAGTAAACACAATCGAGCGTGCACACTTTGTGCGGCACCAAATCTACTCCGAGCGACATACCCAAACGCCTTGACGGTACAGGACCGAATAAGTATTTATACATCATATCAAAAATTAAGAATTAGAGATTAGAAGTCAAAAATAGTCAAGGCTTCACTTTTTTAATTCAATGAATTTAAAGTTATTAAAAAAGTTACCTTTCAGCAAATTGAGTGAAGCCTTGACTTTACAGACAGACACTAATTATAATCAATTCGAGTTTTTTCATCAGCCATAGTAGGTTTAATTTTTTCTTGCCAAGCATCCGATTTCCAAGTTCCGATTTTACCGTGGATATCCGAATACTTTTGAGGTATCGGATGCGTACCTACAACCACTTCCATATTGAATTTTTCTCTTATAACATTCTTAAAATCATCAATATACGGACACGGCGGATAGCCCACAACAAAGCCCGTTGCCAAATGAATGACTTCGGCACCGTTATTTTTCATTTCTTCCGGAGCATATTCGATATTTCCGCCGGGGCATCCTCCGCAGTTTGTATATCCTACCAATTCTACTTCTTCATCGTTTTTATAAATATCAAAAGCACCTTCTCTGTTTTTTAATGCTCTGAAACATTTTCCGCCGGCACAATTACGATACCGATCGCAGATTATAATGCCGATTTTCGTTTTTTTATTCATCTGTTTTTAAATTTACAAGCAAATCAAAAATACTCATTTAAATACTAATAATCAATCACATAAACATCATCTTCTTTAACTGTTATCTTCTTAACCCGATCGATTAATTTCAACATTGTTTCTTTCGGTCCTTTTTCCACAACCAAATTAACAAGCCAAGAAGGAATATCACCTCCGGGATTACTCCTGACGGAATAATCAATTTTAGTTAAATTTTCGGATATCGGAGTCAATTCCCATTTTACCGTACTTTGAGTCATTCTGACAACACCTTTTTCAACAATGACATTATTTAATACTGTTTTTGTAAGAATAGTAACAACTAAAGTTTCGGAATCCTGAGTTTGAACAGAATGCTGAATCATATCCCTGTCTGACAAAGGCCAAGGCAAATCAAACTTTACATAATAATAAAAATTACCTTTATTATCAGTCTTTACAGTATGTGATGCGGAGCAAGAATAAACCCAATTTGTATAGTTTTCCGCATCATCTAAAACCGCAATTATTTTTGAAAGCGGTGCAGCAACAGACAATGTTATTTTCAATTCTTTAAAAG
The DNA here is from genome assembly GCA_013152535.1 of Chlorobiota bacterium. Lineage (GTDB taxonomy): Bacteria > Bacteroidota > Bacteroidia > Bacteroidales > JAADGE01 > JAADGE01. Next base: position 19,606 of record JAADGE010000042.1, read on the forward strand.
GAGAATTCTCCGGTAAACGCGTGTATATTTTCATTTTTCCGGTATCTTCTGCAAGATTCCACGGAATATCTTGAGCCGTAAGCAATTGATTATTCAAAAATGTTACTAATAAAACTAGTTTTAAAAAAAATACTGACATATTGTTTTATTCAAATTCAATACAAAGATAGCCGTTTTGATTAATTAGTTCGGCAGAAGATTAATTCCTTTAATAATTATATCATTTTCATTTACCCTTAAATCCCGAGCAATGACGCCGCATTTTGCTTTCAACAAGAAAAAGACGGAACGTTTAACATCCGACAATCCTTCGTAATTTCCCTGCCCTTTGCTGATTACGATATCTGCCGTATTAAAAATTTCAATAAATTCATCGTTGCATTGGCTGAGAATAGTTCCGGGTGCTTTTGCTCCCGAAGATATGATTTCGGCAAGCTCGTCCAAACCGGATGCAATCGCATCTTCATAAACGGCATCGTTTATCACGGGAATTTCTCGTACAGCATAAATTACTTTTTTATCCGATATTTCTTCAATAAGTAATTTATCAAAAACCGATTCGCCGGCATTATCGCCGAGGTATAAAATTGTTCTTGCTTCCCGAAGGGCTTTCTCAAATTGCAGGAAATCAAAAATTGCAAAATCCTGTGTTAAAATACGTTGTACGTCTTCTTTTAAACTGAACTTTTTATTTACGCCGAAATCAATAATATTTCCGGCAATGGCAATACGAACAGCTGTTAACAATCTGTTTCTCGATTTTTCAACAATTTCTTTTAATTCCGGATACAACTTTTTTGCATCTTCAATACTTTGTTTTTTAATCTCTTTATAAGGATCTTCAACTCCGGTAATTTCTCTTATCAGTTTATAAACTTCGGCACCGTATTCTGCCGGTGTGCTTTCTAAAGAAAAGGATTTAATCAAACAACCGGTTTCATCAAGAATTTTCTTGAGTTGTTTATCATTTTCTGCCGTCATTTTTCCGGCTTTTAATGCCTGCTGCATAAAACACGGAATACATTCAAAATAGGTTTTCATTTGTTAAAAATTAAATATCATACCGGATTTTACCCGGTTAATTTTAAATGCCTCATAAAAAGCAGCCAATGCCGGTAATTGTGTGCAATGAGAAGGCAATAACTTCTCAACTTTTATTTTTTTAAAATATTCAATCGTTTTTTTTGTTTGATTGTCCTGTTTTTTAAGATGAAACCCACCGATAACCGCTTTTACTTTTTTGATACCCGTAATCTTTTCAGCATATTCGGTAATATTACAAATACCTGAGTGTGAACAAGCTGAAACAATTATTAATTCCTCATCTTTTATTATTGCAAGAGCAGAATCATCGGTAACAAAATCGTCATCGCCGTTTTCGGTAATAAATGTTGTTTTTTGTGCTTCAAAATTATTTAAACGCGGGATTTCACCCAGAAAAATAATATTCGGCGTAATGTAATACGGTTCTTTGCTTGTTATTAAAGAAAATTTATTTGTTATTTCTTCATAAGACAAATCCAAACCGATATTTTTATTTTCGCCTTTCCGAAAACGTTTTATAAACACATCCGGGTGACAAAGCAAAGGTTTATTATTAATATACTTCAATCCGTTTCCGTGATCCCAATGCCCGTGGCTTAATACAATAACATTTGCCTCATCAACATTGACATTAAACTTTTTCGCATTTTTAAGAAATACATCGGTTGCTCCGGTATCAAAAAGAATTTTTTTGTTATCGTATTCTATAAAATAGGATAAACCGTGTTCTGCAAGGAAATATTCTGAAGCACAATTTTCGGTTAAAACTGAAATTTTCATTACAATATCATTTTAAAATACCATTCTTCACTCGAAAAAGATTATAATCGGTTTCTTTAATTCTTAATTCTTTATAAATCAAAAATACATTTTTTTCAAGAAACTTAATCGTATTATTAATATTTTCATCAGTAATAAGAACAGGAACAAAATGTTTATTAATCATTTTAAGATTTTGGCCGAATTGTCGAGATACCAGAATATTTACATTTATTTCAGTCAAATAATTAATAACGGCATTTCCTTTTTTCTCGGAACCGTGTTTTTTATTTTCGTCTATATCTTTATTTTTATTTATGATTTCATTAATAAAAATCATTTCTTTTGAATCATGTTCATAAATAAGGTATTTATCGGCATCACCAAAGTGTGTTTCCTGAAATTCACCGTCATTATTAACTGCAAATGCAAATTTTAAATCCATACTATGTGTGTTAATATTATTAAATAAATATCAAAAATTAAATAACAAACCAAATAATCCGACAGCAAGACCAAAAATTATATTTATACTTTTAACAATAATAAAACTTTTTTTTGATTCAGCTAATAAAGGTAACATTCCGTGACCATCCTGAACAACTGAACTTGCAAGCAATATACTGAAAGGAATGCTGCCTTGTGCAAATAATGTTACAAATATTAAATGCGGTCCGGATTCCGGAATTATTCCCACCAAAACGGCAATTAATAATACTGCAAACATATTTGACGATATCCAAGTTTCAATATCTATGTATTTCATTAAAAATGCAAAAAATAATAATGTCCCGAATGTCCACATAAATATTTTGGGTAAATGCACTTTTACTACATGTTCCCAAAGATGTTTTTTTAAAAAATGGTCGGGGACACTTAATACAATAAACAAAGAAAAACCGACAGCAATTAAGACTGTTATTCGAATCCATTCTTTTGAATTTCCGGCTAATATACCTGTTAAAATCCCTGTTATTAATGCAACTAAAAATACAAATAAAGCGATTCTGTAAACAGAAGGTTTTGTAAGTTGTGTAAAAATATTTTTTTTATTAAAACAAACACATTTTTCATTTTGATGAATTGCAAATCCGGGGTCTTTAAGTTTTAATTTAAATTTTTCCGGTTTCAAAAACTTATCGGTTAGCCAACCGGCAAAAATTCCGACTCCGAAAATAATAATTGTTAAAATAATTGCTCTTTCGGGAAACATTGCAAACATAACAAAGGCTTCGTCCCCGCTTGTTGCAATCATTGTTGTTACAATTGCACCAATTGATAACATACCGTGGGTAAACATCCCCACAGCAGTAAATGCACCCAAACAGCCCGGAACAGCTCCGAGAAATGCCGAGAAAAAATATTGTTTAAATTTATTTTTGGAAACTGCTTTTTGCCATAGTCCTTTTGTTTGAACATTAATGTATTCAATAGCAAGCATCATCACAAAAACAAATCCGGTAATGACCAACGCTGTTTTTAAAGTATCAACAAGTTCTGTAATTATCATATTATTAACTCTTTATCGAATTTCAACAGTAATTAATCATTCGATTCATTCCAACCCTCGGCTTCAAGTTTTAAAAATTCATTTTTTTCGGTTTCTGTCATTATTCGTGTGTCGTATTTAAATTCCAATCCCATATCCATTATCGGTTGTGAAATTGAAAAAATCAAATCATACAATATCGGAATATTCGGAAAAGGTAAAGCAAACACTACCGTTGCTGTGTTATTCCCAATTTTAACATCACTTACAATTCCGAGTTTTACCAACGAAAAATTAATTGCGGGGTGCATAACATCCGAAATATTTTTAAGTACATCTTCTTTTTTTAACATAAGTTATCTTTTTTCACAAAAATACATTTCTGTCTTCAAAAAACATACAGAATTGACAATATTTACATCAATTTAAGAGGCAATTTTTTATTTTTATAGGCTTCATAGGCTTCTTTTACCGTCATTTCTCCTGCACCCGTATAAATTTCAATCCCGGCTTTTTCGAGAACAAGTCCGGCATTTCCTCCCGGTCCGTTACCCGTAATCAAAATCTTTGCCTGCAAATCGAATAATTTTTGAGCTGTTTTAGGTCCTGCTCCGTGTGCTTCCTGTGTAGAATCACCGTTATCTTTAACAATTATTTCTTCTGTTTCATCATCGTAAATTAAGAAATATTCTGTTCTTCCGAAACGCGGATCCATCATTGCGTTCCAATCTTTTCCTTTTGTTGTAAATGCAATTTTCATCTTGTTTTAATTTTATTTGGTATTGTTAATAAATCATATATTCTTTAATCCGGCTGCGAGAAACAGCCGCAAACTGTCTCTACATTTTTTCAATTATTTTTTCCCAAGTTTCTTCAAGAAACTGTTTTATGTTGTTGTTTGTTTCAACAATTGTTAATCCTTGTGTCATTGCTTCCGTAAATGCTTTGTCATAAGGCAAATTTGCCAGTCTGTCTATTTTCTCCGTTTCAAGAAATCGTATTATCTCATCTGAAACGTATTTATTAATATCGTATTTATTAATAATGCAACCGGCTTTCAGATTAAATTTTTTCACCAATTCGTACACTCTTTTTAAATCGTGCAAACCGGAAACCGTAGGTTCGGTAACCAAAACCACATAAGATGCACCCGAAAGTGAAGAAACAACCGGACATCCTACACCCGGCGAACCGTCAACAATTATGTATTCTTTTTTATCCTGCTCTGCAAGTTCTTTTGCTTTATTTTTAACTTGGGCAACTAATTTTCCGGAATTATCCGCTCCTATTGCCAATTTTGCATGAACCATTTTACTACCTACCTGTTCGAATATTTGAAATAAACCAATTTCCGACATTCAAATCAATATTTATAATTGTATCCGTAGGGCAAACTTTTGAACAGTATCCGCATCCTTCACAGCTTAAAGGATTGACTGTATATTTTCCGTTTTTCACATCTATTGCATCAAAACGACAAACATCCTCACATTTTCCGCATTGAATACAATCTTCTTGCAGAATAACGGCAAGTTCACCACTGAAAAATTTCTCATTTTTTTCATAATCAGGTCGCATCAAAATATGCATGTCGGCAGCATCAACATCGCAATCAGCAATTATTGCATTTTTTCCGGCTAAAACAGCAAAAGATGCAGTTACTGAAGTTTTACCCGTTCCGCCTTTTCCTGATATTATAACAATCTCTTTCATCTCTAAACTACTTTTACCGCATTAAAAATATAATCTTTAATCTTTTTCAATTCTACCCTTACTTCCGGAATTACATTGTATAATAGTTCACCTTTTGAATAGAGTTCAGCAATTTTTCTGCTGTCAAAAATTTTCGCCAGAATCGGTATTTCTTTATTATTACAATATTCTATAACATCATTATTCCCTATACCGTATCGGTTAATTACAACACCGAAATTTATATTTAATTCACTAACGGTTTCAACAGCCAATTTTAAATCGTTTAATCCGAAAGGTGTAGGTTCTGTAACCAAAATAACAAAATCGGCATCTTTTACCGCTTCAATAACCGGGCAAGAAGTTCCGGGCGGAGAGTCATAAATTTTAATTCCTTTAAAATGCAAATCAGCATACTTTATAGTTTGTTTTATCAAAGGAACTGCTTGTTCCTCTCCTATTACCAATCGACTTTCGATAAAATCAAGATTATTAATTTTGTAATGAGATAAATCACCGATTTTTTTTTCTTTCATCGGAAGTGCATCCGTAGGACATAACTCGGAACAGGCATAGCAAGAATGGCATAATTCAGGAAAAACCAAAATCATTGTTCCCAACTGAATAATTGCATGGAAATTACAATTTTTCTGACATTCACCGCATAAGGTACATTTATCTTTAATCCATTCCGGAATCATTTTAAACTTTTCTTCCGAAAAAATAAGTTCAGCTTTCAAAAATAATCCGGAATTAGGTTCTTCGACATCTAAATCAACCAAAACAACATTATCAGATTCGGCAAGATAAGATGCCAAATTTGTCGATAATGTTGTTTTTCCTGTTCCTCCTTTTCCGCTTGCAATTGCTATCTTCATCTATTTATTTTTATTTAACAGTTCTTCACGTATCATGGTATGACCGCAAGCAGGGCATTTAAGGGTAGTACATTTAACTCCTTGTTGATGCGGTATTTTTTCTCCGCATTTTGCACAAACACAAAATCCTCCCGTGCCGAATGCACCACCTTTGTTTCTGCCGCGACCTTGCCCGCGACCGAGTCCTTTGCCGTCTCCTCTGCCGAGACCTTTACCGGTTTGAAAAATTCCCATTACTTTTATTTTTATATGTTAATAAATCTGAATAATTTAAAAGCAGGTCAAAAATTTGACCTGCCGAATACTTAACTTTCGTCTTTAATCTCGGAAAGTCGTTTTTCTAAAAACGTAAGTTGATCTTTCAGGGTATTGACTTCATTTTCAAGCATTGTTTTTTCGGAAACATCCGAAATTCCGGCTTCATAAAAATCTCTTCCGAAACCGACTCTTCTGCCAAATCCGTTTCCGTATCCTCTGCCTCTGAAAGCATTACCGATACCGCTTGCATCGGCACAATGTCCCATACGTCTTCCTGTCATTGCCCCTCTTCCGAGAGGTCCTGTTCTGTCAAATCCGGGCATAATTACCTCCTTTTTAAAAGTTAATAATAAATAATTAAACTAAAAAAACCATAAGTTCATAATATCAATCTATAAAAATTACATAAAATAAACGTATAATAAATCTCCGAATAAAATATTCAAGAATACAAATGTAATGAACATATGTTTATAATAAAAGAAAAATGTTAAATATTTTTTATGCTTTTAAGCATTAAGATAACAGAAGTAAATAAAAAAGCCCGCTTGAGCGGGCTTTTTTATTTATCTTTTATAATCTGACTTATAATTTGAGTCTTTATATTCAGGCGGAAGTTCTTTAAATTGAATAATTCTCAAATTTGGTTTACCTTGTACGAGTACTTTAAATTCAACCCGTCTGTTATATTTCTTTGACGGTTCAAAATATTTATCGCCTTTTTTATTAAGCGACACAGGATTATTTTCTCCGTATCCGAGAATTTGAATTTGGTTTTCTTTAACTCCGGATTTTTTCAAATAGTTTCCGACAGATATTGCTCTTTTTTCTGACAGTTTGTCATTATATGAAGCAACTCCTACAGCATCGGTATATCCTATTACAGCAATACGTGAATTTGGATTTCTTTTAAGATATAAAGCTAACGAATCTAAATTACTGTTTTTCTTAATTTGCATTGACGGTGAATCAAAGTTAAAAAACAGATTTTCAATTTCAACAATGTATTCAGATTTATTAATAATTTCTATTTGATTTTCTTTATTATTCAGAGCTTTTTTAACACTTTCTGTATCGTAAATTGTATATTCCATTTTATTATTTACAATATCTCGCGAAGATAAATCAGTATAAATTCGATCTGCAGAAATACCTTTATTCCTCAGATAATCAACAGCTTTTTTCTTTCTGTTATTCGATAATTGATTACTTTTTTTCTTATAATTTTCGGTTGAAAAGTTTACAACCAAACTGTCATATTTCTTTAAATTATCGGCAATAATATCAAGTTCCTTTTTAGTATAATTATTCAAATCATATTTACCTTTATCAAAAGACATATTTTTATACTTCTCAGTCTTTCCTTGTTCTATTTTAACCAAAACAGGTTTTTTTTCAATCATTTTTTGATTAGTCATATCTTTTATACTGATATTCTCGGTATCAAAAACATAATCCGGGGCTTCATATACAAATTTATAATCTTTATCCGGAATTACTACGGATTTATATATTCCGTTGTGCATTGATAAAGTATAAGAATCGGGTTCAGTATCAGAATTTATATCAATAATACCGATATCGGCATTCATCGGATATACTTCTTTATCTGTTTGTTTTCCTGAAACATCACTTTGGACGATTAATGTATTATCAGGGAATATGGTTTTATAAATTTCGGCATTATCTGTTTTTCTTCTTGTAAAATATGCAACGTCTTCACCAGTTGTAGGGAAGAAAAAGACATCATCTTCAACCGTATTTATCGGAAATCCGATATTTTGCGGTTCTGTGAAAGTTCCGTCACTTTTCAACATACATTTATATATATCATAACCGCCCATTCCTTTATATCCTTTCGAACTGAAATAAAAAGTTACGCCGTCGGCAAGCATATAAGGAGCCTCTTCATCATATTTTGTATTAATATTTATGTCAGTCGGTTTCCCCCAAGTTCCGTCTTCATTTTTCTCAGATACCCAAATATCTCTTCCGCCTTTTCCGCCTTTTTTATTTGTAGAAAAATATAATTTTTTACCGTCAGGAGATAAAGCTGCATGGCGTTCTACAGCTCTTCTTTTATTAATATTTTTACCGAGTTTAATCGGTTTATTCCATTTATTATTACTATTTAAAGTAGCAGAATACAAATTTCCAGGTTTGCCGTCTTTTGTCCGATAAATAAACAGAATTTTACCATCCAAAGATAATCCTCCGGTTGCATCATGCCCCATAGTATTTACCGGAGGTCCGACATTAACCGGTGCATCTTTTCCGTTCCAGAACCAAATATCTTCATAATATTTTCCTTCTTCGCTCAATTTATCACCGCTCACTCCGCCCGGTCGTTTTGAAGTAAAATATAATTTTTTACCGTCAGATGTCGGAATCGGAGTATGATCATCATAACCGGAATTTAAAACAGATAATCGGGTAACGATAATGGGTTTAAAATTAAGAAATATTTCTTTTGCATTATTCGCTCCGTCAATTGCTTCTTTTAACTGTTTTTTTTCTTCTTCTTTCAGATCAAACGAATTCAATTTGTTTAAGGCTTCCAGCTCCTCATCAAATTGATACAAATTATGATATGCTTTTGCTTTATAAAAGATTGCTCCTTTAATATATTCATTATCTTTTTTGTTTTTATCATAATCAGTAATAATTTTGTCAAAATGCTCAATTGCCTGATTATCTTTACCTAAATTTATTTCACAAATACCTTTATAATAAGTATATGCAAGATTATCAGAAGATTTTTCAAGAAGTGCACCTAAAATATTATCTGCGGAAGAATATTTTTTACTGCCTATAAGCTCCAACGCATTATTAAAATTCTTAACATCTTTTCTGCTTGATTGGGCTGATGTATAATATCCGGTCAAAGATAAAACCAAAAAAATTAAAACTATTTTTTTCATGTGTCCAAAATGGTTTTTAACAATAACGGCAAATATAAAATTTTAATTAAAAAATTACAACTTTTTATTACCAATTCCTGAAAATGATTTATAAACGATATAAAAATCATCGGTTAAATGAAAATAACGTGCATATCTTTGATTTATTTTCATAATTTCCTCACTGTCAGAAACCGAATATGAAACCGGATTTAAAATACCGGGTTTTATATTCGGCAATAATTCATTTTTCTTTGATTCAATATAACCCACCCAAGTTTTTTTACCTCTCAAAACAGACAAAATATTACCGAAAACATTTTTTTTATTTTCAATTAATAAAATTAATACCGGAGATAATAAAACTAACAGAATTGAGAAAGTGATATCAAAAAGTCTTTTTTGAATTTTAATGTCTGTTTTATTTAAATTAAAATCTTCAAGAGTATAAATTTCTCCCGAAACAAGTAAAGAATGACATTCAATAATAAATCCTTTGCCGGGATAGGCGATTGCTTTACTTTGATTAATGAAATTTATATTTTGGATAAATGAAATAATTTCGGAATAAGTCATCTTATTTACGGATAAAATAACATCGGAAATCATTTCATTTTTTACCATACTTTTAATTTTATCAAAATTATATTCCGGTATATTTAAAACCGAAAAATCAGTTTCAGAAAATTGTTTTAAAACTTTATCGGTTTTTTTACTTCCGTTCTCATCTGCTATTACTAAATATTTTTCTTTTTTAGTTTTTTGAAATGAAAAATATTTACTTTTTAAAATTGTAAAAATTGCTCTTATCAACCAAGAAAAAAACATTGCCCATGCTGTACCGGTAATAAGCAATAAACGAGAATATCGATAGTTTTCATTAAGCAAAGAATAAATAATTAAGATAATGAATGTTCCGCTTAAAATACCTTTAAATAATCGTTTTGAATCAAAGGGACGTTGGTATCCTTTTGAAAGGAGGATTGCAAATATCCATACGGTAATGTATGAAGGCACAGCATACATCATATATTCTTTAGGATAATGAACAGTATTTTGAAATTTTATGTTTTCCCATAAAGGTTTTATCAAATAAAATCCCGCATAAAAAATTAAGGCATCCGATAAAGGTATAAAAAGTGTGTAAAATATTCTTTTAAAGACAGATAATCCGGCTCTGAATATTATTGCTGCTTTTATTAAAAATGAAAAGAAAAAAGCATTTTTACCCGAAAAATGTTTTTTTGCAAAAATTATCATAGCATTAAAAAAAACAAAAACATAATTCAGGCTGCCTTTTTTTGTACTTTCGCCTTTGTAATGAATGATACTTACTTCAGGGAAGTAATAATTGGAGAACCCGTTTTGAACAATTCGGTATGATAAATCAATATCCTCACCATACATAAAAAAAGTTTCGTCTAATAAGCCGATTTTATCTAATACTGTTTTTCTCAACAACATAAAAGCTCCTGAAAGAACATCAACTTTATGAATTTCATTTTTATTGAGATATGTTAAGTGATATTTTCCGAAACGTTTTGATTTCGGGAACAATTTTGACAAACCGAACATTTTATAAAAAGAAACTGCGGGCGAAGGAAATGCTCTTTTAGATTCGGGAAGAAAAACTCCGTTTCCGTCCGTCATTTTAACACCGATACCGCCGGCATTTGTATGTTTGTCAGCAAAATCAAGTATTTTTATAAAGGAATTTTCCGGAATTATTGTATCGGGATTCAGTAACAGAACATATTCTCCATTTGATTGCTTAATTGCCTGATTGTTGGCGGCTGAAAAACCGACATTTTGATTATTTTCAATTAAAATTACATCAGAAAATTCTTTTTTAACAAATTCGCAAGATCTGTCTTTTGAATTATTATCAACGACAAAGATTTCGATTAAATTTTGCCCGTATTTTTGCTGATATTCTTTTCGTGCTTTTTCGACACTTAAAAGACATTGTGCCAAAAAATACTTTACATTATAGTTAACAATTACTACGGACAGTTTCATAAGTTATATTAATTTCTGAATTATCGGTTTAAAGCAATAATTCTGTGCAAATTTATGAACACTTTTATTAAAGCAAACAAAATTATATCATTTTCTTGTATTTATAACGCATCAGCATACTTTCATTTCCTATTACGCCGCCACTGTGAATGTACATTATTGCTCCGTCAATATTTTTGTTATGTTCTGTCAAAGCAATTAATGTTTTCGGATCGTACAATAATTCAAATTCAACATTATTTTCTTCCGAAATTTCTTTCCAAATGTTATAAAATTCTTTATATGGTTTCCCGAAAGTATATTTATTTTCAGTTTCTAAAATAACCGGATATTTTGTATTATCATTTTCGAGCAAGGCAAATTGCTTCAACAAATATTCGGTATTGCCGATGTTAGGTGTTGTATAAACTTTAAAATTTAAATGTTTTTGAAGATATAATGCTGTAGTTCCGGTACCCGACTGAATAAAAATTGATAACTTTTTGATACTATTCTCCTCAGCCCACTGATTTATTTCTTCCGCCATTTTTTTTACACCGTATTCGGCTTCTTTTTCTGCACCGCCCTGTCTGATTAGTAAAGAATCTTCACCCAAAAGGTTATAGGTTTTATCGTGAGAAGACATTTTTTGAAAAAAATTTTCATAATCAGGCAATTCGATATAATTCATTCCGAATTCCAAAGCATATTTAAAATTTCCTGCGGGGTTCTTTTTTAAAAATAAAGGTAAGGGTTTCAAATAATAATGAAATTGAAGATTTTTAATTTTTGCAAATGCTGCCAATGAGAACATAGCATTTGACTGATTCCCGCCGTATGAAATAACTTTTGTATAATTTGACAAATCAGTATTCAGAAAATAATCAAACTTACGAGCTTTATTACCGTTAAAATACGGGTTTATTAAATCGTCTCTTTTCAAATAACAACTTCTGCCTCTGAAAGTCATTTTTTGAACCGGAGATATTGAAAGTTTATCATTTAACTGCATTATTGAGAAAAATTTATTCGGTCAATTATTGAGCGTCCGAGTGTCAGCTCGTCAACATATTGCAATTCGCTGCCTATTGAAACACCTTTTGCCAAAGTCGTAATTTTTACCCCCAAGTCTGACACTTTTTTATAGGTATAGAAATTTGTAGTCTCACCTTCGGGTGTTGCATTAAGAGCAAATATAATCTCCTCTGTATCAGACTGTTTTATTCTATCGACCAAAGAGTCTATCTCCAAATTATCGGGACCGATACCGTCCATCGGTGAAATTAATCCGCCTAAAACGTGATACAAACCTTTATATTGCCCGGTTCTTTCAACGGCAATAACATCATTAATATTTTCGACCAAACAAACTGTTTTTCGGTCTCTCAAAGAATCTGCACATATTTCACAAATTTCGTTATCTGAAACATTCTTACATATCTTACATTTTTTTATATTCTTACGAAGTTCAATAATCGTTTCGCCGAACAGGCTTACCTCTTCTTCCGTTTTTTTTAAAAGATGCAAAACCAATCGTAAAGCAGTTTTATTGCCGATACCCGGCAGTTTTGAAAATTCGGCAACTGCATTGTTAAGTAATTTTGAAGAATATTGATTCTCTTGCAACATATATTAATAAATTTTTATGTTAAAACCACTTGGAAACAGCCTTTTCGGCTTTGTAATTTTCAATATATTTAAAAGCATCAACAGAATTATCAGTTACATAATAGTATTTTCGGAATTCAGATTTTGCAAATCTTTCTTCGTAAATTGTATCATAAAAAGCTAACAGATTATTATAAAATCCGTTAATATTAAGAATTACAACAGGTTTATTGTGATAGCCCAAATGCTTTAAAGTAATCACTTCCGAAAGTTCTTCAAGGGTTCCGAAGCCGCCGGGGAGAGCAATAAAAGCGTCTGCTGTTTCTTCTAATTTTGCTTTTCGTGAGTGCATATCAGGAGTAACGATAAGTTCATCAACAATTTTACAAGCTAAATTATTATCTTTAATTTTTTGAGGAATAATCCCGATCAATTTACCATTGTGTTCTTTAACTGTTTGTGCAATTTTTTTCATCATCCCGACATTTGCACCTCCGAATAAGAGGATATCATTATTTTCAGCAATCCTCTTTCCTACGGAAACAGCCGTTCTAAAATAAATATCATCTAACACATCACTTGACGAGCAAAATATACAAATATTTTTCTTCATTATTTTCAGAAATATTATATTGCGAAAAATTAATCAACAAAAGTAATCATTAAAAATGATAAAATACAATCCGGATTTCCCTGTTAAACTTTTTGTTTTCGGAACTTTAAGAAAAGGCGGACGATTAGATTACTATACCGACGGCAGTTTATTTGCAGGAAAGCACTACACCGAAGGTCAGTTAATGCTCTCGGAAATCGGAAGTACATATATTGATTTTGACATAAAAAATACTGCAACCGTCGGTGAACTTTATTATATGAATTATTCAGGTTTATTACGAATTGACCACCTTGAAAGCACTTCGGGCGAGTTTCCGAAAGGATATGATTTAGATATTACACCGATTTGGAAATTAGAAAATAAAGATTTAGATTTTCCGGAAACTGAAAAATCGTTTGCTTTTGTTTATAAAAGACGAAACTCTCCCGTAAAAATCAAATCCGGTGATTGGATGCAGCGTCCTCAACCGATTGAAGAAATAAAAAAATTTCTTAATGAAAGGGACAAACAAGATTTTACCCCTGATGATTTAATTAGTTATATTCAAAGTTATTTAAAAAAATAAAATATATCTTTGTGTCTTCAAACTCAATGACTTTAAGAAAACGCATATTAAGTATCTTGTTTTGGTCTGTTGTAGCAGCGGCTTTTATCGGTCCGGGAACAGTTACAACAGCAACAAAAGCCGGAGTTTATTATAACTTCCAACTTCTTTGGGCATTAGTTTTTTCAACATTTGCAACTCTGCTTTTGCAGGAAGCAAGTGCTCGCTTAACCATCAGAAGTCAAATGAATTTGGGTGAGGCAATTTCAAAAAAGTTTGAAAACACATCCGGAAGAACAATTATTTTATTTGTTATTATCATTGCCATCGTTTTGGGTTGTGCAGCTTATGAAGCAGGAAATATTTTGGGTTCCGTTGCAGGATTAACTTTAATATTCGACATTCCGTATTATTACTTTGTTGCAGGTATCGGAATTTTAGCCATATTTGTTTTCGCATTAAATTCGGTTCATACCATTGCAAAAGTAATGGGTTTTATCGTATTTTTAATGGGGATTTCTTTCTTTTTCACTTCAATATCTTTAAATCCTGATTGGGGGGAAGTATTAAAAGGCAGTGTTGTACCGATTATTCCGGAAGGAACGGGTTCAACACTTTTAGTTTTGGGTTTAGTAGGAACTACTGTTATACCTTATGATTTATTTTTAGGTTCGGGAGCATTGGATAAAAAACAGACTATCAACGAAATGCGATTCGGATTAGCTTTTGCCGTAATTTTGGGCGGAATAATATCTATGTCGATAATGGGTATAGGGAATGCCGTTACGGCAGGAATGACAGATATTGAAAAAACACATTTTATTGCAAATTTGAATTTTGACAGTGAAGGTTATAATGTCCTGAAAGAATTCTTACAAAATAAAATCGGAATGTATGCTGTATATATTTTCGGTTTCGGAATGTTTGCCGCCGGTTTTTCATCTGCTGTAACATCGCCGCTTGCTTCTGCCATTACTGCAAGAAGTTTATTTTCAAACAAACATAATGAAGAAAAATGGAAACCGAATAAATTGTATTTTAAATTAGTCATTGCAGGTGTTGTTGCAGTAGGACTGACATTTGGTTTTTTACACATTCAGCCTATTCCTGCAATTATTATAGCACAGGCATTTAACGGATTAATTTTACCTTTGATTGCCGTATTTCTTATTTCAGTTGTTAACGATCCGGATATAATCGGAGAAAAACATCTTAACGGAATGGTTTCCAATATTATGATGAGTATTGTTTTGTGGGTAACAATGATTCTGGGGTTTACTAATATCACAAAATCGGTAGCTAAAGTTATCGGTTATAATCTTGAAGCCAACGATACAGTTTTACTAATTCCGGTAATTATTGTTTCTTTTATTTTATCGGCTGTTTTGCTCTTTTTCATATACAAAAGACGTCTTAAACTCGTAACGCAGCGACTTTAAATTTAACAGGATTTCCGGTATAATAATTTCCGGATAAATCAAAATCCCATATCCATTCTTTTTGTATTCTTTTTTCAGATAAAGATATAGATAAACGACTTTTTTCATTTAAAATATTATCATTTATACCGTATTCATATTCGTAATAATCTGTAACAATAGCAGATTTTCCTATAGGCAAAATATTTAAATGATTATTTTCAACGGCTTTTTTTAATTTTTGTTGATCGTTTTTATCGGCTAAATGATGTTTGATAATAAATTCAACGGGGAAAAATGATAATTGACTTAGAATATTGACCGACACGACGTAATCAGGATTAATTTTCTCTATAAAATTTTGAAACTCAGCACCGGTGATATATTCTTTAAAATTAACTTTTTGTCTTAATTTCTTATGATAACAATATAAAGGTTCTAAAATCCCGGTAATATCAACAGTTAAGAAAGATACATTCGGAATTTTACCGAATTTATGCTCAACCTGCCTCGGATGAATTATATCAGCCAAAATAACTGTATTAAATATTTCAGAAAGTTCTGTAACAGGTATATCTAAACACCAACCGCTGCCAAGAATTAAACAGGTATTTTTTTCTTTTCCTTCAGCATTTTTCAAAATAAAATCTTTCGTATTGTGCAAATGTTGCTTCCAATTCGAAGATTCATCAAGATACCGAGTCATAATACCGGAATTATCAGAATTAAAACCAAATGCTCTTTTTATTTTACTTATTTTTACCGCCTTTATCCTCAACTAATTCATTTTTAATCCTTATAATCTCTTTTTTCAAAAAATCACTTTCCGAAATTATGTCATTTTTAATGTATTCGGTCGTTAATTTATTAATATATTCATTAACTTCTTTTTGTATTAAAAAGTCTTCTTCTGTTTCCGTTATTTCATTTTTTATAGTTTTCAGATGTTCTGATTCTTCATAAATTTTACTGAAATCTTCATCGGGATTTTGAACCTCATCTAATTTTCTTTTATATTTCTTAATCGATTTAATGTATTCATTTTTACTTTTCAACATTAATGTTTTCTGAATTGTATTCTCAATTTTATTCAATAAATTGGTATATTTTATTAATAAGGTTCTTAGAAACTCAAGTTTAGATTCAGCTAAATCAATTTGCTGAAAATAATCACTTACAAGATTATCGGTTTTTTGAATAACGGAATTATTTAAATTCTTATTTTCAATATGATTTTTTATTTCGTTTATATATTTTATTTCATCATACCAATATTCCGAAGGAACAAAATAGATATCTGCAATCAATTCTTTTGCCCATTTTTTAATTTCTGAAATTTTATTTTCCTCTGTCCGAATATCTTGTTTGCAAATTCGGATTGCAGTGATAATTTTCTCCCGAATAAATTCAGTATTTCCTAAATCATCCGACTTTATCGTATTATTTTTGAAAATAAAATTAAGAAGCCCCATTCAAATAATTTTTAACAATAATAAATATTCTCCGATTATTTTTCTGTTTAATAATTTTACATTGGTTATTTCAGCAAGCTAAAATAACATAATCCGGAATAAAATACAATAAATTATATGAAAAATACCGGTTTGTTATATAACATACAATCTATGAATAAATATGTTTTAAATTTAATAAAACAATAATTCGGCATTTTCATTTTTTAATTATCATTTTAAGCAAACGTATTTTTATAAATCTCCGAAATTTGAGATTATTACGAATGTTATTAATTGTGAATTGTTTGCACTCAAATAATAAAAATAAAAAATATAAAAATAAATACTGAATTTATTTTTTAAAATTGAAAAGATTCTTAATTTTGCATTAAATGTGAACATAATATTAACTGTTTAATTTATAAAATTATGAAGAAATCAATAATTATTCTTTCATCACTTTTCATTGCAGCTCTGATTTTCTCGGGTTGTAATCCGTTAACAAAGATGGTAAAAAAAGCCGGTGAGGTTGAATACAAAACAACACCGAATCCTTTGGAAATGCATGCTAATAAAGTTCCTATTGACGTTAAAGTTACATTTCCTCCGAAATATTTCGGAAAAACCGTAAAATTGGTAATTACTCCGGCATTAATTTCAGATTACAGTTCATCTGATGAAGTTCTTTTTAAAACTCAAACTATAATCGGTGAAAAATTTCAGGATAACTATGAGCAAATCAATTACAAAGAAGGCGGAAGTTTCTCTTTCCAAGATACGATTGTTTATGATCCTAAATTCAGAGCATCTGATTTGGAATTAAGATTCCAAATTTCTACACAAAAAGGCAAATCTGCCGATATTACTAAAATAAAACTTGCTGACGGTATCATTACAACACCTGAATTAGTGGACGGCGGTATGACAATTGACGGCGGTTTAAAAAGAGGAACTGTTTTAGGTAAAATGGTTTCTGTTCCGGTAACTAAACCTGAAGTAAGATTAGAAACTGAAAGTGCTAAATTATTTTTTGATTTACAAAGATCAAATATCAAAAGAAAAGAACTTAAAAGAGAAGATATTTTAAATCTTGAAAAATCTATAAAAACTGCTTCTGAAGATTCTGACAAACAATTAGTAAATATTAAAATTGCAAGTTATGCTTCACCGGACGGACCTCAAGATTTAAACGAAAAATTAGTTATTGACAGAGGGCTAAGTTCTAAAAAAGCATTCTCAAAAATTTTATCTAAAGAAGATATTGAACAAATTAAAAATAAAGATTTCTTAGTAACAGAAACAACTCCCGCAGAAGACTGGGCCGGTTTTAAAAAATTAGTCGAAGCTTCTGATATGCAAGACAAAGCCCTTGTATTAAGAGTTTTAAGTATGTATTCTGATCCTGATACAAGAGAACAAGAAATTAAAAAATTAGCAGCTGTTTATGATCATTTAAGAAAAGATATTCTTCCTTTGTTAAGACGTTCTGAAATTAAATTTGACTTTGAAGGAAAAGCAAAAACTGATGCAGAGATTAAAACACTTGCCGTTTCAAATCCTTCGGCATTACACCAAGAAGAATTACTTTATGCCGCAACAATTTCGGACGGTGCTAATAAGGAAGCTGTTTATAAAACATATACATCTGAATATCCTGATGATTGGAAAGGATGGAATAATTTAGCTTGCACACAAGCAAAAGAAGGTAATTTATCTGATGCAAAAGTAAACTTTGAAAAAGTTATTTCTAAAAAAGCAGATAATCCTGCAGCATTAAACAATTTAGGTGTTATTGCTTTAGCTAAAGGTGATTTAGATGGTGCTTGGGACTATTTTGAAAGAGCAGAAAATGCAGGATGTAAATCTCCTAATTTACATTATAATAAAGGTGTAATTTTAATTAAAAGAGCTCAATACAGTGCTGCAGTTGCTGAATTCGGAAGTGATTCTTTCAACAAAGCTTTAGCTCAAACTTTAGCCGGAAGTAATGATGATGCAATCAGTACATTAAATAATATGGGAAACAGTGAATACGGTTTATATTATTATTTAAAAGCTGTTACTGCCGCAAGAGCAAATAAAGTTGACGATGTTATTGAAAACCTTAAAATTGCAATCACAAAAGAAAGTTCATTAAAGGATTACGCTAAAAAAGATATGGAATTTTTAAAATTCATTGACAATTCTGCTTTCAGAGGTGTTATTGAATAATTAGATTATCATAAATTTTATAAAAAAGCCCTTAAAATTTAAGGGTTTTTTTATGCCTTAATTTCGGGAAACCGTAATAAAAAACTGAAAATTTGGCAGTATAATACAACCGGCACATCATTTGAAAAGAACAAGCAAATAAATTAAGTATAATTAATAAAATTCATACGATATGCAAAAAGGAAAAATAAATGTTACAGGTAAAGACATTTTCCCTATTATTAAAAAATTTCTTTATTCCGATCACGAAATATTTTTAAGAGAATTGATTTCGAATGCCGTTGATGCTACTCAAAAAATAAAAATTTTATCATCAAAAGGTGAATATAAAGATGAATTGGGCGAGTTAACCATTCGAGTTAAAATTGATAAAAAAGCGAAAACACTAACAATTTCGGATGCAGGAATAGGAATGGATAAAGAAGAAATTGATAAATATATCAATCAAATTGCATTTTCAGGTGCCACAGATTTTATAGAAAAACATAAAGATGATGCTAATGCAATAATCGGACATTTCGGACTGGGTTTTTATTCATCTTTTATGGTTTCCGATACAGTTAAAATTATTTCTAAATCATATAAGGCTGAAAAACCGGCAGTAAGATGGGAATGTGACGGAAGCCCTGATTTTACATTAGAAGAAATAAAAAAAGAAAACCGAGGAACTGATATTATTCTGCATATTGATAAAGATTCCGAAAATTTCCTGGAAGATTCAAAAATTGAAGAATTGTTGAATAAATATTGCAAATTCTTACCTGTAAAAATTGCTTTCGGTAAAGAAAAAGAGCAAAAAGACGATAAATCCGGTGAAACTGAAAAAGATCATATCATAAATAATACTACACCCGCTTGGACAAAAAAACCTGCAGATTTGACAGATGAAGATTATAAAAATTTTTATAAAGAATTATATCCGGGAAGTTTTGAAGACCCTCTGTTTCACATTCACCTTAATGTTGATTACCCTTTTAATTTAACCGGAATATTGTATTTTCCGAAATTTAAGAACAGCATTGAAATACAAAAAAATAAAATTCAGCTCTTTCAACGACAAGTATTTGTAACCGACTCAGTTGAAGGCATCGTTCCTGAGTTTTTAACCTTACTTCACGGAGTGCTGGATTCACCGGATATTCCGCTGAATGTGTCAAGAAGTTATTTGCAAAGCGACAGGAACGTAAAAAAAATATCAAGTCATATTACTAAAAAAGTTGCCGACCGTTTAACAGAACTTTTCACAAAAGAACGTGAAGATTTTGAGAAAAAATGGAACGATTTACGAATTTTTATCCAGTACGGAATGTTAAGTGATGAAAAATTTTATGAAAAAGCCATAAAATTTTTCTTATTACAAAATACAGAAGGGAAGTTTTTTACTTTTGACGAGTATAAAAAAATTACCGAACCAAATCAAACAGATAAAGATAAAAACTTAATATTCTTATATACAACAGACCCGGAAGGACAATACAGTTTTATTGCGGAAGCAAAAGAAAAAGGTTATGACGTGTTAATAATGGACGGTCAATTGGATGCTCATTTCATTAATCAAGTTGAAACAAAACTCGGAGGTACTCGATTTACACGTGTTGATGCTGATGTAATTGATAAATTAATTCAAAAAGATGAAAAATTTGAATCTCAATTAACAAAAGAAGACGAAGAAAATTTATCGCAAGTATTTCAAAGTCAATTACCTGAAGATGCAACTTTCCTTGTGAGTTTTGAAGCCATGCGTAAAACCGCCAACCCTACAATTGTTACACAAAACGAATTTATGAGGCGTATGAAAGATATGTCGAAACTCGGCGGAGAAGCTTCGTTTTACGGAAATTTACCCGACAGCTTCAATCTTATTGTAAATTCAAATCACAAAATAGTTCTTAACTTAAATAAAAAACTTCATAAAGAATTAGAAAAAGATTTGAAAATAATAAACGAAGAAAAAGATAAAATAAATTCGGAGATTGATGCACTGAATACGCTTCAAAAAGATAAAAAAGAAGAAGAAATTCCACAGGAAGAAAAAGACAAACGTAAAGAATTAAATAAACAAATCAGCGATACAGATAATAAAAAACAAGAATTGTTAACAACTTTCGGAAAGAAGCAAAAATTAGTTAAACAATTAATCGACTTAGGTTTATTAGCAAACAATATGCTGAAAGGCAAATCGTTAAATAAATTTGTTAAGCGAAGTATTGAATTGATAGAAACATAAAATATTCATAGTCTGTAGAAGCAGCCGGTATTTCGGCTGCTTATTTTATCTGTTCATCATTTTTTTTTATGATATTCAATACTTTTTTGGAAATCTAATTTTTTTATTTGTATATTTGAAAACTAAAGTATAAACCAATTTTCTGTAATGGAAAGCATCTATCTTAAAAAAACAAGGAAAACGCCTCTAATCAGTTTAGATTTAAAAGAGAATATTTTTCAAATAAAAGGACCGTCTTTTTCCGAAGATATTTTAGCGGTATATGACCCTGTTATTAAATGGATGGAAGAGCATCTTCCCAATCTGGAAAAAGAATTAATCTGTGAGTTTTATTTTACGGTTCTAAACAGTGCTTCACACAAAAAAATTTTTCAAATTTTGATTTTCCTTAACGGTTATATGGATCGCGGTAAGAAAATTAAAGTTAAATGGTATTACGATGAAGATGATGAAGATATTATGGAAATGGGTGAAGATTTGACAGAATTAATTAATCTTCCCTTTGAACTTGTTGCAGTAGTTAATTAATTACCAATTGCAATATAAAATAGGATGTTTTTTTGTTAACAGTTTTAAATACATATTTTATTTTATTGCAATCATTTTTTATACGCATATCAATCAAATTTATATCCGGTTTTTTTGTTAAATCGAATGCGAAAAATTCATCTAAATAATCTTTTATTTTTATAAGACTTTCTTTTTTTGTATTATTTATAAGTTTAATTTTATTTCCCAAAACAGTAATTTTATCATTTAATATCAGATTTCCGGCTGTTAAGTACAGTTTTCCGCTTTTTTTGCTTAACAGATACACACCTCGACTATTCCTTTTTCCGGAATCGGGTTTATCATAAACAAAATCGTCTGCAAAATCAACGATATTTCTGATTAATTTTACCGTTAAATCAAAAATCTTTTGTTTTGTAGGTTTCCCGCCTATTGAATGAGATTCTATAATGGGTAATAAGCTTTCCAAATTTTGAAATGCAAAAGAACCGTTAAAATTTAAAAGAATATTTTCATTATTTAATAATTCATGAAATTTTGAAAGCCTGTCTAATGAAATTAATTCAAATACATTTTTACTGCTTTTTTTATCACTGAATATTAATTGAATTTGATAATAATAATAAGAGAATTTATCGTTAATTTTCTTAAATTTATAATGAATATGACCGTCAGTTCGCCTTACCATAGTAATTATGCCCAATCCGCCTCCGCCTTTTTCGCTAATCACACCATCCAATAATATTTTTTGATATTCAGCTTTTAATTCATCGGGAGATAAATTTTTTATTTTTTTTAAATACGAATCTAAAACCGGAATATTCTCATTACTAATAACATTTGCAGTTGTTAAATAGACAGAATTATTCGTTTTTTGGATAACCAATAATCCTTCGTTTGAAACAGCATCATTTTCTGTCGTATCCTGATGTCTGATAACATTTTGAAGAGATTCTATCAGAAAATAAGATATTTTATTTTTGTATGCCGATACATCTGATTCATTAACAAATTTAGCATTATTCAAATTTAATATATTTTCAGTAATATTTTCAGAAAAATACCCACGATAAATATATTCAAAATAATCTTCATTAACATATTTTGTCAATTCATATGCTAAATCAATTTGCTTTAAATTATACTGATGGTCTTCCATTACTTTCAGGTGTTTTTACAGGATAACAATATGCTTTTTACATTCACAATTAATTCAAATGACCAAAGATACAAAAGTTATTCGGAATTCAAATGTTAATACATATTTTGAATTTAAGATTATTTATTAAATTATTTCTTTTCATTAAACAATGTACTTTTTCCTGTTTTTTTGCCGGCTTTATAATTTGTTATTTCTTTTAAATTACCGCTTTCGTAATATGTTTTTTGTATCCCTTCTTTTTTACCCTTAATAAATTTTCCGTTTTGTTTTAATTTTCCGTTCGGATAAAACACATTCCAAACACCGTCGAATAAACCGTTTTTGTAGTTACCTTCAGAAAACAACTGACCTCCGGGATAATAAGATTTCCAATGTCCGAACCGAGAATTATTTTTATAGTTTCCGGTTTCTGCAATACTCCCGTTATTGTAATATGATTTATAAATTCCGTTTAATTCACCGTTCTTATAATAATATTCTGCCATTAAAATTCCGGTTTTATAATAAGCGGTTAATTTTCCTTGCAAAAGACCTTCGGCATAAAAACATTTTCGTTCTAAATTTCCGCTTTTATAATATACGAACAAGCTGTCAGTATAATATCCGTTTATTTTTTTTCCTTTATAATTTAATTCACCCGTATCATAATATAATTCCCAAAAACCAACAGGCTTATTCAATATGTAATTTTGTACATCTGCAAGTGTTCCGTCTTTTCGGTAATTTTCTGTTTTTCCGTTAAGAAGTCCGTCGGTGTAATGCCCTTTAATTTTAATCTTTCCGTTTTTATAATAGCTTATTATTTCTCCTTCCGGAAATCCGTTTTTATAAATTCCCGTCTGTTCCCGTTCTCCGGTTTCAAAAAAATGTTCAAATTTTCCGTTCCGTTTATTTTTCGTAAAATTTATTACAGATTTGATTCCTCCGTTTTTATAATATATTTTCCATTTACCCTCAATTAAATTTCTTACAAACTCTCCTTCCTGAATTTTGTTACCTGACTTATTATAATATATATAATGTCCATGTTTTATTGTATCCTGTTTATTAACAAAGGCATAATATTCTTCTTTGATATTATTTTTATTAACATCATAGAATGTTTTTACTAATTTCTGACTAAAAGACGAAATTGAAAAAATATTAAAAATCAATATAATAAGGCTGATTCGTATCACTTTTTATTTTTCTCAATATTACTGCCCTCTCTCGGAAAAATAATTAAAGTCTTATTTAAACGCGTTCCTTCAATTGTAACATCTTTACCGTAATCAAGTAAAACGGCGAAAGAATATTTTCCCGGAGGTAATGTATTCGGTAATTTAAATTTCACTTCTCTTAAAAACCCCGGATAAGAATCTAAATAAAAAGGGTCAAAGTCAAATTCTTCAGCCGTATTTAAATCTGATGCAATAAACGTAACTTTACATTTTGCAATATTTTTTCCGGCATTAATAATATCCGCTATAAAATAACGATGCGTTGAATCGGCATCCGAAATTTCTCTTAAATCTTTTATTTTTAACTTAGGAGTTAATCTAACTATGGGATCTCTGTAAATTGATACAGCAATTCGTCCGCTTAATCTGACTCCGGCACCAATACCTGCTTCAACATCAAAACTTGTTTTTTCATTAACCGTTTGAATATACATCAATGCCCAGCGTGTTGTATAATCATCAATCGGCGGATGCATCGCAATTTTAATTTGAACTTGTTCATTAGGGTTAATATCAAAAAAAGTTTTTTCGGGTGTAATCCATTCCGTACAGGAAGTTTTTGATGAGTTTCTTTCTATAGTCTGTTTTACGCCGTTTTTATCAATAATAAAATCCGCAAAAGTAATCGTAAAAGAAGTTCTGAAATTTGAATGATTTTTCACAGAAAGAATTTTTGTTTGAGATTCTTCCGGATCAACTCTGAAATTCATTTTTACCGGAGCAACTTCAAAATCCTGAGCTTTAATTTTCAGCGGAATAATAATAATTAATCCTATTAAAATTAAATTAATTTTTTGCATTTTTTGGGGGTTTAAGAAAAATAATTTAGTTTTATATTTTCAAATATATATATTTATTATTAATTTTCATAATTATTTGAAACTGCAAAAACCGAAATACCTGAAAATTCAAAACACCAAAATCTGATTTTCAACAATTTACAGTTTTTTAATACTTTTTATGATTGCAAAGAAAGAAATATGAACATAATAAAACAACAAATTTTTTATAAATTATTTCTTATAATAATAATTATTACATCTTTCAATGTAAGTTTCGGACAACTTTCCGTAAAAGATAAAAAAATTATTAACACTTTTATTAAGGATGCCAATAATGATATAGGTAATGATAATATTAAAGATGCAGCAAATTCCTATTATAAGGCCGGTATTTATTGTTTTGAAAAAAATGTCGGAAAAAAAGCAATTCCATACTTAAATGAATCTGCAAAACTATACGGAAAGATTAAAGATTTTAAGAAAGTTATGAAAATATACAGTAATATCGGGTTGATTTATTCAAATATGGATAAATATGATAAATCACTCAGGTATTTCCAGCAAAGTTTAAAAATCCGAAAAAGTATCGGCAGCAAAAAAGAAATTGCATCGGGTTTACTTGATTTTGCATATATTCTTTCAGTTCAGCAAGATTACAAAAATGCCATATTAAATATTCTTAAAGCTTTGGATATTGCAAACAGAATACAAGAACCGAAACTGGTTCTGATTAGTTATAATATGCTTGCCGAAAACTATCAGAAAGCAGGAAATATGCAAAAAGCTGCCGAATATATGGATAAGTTTGCTACTTACAGACAACATTATGAAAAAAGCCAATCGAAAGAACGTGTCAGTGAAGAACGAATTAAGTCAGTTGCCGAAATAAGTATGAAAGAATCTGAAAACAGAGCCAAACAATTAGAATTAGAATTAATAAAAAAAAATAAAGAAATTGCCGAAGACACCTTAAACAGAGCAATAAAAGCAAAACAAGATTCTTTAAAAATTGCCGAAACTGCTATTGCCCTGGAACAAAGCAAATACAAACAAGCTGAAAAAGATCGTTTGCTTGGTGAAGCAATGGCAAAAGAAGAAAAAGCAAAACAAAGCTTAGTTTATACCATCGGCATCGGAATTATTAGTTTTATTCTTTTAGTTTCTGTTATTCTGATATTAAATATCAGACGCCGAAAAAAACACAACCGCCAATTACATGAAACAAATGAAGAAATAGAACGCCAAAAAAGAAATATCGAATTAAAAAATAACGAACTGACAGATGCCTTCAATAAAATTGAAGAACAAAACAAAGATATTAATGCCAGTATTAATTATGCAGTAAATATCCAGAGTTCAATGTTGCCGACACAAGGTACACTTCAAAAATTAATTCCCGACTCTTTTATTTTATTTAAACCGAGGGATAAAGTCAGCGGTGATTTTTACTGGTTTAAAGATGTTATTGTAAATCCCGGTGAATCTGATCAACATAAAAAAATATTTGTTTCTGCTATTGATTGTACCGGACACGGTATTCCCGGAGCGTTCTTATCTATGCTGAGTTATAATCTGCTGGATAATATTGTTGAACAACAAAAAATATTTAAACCGGGTAAAATATTGGACGAATTACATAACGGCGTAAGAAAATCCTTAAGACAAAATGAATCGTCAAACAGAGACGGAATGGATATGGCACTCTGCAGTTACAGTCCCGAAAATAATTTAATAGAATTTTCAGGAGCAAAAAATCCGATTATTTATATTAAAGACAATAAACTGCATCGCGTTAAAGGAAGTATAAAACCTATCGGGGGTATTTTGTATGATAAAAATGAACAGATTAAATTTGAAACAACAAGTATTAAAATTGACAGCCCTACAACAGTTTACATATTCTCGGACGGCTATGCCGATCAAATCGGAGAACAAACAGGCAGAAAACTTATGACCCGGTTTTTCAGAAGTTTATTGGGTGATATACATAACAAACCTTTGCATGAACAAAAAGATATATTAGACATGTTTTTAAAAAAATGGCAAGGGAATTTGGAGCAAGTTGATGATATTGTCATCATCGGGTTCAAACTGCTTCCTCAATAAAATTTTGTTATTAAAATATTTTATTCTATTTTTATAAATTAATTTAACTATTTATTAACCAAAATAATTATATCATGAAGAAATTGACTATTTTATTAACAGCAGTTTTGTTTTCAGTAACTGCAGCTTTTTCACAGCCGGTATCCGATTCCGGAGTTATTCCGGTCGGTGTTACACTTAATTCAATTTTACGCTTAAACATTACCAGCGGAGGTAATTTAGAATATGTTGTAAACACAATTGACCAATACTCAAACGGTATTGCACAAAATGCACGTTATGATACACATTTTACCGTAGCATCCTCTGTCGACTTTGACGTAACTTTAGGTGCTGATGCAGCAACATTTACAGGTGTTGATGATGTCGCACACACAATTCCTTTGGATAATTTAGGTTATGAAGTTCTGGCAGATGCCGGTGCTACCGGTACAGACGCAGTAAACTGGGATTTACCTGCAGGAACACAAGCTCTGTCAGCTGCTACACCGGATATTGTGACAGGTAATTATGCCGGTCTCGGAGCAGGCGACATTAACCAAAATGCTTTTGTTATTGAATGGAGACTCGGAACAAGTGAACCGAATATGAACGCTTCATCTTTGCTGCAACAAAGTATCACATCAGACAGATATGTAGTGAATGTCATCTTACAACTTGCACAACATTAAAATTATTACTTTTTTTACGGGAAAATCTGATGCTATATTTTCGGATTTTCCCGTAATACGGTAAATATGCGTATATTAATCTTATTATTGAGTTAAATTGGTAAAGAATAATATGAAAAAGTTGTTGACAATCGCATTCATATTTTCAGGATTTTTTTTGTTTGGGCAGGCACGGTTAAATATCAGTTCGGGCAGTTCGGTAAATTTTTTTTTTAATTCTTATCAAAAATATCTCACGGGTATCACTTATAATGATTTTACAAAATTTATTATTTACTATAAAGATACCACCACTGCAAACTCATATCCGAACTGGCGAATTGATGTTAAAGCATTAACACCGACAATTAACGGAGACATAGGGAATACACTAAACCTGAATACACTTGAAATACAAGCATCCGGTGCCGGAACATCAACCGGATTTCAAGCACTCAGCAGTACAGATGTTTCTTTGCTGACCGGAGCAAACGAAACTGCTCCCGGTACGGTTACAGTTTCTGTAAGTTATCGTTGCGGTGTAACAAATTCTTTATTAGGCAAAAATTCTGATTATTATGTGGTAGATTTGCTCTTTACTTTAATAGGTGAATAATACGTATATTTAAGATATCAAACCTATAAACCAAAAAATTAAATATAAGAGGATGTTTTTATGATAAAATAACTCCTCATTATTTTTTTATGACTTTTATAAAGAAATATATATTCCTGTTATTTTTAATAACATCTGTAACTAAACTTACAATAAGCCAGAATACCATAAACAAAGGCGATTTGGAAGTTCGTTTTTTAAAAGACCAGGTAGAAATCGAAGAAGGGAAATCTTTTTTTGATATTCTGTATATTAAAAACAAAACCGATAAACCGGTTTCTTTCAATGTTCAGTTCAATATTCCTAAAGACTGGAAACTAATCGGCAACTCGTTTGAACCAATCACACTGCAGGCTTACGGAGAAGCATCTGTTCCTGTCAGAGTATCATTATCAAAACATACCAACGGAGGTGTCGGTTATGCCGTTGTTGCCGTAATTAATGATACAAAAGGGTCTGTATATAATACTGTTTATGCTTTTGTAAAAATACCCGTTGTTTCAAAAGTAAAAATTAAAACAAATAAAACATCAGCCTTTTTCAGTCAAAAAGCTTTAAAATCAAGTTTTGAAATACGTATTGAAAATTTAGGAAATATTTCCGAACTTATAAGTATTCAGTTTGATCCTGAAAAAAGTTTATTTATTGAGAAAAATCATGAACCGATAAAAATTGACAATTTAAATATTGAATCCGGAGAAACAAAAATCCTTAAATACAGTGTAACTTTAAACAACAAAATTGATTACAAGAAATACCGCATTCATAAATTAAACTTGAATATAAATATTCATGATTCAATCATAAAAAAAACAATTTGGTTTAAATATATTGATTGGAAATACAAAAATGAATCTCCCGAATACAAAAAACCTCTGAATCTGGAATTAACGGCTTTTAACATCTTCGGAAATTCTAAACCGATATATATCGGTCAGGTTTACGGTAATATTTTACTGAAAAACAAAAAAGCCGTTTATTATTCCTTTCAAAACTACAACAGAAAAACCGGTCGAAATCTATGGATAAACAGCCGAATAGAAACTCGATTCGACAGCAAAAAAACAAGTGTTTTTATAGGAGACTATACCGGAACATTTGAACATAGTATGTACGGAAGAGGCATATATCTTTCACAAAAAATAGGTAAAAAAGTTAATTTTAAAGCTGCTTATACTCAAAGAGTTATCCGCGATGTTCAAAACTATGCCGTATCTTATTCTCAAAAATTTTCAATTCCGTTGTCATTAGAGTTAGGCAGTGTTTATACACTTGACCCAAATTTTAATGATAAATTCAAATTAGGATTTGCCAAAGTCTCAACAAATATCTATAAAAGCAATTTATTTTTCCTGTTCGGAAACAGCCAATCGGAATACAATCGGTTTCCCGTAAAGACTGTTTATAAAGGATGGGGATACCGAGCAGGTTTCTCAGGTAGAATAAAAAAAACAAATTTCAACCTCAGAAGTGAATACGGAACACCTGAATATTTCGGCTATTCTCAGGGAAGACAATATTCCGAAGCATTAATAAATATGCCGGTTAAAAAAAACAAACTCTTCACTTTGCAATATTTCAGCCAAAGTTACCGTCCGATTGTTATTACAAACAACGAAATTTTAAGCAACAGATTTACTAAATTCCAAAAATTAAAATTACTGCTCGGCTATTATACACCGCATAATGTTTTTCTGTATGCCGGACCGGTTTTAGATGAAGAAAATACAAATAATTTTGTGTATTATAATCCGAATGATCTTTTTGCAACCTTTACCGGAATGGTCGAAGCAGGTACACGTATTTATAATAAATTCACTGATAATTCTTTTTCATTTTCTGCCAAGTACGGAATTACTTCTGTTTACAATTATTCAAACTTTTTAAACGGTGTTTCTTATGAAGGCAGATTAGGCGAACAACAATACAATATTGCTCAAATTAATGCAAGTTTTAAACAACATAATTTCGGAGTCCATTTAATATACTATCTCGGTCCGTATAATATTTCTCAGCAATTTGCTTATTTTTATTCTTTAATATATTCAAAATCTCTCAGTATCGTTCCTTTTTATGAAAAATATCTCTTAAATGATAAAATACGTTTTACTTTAAGGGGTTCTTACATTAACAATTTATCTTCGAAAAGCAGCAGAATAAATTTAAATACCGAAATAACCTGGTTTGCCGGAAAAGGATGGACAATAAACTTCCTGAATACTTCTTCATTTCACAAAGTAACTAATAATACCGGTTCAAGTTCTTTTACATCTTCATATTTTCAATTCGGTATTAACAAATCATTTGATATTCAGCAACCGCGACTTAAATACTATAAATATACAGCCGTATTTTATAAAGACTTAAACGGAAATCGTATTCACGATGCCAATGAACCGGGTGTTTCTGATGTGCTTGTTAACATTAACAGAGCCCATCCCGAACAAGATTTAAAAGACAAAAATTACAACGGCGAATTTTTAGCCAATGAATTATATTCTAACGAAGAAGGAAAAATTGAATACGACAATATTGTTGAAGGAGATTATATAATTAAATATACACCTCAAAATATTCAAACCGAAAAATTTGAATCGGAAGGTTCTTCCAAACAATTTATTGCTAAAAAAGATACTGTTATGTACATTCCGTTTATGGAACGCAATAAATTATTCGGAAAAATCAGTTTACATCGTTCAAAACATTCGGCTCTCGGAAACATCCCGTTGGATAATATTAAAATTACCGTTGAAGGTAACGACAAAACCTATTCTACATTAACAGATAAAGAGGGTTATTTTGAAATGTATATTCCCGTTTCCGATTATTATAAAGTAAAAATAAATAACATCTTCCGTGAACATTTTAATTTAAGACAAGAATTTTACATTGTTAAATTTAACGGATACAAACAATTTGAATTAAGTTTTGATTTTGACGAGAAAGAACGAAAGATTCATTTTGACGAAAGCGATTTTCTTATTAGTGATAAAGACGAAACCAATAATAATTTTAATGTTGATAATATTAAAGTTATAAAACAAACAAACTTAAGAGGAATAGTAAAAGATGCAAATTCTTTGTTGCCGCTCCATGCTGTTGTTTCAATATATAATAACAAAACACATGAACTGATATCAGAAACTGCATCAAGCCGCAGAACAGGTGTTTATTTTACTTCTTTCTTTGCAGGCGATAACTATAATATTAAAGTTAAAGCCAAAGGCTATTGGACCTATTCGGAAGATTTATACATTAATCAAATTACAACATTCGATAATGTAAACAGAGATGTTCTGTTAAGAAAAATATTTATTGACGAAGAAATTAAAACCGAAAATCTGCTGTTTAAAACAGGAAAAAGTGAATTATCAGCTCTTGCACATGCCGAATTAGATAATTTAATATCAACTTTATTTTTGAATCCGGATGTTATTATCGAAATTAACGGACATGTTGATGACATGGAAGCACTTACTGTAAACGACAAACAACTGTCAGAAATGCGTGCAAAAGCCGTTGCAGAATATCTGACAAAAAAAGGACTTTCCGCAAAACGCATTAAAATAAGAGCCGTTTCAAATTCTGATCCTAAATCACGGTTAGATACTCCTGAAGGAAGAGCTCAAAACAGACGTGTAAGTATAAAAGTTGCAGGTTTCTAAGATTTTATTCCTTTAACAGTTGCCATGAATATTCGTTAACTCTCAGCAAATTAAAATTAAAGTCATGTTTTTGTCCGTCAGATAAAATAACTTTATCGGCTAAATTGATAAGTTTCTCGGCACTCGGCTTCATTTCAACAGTATTATTCATTTTTAAAAATAAATATATCGCGGGTTTTATAACAAATCTTAAACTATTTGATTCACAAATAATTAAGATGTTATTATCAGCATTTTTTATAAACTCATTAAATGCTTGTTCTAAATATTTAATTTTTGATTTAATATATATAACTGTATGGGCACCGGCTTTTAACATTCTTTCGGCATCCTGATTATTATCTGTAATATTAATTTCTCTAATTCTGTATTTTTCATTTTCTTTTAAAGGATTCTCGTCTTTTCCGTGAAAAAAATTATCATCGGGATAAATTGTTTTTATTTTTAATGAAATTATCCTGCTGTTCTTGCCGAATTTTTTCAGAAGATTTACCACAAAAGTAGTTTTGCCGACATTTCTTGTTGCTCCGCCGACAATTAACAGATTTTTCATTAATTTCAATTCTCGTTATATTTAATCCAAAGTTTTTTTCCTTCGGAATTATCATAGATATCAATTTTTAAATCTTCGGAAATTTTTTCGGCAAGCAACATTATTTTACTTTTTTTGTCCGTAATAACTTGAACAACATTCTTATTTTTCATTATAAAATTCAATTTTATCTGAACATCGGAAAATGTTCCCGGAACTGTTAACGTATTCATTTGTTGTGTTAAATTCACTTTTACCAAAGCTATATATTGAACATCAGAAATATCAGACCAATTACCAATTATTTTAAATGCAAATTTCTTATAATACTTAATCTTCTTTAGTTTTGTGTCAATCATAACTCCTTTTTTAAAAGTTACGATTAATAAGCCGACCAAAATAAAGATACTGCCGAAATATGTTTTGTGAAAAATAAAAATCATTCCGACCAAAATCATCAAAAATCCTAAAATAAGGATATTCAACAATTCATATTTCTTTTTAATATCTATAATATTATTCATTAAAATTTAATCTTAACAAACGTTTGTATATTTGAAAATTCTCATCGTCAAAAACAACAAATATAACTTTCTCAATCGTTTTATTATTTTCAAAAAAACTTTTTACGGCAGCTGCGGCAATTTTCCCGGCTTCTTCTTTAGGAAAATGATAAACACCGGTGCTTATATTCGGGAAAGCAATTGTTTTTATTCCGTTTTCTGCTGCAATTTCTAAACTTCTGATATAACAACTTTTCAGTAATTGAGCATCATCTTCCCTGCCCGACCAGACAGGACCGACTGTGTGAATAACAAATTTTGAAGGAAGTTTATACGCTTTTGTTATTTTTGCATCTCCGGTTGCACAACCGTTCAGCAACCTGCATTCTTCAAGTAATTCTTTTCCTGCTGCCCGATGGATGGCTCCGTCAACACCTCCGCCGCCGAGCAAATTGTTATTTGCGGCATTTACAATAGCATCTGTATTTAATTTTGTAATATCACCTCGAAATAATTCTATTCTGTTTTCCATTTTTTAAAAATAATGATATTATTTTACAATTTCAATCTTAACCGGAGCAACTCCGTATTTTACTAAACCTATTTGTTCTGCAGCTTTCTTCGATAAATCAATAATTCTGCTTTTTTTATAAGGCCCTCTGTCATTAATCCTTACAATAACACTTTTGTTATTTTTCAGATTTGTAACTCTTACTTTTGTCCCGAAAGGTAATTTTCTATGAGCTGCCGTCATTTTATTCATATCAAATTTCTCCCCGCTTGCTGTTTTCTTTCCGTTAAAACCCGGACCGTACCAACTGGATTCACCCTTTTGATAAAATCTATATTGCTCTGCTTCATTTTTATCTTTGCTCACAGAACAAGAGCCGAAATAAAAAAATCCGAGTAGTATTATTACTATATATTTATTTTTCATACAATATTTATTTACAAAAATTATTTCTGTTTAATTTATTCAAATTTTAACAAGCAAATTAAAAATATTATTACAAATTTATTAAAAAAAACAAGTCTGCTAAAATAGTTTCTTTATTTTTGCAAAAATTATATAATGTCTGATTTGAGTACAACAGAAAATCTTTTCTTACCGAGAAAAAACGGCGATTTATTTATAATTGCAGGTCCTTGCAGTGCCGAAACAGAAACTCAGGTAATTGAAACGGCAAAACTTATCTCCGAATGTTCAAAGGTTAAAGTTTTCAGAGCCGGAATTTGGAAACCCCGCACATCACCCGGAAACTTTGAAGGTATCGGAGAACCGGCTTTTGATTGGTTACGAAAAGTAAAAAAAGAAACCAAACTTTTAACAACAACCGAAGCAGCCACACCCGAACATATTGAAATTTGTCTCAAAAACAGAGATGCTATAGATATTATTTGGATTGGAGCAAGAACAACGGCAAATCCTTTTTCTGTTCAAGCACTTGCCGATGCTTTAAAAGGTGTTAATATTCCGGTGTTAGTTAAAAATCCTTTAAATCCGGATATTAAATTATGGGCAGGAGCAATAGAACGTTTCCAAAAAGCCGGAATTAACAATATCGGTGCAATTCATCGCGGATTTTATCCTTTTGAGAATATTAATTTAAGAAATCTTCCGAAATGGGAATTGG
This sequence comes from Chlorobiota bacterium, assembly GCA_013152535.1. Classification (GTDB taxonomy): domain Bacteria; phylum Bacteroidota; class Bacteroidia; order Bacteroidales; family JAADGE01; genus JAADGE01. Next base: position 54,082 of record JAADGE010000042.1, read on the forward strand.
CAATTGAAATAAAAAGTTTATTCCCTGATATTCCGCTGATTAACGACCCCAGCCATATAGCCGGGAAAAGAGAGTATATAAGTAATATTGCACAAAAAGCACTTAATTTAAATTTTGACGGGTTAATGATAGAAACACATATCAACCCCGATGTTGCTTTAAGCGATGCAAAACAACAATTAACACCAACGGCTTTAAACACATTACTTCAAAACTTAAAATTCAGAAAATCAACTTCGGATAATACAGAATTTACGGATATTTTAGAACAATACAGAGATCAAATTGATTCTATTGATTTTCAACTTATTGAATTGCTTAACAAACGTATGAAAATTACTGAAAACATCGGGAAATATAAATTACAAAACAATGTAGGTATTTTTCAGTTGAAACGTTGGCTGGATATTACTAAAACCAGACAAGAATTTGGAGATTCCTTGGGTATGGACGTTCAATTTATTAAAAGAATATTACAACTGGTACATCGTGAATCAATCAGAATACAATCAAAAATAATGAACCAAAATAAAAAAAATTGATTTTTACCTTAGCAATTTAAAACTATCTTTGCAAAAATTTTCAGCAAATTAAAGAATGTTAAACAGAAGAGTATTAAGAATTAAAGTTCTGCAAATTGTTTATTCCCAATTAAAAAAAGAATCGAATTCTTTGCAACAGGCAGAAAATGAACTTCTTTTCAGCATACAAAAAACCTATGATTTGTATTGGTATCTTCTGTTGTTACTTGAAGATTTAACAGCATATGCAGTAAAAATTTCAGATATTCGCAAAAATAAAAAATTTGCAAGTTCCGAAGAAAAAAATCCTAATTTAAAATTTACAACCAACAGAATTACAAAAATAATCAGCGAAAACGAAACATTCCGCAAAAAAATAAATGAAAAAAAATTAAGTTGGAGTAATCATCCTGAATTAATTAAAAAACTTTATCTGTTACTTGAAAATTCCGAAGTTTACAGAATTTATCTTAATGAAAAAGAAGATAATTTCAGAAATGATAAACGTATGATTAAATTTATTTTTTCTGAAGTATTTTTTAATTGCAAAGATATTTATACAGTTTTGGAAGAAGAAAGTATATTTTGGATTAATGATATTGATTTTATACTAACTAAACTAACGCACACGATTGATAATATAAAAAATCATCAGCCGGAAAGTTTGGTATTTCCGGGTAAATTTAAACAACCGGAAGATAAAGAATTTGCAGTTAACCTACTAAGACATATATTGATACATAAAAATGAATATAGCGATATAATAAAAAATAATATTGTAAACTGGGATATTGAACGAATTGCCGATTTTGAAAAAATAGTTTTAATGACAGCTATTTCAGAAATTATAAAATTTCCTTCTATACCCGTAAATGTAACGTTTAACGAATATATCGACTTAGCAAAACTTTTCGGATCAGATAAAAGCGGAGGTTTTATTAACGGAATCCTCGAAAAAGTTATTATATATCTGAAAAAAGAAGATCTTTTTATTAAAACCGGACGAGGATTGATATAATGATATATTATAACAAAATAATAAGCATAATTATAATTGCAAGTTTTTTAAGTATTTCAGTCTCTTGTAATGAGCAGAAAACTGAAAATAAGAAAGTAGTAAAAATTAAATATTCAGGAAAACCTGTTATTAAATTTGAAAATAACTCATATGATTTCGGGACATTAGAAGAAGGAGAGATAGTTGAATGCAGTTTCAAATATAAAAATACGGGAACTGCACCCTTAAAAATAACAAATATAATCACCGATTGCGGATGTACGGTGCCGAGATATGATAAAAAAGCTGTTTTACCGAAAGAAAATTCAAAAATAAAAGTTACTTTTGACAGCCGGGGATTCAGAAACAATATTTACAAAACAATTACCGTTGAAACAAATGCTGATACAAGCAAAATAGTATTAATTTTAACGGCTTTTATTAAAAATAATAACACATTAAATTATTAAAACATGACACAATTAAATTCAGTACTTTTATTGGCAGGTCAAGGAAAAGAAGGCGATCCTATGCAAATGTTAATTTTTATGGGAATTATCGTAGTTGTATTTTACTTCTTTATGATACGACCGCAAATGAAAAAAAGAAAAGAAGTTGCAAAATTCAGAAGTGAAATGAAACAAGGCGACAAAGTAATGACAATCGGAGGTATTCAAGGAAAAGTAAATGCAATTAAAGACGATTCCGTAATTATCGAATCAGAAGGCACTCTTTTGAAAATTGATAAAAATGCAATCATTAAAGATGCCGCAGGACTTATGATGCAACGTTAATTTTTCAACTAAAATTAAAATTATATGAAATTTAAAAATTTAATAATAATTTCCGTTTTAGGAATTGCAACAATATTTTCGTCTTGTAAAAAAGGTGCTGACGATCCTGCATTTTCATTTATGTCAAGAGATGCAAGAATAACGGCAGATTGGGTGCTAAGCTCAATGAATGAAACAAATGTACACGTTATAAAAGGCGGCTCCTCAACTTATACAACAACAAAAACATATGTTTTTGACGGAACTACAATGCAATATACTTCGAAAGACGATTTTGGGACTCAAACAACATCTTATCCGTATTCATACGAAATAAGTATTAATAAAGAGGGAACTTATAACGAAACTGAAGTTGAAGACGGCGAAAAAACTGAAACAACCGATTACTGGTTTTGGGCAAATTCCGACAAAAACAAAATCGCTGTAACATTCTCAGGAATAGGAACGTATATGATAAATCGTTTGGCTAAAGACGAATTAGTTTTAACCCAAGCAACGGTGTCTTCACATACTGACGGCGACGGAAATATTACCAGTGACACTAATAATATTTCAATGACTTTCAGTAAAAAATAATTCTTACTGAAAATTCAACTGACATGAATTCAAAAAAACCGAAAATATCACGAAAAAGACTGATGATATTTTCGGTTTTTGTTGTTATTTCAGCAATATTCTGGTTTTTAACTGCAATGAACCGCACATATACCACAAAAATTGATTATAATGTAAAGTTTACTGATTTTCCTGAAGATCTCAGACCGACTTCTGCCGTTCCTGAGAAATTACTCGTTACGGTAAAAGCATATGGTTATGATTTAATAGGACAGACAGGAAACTCTCATCATCCTATTGAAATAAGTATTAAAAAATATGCCGTTAAAGATAAAAATGATAAATCAAAACTAATATTATCAACACAACTGTTATCAAATAAATTTTTCCCGAATGCGGAAGGTATAAACATTGTTGCCGTTGATCCGGAAAAGATTTTTTTTAAAGTTGAAAAACTTTCAACAAAAAAAATTCCGGTAAAAGCAAATATTGATTTTTCTTGTGAAGCTCTTTATATGCAATCAGATAATATTAAAATCATACCTGACAGTGTTATTGTTTCCGGAACTGAAAAAACAATAAAAAGAATTTTTTTTGCAGAAACAAAAATTATGAAATTTCCGAATTTGAAGGACACTCTGAAAACAGTTGCAAAAATAAAACCTGTAAACAATGTCAGATTTTCGGCAAAAAAAGTTCAAATAATAATCCCGATCGAAAAATATACCGAAAATTCCGTCAGTGTTCCTTTACAAGTTAAAAACTGCCCTGACAGCTTAAAAATCATCACATTCCCTGATGAAATAACCGTTACATACAAAGTGGTACTCAGTCAATTCAAGTTTGTTAAAACCCAAGACATTAAACTTTACATTGATTATAATGACATTAAAAACAAACATGCAAAAAAATTAAAAGTTTATATCGAATCTTATCCGGAATTTATTAAATCCGTACAAATTTCACCGGAATTTACTGAATATATCATTGAAAAAAAACAAGAATAATTCATTAAATAACTTGCTGATTAATATTTTTTATTAATTTTGCAATCCGAAAAACGGTCTCGTAGCTCAGTCGGATAGAGCAACAGCCTTCTAAGCTGTGGGTCGAAGGTTCGAATCCTTCCGGGATCACATTTATTATTATAAAGCTCTTGTAAATCATAGATTTGCAAGAGCTTTTTCTTTAATGGTACAACATAGGTACAACAACTCAAATATTTTTTTATTCCTTTTTTTGTATAATTACTCATCGTATTGCACTGTTTTGCAGTTTGTTATAAGATTTATTTAGCTTACCTTTGAATTATATTTTTCAACAAATAAATTTTAAGATTATGGCACGACAAAAAGGTCCAATAAAATACATAGGAACACTCGGAGATATTCGACATTTTAAAATCAAAAACACAGACGGTTACTTTGCCGGCATGGTAGGCGGACCGACAGCCGAACAAATTAAATCAGACCCTGCGTTTGCTCGTACTCGTGAAAACATGAGTGAGTTTGGCGGTTCTGCTATTACTGCAAAAGCTGTTCGCGTTGCTTTTTCTGAAATAGTGAAAAGTATTGCTGATTCTCGTTTAACCGGTCGACTGACTGCAATAATGAAAAGAATCAACAAAGAAGATACAAACGGAATAAGGGGGCAAAGATCAATACTTGTAACTCAATTTTCTGAAAATCTTAAAGGTGTCGAATTTAATAAGAAAACCACTTTCGGAAGTATAATGAATACACCTTTTACAATTACAACGAATGTTGACAGAAACAATTCAGACCTTTTAATTCCTGCATTTAATCCAAAAAACAGCATAAATGCTCCTATCGGAGCAACACATTTCAGGATTGTTAATGCAATCGGTACTCTTTCAGATTATGAATTTAAAACTGATACAAGAAAATATGAACCGATTAATGATGCTTTAAATATGGAACATCATGTTGCATATTCTCCGTATTTAGATTTAAAATCAAATATCGGAACTGACACGACAATTACGGCAACTCTTGCAGGTTCTCCTGTTATACCGGCTGAATTAGTTGTTTTGAATGTCATAGGTATTGAATTTTATCAAGAAGTAAATTCAGAATATTATCTTTTTGCATCCGGACATGCTGCAAAGATTAACAATACTTTCTAAACTTGGGAATTTAGATTGATGATGACAGATTTAGCTCTCTTTAATTAGAGGGCTTTTTTTATGCTTATAGCAATCATATAGGACTTATATACTCTTTATGTATAAAATGTGATACGAAACAAGCCAATAACCCGAAACATAGCTCAACCGGACAAACTCTTTTGCTTATCTTTTCTTTTTCACATATATTTTTAAAAGAAAAAAGAAAAAAAAGGAGAAAAAAAACAAAAAAGAAAGCCGCTTTGTCAGGGAGAGTGTAAGAACTGACAAGGTTTTTGTGAAAAATACTACCTGCAAGGTGGAGATTTTTTGCAAAACACGAAGTGCTTGACCTTGACAGTTCTTTAAGCTCGCCCTATCTTTGCTTTGTTTTTTATTTTTTAGGTTATCGGACTTATTCAATGCTAATTACCTGTGGTTTTTTTGTCGTTAAATTTAAAAGGGCGGGTTGGGTGGGATAAT
>JAADGE010000047.1 GCA_013152535.1 Chlorobiota bacterium
TTATTTTAGTTATTCGGAATGTAGAAAACAAGAAATTTATTTGCAGTCTTGACTTTTGGTTACTTTTGTGTCAAGACAAAAGTAAAAGAAATTACCCCGAAAACACACAAAATATGCAGAATTCGGAGAAATATTTCCTTAAAACATTCTATTAATATACTGCAAATCAGCTATATTAGAATTTCCTGAAACTCCCTACTTAATATTCAGCCCTAAAGTCCCTCTGAATTGCTTCCATTTGCTTTCGCGTTTTTCTATTGATTTAAAATTTTCGGCATAAGCAGAAACGGGATCAATTACCGGAGATTTTAAAGTCATAAAAGTATCAAGTTCATCAAAAATAATCGGGAGAGCTCTGATATTTAAAGAATTATCAATTTTAAATTTCCGCATCATAAAATTTTGAAACGGATCGGTTGCCAAAGCAATTTTTTCAAAACCGTATTTTTTAGCAAGTTTGTATGAATACCAAAGATTTTCGGTGCTGTGTTCGGCAAGGGTATCGGTAAAAATAATCGAATCGGGAATACCTAATTTTACGGCATATAATTTCATTATTTTTGCTTCAAAATACGGTGTATAAACTGCCGAACCCGAATAAATAATATGTTTGGTAATATCTCTTTTCCACAGCAAATACGACCAATATACCCGCATTTTCATCACATCGTTCCACTCTTTTCCGTCAAACGGAACTCCGGGTACAATTACAGCATCAAACGGAGCCGTTTTTACGGCAGATTTATAAACCTGTTTCGAACAAGACAATAAAATACTGATAAACAATAATATAACAATTACTTTTTTCAAATTCCGCATTTTTAAACTTGATGAACTTTCAACTTTTCTTTATTCTCTTTTACAAATTATGAATTTTTTCCTCAATTTCTTTCAAACGTTTTTCAATACTTTCTTTTTCCGGCAAAGTCGTAACTTCTTTTGTTAAAGCAATTTGATAATAAGGCATTGCTGTTTTATATTTCTTTTTTGTAAAATAATAATCGCCGATAAGTTGATACGTATAAAAATATTCCGGATTTGAATTGGTAAATTTTTTAATTTCTTTTTCATTTATAATAATGCCGGTATCTTTAATTGCGGATTTAAACAAGTCCTTTGCTTTTTTAAAATATTTAAAATTCTGATAATCTGTTGAATACAAAAAACTGTCCGGAGGAATTGTCAAACTGTCAATATAAAGTTCTCTATTTTTGGTCATAGCCGGAAAATCGGCAAAAACACTGTCTAAATCGTAACAAACATATTTTCCGAGCTGATACGGATTGGTTGAAATCCAGAATTTTAATTCATTAGGTTTAAATATAATCGAATGGTGCGAAATAAGCTGACAGATATTTTTCTCGTTGCCCATTCCGATATTTTTATTATGCAAACCTCTTTTATTTCTAAGAATATTTGATGCTGCAATATAATCAATTTTATCATATCTTCCGATTAACTCCTGCATTCGTTTGTACCGATACATCGATGAACTTTCTTTAATATCTTCAAGATTAAGTTCGGTATTTTTCAATTTTTTCGACTGAAAATAATTAGGACCGATTACGATATCGGTTTTCGGATAAAATAAAGCACAATCTTCGGGAGTTTTTTCGATTATTGCTGTTGCGTCATCTTTTGCCGAACCAATCATAAGGGCTTCAGAAACAAATGAATGTCGCTTTTTTGCTATTTCAAAAGCTTCGTCAATCGTTGATGCGTATTGTAATATTTCTCTTGCTATCAATGAAATAGGGTCTGCGGATGAAAACGGAATTTTTGATTTCGCAGCATTTAAAGTAACCGTAAGTCCTTGGTCGTTCATACCGGAAACCGTCCCTATAAACCCGCCCCAAGTTATTTCAACAAATTTATACCCTTTATCGGGCTTGTAAAAAGTTACGATTTTATCTTCGGCAAACTTATCACCCACATAAAAATCAAAATTTCTGCCTATTATTAAATGTCCGTCGGAAGATTTTGAATGATTACAGGAAAAAGAAGTGCAGCCTACTTTTGCTACATTCTGAACCGCATGCCCTATATCGTGTGCCGCATGATAATTCAAAATACGGGAATAATTATCTCCGATATACAAATAATCTTTCGATGCCGATTCTGAAACACCGTAAATTTCTTTCAAATATTCGTTCGGAACATACTTATCCATATTGCGATTAAACCAAGCTGTCATATATTTCATAAAATTCAGCAAACGTTTAGAAGGTATCATTTTTTGTATTTCTTCTACAAAAGCATCTTCTTGTTTTTTACCGAGTTCAGCCGTCAGTTTTCCGTTATAAACCCCTCTTTCAAAGGGTTTTCCTTCAACATAAAGTTCAAACAAACCACTTTCACTTTTTCGCAAACGGTTATTTTTTATTCCGTAAAAATTTTCTCCTAATTCTATTCTTTTTTCATTTAAAGAAGAAAAATCTGCGATTTTAGGCGGCGGCATTTTTATTTCTTGGAAAAAATAAATTACAAACCCGATGATAAATAATAATAATGCCGAAAAGAAAAATTTCAAAAATTTTCCGAACTTGTGTTTTTTTGTATTCTTTTTCATAAAACTTATTAACTTTTAACTTTATAAACATTCTGCATTACAAACTTTAAATTTCAGACTTATTGAACATTCAACTGCGTTTTCAAAAATCAAAAAAAAAGAGTTTATTTGCACTCGTTATGAAACCCGAAAATTACCATAAAATATTTAAAGACAAAAAATGTTGCGTTTTATTGCCTACCTATAACAATGCACCGGTTTTGCCGAAAGTAATTAAAGATGTGATGCAATATACCGATGATATTATTGCGGTAAACGACGGCTCAACTGATAATACTGTCGAAATTCTGAAACAATTTCCTGATGTTATTGATTTAAGTTACGAACAAAACGAAGGAAAAGGTTTTGCATTGCGTGCGGGAATGAAACTTGCTGAGAATTTGGGCTATGAATATACCGTTACTATGGATACGGACGGGCAACATTCGGCTTCCGATTTACCTCAATTTATTGATAAAATTAACGAGAAAAAAGATGCAATAATAATAGGTTGCCGAAATATGAACGGGAAAGATCAAAAACACGGCAGCAGTTTTGCCAATAAGTTTTCAAATTTTTGGTTCAGAGCCGAAACAGGCATCAAACATCCTGATACGCAATCGGGTTATCGTTTATATCCTTTGAAAAGAGTTAATAAATTAAAATATTTTTCCGATAAATATGAATTTGAAATTGAAGTTATCGTTCGCAATGCTTGGCATGGGGTTGATATAGAATCTGTTCCGATTAATGTTTACTATCCTCCGAAGGAAGAACGTATTTCTCATTTCCGTCCTTTTAAAGATTTTTTCAGAATAAGTATTTTGAATACCGTTTTGGTAATTATTGCCTTTTTTTACGGATTGCCGAAACGTTTGTTTCATTACATTAAGAAGAAAAAATTTAAGCAAATTATCAAAGAAGACATTTTACAAACAAAAGACAGCAATTTGCAAATAAGTAAAGCCGTCGGTTTTGGGTTTTTTATGGGTATTGTACCTATTTGGGGTTGGCAAACAATTACGGCTTTAGCTCTTTCGCAATATTTTAAATTGAATAAAGCCATTGTTATACTTTCGGCAAATATCAGTATCCCTCCTCTTCTGCCTTTTGTGCTTTTCGGAAGTTTCTACACCGGTGCAATTGTTACGGGAAAAGACTTAAATTTAATTCATTTCACATCCGGAATAAGTATTAAAACAGTTTCGCAAGATTTGATGCAATATATTATCGGAGCAATTGTTTTATCTGTAGTATCCGCAATAGTTACCGGATTAATTACATTTTTATTACTTAAAATTTTCAGAAAAAAGAAAGTTTAATACTAACCTGAACTCGATATAAGATTTCTCTCACAGAAATCCGATAGTGTATTAGATTTGTGCTGAAAATCATAAAGTTATAACGGGTTATATCGAACGGGTTATATCGAAAGATTCTCAGTGCAAAGATGATGCACTATCGGATTTTATTTGGGAATTTCATTAATTAACTCATATACTTCCTCATATTTATTCGTATTATCCCGACAGTACTTCATAAATATGACTCGTATATGAGCTAATTATCTGAAACTGTGAGCAAAGCTTATATTGAGTTCAGGTTACTATTATTCGGTATTAAAACAATACTTTCAAATAATTCTCAAAAAATATTTGGAATACAACATAGAAGGTTAATACATATTGCCGGTATAAGTTAAAAACCTAATTCAATTAATTTATCATTTTTATCATTTTCAAACTTCCGGAATTTTTAAATTTTACATAATTATTTATGTTCTCAAAATCGGAAAAATATTTTTCAGGAATTCTTTCGCCGTTTTTTTTATTTACGTAAAAAGTTTTAGGTGCAAGAAAATCCGTTTTCTCAAAACCGAGTTTTAAAAAAGCATCTCCTCTGCCCCATTCCAAATCAATATAAGTCATTAATGTATCAGGTTTGTATGCTCTGATGTATGCTTGCAGTAACTTGTCCAATCCGCCGATTACAGAATATCCGTTTTTTGTACAAAATCTCAATAACTCGCCGGAGCGACTTCCGTCTCTGAATTTTCGTTGCGAAGCAAAAACTGCAACTGCAAATAATTCGTTTTGATAAAATAAACCGTATTTTAATTTTGAGTTTACAGTTCCGTATATATGGTTTCCCTTAAGAAAAATATCGGCTTCGGGTTTTGTTATTTTTTTAACTTCGCACTGCCGGGCATAAATACGATTACTGATTTGAAGTATTGATTTTATTTTGCTTTTTATAATTTCAGGTTTTGAAATCCAGCGGTCTTCGTAAACATAAAAAATATAGTTGTAAGGAAGTTCTGTATTGTATTTTTCGTAAGAAACAAAATTAAACTTCTTGCGGTCTTCTGTTTCTAAATTATTATCAAAAATTAAATTCTTTGAAAACTCTGAAAACTCTTGTTCGCTGTCCATAATGTACTTTCAACTTTATCCTTTACAAACTTTTAACTTTCAACTTTATACTTTACAAACTTTTAACTATTTAAGTATAAGTAATTTCTCAAATTTTTCGGCAACTTCGCCGGAAGAAGAACGTAATTTTACACGATATACATAGACTCCCCTGCCTATGCTATTTCCGAAATCATCTGTTCCGTCCCAGGCAAACGGACCGGCACGATAACCGTCTGCAGTAAAACTTGCTTCAATAGTTTTAACCAACTTTCCGGAAATGGTAAAAATTTGAATTAAAACATCTAAATCCTGCCCTGCCTGATTATGTTCAAACCAAAAATCCGTATGAGTAGTAAACGGATTCGGATAGTTTAACAATCTGTCGATTGATAAATTTTGGGCTTCGGCAACTACAAAATCAAGATATGCTTCCGATGAATTATTATAAACATCCCACGCTTTAAATTTCAATTTATGCTCACCCGTTTCTAAATCGAACAAAAAGTGTTCAATCGTACCGCTTTTATAGGTATCTTCATCTGCTCTGTAATCGCTGTTCATAACAATAATATGCTGAATATCATCATCAATAACCGCCGTAATATCGTGACCGATTCCGCCGGAAGCTGTATTGATACCGTGTTCATCAAAAAGTTTTGCAAAAATTCGCGGATTTTCATCAGTAATACCTCCCGAAACAAAGTTTTCATCATTCATATATAGACTTATTTCCGGTCCGGTATTGTCTTCTTCATAATTTTCGGAAATATCACCTACTAAAAAATCAAACGAATAACCTTTGGCATCCGTTACGCCGTTTTCTGCATAATAACTTACTTTTCCGGTGTCAACACTCAAAATAATATCTTTCGGGACAATAAAATCAAACGAAAAATCGCCGTTTTTAACTGTTGATTTACCTCGATATACAATATTATTACGGTCTTTATATGTAAAAACACCGACATCGTCATTATTCAGTGTATTTACAATCATTTCTTTATCATAAATAGTCGGATAAACATATCCGTTAAAGCCGTTTAATTTATTTCCGCCTTTATCGGTAAGAATTCCGGTAAAACTTGCTTTACTCAATGCCTTTAAAGTATCAATCTGAGAAACAGGATGTCCGTTAACAAGAGTTGTAACAACCTTATTATCTGCCGGATAACCTAATTTGAGAGCAGGGTCTCCCATTAAAAAAAATATAAGCGCATTATTTGAATAATAATTATCTTTCGTTATACGTATAATATCTCCGAGACAATATCTTTTTCCGTTACTAAAACCTTCAAATACATTATTATAGAATTTTGCAGATAAGAATCCGTTAGCGGCAATATATGCAAGACGTGCAGTTGTAAACATTGCTATTGCACCGCCTTTCGGATTCGTAAAAACATATTCACCCGCAGATTTGAATTTATAATCATCAAATTGAGTAAATTCACAAGTTGCCGTTACAAATAAAGGCAGTTTATCAAAATTATGCCAACTGTTTATATCACTTATTGTTACAACCCGTTCATGAGCCAAGCCCCTTACGCCCCCATGTCCCGTATAATTTACCAACAATGCTCCTTTTTGAACACGATTGTTTATGGCATTATTTACATCAGGATATCTCTGTCCGCCGGATTCGGTATATTCGGTAAAAGCATCCAAATAAATTTTTTCAATATTAAAAAACGGGTATTTTTTTTTAATGCTTTCTGTAAAACCGTCAGCTTGTTGCATATGAATATTATTATTTTCATCGTCTGCGATAAAACATAATTGATTTCTCCAATCTCCGAAAGTAGCAGGATCAAGATAGTGAATAATTTTAGCTATATAATTTTCGGCTTCTTCTTGAGAAGACACAGGAATTCGTCCGATACCTATATCTAAAGATCCATGAAGTGAATTACCGGTATCTCCCTCTCCGTTATCAAGATAACCGAAAAAATCATCAGAAACAAGTGAACTCCCGATACTTACAGAATTACTTTGTTGATAAGTAATCATATAATTTCCGTTAATTCCCTCTCCGCTGCGATTGTCATAAGAGCCGTCTCCGAAAAGACATAAATATCTCAATGTATCTTTCCCTGATGCTCTGTCATAAACCATTTTCATATAATCCCTTACGGCAGAAAAATCAGGCATTCCGCAAGAAAATTCATTATACACTTGTTGTGTTGTTACAACTTTCACATTCATATTATCTTTCTGAGTATGAATATCTTTCAATTTATTTGCCTGAACTGAAAAACCGGGATACGTAATAATTATCATATCTGTTTTTCCGGAAGTTGCATGCAAATTTTGATTCGGCACATCCTCAACATTTTCAATATCGGGTACTAAATAAGAAGAATTATCAAATGCAATAAATTCATGCAAAGTGTCTCCGGAAAGTTTAAAGATTCGGGAACTTCCCTGAATGCTTGTATTTACTTTTACCGGCTTTGTTTTATCAGTAATATCCCAAAGTGTAACAGTGCTGCCTGCATTTTCTAATATATATTTTGATATCTTCCCAAAGCCCGCTGTTTCAGCATTTCTGAAAGAAAATTGTCCGCCGGTAAATTTTAAAGCACATTTTGTATTTATAAAAAGGTAGTCCAACCAAGCTTGTGCCGCCGGGCTGTTTCTGTGATAATTCAGGTTAACGGAAAGAGTATTTCCTGCAGGAGCGGTAAAATTAAAATCTGTCGAAGAAGCATTTGCAAAATCATGCTCCCCGACAGTTCCGAAATTAACAGTTCCGGAACTTCCGCCGGCTTTTATCGTAAAATAAGATAACGAAGATGTTGAAGCCGTTCTCACATATATATAAGAATTATTATAGCCGGTTAAGTCAGGTAAGGAGAAATCAAATGTTTGATTTGTATTTATATCAAAAGATTCTCCGAACATTCTTCTTCCGGTACGTTCAATATGCAAATTATCAACCTCGTGAACAGCATAGGCATCATAAATTGTTATTGTTTGAGTTTCAGGCAAACTGCTTGAAGTTTCTGTTTTTATCGAATTATTATAACCGCTGTTATAATCCGTAGTTAAAAAATAATAAGCATATTCGGAATAGTATTGATGTTGCGGAATAAATCTGTTATCTGTTTTGTCAAAGTCCCATCTGTCAGGTCCTTGTCCGTAAAAATATACAGCATTATTTTGTATCAAAATATCATTTTCTGTTAAATCATCAGGTCGGTCATTCCCTGCAATCATAGGTAACCAACCTGCGGCATTTCCGAATATCCGAATATTTTGCGGATTATCGAAACCCATAGTTTTTAATTGTTCAAATGTTATTTTATAAACTCCGCTTTTTTTAAGTCTTATTTTTTTCCAAGTTCCGTTTCTTAATACAGAATTTAAAGCATAAGAAATTTTAATATTTTTGTGAGAAGTTATTTTTTTCTTTAATATTTTTAAATCAAATTTAGTAATTTTCAATAATTTCCCGTTTTTTTCTTTGATTAAAGGCAAAAACTTAAGTTGTACATACGGAATTCCTCGTGCAAAGAGAACAGAACTTTTAATATTTATTTCAGTTTTAACATTTTCCAAATTTAAAACACCATGTAAATCTTTATTCGACAAAGCAATATATTCGGCATTTTCAAGTTTTACCGTATATGAATATTCGGAATTATAAAATTGTTTTATATTTATATTTTCGGAATAGTAAGGCAATAAATCAGAATTAAAACTTGCAGCTCCTTTAAAACTCAGCAGGTAATAAGTTTTAACAGAATCATTTATAACATGATTTTCTTGCCATTTAATTTCTCTGTGAAATATTTGTGAAAATGAATTAAAATTGAAAAAAATTAATATAACAAATGTTAAAATAAGATATCTAAAATATTTCATACTATTAAATGAAATTTACTGCTTTAATAAAATATTATCTTTTCCATAAACGAATATTTCTTCTGTTGAGTATATCAGTTTTCTGTTTTTCTTTATCCGATGCTCAAAACTATCAATTTCCGGATGTATATTCGGAAAAAATTTTATTAAATCCGGCATTTTCAGGTTTATCAGGTTTTACTGAAATAAATTTAAATTATTCCGTAAATTTTTATAATGACTTATATTCTGCAAGTTATAACAAATATTTTGAAAATATTCACAGCGGTATCGGTTTCATTGCTCAGAATAATCGTCTCGGTAAAGGAAGTCTGAACAATTTAAGTTTTTCGGGAATATATAGTTATAAACTAAAACTGAATTATAAAAGTATAATTAATACGGCAATAGAAATCGGTTATATTGAGAAATCCGTTAATTCCGAAAAATTAATTTTCAGCAATCAAATTAACCCTATTACACAAATAATAAATCCGAACGTATCAGAATATTTTAATAAGACATACAGAACATATCAATTTTCATTCGGAACAAGCTATATAAGTAATAAATATCGTATGGGTTTCAGCATACACAATATTGATAAACTATTTTTCAATAATAATGAAGATATTATAAAACCAAAATTTACAGCACACTTTGGCAAGATTTTTTCTGTTAATTTATTTGAGAATAAAAACAAACTTTTAATAACACCGGAAATAATATGGCTTTCTCAAAATAATTTTCATCAATTAATCTATGCCGTTCATGGAATTTATAACATTTTTTTAACAAGGTTTTTCTTAAAACAGAACCTAAAATTTAACATTTTTGAAAGCGGAATAACATTCGGCTTAAATTATGTAAAATTCAGATTAACATATACTTACAACATATCATTTACTAAATATATCAGTATGCCTTTTAGTTCTAATCAAATAACTTTAAGATATAATTTCGGGAAACAAAAAAAAATAAATATCAAAAACACAATATATTGTTCAAATTTTTAGTTATATTTGTGGTTTAAAAGAATAAAGAAACAGGTTATAATAAGGGACAGAGCTCTTATTTATTAAATTGAAATTAAAATTTACAAACAAATGAAAATGAAACTCTTATTTCCGATTGCAACTTTTTTTGCAGCAGCATTCTTTTTAAGTTCCTGCGGCGGCAGCAGTATAACAGGCAATGAAATGCTGGGTACATATTCCACAGCAACCGGCTGGCAATATAATAATGCTGAAAACGGCGGTTTTGAAGTCTCAACTTTTAATGAACAAAAAACCGGTCCCGGATTAGTTTTTATTGAAGGCGGAGCATTCCAAATGGGAAGAACAGATCAAGATATGATGTATTCCTGGAATAATATGCCGAGAAGAGTTACGGTATCATCATTTTATATGGATGAAACTGAAGTCAGAAATGTAGATTACTTAGAATATATGCACTGGATTGCCAAAGTTTTTCAAGGTATGGATGTCATATATAAAGATGCTTTACCGGATACTTTAGCTTGGAGAAGGCGCTTAGCTTACAATGAGCCTTATGTTGAATATTATTTCCGGTCGCCTATGTACTATACATATCCGGTAGTGGGAGTTAACTGGCTGCAAGCAACCAAATTCTGCGATTGGAGAACTGACAGAGTAAACGAACAAATTCTTGTTGACCAAGGTATATTAAGATTTAGTCCTGACGACCAAACCGGTGCAGATAATTTTAATACCGAAGCCTATTTAGCAGGACAATATGATATAGGAGTAGAACACGGATTACCTAATTTAAGCGGTGACGGTGAAAGAAACGTAAAAATGGAAGACGGAATTTTACTTCCGAAATATCAACTTCCCACCGAAGCAGAATGGGAATATGCCGCTTTGGCATTAATAGGGAATTCAAAAGATTCACCCGAAAGAATTTGGTCGGGAAGAATATATCCTTGGAACGGTCATTATTTAAGAAAAGATACCAAAAAAGATTTAGGTAAATTTATGGCAAATTTCCAAAGAGGCAGAGGAGATATGATGGGAGTTGCAGGTGCTTTAAACGATAACGGTTCTATTACTGTTCCCGTAGATTCATATTGGCCTAATGATTTTGGTTTATATTGTATGGCCGGAAATGTAAACGAGTGGGTAAGAGATGTTTACAGAGCAAGCTCATCTTTAGATGTTGATGGTTTTAATCCTTTCAGAGGAAATATTTTTAAGGTAAAGAAAACAGATTCTGACGGGCATCTTGTTGAAAAAGACAGTACCGGACATATCATTTATCGTGAAATGACAGATGAAGAAAGTATGGGACGCCATAACTACAGAAGAGCTTATAACATTAATTATAAAGATGGTGACGTGCAATCAAGTGTTGTTGATGATTGGTTAGCAGAAGACGATCCCGGTTCTGCAAGAATGTATAAACAAGGCGACAAAAACGGCGAAGGAATGAGTTCGCTCGTTACAGACCATTCAAGAGTTTTTAAAGGCGGCGGATGGAGAGACAGAGCTTATTGGTTAAGCCCGGGAAACAGACGATTCTTAGATGAAAAAGAATCCAGAGATGATTTAGGTTTCAGATGTTCAATGGTACGACTGGGAAGCCCTGAAGGAAATTAACGAACTAAATTTATATTAAAATATACTTTAAGACCTCTTTTTCGGAGGTCTTTTTTTATCTTTGCAATAAAAAATATACGATGACGATTCCGGAACTTTATAAATTATTTCTTAAATACCCGAAGATTACGACAGACAGCAGAAAAATGCTTGAGAACAGTGTTTTTTGGGCATTAAAAGGCGATAAATTTAACGGAAACATATTTGTGCAGTCGGCACTAAAATCAGGAGCTGCATTTGCAGTTACAGATGAAAAAAAATATCAGACTTCAGACAAAGTAATTTTAGTAAATAACAGTCTCGAAGCACTGCAACAATTAGCAAATTATCACAGGAAACAACTTAATGTCCCCATTTTTGCTCTTACCGGGACGAACGGAAAAACAACAACCAAAGAACTGATAAATTCAGTATTATCAACTCAATATAAAGTGAAAGCCACACACGGAAACTTCAATAACCACATCGGTGTTCCGCTGACAATTCTTTCGTTTGACAAAAATACGGAAATAGGTATAGTTGAAATGGGTGCAAACCATCCCAAAGAAATTGATACTCTTTGTAAAATTGTCGAACCGAATTTCGGACTTATCACAAATATAGGAAAAGCACATCTCGAAGGATTCGGCTCTTTTGAAAAAATTATCGAAACAAAATCTGAATTATATCAGTCTCTTATAAAAAACAACGGAACAATATTTTACAATTCGGACAATCCTATTTTAAGAGAACTCAATAAGGGTGATAAAACCGTTGCATACGGACAAAACGACGAAGCATATTTAAAAGGTAAAATTACAACGGTAAATCCTTTTTTAGATGTTGAAATCGAGACTTTTGAAGGACTGAAAACAGAAATAAACTCAAAACTTATCGGTTTATATAATTTTGAGAATATTCTTGCAGCATCATGTGTCGGAGATTTTTTTAATATTTCAATACAGAATATAAAAAAAGGAATTGAAAATTATATCCCTGAGAATAATCGTTCTCAAATAATTAAACATAAATATAATACCATCATTCTTGATGCTTATAATGCAAATCCGGCAAGCATGAAAGTGTCTGTTAACAGTTTTTTGGAATCATACAAAAATAATAAAATATTAATCCTCGGAGATATGTATGAGCTCGGAAAATATTCTGACAACGAACATTCTAAAATTTTAAAAATAGCCTCCGATACCATAAAAACTGACACTTCAGTTAAATTAATAATTGTAATCGGCAAGTATTTTAAAAAAGTTTATACAAATGAACATATAAAAGCCGGAATTGTTCATTTTAATTCTGCAAGCGAAGCTGAAACTTTTTTAAACAAGAACCCGTATAAAGGATATACATTCTTAATAAAAGGTTCAAGAGCAGTTAAATTAGAAGATATTCTTCAATCTGTTTTATAAATAATGCAACCAATACAATAAAATTCAGTCTGTATTTAAAGATATTCCAATAAAAATATTAATATGAAAAAAATATTCTCTCTACTGATTCTTTTGTTTGCTCTCTCTGTTCAAATTTTTTCACAAACACATCATTTCAAGTTCAAAATTCAAGATAAAAAAGAACTTGAAACAATAACTCGATTGATTTCAATTGACAACTATAAAGATAAGACCGTGTGGGCTTATGCAAGCGATAAACAATTTAAAATTTTCAGTAATTTAAATTATAAAATTGAAGAATTACCCCTTCACGACAAATCAGCAAAAGCCATAACTATGGCAACAACAGTTGCAGAAATGGCAAATTGGGACAGATATCCTACTTACAGTGTCTATGTGCAAATGATGCAAAATTTTGCAATAAATTACCCGTCAATTTGTAAGTTAGATACAATAAGCGATACTCAAAACGGAAAAAAAGTATTGGTTCTCAAAATTTCCGATAATGTTGAAACAAACGAAGTTGAACCCGAATTTTTCTATACCTCTACCATGCACGGTGACGAAACAACAGGTTTTGTTTTAATGCTGCAACTTGCAGATTATCTGCTTTCAAACTACGGAACCGATACAGAAGCAACAAATCTCGTAAACAATTTTGAAATATACATAAACCCCGATGCAAATCCTGACGGCACATATTACGGAGGAGATAATGATGTATCAGGCTCACGCAGAGTATTATATAACGGAGACGATCCGAACAGAGAAGACTTCCCCTACCCGCTTAATATTAACCATACAACAACAAATCCGGAAACCATAGGTATGGAGAATTTTGCAAATGCTCACCATTTTGTGATGTCTGCAAACTTTCACGGCGGTGCAGAAGTTTATAATTACCCTTGGGATTGTTGGTCAACAAGTGAAAATGCACCTGCTGATGCCGTTTGGTGGGAACGGATGGGGCGTGCTTATGTAGATACAGCAAGATTACAAAATTCTTTATATATGACTTCACCAATCGGAGACGGTGTTACCGAAGGAAAAGATTGGTATGAGGCTTACGGAACCAGACAAGATTATATGAATTATTTTCATCACTGCAAAGAAGTAACAATTGAACTCTCAACTACAAAAATACTTTCGTCTG
>JAADGE010000033.1 GCA_013152535.1 Chlorobiota bacterium
GGAGCAACCGAAAAGGCAATTAAAATTGTTAAGGCTGCTATTGCAAGAGTTAAAGAATCGGTTTCATTAGAACCGATAGAAATCAAAGCACGAAAAGCCGTTGCCGTTTTGGGAGCCGGTGTTGCGGGAATGCGAGCTGCCAAAGAATTGGCGGATCTCGGCATACAAGTCTATTTGATTGAAAAAGAATATTTTGTAGGCGGCAGAATTTCGCAGTTAGATTATTTATGCGGAGCTGATGTTACCGGAAAAGAACTGGTAACACATTTGTATGAAAAAATTCACGAACATCCTAATATAACTCTTTTTACAGGTGCAGAAGTTGTTAAAAAAGGCGGGAGTATCGGTAATTTTAAAATAAAAGTAAAAATAACTCCTCGTTTTATTAAAAAAGAATGTATTCCGGATGAGTTGCAAAAAGCAATAGAAGAAAAGCAATAGAAGTTTGTCCTGTTGAAGTTGACGATGATTTTAATTTCAATATAACAAAACGTAAAGCAATCTATAAGAACTATCCGAGTGAATATCCTCAAATTCCTACAATTGATAATAAAAATTGCACACGTTGCGGAGAATGCGAAAAAGTTTGTTCAAGTATTGATTTTTCGCAAAAAGAAGAAATTTTGGATTTAACTGTGGGCTCAATTTTAGCAGCTACCGGTTTTGACCCGTATGAACCTAAAGAAAATGAGTTCGGATGGGGTATAAGCAATGTGGTTACATTGCCTCAATTTCGAAGAATTGTTAATATGTGTGATGATGAGTTAGTATATAAAGGTAAAAAAATTAAGGATATTGCCTACATTTATTGCGTAGGAAGTCGGCAAGTTGACGGCGACAATAAATATTGCTCACGTTATTGTTGTACTGCAACACTTTACACTTCTATTTTAACACATAAAAAATATAAAGGAATAAACAGCTATCATTTTAACAGAGGAATACGAACTTACGGAAAGCAAGAAGTTATTTATGATGAGGCTTCACAACTCGGAGATATATTTCTTCAATCTTATGAATATGATCCTCCTGCAGTAGAAGCAGCGAATGATAAAACAAAGGTTAAGATTAAAGATATATTAACAAACGGAACGGAACTTGAAGTTGATGCAGATCTTGTTGTTCTCGTTACCGGAATGGAGCCGAGAAATGATTGCAGTATCGGCGATGTATTAAAAATTCCGAAAGGAAGAGATCGGTTTTATAACGAAATTCATATGAAACTTCGCCCGGTTGAAACCGTTATTGACGGTGTAACAATTGCCGGAGCTTGTCAAGGTCCCAAGAATATTTTAGAAACTATGAATTCAGCATTATCGGCAGCTGCAAAATCTTATTCTATTGTGAATAAAGGTGAACTTGAACTTGAACCGATTATTGCAAAAGTTGATAAAGAAACATGTGTTTGGTGCGGTAAATGTGCCGAAGCATGTTCGTATGATGCAATTAGTTCAGTAAAAGAAAACGGAAAAGAAATTGCCGAAATTAATGAGTCGGTTTGTAAAGGATGCGGAATGTGTCTTCCTGTTTGCGAAAGTGATTCCATTGATATGGACGGATTTACAAATGACGAGATTGAAAGCATGATTAATGTTCTTGCAATGGCTTAATTATTTGATTATAAACTCTTTAAAAAATTTATTATGAGTGCAGGTAATAAAAAAACAGTATTGATAATGAAAGAAAGACGTCAAGTCACTCAAGAGGTTAAAGATGATTTGAAGTTTTTTGTACGAGCAAAAAAAGAAATATTAAAAGCATTAAAAGAAAAAAGTATGACCGTACCTGAATTATCGGAAGTACTTAATATGTCTCAAGATAAAACTTTATATTTATTAATGTCTCTGCAAAAATACGGTTTTGCGGAAGTTGACAGAATTGATGATACGGATGAATATTTTTATTATAAATTAAAAAATAATGGCTAAGATAAATCCTGATTTTAAAGATGAATTAAAAAAATACGGGGCTTTTGATTTAAATGCCTGTTACAATTGCGGACAATGCACGGCAGTGTGTTCACTTTCTACGGAGGAAGATTCATTTCCTCGCGAAATGGTTCGTTTCAGTGTTTTGGGCTTGGAAGAAAATTTGAAAACTTCATTAAAACCTTGGCTTTGTTATTATTGCGGCGAATGCAGCGAAACCTGCCCGCGACAAGCTTTTCCGGGTGAATTAATGATGACATTAAGACGCTGGTTAACAGCAAAGTATGATTGGACAAGGCTCTCCGGACTGTTGTATAAGTCATTGCCCGTAAGTATTATTTTTTTTATTCTTGCAATTGCTGCCGTACTCGGGTTCAGTTCATACGAAAAATATAATGTCGAACATATAATGCACATCGGGCATTATTTTGAAATGTTTGCTATTGCCGGGGTTTTTACTATTATTTTATTGCCGAATATCATTCGAATGTGGTATTTTACAATTATTAAAACAAGGGCAAAAGTTAAATTCGGAACGTATTTTAAGAAATTTCGGGAATTAATTGTGCATATGTTTACACAAAAAAGAGCATTGGGTTGTGATGATAATCAGGTAAGATGGTTTGAACATTTAATTCTTGTCATCGGATATTTATCTTTGCTTTTTACTACGGTTGTTTTGGATTGGTTCGGAACACAAAGTCAATTTGTGATTTATTTGGGTTATGCCGAAAGTGCAATTATTTTTATTGTAACTTTAATTTTTATGTATGGTCGCGTAAAAAAATCAAAGGAATTATCGAGGCATGCTCATCCGAGTGATTGGTTTTTTGTAATTTGGTTGTTTTTGATGGGTTTAACTGCTTTTCTTGTCAGAATTTTCATCGATGCCGATTTATTGGCAACTAATTTATGGATGTATCTGATCCATTTAACGGTTTTGGTTCAGTGGGCACTTATTATTGTTCCCTTCGGGAAGTGGACACATTTTTTATATCGTTCTTTTGCAATGTATTTTGATGCTTTGAAAAAGATAAAATAAAAAGAAACCAGAACTGAAATCCGTGCCACGCTGCAGCGTGGCACGGTAAAAAAACTTATTTTTTATTTTTCAAAAATTTCATATAATACTGAACCATTTTTAGTTGTGCCCAAGTTATCTCATCGGGCAAAGCATTTTTTGTTTCGGATAATGTATTGTCGGGATATTTTTCAAAATAATTTTTTATTTTTTCAACTGTTTCGATATCCGTTAATTCTTCAATTTTTATTTCACCGCTTTCAATATAATGTCCGAGATGATTTTCGATAGTTTGTGTAGTAAATTCCCGCTCTTTTGCAATTTCTTCTACGGTTTTCCCGGCTTTGTATAATTCGTATGTTATTTCCCACGTTTTTTTCTTTTCAGGTTTCGGGATTTCGGGAAGATCTTCTTTCGGCTCAATATTGTTTTCTTTAAGATAATACAAAACCATTGCAATAATTTCTTCTCCGAATTGGCTTAACTTTGCTTTGCCTATTCCGGAAATTGCTTTCAGTTGTTTTGTGCTCGAAGGCAATTTGTTTGCAATTTCCTGCAAGGATTTATTGGATAAAACCATATATAATTTAACATCGGCATTATCTGCCGTTTCGTAACGCCATTGTTTGAGTTGTGCATACAGTTCGGGATGTTCGGTTTTAACATCTTTAACTTTAATTTTTGTTTTCCTTCTTTTTTTATCTTCGAGTGCTGCTTTTGCTTTTGTATTTATAAAATCTTTTGTGTTAAATCCCGATAAACAACTGTTTAGGCACTTTTGTTTGATATTTAAAATCTCATCCGATGATATTAAACTTTCTTCAATTGCTTTTTTAACAGCGGTATTATCAGTTTCAAAACTGCTGTCTTCAAGTTTTTTAATAATTTCTTCATTATGAAAATTAATAAAATAATCGCCGGCTTTTTTTAATCTTTCCTGTAAAAGTTCGTTTTTCTCTGCATCCGGATTTTCTTTTAAAAGAGCATTAACTTGTTTTACAAAACTTTGTGCAATACCCGCAATTTTCGGTAAGGATTTTTGATTTATTTCCGAAACTGTTTCATCAATATTTCCGAGATAATATCCCGCGTATTCTTTAAATTTTCTTTGAACCGTATTAAACCTGTAAATCAGTTGTTTGTAATTAAATAAATCATTTATAAGTTCTGCTTGGTAAGTGTGAACAGCCTCTTTCAGTTTGTTTTCGTCGGGTTGATTATTTTCTGTTTCTTTATTAAAATTAATCACTTCTGTGTCGCAAATAATTGCACTTTCCGAAATTTTTGAACTTAAAACCAAACCTTCCAATGTTTTGCAACGACTTAAAGCAACGTAAGTTTGTCCGTGAGCAAATGCAGATGAGGCATCAATAACGGCTTTTTCAAATGTAAGTCCCTGGCTTTTGTGAATTGTTATTGCCCAGGCAAGTCGCAACGGAAATTGTGTAAACGAACCGATAAAATCTTCTTCAATTGCTTTGGTTTCTTTGTTGATATTGTACCTGATGCTTTCCCAAGTTTCTTTTCCCACATCAATTTCTTCGTCATCAGTTTCGCATTTTACGGTAATGCTGTCATCGTCAAAACTTGTAATAATGCCTATTTTTCCGTTAAAATATCGTTTTTCATAAGAGCTGTCGTTTTTAACAAACATAACTTGTGATCCTGTTTTTAGTTCTAAATTAAAATTTGTAGGGTAGGCATATTCCGAAAAACTACCTTTTACAATTGCTTCGAATTTATGCAATTTACCTTTGAGTTCTTTCAACTTTTTTTCATTAATAATACTTGCCGAATTATTATGCGTTGTTAAAGTAATATATCCGTCGTTGTCAGCCGGCGTAAAATCCGGAATATATCTTTTGTGAAGTAAATCGTAGGATTTTTTTGTCAGCGTATCGTTTCTTATTTCGTTCAGAATTTTTATGAAAGTGTTATCTTCCTGACGATAAATGTGTTTCAATTCAATGCTTATCATATTTGCATCCTGCAATGCCTTGCTGTTGAAAAAATACATTGATTTGTAGTAAGGACTTAACACCTGCATTTCGTCATTTTTTACTACCGGCGGAAGTTGTTGTAAATCGCCTATCATCAATAATTGCACACCGCCGAAAGGCAGAAATCTGTTTTTGTAACGTCTTAATACTTCATCAATTGCATCAAGAACATCAGCTCTTACCATTGATATTTCATCAATTACGAGAAGGTCTAATGTTTTAATGATATTGATTTTTTGTCTGTTGAATTTATGTTTGAAATTTGGGTTTTCGATTTTATATCCGGCGACTTTTTCGGTAATAATAGGTCCGAAAGGGAGCTGAAAAAATGAATGTATCGTAACGCCGCCGGCATTAATTGCTGCAACTCCGGTAGGAGCAACCACAACGGTTCTTTTAAAAGTTTTGTGTTTTAATGATTTAAGAAAAGTAGTTTTCCCGGTTCCGGCTTTTCCGGTAAGAAATATATTTCGATTTGTATATTGAACAAATTTTTCTGCTAATTCTAATTCCGGGTTTTTGGTCATTTTTTGTATCTTTTTCTGTATGTAAAATTAGAAAAAA
This sequence comes from Chlorobiota bacterium, assembly GCA_013152535.1. Taxonomy (GTDB): domain Bacteria; phylum Bacteroidota; class Bacteroidia; order Bacteroidales; family JAADGE01; genus JAADGE01. Next base: position 5,514 of record JAADGE010000033.1, read on the forward strand.
ATGTATAATATTTATTATTTGTAACGACTTTATTATTCTAATAAAATTTAAATTAACTCAAGAATTTTCGGTAAGAAAATCATTAAAGCCAACATAAAAGCCCCTATTGCAGAAATCAATACCGCACCGGCAGATGCATCTTTTATTCTTTTTATTTTCTCGTTATAATCGGGTGATACAAAATTACATAAGTATTCAATTGCTGAATTTATCAGCTCTGCTGCAAGTACTATGCTGACAGCAATTATTATCATTATCCATTCTGTTTTGCTGATTGAGAATATAATTCCGGCTGCAATTACAAGAATTGTTGCGAATGTATGTATTTTAAAATTTTGTTCTTTTTTGAATACGTATAAAATACCGTTAACGGCATGAATAAATCGTTTCATATTTTTTAGTATAAAATTAATGTAATAATTTTAAGTTGCAAAGTACTCGGAAGATAATTTGTAAGTTGCAAGGTACTTTACAAGTGCTTTGCAGTGCAAAGCAAGCAGGTAAAATTCTTTATTCCTGTTCTTTAATTAATTTTTCTAAAGCATTAATGTGTTCTGTGAATGCGTGTCGTCCCGGTACGGTTGTTTTATAGGTTGTTTGTGTTTTTCTGCCGGCAAATTCTTTGCTGTATTCGATGTATTTTTTATTTTCCAGTGCACGCAAATGCGAAGCAAGGTTCCCGTCGGTTAAGTTGAGTGTGTCTTTTAAGGTGTTAAAATCAACTTTGTCGTGTATCATTAATATCGACATAATACCGAGACGAACCCTGCTTTCAAAAAATTTATTGATATTTGAGATGATTGATTTCAATTCTATTTGCTGATTTTTTCTTGAATGCTTTTAATAATGTTTAAATATTCTGCTTTTAAACCCGTAACCGTATTGGTATCCGGCATATTTTGGTTTTGATATTCTTGGTTTTGTTTCATAGTTAATAAAATTTTTAAAGAAGTATAGTAATCGTTCAATTCGGCTTGTTTTTGTGAAATTTCGCCGAGAAGCATTGTCATTTTTTCTGTTTTAGAATTGTAAGTATTTTCGTTTTCGCTTAATTTTTCAAAGATTTTTTCTCTTAACACACTGTCCTGAATAATTTCAATTCTGTCATAAGCGGCATTGTAAAACTTTTGATTATTCTCGTAGAATTTATTGATATCCTCCGTTTTTTCGGATGTTTCGGTTTTTAATTTTGATATTTGATCTTCCAAAGTTTGAAGTTCTTTGTTTTTTGCAAGAATTTCGGAATACAATTGAGAAATCAAATCCGGATTTCCTCTTTTCAGTGATGAAATATCGCTGATAACAGTTTTTTCCTGAAAAGCTTCCGGCGTATCCGGAGTTTCTTGACGACAAGAAAATATCAGTGTTACAAAAATAAAAGCCGGAATTAAAGTTAATTTTTTCATAATTTTAAATTTATAGTAAATATTTATTTTTTTGTTCAGGTTTTCTAAATGTTTTTGATTTTTATTATTCACAATTAATGATTTTAAAAGTACTTTGCAATTCAAAGTTAAAAAGTAATTTTCTTATTTGCAAATTTTTCACACATTTTTTAAAAGAATGTTTTTCCGAAAATAAAAAAGTCCTGTTTTATAATTCAGGACTTTTGAAGTTTTATTATACATTAAAATTGTAGGGCAGCTGCGAAATCAGTCTTTAGAGTTTTTTACTTTTTCCGTATCAACGGATTCTATAAATTTTTTTAATTCTTCATGTGTAAAACTGCCTTCAATATTCATAACAACAAATTCATTATCATCTTCAATAAGCATTATAATTTCTGAAATTGAATTGTTTCTCTCACGTGCTTTAAAACTGATTTTACTGCCGCTGTCATTTATAATCATTACATCTTTATAATTGCTTTTCGGCAAATAATTATTTAATTCACTCAGAAGATCGGTATTGCTATTTTCTGCAATAAAGAAATTAAGATTATCAATATTTTTTAAAAGATGTTTCAAATCTTTATCTTCCTTTTTAAGAAATATTGAGAACAGACTTGTCGGTACCCGAAAACTTATTACGTTTTCATCATTTTTATGAGACTTGTAAAAGTCTTTGTAATCAATTGTGTTTTTTGAATTTGCACAGGATATAAAAATCGCTGTTATTACAAATATACTTATTATCTTTTTCATATTTTTTATTTTTTGTCAATTTTTTCTAAATATTTAAAATCGTTTACATCCATCGTTTTTGATAGTTTTGCAATATTTTTCAGATTTATATCGCCTTCAAGCATAATCAGAACAGGATCTCCTTCGCCGTAAACAATCATAAGAAATTCGGAAATTTTGTCATTCTTTTTATTTATCAGAAAATTTACAGTTTGCTTGCCGTCTTTTACAATCATCAGTTGTTTGTAAATTGATTTCGGTAAGTTTTGTAATAATTCTTTATTGAACTTTATTGAATTTTTTGCATTCAGAGCTGAATCTAAAGTTAAAATTTTTATGGCATTTAATTTTGAGGTTATTTCGTGAAACTCTTTATCTTCTGTATCATTACTTATTTTGGCAAATAAGTCAAACATATATTTGGTTATGTAAACAGATGTGTATCCTTTTTGACCGGAATATTTATTAAAGAATTTTACAGCCTGAGTTTCTTGTGCTGTTGTCCATATTGAAATGAGCATAAAGAATGCTATTGTTAAATGTTTCATTTTTCTCCTTTTTTAATTAATTGTTCGATTTTGTTTAATTTGTTTAAATAATTCAGATTTTCGGTACCTGTATTTAAATTTTCAGAAATTCTGTATAATGCAAGTTTTGAGTATTTTTCGGCTTTCCTTTTTTCATAAATCGGTTTACCGTTTACGTAGGCATAAATAATTTTATTTTCCGATTTTGATTTTGAGAAAATTATGAATGCGGCAATTAAGATAACAGCAGCAATTCCGCTTAACCGGTATAATAATTTGTGTTTTGACTGATTTAACAGAACAGGTTTATTGAAAGTTTTTGATTGTTCTGTTTTAATAAATTGAAAAAATGATTTAAGATAAATTAATTCCGGCGGAATATTTTTTGCTTCATTAAAGAAACGTGTTAATTCTTGTTCTTCCTGCAATGAAGTATTTCCTTCAAAATATTTATCGGTTAATTTTTTAATTTTTTGATAGTCCATAATTTATTTTTTTCAGCAGGTTTTGTTTTACGCTTGCTCTTGCACGAGATAAATTTACTCTGATATTATTTAAAGTTTCGCCGGTTATTTCTGATATTTCATTAAATTCATAACCTTCGATATCGCGTAAATGCATTATTATTCGTTGTTTTTCAGGTAAATTATTAATGATATTTTTAATTAATATCGACATTTCATTCGTATCATCTTCCGGTTCAATACTTGTGCTTGTCGTATGTATCGTATGTGTTGAATATTTAAGTTCAATTTTATTATGTTTTATTTTATCCAAGCAAAGATTTTTTACGGATTGCATAACAAAAGCATCGGTATTTTTGTAATTCGATATTTCGTTTCTGTTAACCCAAAGTTTTTCAAAAATATCCTGAGTGATATCTTCTGCGTCTTCGTTATTTTTTAATAACATTCTTGCAAATCTGTACACCTTATTTTTTAGTGAAACAATATTTGTGTTGAATTCTTTTCTTGTCATTATATTGTTAAGACGACTAAACGATAAAAACATTACAAAAAAAAATAAAAAAATATCAGATCGACACGAAAGGTTGACAATCAGTAGAATTTTGAGGAATAAATTTTGGAAATTGAAGCAAGAAAGGATATGAGAATCAGATTCTTATTCCGATAAGAATGACATCGTCGGTTTGTTCAAAATTATTTTTCCATTTATTAAAGAAACGTTCAATAATATCTTTTTGTTCTTTAAGATTTTTATTTTGAATATTAAGAAACATATTTTTAAAACGTTTATTCATAAGCTTTTTACCTAATTTTCCTCCCATTTGGTCAACAAATCCGTCAGAAAACATATAAATTGTATCTCCTTTGTCAAGTTTTATATTTTGTGTTTTAAAGGGTTGAAATATAGGATGTAAGCCTATGTGCATTTTGTCGGGTTTTAAATGATATAAAATATGACTGTTCGAGTCTGTTATTGTATAATTCGTATTTTCAAAATTTGTAAGATTTTTTTTATTCTTAACGATAAAAATCGGATTTTTAGCACCCGAAAATTGAATTTCATTTGTTTTAGGATTTAGAATTATAATAGATAAATCAATTCCGGAAACGGAGATTGCATCTTCTGCATCTTGTTTTAAAGAAGTTATAACTTTATCTTTGAGTATGTCTAAAATTTCGCCTGATTTTAATTCTTTGTCGGTTTCATTAATAATATCATTGAGTGAAGAAATGCCGAGCACACTCATAAATGCACCGGGAACTCCATGTCCCGTGCAATCGCCGGCAACAATTACTGTTTTACCGTAATGTTGTGCAAACCAATAAAAATCTCCGCTGACAATATCTTTCGGTTTGTAAAAAATGAACCTGTCAAGAAATTCCGGAAGCTTGTTTTTGTCGGGTAAAATTGCTTCTTGAATACGACTTGCATAACGGATGCTTTGCATAATTTCATTATTTTGCAATTCTATTTTTTCACGTTGCAGTTTATTGATTTCAAGTTGTTTTTCTATAAATTTGTTTAAATAATATTGTGTTTCAACAACAATTAAAAAACTTAAAACTAATGTAACATATTTTAAATATCGAGCGTGAAAAAGAATTAAAGGGTCATTAACATATTCCGGAACAGTCCAAGCAAAGAAAAATACAGTAAGAAAAAAGAAAAATGAAAACAAAATTGTTTCAAGTATAACAAACTGATTTCTTGTAAGGTAGATAAACCCGAGAATTTTTATCTTCATTTTATTTTTTCATTATATTGAGAAATGAACAAAAAGATTCTTAACTTTGAAGTGAAAAATCTAACTTAAGAAAACAAATTTACCTAAAATTTTTAATCTGATGAGAATATTTGATAAAATAAAAAATAAAAAATTTAAAAAAGAGAATATTAAAACGCAAACTTTATTTATCGGCGGTATGCTTTTCGGAATTATTCCGTTTCTTTTTATTGTTTATTTATTGATCGGACCTTTGGTTAAAGTAATAAAAAAGGATTTTTCATCCGACACGATGATGACAATTAGTGAAAATTTGCGCATTCGTTCCGATAAAGATAACAAGGCTTATGTCATCGGTTCTTATCCTTTCGGAACAAAAGTTGAAGTTTATAAAGTGTTTGATAATAATTGGGCCGAAGTTTCAATCGGCGATAAAAAAGGCTATATGTCTTTTGAGTATTTAGTTCTGCCGGAAACATTTTATATTATTGAAGGTATGTTCGGGAATGACAATGCTAAAAAATTAATAGCATCAACAAAATACAGAAAAGCAATTTCAAATTATCTGAAATCTAATGATTATACAACAAAGATATCGAAAAGCGAACGTGAAAAATTATACGGTAAAAATTCTGAGAAAGAAATGTGGCAAATATATGCAGAATCTCCCAAATCTGAATTTAATTCTTTTTGTTATGGTGATTATAATGGTGATAATAAGAGAGATGCAGCATTTATTCTTACAAATATTAAATCCGGTAAACGAAAGTTGATTGTTCTGGAAATTAATAATGACATCGCCGGAAGATACGGAAATTTAATCGGAGCAAAAGATTTGAATGAAGATTATGTGTATATTAAGAACATTCCGAAACGAACTAAAATGATTATTGGGGACAGTTTGCAAAGGATTGATGTTGATGCCGTTTTACTTGGTGTAAACAGATCAAAAAGTTTTAATGATGTCGATACTTTAATGATTTATAACGGCAGAGATTTTGATTATTTTCCGCAAATTATAAAAGAAAAATAAGTTTTTGAATTTATACTGATACAAATAAAAAATTTATAAATGAATCAGCTCCGAAAATTCTGAAAGCTGTGAAAGTATGAATATTGTCCCAAGCCTAAGATGTTGTATGTCAACATATTGCACCCTGTTGAATTAATGCTGATTCCTGAAAACAAAGTTTTCGGAGCGAGTTTATAAATATATTATTATAATTTCATTTCCGGAATTTCACCCTCAACGATTAAATTTCCTTCTGTTGCATTTTTTATGTCTTCAATGCTGACTCCGGGAGCACGTTCAATAAGTTTATAACCGTTTTCGGTAATATCCAAAACAGCTAAGTCTGTTACAATTCGTTTTACACAAGCCACACCTGTAAGCGGCAATGTGCATTTTTTTAACAATTTAGATTCTCCGTTTCTGTTTGTGTGTGTCGTGGCAACAATAATATTTTTGGCAGAAGCAACCAAATCCATCGCACCTCCCATTCCTTTAACTAATTTTCCGGGGATTTTCCAACTTGCAATATCTCCGTTTTCGGAAACTTCAAAAGCTCCGAGGACGGTTAAATCAATGTGTCCGCCTCTGATCATGGCAAAGCTTGTTGCCGAATCGAAAAAAGAAGCTCCTTTCATTGCTGTTACAGTTTGTTTGCCTGCATTTATTAAATCCGGGTCGGCATTACCTTTTTCCGGAAACGGTCCGATTCCGAGAAGTCCGTTTTCTGATTGAAGTGTAACTTCCATTCCTTCAGGTATATAATTCGCAACTAAGGTGGGAATTCCAATCCCGAGATTTACATAATACCCGTCTTGTAATTCTTGTGCAATTCGTTTTGCTATGCCGTTTTTATCAAGTGCCATAATATTATCAGTTAAAAATTTATAAAGTTTAAAGTTTTGTAACTTAAAAGTAAGATGTGCTGTTCAGGCAACTAATATTTTATCTTGTTGTTTCAAACTCAATCCGTTTCTCATAATTTGTTCCTTGGAAAATACGTTGTACAAAAATTCCCGGTGTATGAATTTGATTAGGATCTAACTCTCCGGTGGGCACGAGTTCCTCAACTTCGGCAACGGTTATTTTTCCGGCTGTTGCCATCATATTATTAAAATTATTTGCTGTATTATTGTATATTAAATTCCCGGAATAATCACCGTATTTTGCTTTAACAAATGCAAAATCAGCTGTTAAAGCAGTTTCTAAAAGGTGCATTTTACCGTTATATTCTCTTACTTCTTTACCTTCTGCAACTTCGGTTCCGTAACCTGCCGGAACAAAAAATGCCGGAATCCCCGCACCGCCGGCTCTTATTCTTTCTGCGAGAGTACCCTGCGGATTCAGTTCCACTTCTAATTCTCCGCTTAAAAATTGACGTTCAAATTCCTTATTTTCACCGACATATGAAGCAATCATTTTTTTAAGTTGATGGTCGCGTAAAAGAACACCCAATCCGAAATTGTCAATTCCGGCATTATTGGAAATACAAATTAAATCATTTATTCCGCTTTCAGCTAATGCTTTAAGACTGTTTTCGGGAATACCGCATAATCCGAATCCGCCGAGCATTAGGGTCATTCCGTTTTTTATGTCTTTTATGGCTTCTTCGGCATTTTTCACAACTTTATTCATAACAAAATATATTAAATTGATTAATAAACATCATCATCCTGATTATATTGAGAATTATTTTCAGGATGCATTTCATCATATTTTTCACAATCAAGTTCCACTCCGTCATACAGAGGAGGTTTTTTAAACGGTTCTTCAGAGACACCCAGCTTTTTGTTTTTATAAACTCGTTGCATATACAAAGCCCAAATAGGCAATGCCATAGCGGCTCCTTGTCCTTCGGCAGTACTTTCAAAATGAATGCTGCGTTCTTCGCCTCCTACCCATATTCCGGTTACTAAATTCGGAACAAAACCGATGAACCATCCGTCGGAATTGTCGTTGGTTGTTCCTGTTTTTCCGGCAATTTCATTAGTGAAATGGTATCTGTAACGAAGTCGAGTACTTGTTCCTATGTTAACAACTGCTTTCATTAGGTCAATCATTCGGTAGGCTGTATTTGCATTTAAAGCTTCTCTGTGTTTCGATTTAAATTTTGCAATAATATTTCCGTTTTTATCTTCAATTCGAGTAACAAAAACAGGATCGGAATGAATTCCTTCATTGGCAAAAGTTGTGTAAGCAGAAACCATTTCCGATAATCGAACTTCGGCGGCACCCACACATAGTGAAGGAACAGGCGGCAGCCAACTTCTTATTCCTATTTTATATGCCATTTCTCTGATTTTTATCGGACCGTATTTTTTCATTATCCAAGCAGAAATTTGATTTAATGAATTTGCTAATCCGTATTTTAATGACACCATTTCGCCGTCTTTTTTTCCTGATGAAAAGGTCGGTGTCCAAGTAGGAGGTTCCTGTCCTTCCGGTAAAGTGATGGTTATAGGCACATTAGGAACTTTATGACATGGTGATATTTTATCTTCCATGGCAATGGAATAAACAAAAGGTTTAAATGTTGAACCCACTTGGCGTTTAGACAATGAAACATTATCATATTTAAAATAATCATAATCAATATCTCCGACATATGCTCTGACATATCCGGTTTGCGGTTCTATTGACATCAAGCCGGCATGCAGAAAATATTTGTAATAGCGAATGGAGTCCATCGGAGTCATAATGGTATCAATTGGTCCGTTCCACGAAAAAACACGCATTTTAACGGGGGTATTAAAAATTTTTGCAATTATTGCAGAATCCTTTTTTTGTTTGTATTTCAAATTTCTGTATCTTTCTGTCCTTTTCATTGATGAACGAAGAATTTTATTAATTTGCTTATTAGTTATACGCCAAGTAAACGGTGCTTTTTTACGTCCTTTTTGTCTTTTGAAAAATAAAGGTTGTAAATATCCTTTCATATATTCAGTAACGGCTTCTTCGGCATAAGTTTGCATTTGATAATTAATGGTTGTATATATTTTTAATCCGTCTCGGTATATATTATAGTTTTGCCCGTTGGGTTTTTTGTTTTTATTGCACCATCCGTATAATTGATTATCAACCCATTCTGATGAATCTTCCATATATTTTTGATGTTTAATTTCGTAGGCGGCTATATCTCGTTTATATTTTTTATAAGACAGGTCTCGCCAAGTAACATTTTTTGGTTTTACAGGTTTTTTTACAGCTACAGGTTTTTTTCTATACATCAAAATTCTGATATATTCTCTGAAATATCTTGCAATTCCTTTTGTATGAGACTGAACACTGTAATGTAATTTAATAGGTAAGGCTCTTAAAGAATCATAATATAAATGCGATTTTGGTTTGTACCCGTGTAAGTCTTCTAATTTATCCTGATATTTTTCAACTTGGCTGATTACTGTATTTCTTCTGCGTAAAGAATTTTCCGGATTTATTTTAGGGCTGTAATAAGTTGGTGCTTTCAGTAAACCGATTAATACAGCTGCTTGTTCTAATGTTAATGAATCCGGTGTTGTCTCAAAAAAAGTAGCGGCAGCTGATTTAATTCCGAATGCGTTGCTTCCGAAATCTACGGTTGTAAGATACATAGCAATAATTTCTTGTTTTGTATAATTTCTCTCTAATCTGACAGCGGTTACCCATTCTTTAAATTTACTGATAATCAAATTTGCTTTTCCGTGCAGTCCTGTATCATATTCAGATGAATCTTCACGCATTTTATATAAATTCTTTGCCAGTTGTTGGGTAATTGTACTGCCGCCTCCGGATAAATCCAAAGTTGCTACACCTTTAAATACACGTAATAATGCTCTTGCATCAATTCCTGAATGTTGATAAAAACGGATATCTTCTGTCGCAACCAAGGCATTTAATACATTCGGCGAAACATCTTTAAAGTCAACAATCGTTCTGTTTTCTTTAAAGAATTTACCGAGAAGCATTTGATCGGAAGAGTATATTTCTGTTGCAAGGTTTGTTTTCGGGTTTTCTAATTCCTGAAAACCGGGTAATTTACCGAAAACATTTAAATTTATTAAAATAAAAATTAAAGTTATAAGTATAACAGGGGCTAAAATAATTGCCCAAAATATGCGAAGAAATTGTTTATTTTTCTTTTCCATAAATATTAAAAACAATTGTATTAATAATGTGTAAAATTAATAAAAAATACGATTCTTATATCAGTTCACTTACAAACATAATAATAAAATATTATAAAAACCAGATTGTCAATAAGTTACAAAATTTAGAAAAATAAAATTTTGATGTTAATTTTTTATTTCTTTTAATTTGCAGATTTTAAAATTCGTAAATATCGTATATATATAATTTCTGTTATGAGTAAAAACCTTGTTATTGTTGAGTCCCCGGCAAAAGCCAAAACGATTGAAAAATTTCTCGGGAAAGATTATAAAGTAAAATCAAGTTTCGGACATGTTCGAGATTTAGCAAAAAAAAATTTCGGTATTGATGTTGAACACAATTTCAAACCTGAATATATTATTCTTCCCGATAAGAAAAAAATTATTACGGAATTACGAAAAGAAGTTAAATCAGCCGATAAAGTTCTTCTTGCTTCCGATGAAGATCGTGAAGGAGAAGCTATTGCATGGCATTTGTATGAAGTTCTGAAATTAAAAGATAAAAATACGGAACGAATTGTGTTTAATGAAATCACAAAAGAAGCAATCAAGAATGCTGTTGATAATCCCGGTGAAATAAATTACGATTTAGTTAATGCACAGCAAGCCCGTCGTATTTTAGATCGATTGGTGGGATTTGAATTATCCTCGGTTTTATGGAGAAAGGTGCAGTCAAAGTTGTCTGCCGGAAGGGTACAATCTGTTGCTGTTCGTTTGTTAGTTGAACGAGAACGTGAAATAAATGTATTTAAACCTGAAGTGTTTTTTAAAGTAACGGCAGAATTTTTATCTCCGGAAAATAATCAAATATTTAAAGCTGATCTGTCACAAAAATTAAAATCAGAAAAAGAAGTTCGAGATTTTTTTAACAGTTTAAATACTCCCGGATATTTTGTTGCCGATATTGAAAAGAAACCAAGCAAACGAACACCGTCAGCACCGTTTACAACATCATCACTTCAGCAGGAAGCAAGCAGAAAATTCGGATTTCCGGTAGGAAAAACAATGCGAATTGCTCAAAAATTGTATGAAGCAGGTTTTATTACATATATGAGAACCGATTCCGTCAATCTTTCATCATTAGCATTAAATACAGCAAAAGATACTGTTATTAAGGAGTTCGGTGAAAAATTTTATAAAAAAAGAGTTTTTAAAACCAAGTCTAAAAATGCACAAGAAGCCCACGAAGCAATTCGTCCTGCTTATATTCAGAATAAATCAATCAGCGGTACTTCGGAAGAAGAACGTTTGTACGATTTAATAAGAAAAAGAACATTAGCGTCGCAAATGGCTGATGCTGCTTTTGAACAAACAAAAGTTACGATTAAAATTAAAAATTCCGAATATAAATTTATTGCTTCCGGTGAAGTCTTATTATTTCCGGGATTTTTGAAAATTTATTCTGAAAAAAATGCAGATTCTTTATTGCCGCCTTTAAATACAAATGATATTTTAGAAGCAAATTTTATTGAAGCAACAGAACAATTCAGCAAATACCCGCCCAGATATTCCGAAGCTGCTTTAGTGAAACAACTGGAGGACAAAGGAATCGGAAGACCTTCAACATATGCACCTACAATTTCAACAATTGAAAAGAGAGGGTATATGATAAAGGAGAGTCGCCAGGGTATTGAAAAAGAAGTTTTACATATCAGATATAAGAACAACAAAATTTCTGAAAAAACTGAACGAAAAATATTCGGCGCCGAAAAGAATAAATTATTTCCGACCGATATTGCTATGGTTGTAACCGATTTTTTGAAAGATAATTTTCAGAATATCATAGATTATAATTTTACGGCTAATGTTGAAGAGCAATTTGACCAAATTGCAAACGGAAAAATTATTTGGCATAAAATGATTGAAACTTTTTATAATAAATTTCATAAAAAAGTAGAAAATACCATTGAACATGCGGACAGAAATGCAGGAGAACGTATTTTAGGGGACGATCCGGAAACAGGAAAACAAGTGTCTGTCAGATTAGGGAAATACGGACCTGTTGTTCAATTGGGACTTCCGGATGAAGAAGCTAAAATAAAACCGAAATTTGCAAGTTTAAGAAAAGATCAGCATATTGAAAATATTACGCTTGAAGAGGCATTAGAATTATTGAAAAATTCAGGTAACGGCAGATTGCTCGGGAAAGATCCGGTAAGCGGAAAAAATATATATGTTCGATTTGCACGCTATGGTGCTGTAGCTCAATTAGGTGATGCCGATGATAAAGAAAAACCGAAATATGCCGGATTATTAAAAGGAATGACCATAGATACCGTAAGCTTGGAAGAAGTTCTTGAATTATTTAAGTTGCCGCGTGATGTCGGTGAATTTGAAGGAAAAAAAGTGGTTGCTGCTGTCGGCAGATTCGGACCGTACATTCGGCATGATTCTAAATTCATTTCATTAAAAAAAACAGATGACCCTTTGTCAATTACTATCGGAAGAGCTGAAGAATTAATACTTGAAAAACGTGAAAAGGATAAAAAACGCCTGATAAAAGAATTTAAAGAAGACGATACTCTGAAAATTATAAAAGACAGATGGGGAAAACCGTGTGTTTTCTATAATAAAAAGTATATCAGACTTTCAGCAAATGCAAAACCCGAAGACTTAACTTATGAAGATTGTTTGAAAATTATTGAAAAAGAATTCGGAACACTTGATAAAAATAAAAAAAAGAAAACAACACGTAAAACAAAAAAATAAATGTCGGAATTTAAATTACACGATTTCTGCACTCCGTTTAATAAAGATTCAATAAACCTTCCTTTAGTACATAATAAAGAAGATTTAATGTTTGCTCATATTCTGTTTCATACAGATAATGCAAAATCGGATTATTTGAAAAATTCTGATATTGCAATTATAGGTGTTCCCGAAGAAAGAAATTCGGAAAATAAAGGATGTTCTGCCGCACCGGACAGAATAAGGGAAGAACTTTATAAGTTGTATGCACCGTCAAAAATCAAAATTACGGATTTAGGGAATTTAAAAAAAGGAAAAAATGTAAAAGATACCTATTTTGCACTGACAGAAGTTGTTTTTGAATGTTTTAAAAATGAAACCGCCGTTATTATTATAGGAGGCAGCAACGATTTAATTGCTCCGATTTGTACGGCTTATGCACAAGGAAAAAAACAATTTAATTTATGTGTAATTGATTCTGTTTTTAATCTTGATGACAATCCGGAACTTATAAGTTCTCAAAATTATCTGTCATATATATTAAATAAAAACAAAAATATTTTTTCATATACAAATATCGGTTATCAAACTTATTATAATTCATCGGAAGAAATTAATTTTATCAAATCCAATTTTGAAGCTGTTCGATTAGGAATTGCAAGAACTGATTTATTCGGGAATGAACCTTTTATTCGAGATGCAGATTTTGTATGCGTAAACGGAAGAAGTATAAAAATGACCGATGCCCCGGCAAACATAAAACCTTCGGTTCACGGATTTTACGGAGAGGAAATTTGTCAATTGGCAAAATATGCCGGTATAAGTGATAATGTTTCGGCTTTCGGATTATTTGATATAAATCCTAAATATGATAAAAGAAATCAAACTGCAGCTCTGGGAGCTCAAATTATTTGGCACTTTTTAGAATCATTTTATCAAAGGAAAGGTGAAAATGATAAAAATATTATTAAAAAATATAAGAAATATATTGTAAACATCGATGATGTCTCTGAAAAATTAGTTTTTTATAAAAGTCAAAAAACCGATCGTTGGTGGGTTGAAGTTCCTTATCATATCAAAGACAAAGAAAAAGTATATTTATTATCATGTACAAAAGACGATTATATTAAGGCCGGAAACAATGAAATTCCCGAACGCTGGTGGAATTTTTTTCAAAAATTAAATTAATTTTCTTAACTTTATCTTTTATTAAATCATTGGTTTACACTATAATTTTATTTTATCAGGAAAAAGATATTTATAATTTTACATAATTTTAATCAAATTTTTGAGTTTATTTCAAAAAAAATTATTTATTTTGTATTTACATGAAGAAAATATATCTATACATCTTATTTTCGATATTATCAATAGAAATATTTTCACAGCAAGACCCTCAGTTTGCACAAAATGCTGATAATTTGTTATTTACAAACCCTGCTTTTGCAGGAATGACAGACGGAATTTGTGCTTCTGCAATTAACAGGCAACAGTGGGTAGGTTTTGAAGGAGCACCGGTAACAACAATGGCGAGTGTTCATACAGGAGTAAAGTTGTTCGGGATTCAAGGAGGAATAGGTCTTTCAATAGTTGATGACAGATTTGAATTTGAAAAAAAATTTCAGGCAAAAGCGGCGTTTTCTTACCATAAAAAAGTAGGACTCGGTACTTTAGGAATAGGAGTTGAAAGCGGAATAATAAATAATGATTTAAACGGAAACTGGAAATATCCGGATCCGAACGGGAGTGAGGACCAATTAATTCCTCAGGGGCAAGTAAGAAAAATAGTTCTTGATTTAGGTTTAGGAGTTTTTTATAAAGTCGGTGAAAGGTTTTATGCAGGAGTTTCGATTTCGCATATTAATCAACCGGATATTAATTACCCGAAAGTACCTGCGGCATCATTTTTGCGTCGTCATTATTATGCCACAGCAGGCTATGATTTTAGGTTAATGAACAGTCCGATAGAATTGCAACCTTCTGTTTTTGTTAAGTTTGACGGAACAAAAATGCAGAGCAGTGCTAATCTTACGGCTTTATACAATAAAAAATTCTCAGTCGGCGTTTCATACAGAAACCGAGAAGCATTTATACCGATGGTCGGTATTCATTTATTGAACGGCTTAAAAATCGGTTATGCTTATGAAGTTCCTTTAACAAGAATGATTAGCGTAAGCAAAGGAAGCCATGAAGTTTTTGTCGGATATTGTTTCGACTTTTGGGGAGCAAACACAAATTATAAATATAAAAGTATACTCTATTTATAGAATAAAACTACTTAATTAAATAACACAGGTATCATGAAAAAATTGATTTTTTTATCATTTGTATTAGTTGCATTGATTTTGGGAAGTTGCGGAGACAAGGGCTCTCACGGTGAGTTAGTCGGAGTCGGAGATGCAGGAGACTGGTTTGAACCAAATCCTTACGGAATGGTTTTTATTCCGACGGGAAGTTTCAATATGGGACTTAACGACCAGGATATTACTTATGCCAATACGCAAGAAACTAAAACTGTTTCAATTGATCCGTTTTGGATGGATGAAACCGAAATTACTAATAGTGAATATAAACAATTTGTTTATTGGGTAAGAGATTCAATTGCAAAAAGATTATTGGTTGCTGCTGATTTCGATGAGTTTAAGAAAGAAGTTGATGAAGATAAGATGGCTGCCGTTGATCCGGACTATGATCCCGATGATCCGGAAACCTGCCTTCTTAATTGGGACATTGATATTGATTGGAATCGACCGGACGAAGATTTTCAAACAGCATTAAGCGAATTATATCTTCCCGTACAAGAAAGATTTTATAAACAAAAAGAGATTGATTCAAGAAAATTAATTTATAGTTATGAATGGGTTGATTTAAAACAGGCTGCAAAAAGAAGTAATCAATATTATTATAACGAAGATTTTACAGGCGGCGAATATAAAGGTACAGTTGTTAACAGCAAAGGTGAAACTGTTCCCGTAAAAGACAGATCAGCATTTATTATGCACGCTAAAATTAATGTATATCCTGATACCTTAGTATGGATGAGAGATTATACTTATTCTTATAACGAACCTTATGCAAGAAGATATTTCTGGCACAGTGCATACAACAATTACCCTGTTGTCGGGGTAAACTGGAAACAAGCGAATGCTTTTTGTATTTGGAGAACAGATTTAATGAGAAACTATCAAAAATCTCAGGGAGAACCGGTATATCAAGATTATAGATTACCTTCCGAAGCTGAATGGGAATATGCTGCAAGAGGCGGTTTAGCTTTATCAATGTATCCTTGGGGCGGAATATATACTCGTAATGTACATGGTTGTTTTATTGCAAATTTTAAACCTTTAAGAGGCAGATACGGTGACGACGGTGCTAACAAAACTTTAGCCGTGAAAAAATATGCTCCGAATGAATATCATTTATATGATATGGCCGGAAATGTTGCGGAATGGACGAGTAATGCTTATGATGAATCAGCATACAGTTACACGCATGATTTAAATCCGGATTATCGATATAATGCACGTGCAGAAGATCCTCCGGCATTAAAACGAAAAGTTATCAGAGGCGGTTCTTGGAAAGATGTAGCTTATTTTCTTCAAGTAGGTGCTCGCACCTATGAATATCAAGATTCTGCTAAATCTTACATCGGTTTCAGATGTGTTCGTTCATACATGGGCGGTGATGAATATGCTTGGGATGCAAATAATTTTTAGAAAGAACTTAAATTAACAAGATTTATATTTATGAGGTATTCACAATATATTAATTGTGAATACCTCAATAAATTACAAAAACGATTTGTTGTAATTTTATTATATCGTGTAATAAATTTTGTTTTAAAATGAATAATTTTTAACTTTAACCGATATTTTGAAAATCAATTATTATTAATTCTAAAATTTTATATTATGGCTAATTTCACAGAAAGTCACACGTTTAAAAATTTTATGAAGTACTTATACGGATGGGGTGCTTCTGTTGTTTTAATCGGTGCATTATTTAAATTAACTCACTGGCCCGGTGCAAATGCTATGTTAACAGTAGGTTTAATTGTTGAAGCTGTTATTTTCTTTTTCTCAGCTTTTGAACCTTTACATGAAGAATTGGATTGGACATTAGTGTATCCGCAATTAGCCGGTTTAGACGGTGTTGTTGATGTTATGGGAGAAAAAGATTCCTTACCTGCTACACCGAATGCTATCCTTAAATTCAATGAAATGATTGAAAAAGCCGGAGATACAAATCTTTTTGAGAAATTCGGTTCGGGTATTGAAAAATTAAATACTCAAGTTACACAAATGACGGAAATTTCAGATGCCGGAGTTGCAACAAATGAATTTACCGATAATATGAAAAATGCAGCTTCTGCTGTTTCTTCTTTAGCTGACACATATACTAAATCTTCTGAATCTGTCAGTTATTCAACTGAAAGTTTATCAGATGCATTTAACGGAACTTCACAAAAAGTTACTAAAGGCGGAGAAGAATTTGCCGAAGCTTATCAAAGATTAACAAGTTCAATGGATTTGGATTTTTCTTCGTTAAAAGAAGGAAATTCCGAATACAATACTCATATCGGCAGTTTGAATAAAAATTTATCTGCTTTGAATGCTATTTTTGAATTACAACTGAATGAAACCGATCTTGAACAAATGATGTCAGATTTACAAGGTTCTGTAGAACATTCTAAAAAATACAATACAGAAATTACCAAATTAGGACAAAAACTGGAAGCTCTTAATACTATATACGGAAATATGCTTAGTGCTATGAATGTAAGTATGGATTAATATTTTAAATCCTAAAAAATTAATTTATTGTTTAATTTAAAAACATACAGATTATGAGCGGACACGGACAACTGTCTCCGAGGCAGAAGATGATAAACATGATGTATCTTATTTTAACGGCATTGCTTGCAATGAACGTGTCAGCTGAGATACTTAATGCATTTGTCTTGGTAAACGATAGTTTAACTAAAACTGAAAAAGGTATAAATTCTAAAAACCAAGAAGTTTATACAAAATTTAATGAAAAATTTCAAACAAATCCAAAAAAAGTAAAACCTTGGAAAGATAAAGCCGATAAGGTAGGGGCTTTAAGTACTGAATTGGTTAATGAAATTTCTAATATTCAAAAAGAAATGTTATTGGCTGATGACGAGGATTATCCAAAATTCCTAAAAGACGGCAGCGGAGTTATTAAGAATAAAAAAGATAAAGAAACTCCTACCAGAGTGATGCTTGAAGGAAAGAAACCGAATAAAGCAACGCAATTAAAAAATAAGATTAATGAGTTTGTAAAAAATGTTGAAACTGTATTAAGCGGTGTGCCTAAAGCAGATGCAATTCTAAATAGTATGAAAGCTAATTTAAGTACTGCTGATGTTGTGGGTGAAAGCGGAGAAAAAAAATCATGGCAATTAGCTAATTTTGATCAACTCCCCTTAGTTGCTGCTATTACAATGTTAACAAAATTTAAAACAGACATTTTAAATGTTGAATCTGATGCTATTAATACTCTGTTAACTCAAGTAGATGCAAAGTCATACAAATTCACAAGTTTAAACGCTATTGTGAAAACAGATAAAGGTTATGTATTATCCGGCGAAACATTTAAAGCTCAAATTTTTGTCGGTGCTTCGGATACAACTCAAAATCCGGAAATTATTCTTGATAACGGACAAAAAATTGATTCTTTTGATAGTCAGAAAAGAGGAATTTTTTCTGTTAAAACCGGTGCACCGGGAGTATATATATTAAAAGGAAAAATTGTTGTCAACAGACCCGGAACAACTTTAAAAGATTCTTTTCCTTTTTCATATCCTTATCAGGTAGCTGTTCCGAGTATTAGTGTATCTCCCGATAAAATGAATGTATTTTATATAGGAGTTGATAACCCTGTTACAGTTACGGCTGCAGGAACACCTGCAGATCAAATTCATGCAACGGTAGCCGGAGGTTCTATGATTTCCAGAGGCAATTCAAAATATACCGTCAGAGTTAAAAGACCCGGAAAAACAAGGGTTACAGTTTCAGCTAACGGAAGAGCATTAGGGTCTAAAGAATTTCGTGTAAAAACATTACCGGATCCTGTTACAACTCTTGGTGCAAAGGGTACTTCTTATTACAAAGGCGGGCTTTGCCCGAAATCAACTTTATTGGCTTTGAGCGGTGTTAATGCTACTATGGAGAATTTTGATTTTGAACTCCGTTATCGAATTACACAATTTGTTGTTACATGTAATATTGGTGGTTTTGATGAAAGTGCAAAATCAAATAATAGAAGATTTACGCCGCAACAAAAAGCTGTTATCAGAAAAGCACGAAGGAAATCACGTGTGATTATAGAAAATGTAAAAGCTGTGGGACCCGATAAGCGAACACGAAAAATTAATGACCTGGTTTTAAAACTAAGATAATATTATAATAAATTAATTAACTTATACGTTTAGTGTAAGAAACAAAATAGTCATTTTGAGGTTTTCCTCACAAAAATAAATTAATATGAAAAAGTTATTGTTTTTATTCATCGGTTTATTCTTAATCTCCGGCATTTTTACAAAAACAGAAGCCCAAAGTGTTGACGGTGTTTATACGAAACATATTACTGCGAAAAGGAAACCTATTCCTTATCAATACATTAGAGAAGCTGATGTTATGTGGTCGAAGGTTTTGTGGAGAAGAGTAAACTTAACGGAGAAAAGAAATTTATCTTTGTATTATCCTACTGAAGAAATGGACGACAGAAAAAGTCTTATTCAGTTAATGATGTGGGGTATTAAAAACAAAAGTTTAACACCTTTTGCATCCGATGAGTTTTTAACACAATACACTTTAAACGAAATTGATGAGCGTTTTGGTGCCGGAATTGATACAACTTATGATATTGATCCCGAAACCGGGGAAACTATCCCTTTAATTACAAAAAAACCGGCAGATATCAGTGAAGTAAAACAATTACTGATTAAAGAACGTTGGATTTTTGATAAACAAAGATCTGTTATGGAACCCAGAATAATCGGTTTATGTCCTATTAGGGAATATTACAGAGATGATGATTTAGATCACGAAGCAGTACATTATAAAAAATTATTTTGGGTATTTTTCCCGGAAGCAAGGAATATTTTTGCAAGTCAAGCTATTTACAATCCTAAGAATCAGTCTCAAGAAATTTCTTTTGATGATTATTTTGTAAAAAGAATGTTTGACGGTTATATTTTCAAAGAATCCAATGTTTATGATAACAGAAGAATTGCTTTGTATGCTACCGGCTTAGATGTATTACTTGAATCGGAAAGAATTAAAAATGAAGTATTTAATTATGAACACGATTTATGGGAATTCTAAAAAGAATTAATAATAATAAAAAAACCTCAATATTTATTTATTGAGGTTTTTTTATTTTGCTTTTATATTAAATATACTTTTCTCCGAATTTTTCACCTGTATCTTTAACAAAATCTCGAATTCGTTTCTCATTATCTCTTTTACATATTAGTAAGGTATTTTCTGATTCTGCGATAATATAATCTTCCAAACCCTCTGCAACAACTAATTTATTTTTCGGGATATTGATTATCGTATTTTTCGTATTATAGCATAATATTTTATCAGTATTTTTTACATTTCCGTCTTTATCTTGCTTGCTGTTTTGATATAATGAATCCCAAGTTCCCAGATCCGACCAGCCGAAGTCTGCCGGCATCACAAATACATTATCGGCATGCTCCATAATACCGTTATCAATAGAAATACTGTCACATTCGGAATATGCTTTTGAAATAAAATTCTTTTCAGTGTTTGCGGAAGTTAAAACCGAAGTATCAGAAAATAATTTGTGAATATTCGGTAAGTATTTGTTATAAGCTGAATTAATACTTTTCAGAGACCAAACAAAAATTCCTGAATTCCACAAAAATTCACCGCTTTCAAGAAATTTAACTGCTGTTTCTTTATCCGGTTTTTCAGTAAAACTTTTTACTTTAAATATTGAATTGAAATCAACCGCTTTTTTATCACTTATTTGAATGTAACCATAACCTGTTTCAGGTCTTGTCGGTTTGATACCTATAGTTAATAAGCTGTTATTTTCTGAAACAAAATCAAAACAGATTTTAATAATTTCAGAAAATTTTTGTTCATCAATAATTAAGTGGTCTGACGGAGCCGTAACTATTACAGCATCAGGATTTTCTGCTTTTATTTTCAAATTAGAATATGCGATACACGGGGCGGTATTACGTTTAACGGGTTCTGAAAGAATTTGTTTATCGGTAAGTTCCGGTAATTGTTTTTTTGTTAAATCAGCATAAATTTCGTTTGTAACGATATAAATATTTTCAGGCGGACAGATATTTGTAAATCTGCTGTAAGTTTGCTGTAACAGACTTTTACCTGTTCCGAGAATATCCAAAAATTGTTTTGGTTTTTTTGTTTTGCTTATCGGCCAAAAGCGACTTCCTATACCTCCTGCCATTATCACGCAATAATAGTTTTTATTCATCTTCCTGTTTTAAAGGTTTTTTATTTGTTCTTCTAAAGCTTTAATTTTTGCCTCGGCATCGGCTTGTTTTGCTTTTTCTTTTTCCACAACTTGCGGCGGAGCATTATTTACAAATCTTTCGTTACCGAGTTTTTTCATTACGGCATTCAAAAATCCTTTTGTGTATTTTAATTCTTCACTTAGTTTTTTTATTTCTTCATCCGTGTCAATTAAATTTCCCAACGGGACAAAAAATTCTGTTTTCTTAATTACAAATTGCATAGCCCCTTCAACTTTGTCCGCAGTTTCGGAAATTTTATCAAGCCCTGATAATTTTATAATAACAGAATCAAAAATTTTATTATAGCTGTTGTTATTGTCTTTGTAAAAAAGTAACAGTTTATTTTTGTATGAAATATTTTTTTCTTTTCTGATATTTCTTATTTGTGTGATGATGTCTTTTGTAATATCGAAATTATTCAACAATTCGGCATCGAAGATCTTCGGTTCGGGCATTTCTGAAATCATAATACTTTCACCGTTTTTTCTTTCTTTAATATTTTGCCAAATTTCTTCTGTAATAAAAGGCATAAACGGATGTAAAACACGGAGTAATTTATCGAAAATTTCAATAACTTCATTATATGTTTTTTTATCAACAGGTTTTTGATAATCAGGTTTTATGATTTCCAACAGCCACGATGAGAATTCATCTTTAAATAAGCGATAAACGGTCATTAAAGCTGCCGAAAGTTTAAACGTGTCGTATTGCTTGTCTATATCTTGTATTTGTTCATTGAACTTGTTTTTGAACCATTTAATTGCAAGTTCGGAATGTTTTGGTTGAGGAATCTCTTTGTCAACAGTCCACGATTTTATTAATCGGTAGGAGTTCCAAATTTTATTTGCAAAATTTCTGCCTTGTTCCGGTAAATTGTCAACGTAAAGTAAATCACCGCCGGCGGGAGAACACAGCATCATACCGAAACGTACGCCGTCGGCACCGAATTTTTTTATTAAATCAAGCGGATCCGGTGAATTTCCGAGCGATTTTGACATTTTTCTTCTTTTGTCGTCTCTAACCATACCGGTAAAATATACGTTTTTAAACGGAAGGTTATTTCTGAACTTATACCCTGCAACAATCATTCTGGCAACCCAAAAAAAGATGATATCGTGTCCGGTTGCTAAAACATTGGTCGGGTAGTAGTAATTAATTTCCGGATTATTCGGCTCATTAATACCGTTAAAAACTGAGATAGGCCATAACCACGATGAAAACCAAGTGTCCAAAACATCTTCGTCTTGATGTAAGTCTTCAAGTTTCAGATTTTGATTTCCGGTTTTTTCTTTTGCAGATTCAAGTGCTTTTTCTGTATTTTCGGCAACTACAAAATCATTGCTGTCGGGCAAATAATAAGCAGGAATGCGGTGTCCCCACCAAAGTTGGCGAGAGATATTCCAATCTCTTATATTTTCCGTCCAATGAAAATAGGTATTTTTAAATCTTTCCGGTGAAAAATGAATATTGTTGTTTTTAACATTTTCAATTGCCGGTTTTACCAATTCTTCCATTTTCAAGAACCATTGCATCGAAAGTTTGGGTTCAATCGGAACATTAGTCCGCTGTGAATAACCGACACGATTAACGTAATCTTCAATTTTTACCAAATTGCCGGCTTTCTCAAGGTCTCCGATAATAGATTTTCTTAATTCAAACCTGTCAATGCCTTCATAAATACCGGCTTTGTTACTTATTGTTCCGTTTTCGTTAAAAATGTCAATAATTTGCAGTTTATATTTTTGCCCCAGCATATAATCGTTTTCATCGTGTGCCGGGGTTACTTTTAAAGCTCCTGTTCCGAATTCAATATCAATATAGTCATCGAAAATAATCGGCACTTCTCTGTTTACGAGAGGAATAATAACTTTTTTACCTTTAAAATGTTTATAACGTTTATCGTCGGGATGCACACAAACTCCGGTGTCGCCGATTATAGTTTCGGGTCGGGTAGTGGCAATGGTTATGTAGTCGTCTGTATCGGCAATTTTATATTTTACGTAGTAAAGTTTTGATTGTTCGTCTTTGTATTCGACTTCTTCGTCGGAAACTGCGGTTTTGGCTTTCGGGTCCCAATTTACCATACGGATACCTCTGTAAATAAGCCCTTCATTATATAAATCTGTAAAAATTTTTATAACGCTTTGATATAAATCGTTGTCGAGTGTAAATTTTGTTCTGTCCCAATCGCAGGAAGCTCCGAGTTTTTTAAGTTGTTCGAGAATAATACCGCCGTGTTTATCAGTCCATTTCCAAGCATGTTTCATAAAATCTTTGCGGCCGATATCTTCTTTGCTGATTCCTTCTTCGGCAAGTTTGTTAACTACTTTTGCTTCGGTAGCTATTGATGCGTGGTCGGTACCGGGAATCCAACAAGCATTTTTTCCTTGCATGCGGGCACGTCTTATCAGAATGTCCTGAATAGTGTTATTCATAATATGCCCCATATGCAACACGCCTGTAACGTTGGGCGGAGGAATTACAATCGTAAAAGGTTCCCGTTCGTCGGGTGTTGATTTAAAAAGTTTATTATCAAGCCAATATTTATACCATTTATCCTCCGTGTTTTGAGGATTATAATTTGTTGAGGTTTCGCTCATTGAAATTAAATTTTCAGATTAAAATAATTCGTGCAAAGATAAAAGAGATTGTTGTAAAAACAAGAGTTATATGCAGACTGAAATTTATGTTTGAACTACAACTTAAAAACTAACTTATTATTAAAATACCAAAACGTATTTTGAATGTTTTCGGGTGGTCGGTTGTCGTAGTCAAATGCAAAACTCACTTTGTATCCGAGATGTTTATTGATATTGAAACTTATACCTGCTTCGCTTGAAATTCTGTAATCGGCAAAGTCGGAAAATGCCGGCTGAAAATATAAAATATGATTAAAAGAAACAAAATCATTAATGTTAAAATGTAAATTTGTGTATGAATCAACACACATTAAATTTGTTTCGGTGTGCAAACTGTCCGACAAAACTTCTTGTTCGAACATAGCAAGGGGAGCAAAATAAAATGAAAAATTCTTTTTGCGGAAAACGGCAAATCGCGGACCGCCTCCGGCAAGAATTCTTTTAGTCAGAAGTTTTTGTTCGTTGTATTGATATTGTCCGAATGCTTCAAGTGTCAGAAAACTGCTGTCTTTTATCGTATAATTATAGCGTAAATGTTGGAATCCGTTGTTGATAAAAGACCCTTTGTCAATATTCAATAATTTAATGTTATTCAAAAAAATTATGGTGTGTGCTTTGTACGAATATTGAATATCGGCAGAATTTATTAATTCAATAATTCGTTTTCCGTTTTCTTTAATATTAAAATTAATTCCTAATGTTGCCTGAAACCCTTTTGAGTTTTTTCTTTTTTTCTCTACATTAACAATTTGAGAGTAAGAATTTACGGAAATAATAATTAAAAAAACAACCGGCAAAATTCTCTTTATCATTTGTTGTCTGTTTACTCAATACTTTCAATCGGATAATAGACTTTATCTTTTATTACCCACGATTGCGGAAAGGTTTTGTCTATTTGTGTTTTGAAAAATAAAGCTTCTGCTTTTGTTCTGAAATCACCGACTCTGACCTTGAAAAAGGGGGAATCGTAAACAATGTACGCACCGTTTTTATTACCGTAGCGTATAAGAAATTTCTTTTTTGCGTTTTGTGCCTGTGCCATCGCACTTTGTCCTGAACCGAAAAATATTTGTACACGCCAGCCGTCAAATTTGTTGTTATTAACTTCAATATGGCGTTTAATGATTTGTCGAAGACGAGAATCTTGGGTGATTGTTATTGTCCCGTTACTGAATTTTTTTTCACCGGAAATGATTCCGGAATTATCTAATTCAAAAGTTTCATTTTGAGCAAAACTGCTTAAAATCAGACTAAACAAAAATAATATTGTCAGTAATTGTTTCATATAAACTTTTAATCTTGCCAAAAATAACAATTAATTATTAATGTAAAAACGTTCAAGTTTATAATTCCGGTATTTAAAATTTTTTATATGTTTTGCTTTTAGCATATTTGCACTTTCATCATAATAAAAAAATATGTCAAGCATTGCAGAATTAGGCGAATTCGGATTAATAAAAAGATTCAGTAACAATATTAAAATAATAAACTCATCAACTGTTAAAGGAATTGGAGATGATGCTGCAGTCCTTGATTATAAGGATAAACAAATTATTGTAACTACAGATATTTTGGCAGAAGGCATTCATTTTGATTTAGCTTATACACCGTTGAAACATCTTGGGTATAAGGCTGTTGTTGTTAATCTTTCGGATGTTTATGCAATGAATGCAATTCCTAAACAAATTACGGTTACAATTGCAATTTCAAATCGCTTTACTTTAGAAGCGGTTGATGAGTTATACAAAGGTATAAAATTAGCTTGCGAAACATACGGAGTTGATATTGTCGGAGGTGATACAAGTTCTTCATATACCGGGTTGATTATCAGCATTACAGCAATCGGAGAAGCAGAAAAAAATGAAATTGTTTACAGAAACGGAGCAAAACCAAATGATTTAATTTGTGTTTCGGGAGATTTGGGCGGTGCTTATGCCGGACTGAAAATATTGCAAAGAGAACAAGATGTTTTCAAAGCAAATCCTGACGTTCAGCCGGAATTAAAAGGCTATGACTATATTTTGGAAAGACAATTAAAACCGGAAGCAAGAGTTGATGTAATAAGAATGTTTGGCGAAATGAATATTATGCCCACATCAATGATTGACATCTCTGACGGTTTATCTTCAGAGATTATGCACATAAGCGAAGACTCAGAATGCGGAAGCCGACTTTATGACGAAAAAATACCGCTTGCTGACGAGACTAAGAAGTTTGCGGAAGAAACCCTGATAGTACCGACTACTTTTGCAATGAACGGCGGTGAAGATTACGAGCTGTTGTTTACTGTTTCCCAAGACGATTTTGATAAAGTAAAAAATAATCCGCTCATCAGTATTATAGGTCATATTACCGAACAATCAAAAGGAAATTTTTTGGTAATGTCTGACGGAAGCGAAGTTGAATTAAAAGCACAAGGTTGGAGTCATAATAAATAATTTGATAATTTTTTACCCGTCCGATTTAAACTAAAACACTTATTTTTTAATACTGCGCATTAATTTGGTGGCAAATACAAAATCATTTAATTCTTTATTATCACTTGTCAAAATCTCATTGTTATTTCCTGTCCACCATTTTTCTCCGTGATAAATAAAGGCAATATTATCACCGATTTCAACAACAGAATTCATATCATGGGTATTAATAACCGTAACCGTATTGAAATCTATTGTCAATTCTTTAATTAAATTATCAATGACAATAGCAGTTTTTGGGTCAAGTCCGGAATTCGGTTCATCAAAAAATAAATATTTCGGATTTAATACAATAGCTCTGGCAATAGCAACACGTTTTTGCATTCCGCCGCTTATTTCAGAAGGATATGAATTATTAATATGATGCAGATTAACTCTGTCAAGACAAAAATCTACACGCTCGGTCATTTCTTTTTTTGTCATTGTAGAAAACATTCGTAAAGGGAAAATGACATTTTCATAAACGGAGTATGAATCAAATAAAGCACCGCCTTGGAAAACCATTCCGATTTCTTTGCGGATTTTTTGTTTTTCTTTGTGATTCATTGCAGAATAAACTTCGTTTCCCAAAATAATTTCACCTTTATCTATTTTATGAATTCCTACAACTGATTTTAATAAAACAGTTTTTCCCGAACCGCTTTGACCGATGATTAAATTTGTTTTTCCTTGTTCAAATATCAGGGAAATATCTTTTAATATTTGCTCATCACCAAACGATTTTGATATGTTTCTGACTTCTATCAAGATAATAAAATTTGAGTGATAATAACATTAAAAAACAGTATCAGAATACTGGAATAAACCACAGCTTTAGTGCTGGCGTTACCTACTTCCAAAGCACCGCCTTTAATGAAATATGCCTGATAAGCAGGTATTGTTGCTGTTATAAATGCAAAAATTACCATTTTAATTAATGAATAGCTGATGTAAAACGGAATAAAATAATAATGCAAACCGTAAACAAAGTCATCAACCGGAATAGCATCCGTAAAATAAACAGCAAGATAACCTCCGAAGATACCTACAAACATGCTGAAAAGTGTCAATAAAGGATAACTGAAAACAGCAGCAATTATTTTAGGTAATACCAAATAACTTTCAGAATTAACACCCATCATATCAAGTGCTTCAATTTGTTCTCTTATTTTCATTGTGCCTATTTCAGAAGCAATATTTGCACCTACTTTTCCGGCAAGGATTAATGCAACAATGGTAGAAGAAAATTCCAAAAACATTGAATCTCTTGTGCCTAATCCGACAAGATATAACGGAACGAAAGAGACTTCAATATTATAAGCCGTTTGTAAAGTTATAACCGCACCCATAAAAACAGAAACAATAAAAACTATAGTAATAGAATTAATCCCGAGTTTTTCTATTTCAAAAAAAACATTTTGGAAAAAAATTTTACGTTTTTGGGGTCGTTTAAAAACTTTTTTGAGAAAGAGTAAATATTTTCCTATATGATAAAAGAATTCCATAATATTAACCTTTCGGATTACTTACAAAGTAAAGAAATATTTTTAATATAAATGTTTTGTTGTGCAAAAATACAATAATTGCTTTTCTTTTTCAATTTATCTCGCATTATTCAAGTGATTAGCCTTGTATAGATTCGATAAGTCAAAGCCTGAACTGTGTAATTCGTTGAGAAACCGCAAGTTAACGGTAATCTCAAATTGAAGAAGTGAATAAAACAAGATAATAAAAGGGAATTGTATATCTTTACACCGAAATTAAATAATTTATTGTGAATACTGAAAAATCAGAAAAAATATCCGACTTTTTTTCAGATGAAGAACATGCGGCATTTAAACCGTCTGATTATACAAAATACGGTTACGTTTTTTTATTTTTGGGTTTGTCGGTTGTTTGTCTCTCTTGGTTCGGTTATATCGGAAATTATATCCTGCTCGGCATAGCTTTTATTTTAACAGGAATTGTTTTAATACGAAAAAAACTGAATGACTTATTTTCTTTCGGTAACAGGGAAATACAGGATGATGAAGAAATGATTGACTTATTTTTTAAGGATGTAAATGACTTTGTTTTAAAAAAAGCATTTCAAATTGCAGGAATTGATAACGGAAATGCTGATGCACAAAACATATTTAAATTTTACTTTCCGGTTTATGAAAAGTCTTTCGGGACGGAGTCGGAGACTATTGTAAAAAAACAGCTTGATGATGAAACATTTATGTATTCAGTGTGGAAAGTTCATATTTTTATTGCAACAAAAAATTTTCTTAGTTATTATTCCTGTATATTTAACTGGATTGATAATGAGTGCAACAGTGAAGTGTCGAATGAGTTTTTTTATTCAGATATTGCAAGCATAAAAAACGAATTTACAGAAAAAGAAATTTTAGAAACTAATGAAGAAGAAGAAATGCCTGAAAAAGTGAAGAAATTTATTGTTTCTAATATTTCCGGTGATAAAATTGAATTTGAATTTGAAAATTCGTTACTGAAATTACCCGTAAGATTTGAAAATGACATCGAAAGCTTTGTTAGAGAAATGCGTTTATTAATCAGAAAAAAACGGTTTCCCAAAGAAGAAAATTATACCGGTGATGATGTTGATTTTGAAATTGAGGATAAGAGAACTTAAGAAATATGCGGAACAAAAATACGGAAGAAATAAAAGAGAAAATTTTTTCGGAAATTGAACAAACCGAAAAACGTATTGCCGAATATAAAGAACTTACCAAACCAATTGCTCCGGATTGTGCCGTCGGCAGGGTTTCTCGTATGGATGCAATTAATAATAACAGTATTAATCAGGCAGTTTTACGAAAAAGCGAAGAGAAATTGAAAAACTTAAAATATATGTTATCAAAAATTGACGATGATGATTTCGGATTATGTGCAACATGCAAACAAGAAATACCGTTTCAACGCTTACTTATTATGCCTCAAAGTCGTTTTTGTGTCAATTGTTCACAATAATATTTTTTAGATATTTCGGTTAATATATTCTGAATAATCTTTAATATCCGGTTTATAATCGTTTTGTAATAAGGGGGATGCAATAATGTAATCTGCAGTTGAGCGGTTATTTGCCGTAGGGATATTATAAAGAACAGCAATACGTAACAGAGCTTTTACATCAACATCATGCGGCTGCGGTTGCATAGGATCCCAAAGGAAAATAAACAAATCAATTTTACCTTCGGTAATTAAAGCACCCATTTGTTGGTCGCCGCCGAGCGGACCGGATTTTAACCGAACAACTTCCGGCAGTTTGTGGTGGTGTTCGGCACATTTTTCTGATAATGACTCTTTTACAAGCTTGCCGGTTGTGCCGGTACAGTAAATCTTATGTTTTGAAAGTTCTTTCCAGTTAAAACTTACCCATTCTATTAAATCCGGTTTTCTGTTATCGTGAGCAACAAGTGCAATTGTTTTCATCGTATAAAATTAGTTTCTTCAATGCCAAAATTAAATATATCTTGATAATAAAAGAATAAGAGATATTATTTTTATGTAAAATAATACCTCTTTGATTAAAATTGTTTTTTAGATTTTATAAAAATAAGACTAAAATCCGAACATTAAATCAAACATAGGATATAATCTGCCTTCTTTTCCGAAAGGAAATTCTCCGTAGCTGTATATTGCCCCAAGTTTTACGGCAAATTTGTCGGATTTTTGCCAACTTATGTTTAATTGATTTTCAGTTATTATTCCGGCAT
>JAADGE010000061.1 GCA_013152535.1 Chlorobiota bacterium
CTTTAGCTGAAGAAGCCAATGAAGTTCGTTGTGCTGTTGTTAAGCGCGGTATTAACAGCCCTTTAGAATTGGACTGTATTTCCAGCATAGCAGAAGCATCAGGTGTTCCTGAGCTACCCGATATCAATACTTGTGAAAAAGTATTTTGTGTATTTATTAATAAAAATATTATTAATAAAGCAAGAATGAGTTTTGTAGTTGTTTTTTTCATAATTAATAAAATTTTAGATGTTGTTCAAATGTACAATATCTTACAGGTCTTTTCATAATGAATACTTTAAAGTACCGTGTTTTTTTAGTGAACATTACTATTTAATTAGTAAGAGAAAAAAAATCAATTATATTTGTATGGTAAAACCATAGTTTATCCAAAATGAAGTATAATATATTAATTCTTTTTTTGTCTTCATTTACAGTCTTGTATTCACAAAATACAGACAGCTTAAAAAAGATTATTAAATCTGAAAATTCTCAACACTACATTAAGGCTTGCATCACACTTTCTGAAGTGTACACATACACAAAACCTGACAGTGCAGAATACTGGTTAAATAAAGCTTTAATAAAAACAAAAAATGATAAAGATTTTAAAAGTCAGGCTCAAATACAAATAAGATTAGGTATTTTAAATAATGACAGAGGCAATATCAAAAATGCAAAACAATTCTTCACAAAAGCATTAAAAATTGCCGAAACATTAAAAGATACATCTCTAATTATTTCTTCTAAAGGAAACTTAGGTAATTCGCATTTAAACTTAGGCGAGTATGATAAAGCAATAAAAATTTATACTGAAATAATTGAACTGACCGAAATTAATAATAACACAAGAGTTTCGGCAATTGCATACGGAGCATTAGGTAATTTGTATCTCATAAAAAATGAATATAAAAAAGCTTTAAAATACTATAATATATCAAAAAAGAAGTTTGTTTCGCTAAACAACAGCGAAGGAATTGCTATATCATTAATGAATATTGCTACCGTATATACGAATATGGGGAAATATAAAAATGCAATACAAAAATATATACAAGCAAATAATTTCTTTATAGAAAGTAATAATTTGCTTAATTCGGCAAAATGCTTAAGCGGAATTGCCAAGATTAATTCTAAACTTAAAAATTTTAAAAAAGCCGTTAAATATGAAACTCAAGCACTAAAAACATATAAAAAATTAAATGCAAAAATGGATATTTCATATGCCTACAATATGATTGCTCAGAATTATATAAATATGAAAAAATTTCATACTGCTATACTCTTTCTTGACAGTGCATTAAATGCAAATATTCGTGAAAAAAATTATGTAAAATTAGAATTGGTAACAGATAAGATAATAAACTGTTACGACAGTATCGGTAACTTCAAAAAAGCATATGAATATTCCAAACTTCATAAATTATATTACGACAGTGTTTTTAATATTGAAAGCAAAAATAAATTTTCAGAACTTGAAATAAAATTTGAAACAACTAAAAAAGAACAAGAGTTGGAGTTGTATAAAAAAAATCAGGAATTACTTAAGAAAGAAAGTAAAAATCGTCTGTTTCTGTTAATTTCAATTTCATCTTTTCTTTTTTTATTTTTAGTCATTTCAATTTTAATGTATAATCGAAAACAATTAAAATCCGAAGTTAAAGAAACCGAACTGGAAAATAAATTACTGAGAGTTCAAATGAATCCGCATTTTATTTTTAATGCTCTTTCATCTGTTGAAAATTTTATGTATAAAAATGATTTAAAATCATCGTCAATATACATAGCTGAATTTGCAAAACTTATGCGATTAATTCTTGAATGCTCAGGGAAAGAATTAATACCGTTAAAAAAGGAAATAGAAATTTTGACTTATTATGTTAAGTTTCAAAAATTACAAGTAAACTACCCTCCCGAATTTTCTGTTAATTTTTCCGAAAATATAGATATTGAAAATTGTTTAATACCGCCGATGTTGATTCAACCTTTTATTGAAAATTCTTTTCAACATGCTTTTACGGAAAAAATTCAAGAAGCTGTCATAAATTTATCATTTTCATTAAAAAATAATTTTATTTTTGTTGAAATTCAAGATAACGGAATCGGAATTAAGCATGCAGTACAATCAGATAAAAATCATAAATCCTTGGCAATACTAATCACTAAGGAACGATTACGTAAAATTACAGAAAAGAAATACAGGAAAGAAGTTATTTTGAAAATTCAGGATTTAAACAGTATTGATTCCAAATTACACGGAACAAAAATAAATTTTAAAATACCATATATTGAAGAATTTTAAACACATAAGAGCTGTTATTATTGATGATGAAAAAAATTCTCAAGAATTAATTTTTAATATTATAAAATTTCACTTTCCGGATATTGAAATTAAAATCGGGAAAAATGTTGCATCAGGAATTGAAATTATCAGCAAATTTCAACCGAATATTGTTTTTTTAGATATTGATATGCCTGACGGAACCGGTTTTGATATTCTCAAAAACCTTAAAGATTATAATTTTAAAGTTATTTTTATTACCGGACACGAAGAACATGCTGTTAAAGCAATAAAATTCAGTGCATTGGACTATATTCTAAAACCGGTAAATGCCCTTGAATTGGTTAATTCCGTAAAACAGGCATTAACTAAAATAAAACAAGAGAATGAACAAGTTAAAATTAAAACATTACTCACAAATCTCAATCAGCTGAACAATAAACCCGAAAAATTAATTCTAAATACTTCGGATAATACATATATTGTTGATATAAATGATATTACAAGGTGTGACTCGGATAATAATTACACAATTTTCTATCTTGCAAATAATCAAAAAATTATCATTTCAAAAACTTTAAAAGAGTTTGAGAATCTTCTTCCTGAAGATATATTTATCAGAATTCATCGTTCTCATATAATTAACATTAATTACATAACGAAAATAAATAAACGAAACACAGGATTTATTTGTATGAAAGATAATTCGGAAATTCCGCTTTCTCCGAAAAAAAAGAATTTATTATTTACCCTGTTAAAAGGTTTGAAATAGGAAATTTCAAACCTTTTAAGCAAATAATTATATCTGTTCTATAATTTTATTCCGATTACAAGGATATCATCTAATTGTTCTCTTTCTCCTTTCCATTTTGCCAGAAAATTATCCAAAAATTCTTTTTGCTCCGGCATCGGTTTTTTATGAATGCTTAATAACAATTCTTGAAAATGTTTTGATTTTAGTTTTCTGCCTTTTTCGCCGCCGAACTGATCCATATAACCGTCAGAAAACATATAAATAATATCATTTTTTTGATATTTAATAATATGATTGGTAAACTCGGTATCCATTTTTAAATGTATTCCTATAGGCATCCTGTCAGCAGCAATTTTGCTTATTTCAGAATTTTCATGTCCTGCAGGTATCATATATATCGGATTATAAGCTCCGGCATATTGAAATTCGTTTTTCAACGGGTCTATAATCGAAACAGATATATCCATCCCGTCTTTTGTTTCTCTGTTTTTTTGATGCAGAGAATCAATTACCTTATTTCTTAACTTGTTTAATATTTCATTTGCCTGTAAAACTCGGTCTTTATTTATAATTTCATTTAAAAATGTTACTCCCAACATACTCATAAACGCTCCGGGAACACCGTGCCCTGTACAATCAGCTGCAACAATAATTAATTTCTCATCTGCTTTTGTCATCCAGTAAAAGTCGCCGCTTACAATATCTTTTGGCTTAAACAATATAAAATAATCTCTAATATCATTTGCAAACATCTGTTTATCAGGTAATACTGCTTCCTGTATGCGTTGTGCATACTGAATACTGTCCGTTATTTCTTGTTTTTGTTTTAAGGCAATATCCCTTTGCTCCGTAATCAATACATTTTTATCTTCAATTTCATCTCTTTGAGCTTGAATTTCTTCATTTCTTTGTTCCAGCTCAACTTTTTGATGTTCAATTTCGTTTTTTTGAGCTTTTAATAAATTGTTTGCTTTAACTTTTCTTCTGTAGTTTCTTATTAAAATTACGGCAATTATCAGCATTAACAGAATTCCTGCAGATAATGCAACCTTCACAAGTTTATCCCGTTTATCTTTTTCTTTTTGCAGAGCTTCTTTCTTTTTTTCTTCAATTTCACGAATCTTCTCTTTTTTGTCAAACTCATATTGCATACTTAAAGCCGTAATTGCTTTATCATTATTATCATTAAAAATACTGTCATTAAATTGTTTAAATAAAACATGATTCTCGTATGCTTTTTTATAATCAGCTGTTTTTGCATACGATTTACTAAGCCATTCAACAGCATCACTTAATGTTCTTAAATCAACTCCCAAAGAAAGGTTTTTAGCTTTTTCCAAATTTTCAGTTGCTTTTTTATAATTCCCTATATTGTAATAATATTCGCCGAAACCGTTATAACACAGTGCCATTCCTGCAGCATATCCGATATTTTGATATATTTCAAAACTTTTATCAAAATAATCTTTTGCTGCCGAATATTTTTTAAGGTTGTTATTTGCATCTCCTAAATTATAATACAATCTGGCAATCTTCGGAGTATATCCCATTTCCTTAAATAATGTTAATGACTTTTTGAAATATGATACGGCAAGATCATATTCTTCATTTTCCAAATATGTATTTCCGATATTATTATTAACCTCTGCAATTCCTTTAATATCCTTTATTTCATTAAAAATCTTCAAAGCATTATTAAAATTTTCAATTGCTTTTTCAGAATCATTTAATTCTCCGTAAACAATTCCGATATTTTGGTATAATTGAGCAATACTGTGTTTATTATCAATATTTTCGTAAAATTTCAAACTTTTGTAATAATAATCAAGTGCCGTTTTCATATCTCCTTGTAATTTAAACAAATTGCCGAGATTTAAATATGTTTTTGCAATGCCTTCATTATCATTAATTTCTTTATATGTTTCAAGTGCCTTTTGATAACTGTCTCCCGATTCTTTAATCTGACCGATATTTTTATTTAATATACCGATGTTTACATAACTTGCCGCAACCCCTTTTTTATCACCCAATTTTTCAAAAGTCTTTAAACTTTTATCAAAGTATAAAAAAGCACTGTCAATTTCTCCTTTAAAAAGATTAATTATTCCGATTGTTTTATAAACTTGAGCAACACCTTTTAAATAACCGGTTTTTTTGCCTAATAGCAAAGATTTTTCTGCATAAAACAAAGCTTGTTTATTATCTCTGCCTTTCAACATATTTGAAAGTTTATTGTATATTTGAACTTTAACAGTATCAATTTCAGATTTCTCTGCAGCTTGTTTTAAACTGTCAATCGAATTATTTTGAGCAAATCCGAGAAACGGAAAAAGGAAAATCAGAATTAAAATAAAATTTTTCATATTCTAAAGTTGGATAAATACGGTTTAATTTACGAAATTACATAAAAAAAATAAAATCCGACAATTTTTTTACTCTTTATAAAAACAAAAAAGGACTGATGCAAAAATGTATCAGTCCTTGTAAGATGTTTTTTATAACTTATTCGTTCAAATGAATTGTTAT
The DNA here is from genome assembly GCA_013152535.1 of Chlorobiota bacterium. Lineage (GTDB taxonomy): Bacteria > Bacteroidota > Bacteroidia > Bacteroidales > JAADGE01 > JAADGE01. The sequence continues at coordinate 5,541 of JAADGE010000061.1, forward strand.
AGTAACTCCGTTATTTGAAATTGTAATAATATCATCACAAGTTCCGTCTCCGTAATCTATTATGGTTTCACCTTTATCACTTGTTATTGTAACTGTCCCGGAAACAGGATAACCGTCCGGACAACTTCTTTTAAGAGTAACTTGATCATAAACAGAATGAAATTCTTTACCTGCTCTGTTTGTTCCGGTTACGGTTCCGGAAATTTCCAAAACATTATCATCAATTGTATAAGTTCCGTATCCCTCCGTCATAGTAAACGTTTTGTCCGAAGACCAGCTTAATTTTTTATTATCAGGGAAAGTCGCTTTCATATTTGTTGCAACCACATGTATTGCCGGTTTGAGGTATGTTCCTCCGAAAGTTGTTTTAACAGTACCTTCGACATGGATTCCGTCAATGTAGTAATTTTCAAATGTAATTGTAAGATCAACAGCTCTTAAACCAATCGTAAGACGAGGAACATATATCACATGAATAATTCCGTTTCTTACTTTACCCCTGAAATCACAAGAATCAAACCTAATTGTTAAAGAATGAGTAATCGAATCTCTAACAACAGTCATTCCTTCAGGATAAACAGCTTTTCCGCCGGTTCCGCCTGCTTCGGAATTTGAAACAGCAAAAGCGTCAGCCATAATATAACTTCCTCTGGCATTATCTTCAGCCGATTGAGAGTCAGGATCGGGTTTTTGGCAAGAGGAAAATACCGTTAATCCTATTGCAAATAAAATTACAAAAATTTTAAATTGTTTTGTTTTCATAACAGATTTTTTAAAAGGTTAATTAAAAGGTTTTTATTTAGACTGCAATTTATAACAAAAGTTGCAATTTGTAACAATAAATTATATAAAATATATATTTTCTTCTGTAGAATATCCTTTTTTCAGTATGAAAAAATATATTTTTGCATTTTTATGTAATACACACAAATTATGAATACCCCTGAAAAAGATTTTAAAGCTATTTTAAATGAAATTCGATTTTATGAAAGCGGTCCTACAGTTGACGGGATGGAACGTCTCGGGTTAAATTATCATAAAAACTTCGGTGTCAGCTTAATAAAACTGAAAAAAATATCTGAAAAATACAGACCAAATCATCATTTAGCAGGTTTATTAAGGACAAAAAACTTTCGCGAAACAAAAATATTGGCACTGATGATTGATGATATCCGTAAATTAAATATTAATGAAATTAATATAATTATTGAAGATATTTCTACTCAGGAATTGGCAGAACAAACAGTTATAAATATTCTCGAAAAAGATAAAAAGTTTTACGACAAAGCAAACGAATTAATTAATTTTGATAATGAATATAAAATATCCTGCGGTTTTGTATTTTATTCTCGTATTGCAACGATTGATAATGAAGTGAAAGATGCTTTCTTTGAAAATTTCTTTCAAAAAGGAATTAAATTTTCGGATAACAAAAGTATTCATATCAGAAAATCAATTGCAAGAGCATTCAGGCAAACAGCTTTAAGAAATGACGAATTAAAGACAAAAGTATTGCAGTGTATGTCTGTTCTTAAAGGAAACAATAATAAAAATTCAGATTTGGTTTATGAAGAAGTAGTGCCTCTGATAAGTTTTTGACAATGCGAAAAATAACTATGTTAAGAAACAGCAATTCTGTTATTTAATAAATTACTAAATTCGCAAATATAAATAACATTCAAATTATGGATAATCAAACATTCAAAAAGTTAATACAGCTGGGCATTCCTGATATTTTGCCTCAAAAAAAAGAACGGCGTTCGGACATAAGCCACGCTCCTAAGCGTAAAGAAATACTTAATAAAGTTGAAAAAAAACTTGCACTAAAAAATGCTTTAAGATACTTTGACAAGAAACATCATAACGAACTTGCTCCGGAATTTCTTCACGAACTTGAATCATACGGAAGAATATATATGTATCGTTTTCGCCCTGACTATAAAATTTTTGCTCGCCCTATTAATGAATATCCGGCAAAAAATAAACAAGCAGCTGCAATTATGCTGATGATACAAAATAATTTAAATGATGCAACGGCACAACACCCCGATGAACTCATTACATACGGCGGAAACGGTGCTGTTTTTCAAAATTGGGCTCAATATCTTCTTACGATGAAATATCTTTCGGAAATGACCGATGAACAAACATTAGTTATGTATTCGGGACATCCTTTGGGATTATTTCCTTCTCACAAAGATGCACCGCGTGTAGTTGTTACAAACGGAATGGTTGTGCCGAATTATTCCAAACCCGATGATTGGGAAAAATTTAATGCACTCGGAGTTTCTCAATACGGACAAATGACTGCTGGCTCATATATGTATATAGGTCCGCAAGGTATTGTTCACGGGACAACCATTACAATTCTGAATGCCGGACGAAAAATTTCAAAATCCGGAGAAACTGATTTAAAAGGAAAACTGTTCCTGTCTTCAGGATTAGGCGGTATGTCAGGAGCACAACCAAAAGCAGGAAATATCTCGGAAGTTATTTCCGTTGTTGCCGAAGTGAATAAAGATGCTGTTGAAAAAAGACACATTCAAGGATGGGTAGATGAAGTTATTGATAATCTTGATAAATTAGTCAGCAGAGTTAAAAAAGCACAGGTTGAAAAAGAAATTATCTCAATTGCATATAAAGGAAATATAGTTGATGTATGGGAAAAATTTGACGAAGAAAACATTTATGTAGATTTGGGTTCTGACCAAACATCATTACATAACCCTTGGGCAGGCGGTTATTATCCGGCAGGCATCAGTTTTGAAGAAGCCAATATAATGATGACTGAAAATCCGAAACTTTTCAAAGAAAAAGTTCAAGAATCTTTACGCAGACAAGCAAAAGCAATTAAAAAGCATACAGACAAAGGCACTTACTTTTTTGATTACGGAAATGCCTTTTTACTTGAAGCAAGTCGTGCCGGAGCAGACATCACAAAAAAAGACGGTACTTTTATCTACTCATCTTATGTTCAGGATATTATGGGACCTATGTTTTTTGATTACGGATTTGGTCCTTTCCGTTGGGTATGTACATCGGGTAATCCGAAAGACCTTGAAAAAACAGATAAGATTGCTGCAAAAGTAATGCGTGAAATTGCAGTAAATGCACCTTCCGAAATCCAATCTCAAATGCACGATAATATCAAATGGATTGAAGAAGCCGGAAAAAATAACTTAGTAGTAGGGTCGCAAGCTCGTATTTTATATGCCAATTGTGAAGGCAGAACAAAAATTGCCGAAGCATTTAACAATGCCGTAAAATCCGGAGAAATTTCAGCACCTGTTGTACTCGGCAGAGATCATCACGATGTTTCCGGAACAGATTCACCCTATCGAGAAACGTCAAACATTTATGACGGGTCTCAATTTACTGCAGATATGGCAATTCAAAATGTCATCGGCGACAGTTTCAGAGGAGCTACGTGGGTATCAATTCATAACGGCGGAGGTGTCGGCTGGGGCGAAGTGATAAACGGTGGTTTCGGAATGCTGCTTGACGGAAGCAATGATGCCGAACGCAGATTACAAATGATGCTGCATTGGGATGTAAATAACGGAATTACCAGAAGAAGCTGGGCAAGAAACGAAGGCGCTTTTTCTGCAATAAAAAGAGCTATGAAAGAAAATAACAAACTTAAAGTAACATTACCCAATTTTGCAGATGATGATTATATAAATTCATTATTTTAAAAAACTTAAATTTGAGAATTACAAATCCGCTGCGAAAAATCTAAAAGTTACGAATACACGAATTTTACCAAAGTACAATATGCTGTATATCAGCATATTGTACTTTGTTGTTTTAACTCTGATTCCCGAAAATTCTGTTTTCGGAACGGACTTAATTACCAAACAAATGATTGGAGTTTCACAACCGATTTTTTTATACTAATTTCGGATATAAATCTTTAAATCTTAATCTTTGAGATTCAGTCTTTTATCCACTTGGTATTTATTTCTGTCTTGCGAAGTTCTTGATACTAAATCGGCAAGTAATCCCGTCATAAAAAGCTGAGTACCGAAAATTATCGCTAATAATCCCAAAAAGAATAAAGGTCTTTGCGTCATTGCATATTGTGCCCAAAATATTTTTGCTATTGACAGATAAATCAAAATTAAAAACCCTGCAAAAAAACTGAAAGATCCGATTGTCCCGAAAAAATGCATCGGTCGTTTAGCAAATCGCGTAATAAATGTGATTGAAAGTAAATCTAAAAAACCGTTAATAAAACGTTCCGGACCGAATTTGGATTTACCGTATTTTCGTTCCTGATGTTTTACAACTTTTTCGGTAATCTTTGTAAATCCTGCCTTTTTAACCAGAATAGGAATATAACGGTGCATTTCACCGTAAACTTCAATGCTTTTAACAACATTATTTTTATAGGCTTTTAATCCGCAATTAAAATCATGCAGTTTAAGACCGCTGACCATTCTTGCCGTAAAATTAAAAAATTTACTCGGCAGATTTTTACTTAATATCGGGTCGTATCGTTTCTTTTTCCAACCTGAAACTAAATCAAAGTTTTCATCCTTAATCATTTGATAAAGTTCAGGAATTTCTTCGGGATTATCTTGCAAATCAGCATCCATAGTTATAACAACATCACCTTCTGCCGCAGCAAATCCTTCAAAAATTGCAGCAGATTTTCCGTAATTTTTTCTGAATTTAATACCTTTTAAATATTCGTCTTTTTCAGATAAGTTTTCAATAACACTCCACGAATTATCTTTACTTCCGTCATCAATCATAATAATTTCATAAGAAAAATTGTTCTCCTTACATACTTTAACTATCCGATCATACAACTCCGGTAATGATTCTTCTTCATTCAACAATGAAATTACAATTGATACATCCATTTCAGCTTTTTTATAAATATTCTTCAAAAATATAATAAGTTCGTATTAATAAAAAAAAACTCTTGAATTAATATTTTTTTCAATTTTGAAATTTAAGGTACAGAATTTGATTATGATTATATAAACACTCAATAAAAATTATGTCTCAACAAGTTAAAATCATTGACAGAAACAGAATTCTCGGCGGATATTCTTTGTCCGTACGTGATAATTGGGTATATAAAATAAAAAAAGTTCATATTACCGAAGCTGAGAAGGATAAATATTTAGAAGATTTCGGAGAAAAAATTATAACATTTGATGAATTTTATGAATGGTATAAAAAACTAAAAGAAACACAAAAAAGTCATCTTTCCCCTGCAAAATAAAAAATTCTTTTTCAGTTATTATTCTTTTCTCTGAAAATGCACTCACAAATCGTTGTTTTTTATAAAAAAAATTTAAACCTTTGCTTTATTTTAAAATCTGAAACCTGATAATGAATTTTACAACTTCAAAACGCATTAAGCGTATTTCTGTTTCTCAAACTCTTGAAATGTCAAAAAGGAGCAGAGAATTAAGAGAAAAAGGTATTGACATAATAGATATGAGTGTTGGACAACCGGACTTCCCTACTCCGCCGCATATTAAACAAGCTGCTAAAGATGCGATTGATAACAATTTTACATTTTACACACCCGTTCCGGGCTATTCCGATTTAAGACAAGTAATTGTTGAAAAGTTCAAGAATGAAAACGGTTTAGAATACACTAAAGATCAGATTATTGTTACAAACGGTGCAAAACAAGCACTGGCTAATACAATTTTAACATTGATAAACAGAGGAGATGAAATTCTTGTTCCCACACCTTATTGGGTAAGTTATGCCGAACTGGTTAATTTAGCCGAAGGCAAAAAAAAATTTATTAAAACAAGCATTGATAATAACTTTAAAGTTACGGCAAAAGAAATTGAACAAGCAATTACACCAAAAACCCGTATTCTGCTGTACAGTTCGCCTTCAAATCCTGCAGGCAGTGTTTATTCAAGAACTGAACTCAAAGCTATTGCTGATGTTCTGGAAAAACACGAAAATATTTATGTTATTTCAGATGAAATATACGAACACATTAATTTTGTGGGCAAACATGAAAGCATTGCACAATTTGAAGCAATTAAAGACAGGGTAATTGTAATTAACGGAATGTCAAAAGGTTATGCAATGACCGGTTGGAGGTTAGGATATATGGCAGCACCTAAATGGATTGTTGATTCATGTATTAAACTGCAAGGACAATATACATCCGGTGCAAGTTCTATTTCTCAAAAAGCCGCAATGGCTGCACTTCAGGGAGATAATATATATACAATGGGAATGAATCAAGCATTCAAAGAACGAAGAGATTTAATAGTAGAACTCATGAATAAAATTCCCGGTTTCAAAACATATATTCCGGAAGGTGCTTTCTATATTTTCCCTGACGTAAAAAGTTATTTCGGGAAAATTAATAACTATTTTAATATTAAAAATGCCTCTGATTTAAGTATGTTTCTCTTGAATGAAGCCCATGTTGCCACAGTTCCGGGCTCAGCTTTCGGTGATAATGATTGTATTCGTTTTTCATTTGCTTTGGGAAAAAATAAAATCGAACAGGCAATGGAACGAATAAAAACAACATTACAAAATTTAACAGGAGACACTTATTAATGTATAAAATCAAATTTTTAACCGGCTTTTTATTTTTGTTAATTCTGCTTTTTTCCTGCAAAAATGATATGAAGGAAATAAAGGCTCTTACAAACAAAAAAGAACTGCCCGATGTTACAGTTGAAAATTTGAATTCACAATACAGTGTTAACGGTCATACACAAATTGTTCTTTCCACTCCTTTAGCATACCGATATACAAAACCTCAAAAAGAATATTCTGTTTTTCCGAAAGGAATTACACTTATTTTTTACGATAAAAATATGAATGTACATTCAAGTTTAAGAGCCGATTACGGTATTTATTATGAAAAAAAGAATTTTGCCGAAGCAAAAGGAAATGTTGTTTTAACAAACGTAAAAGGAAGTATTTTAAGAACAGAAGAATTATTCTTAGATGAAAAATCAGAAAAAATTTATTCTGTTAAGCCGGTAAATATTATTGATAAAAGCGGATTTGAAATTACAGGAAAAGGCGGTTTTGAATCAAATTTAGATTTTACGGTTTATCGATTTACGGATGTTACGGGAAAGATTATTAAAAATGATGAAGATGCTTTTTTAAATAATGAACCGAAAAATGAATTGCAGCCGCATAAACCTGCAATGAACAGCGAAAAAAACAAATAATTGTATATGATTCAAATAAATAACGTAAAAAAATCTTTTGACAAACTGACAGTTTTAAAAGGAATAAATGCACATATAAAAAAAGGAGAAATTGTTGCAATTACCGGACCGAGCGGTGCCGGAAAAACAACCTTACTGCAAATTATCGGAACCATTTCAAATGCTGACGAAGGTACTGTTTTAATCAATCAAACAGATATTACAAAACTAAATCCTAAGAACTTGGCTAAATTTCGAAATGAACATATCGGATTTGTGTTTCAATTTCACCATTTATTACCTGAATTTACGGCAATTGAGAATATTTGTATGCCGGCATTTATAAAAGGTACGAACAGAAAAGACGCAATAAAACGAGCCAAAGAACTTTTAAAATTTCTAAAACTCTCTGACAGAGCCGAACATAAGCCTAATGAAATGTCCGGCGGAGAACAACAACGTGTTGCAGTTGCAAGAGCATTAATTAATAATCCTTCTGTTATTCTTGCTGACGAACCGTCGGGAAATTTAGACACCGAAAATAAAAAAACATTGCACCAACTTTTCTTTTCTTTAAGAGATAAATTCGAACAGACCTTTGTAATTGTTACTCACAACAATGAACTCGCACAAATGTCCGACAGAATAATCAAACTGAAAGACGGAAAGATTGAAAACGGAAAGTAAGCAAAGTTTCAATTAAAGAATAATTGAATTAGACGTTTATATAATACAAGAAAAGTCATTATATTAGCGGAATAAAATATTCAAATATGGAACAAAAGTTTAAAAATCTTACTGTTTTTGAGTTTCAGAGCAGGTTTCCCGATGCAGACAATCTGTCCAAAGTGCGGACATACAAGATATTGTAATTGTTCAAAACAGTGTACACGGTGCAAACCTACAGTTTAAGTAACAAGCGGAACACTTTTCCTCAAGGTAAAGTTTCCCGTACTGAAAGCATTTTACATAGTTTATTAACCTCAGTTCGATATAAGCAACAATCTAATATAAAGCAAGTTGCCCGAATGTGTTCATTGTTTCGTATTTAATTCTTGGTTTTTTGGGC
>JAADGE010000088.1 GCA_013152535.1 Chlorobiota bacterium
TTGTATTATCATCTTTATTTTTATATTCTTGAATTATAAATTAAAAAATAAAATTATGAAAAAAATTATTTTACTCTCAGTATTTGTTTATGCATTCTCACTAATCGGAAAATCGCAAATTTTTAATATTCAGGACGGAACTGCTGTTAATGACGATAAAGCAAGACCTTGTATTACGGTAACATTTGAGCCTGATGCAAGCGAAGCCAAAAAAGCCTGGAAAAGTTATTTGAGAAAGAAATATGATTTAAAACTGAAAAATGACAGAGGGAATGATTTAAAAGCTGAAGAAGCGGTATTTCCTGCCGTAACATCAAGAACAATGGATTTTTATACACGTTTTCAAAAAAATAAAGATGATAATACAACCAAAATGAATGTGTTTGTTAAATTTGGCTACGACATTTATTTAAATAAAACGGATAATCCGAGTGAATATGCATCGTTAATGTCAATAATTAAAGATTTTTCGGTTGAATTTTTAAGAACACATTATAACGACAGACTTAAAGATTTAAATTCGGAACTTGCTAAAACTGAGAAAAAACAAGCAAGCACAGTAAAAGAAAATGAATCTTTAGCCTCTGATATTGAAAAAAATAAACAAACAATAGAAGACTTAAAAAAAGAAAACACAGATAAAACTGCTCAAATTGATACCAATAAAAAAGCAATAGAAACTTTGACTGAAAATGTTAAAGCAAAAAAAGAAGAAATTCAAAAAATGACAGATGTAATCAACGGTATAAAATAAATCCGTATATTTGTATTCTGAATTGTTTATTAAAACTAAATAAATTTTAAATTATGAAAAAGATTTTATTAATATCTGTTATTGTATTATACTCGGTAACAGGTTTATTTGCACAAAAAGGTATATCTTTCGGGTTGAGAGCTATTCCTACTTTAAATTGGGTTTCTATGACTGACGGTGATTCGTTGTATTCATATGAATCGTCAGGAACAAAACTCGGAATCGGTTTCGGTCCTTCCGTAAGATATAAATTTTCGGATAACTTTAATGTCGATGTTTCCGGTATTTTTACTTGGCAAAAATTCGGTATTAATCAAACAAATGAAACAACAAATTCAGATGTTGTTGACAGAACAGAAGATTTTAAAGTGCAATTTTTACAAATTCCTTTAAATTTTAACGGACAATTTGATGTGGCACAAGATTTTCAGGCAATAATAAATTTCGGTGTCGGAACAGGAATTAAGCTGAAAGCATCTCGTTTACTCACAGATAACCAAAATCCTCAAGAATTTTCATCTGAATATAAAACTACATCGGTACTGAATTTTATTGATTTTTATTTAACGGCAGGTGCCGGAGCAGTGTATAATATTGAAGATAATCTTCATTTATCGCTTACCGTTCAATATAATAACGGAATTATCGACGGCTGGTTAAATAATAAAAATGATAATATACATTCAACCATTGGTGATTTATCTTTAAAACATAAAAATGTCGCTTTCAGTCTGGCATTTTATATTGATTTGTAAAATACAGATTTAAAGAAACTTAAAACGCTTTCGTATTTTCGGGAGCGTTTTTTTATTCGGCACAATTTTAGTATTATTGCACATAAAGAATTTTAACTGACAGCATGGCAAAACCAAAAAAATTCGGAGCATTTACCGGTGTATTTACACCTTCGGTGTTAACAATACTCGGTGTTATTATGTATTTGCGGCTTGGTTGGGTTGTAGGAAATGCCGGACTGATTACGGCTTTGGTAATTATTATAATTTCACATATAATTTCCGTTACAACAGGTTTAAGCATATCATCCGTAGCAACCGATAAAAAAATTAAAACCGGCGGTATTTATTACATTTTGTCAAGAAGTCTAGGGTTTCCTATGGGAGGAGCAATAGGTATTGCTTTATTTATAGGAACTGCACTCGGAATTTCTTTATACTTAGTCGGTTTTGCCGAAAGTTTACTTGCCGTTGACAGTTTCAGAGAGTTTACACATCTTTCTCAAACAGATTTAAACAGTTTTCGAATTGTTGCATCCGTTGCATTGGTTTTGTTAGCTACATTAGCATTTATAAGTACTTCATTGGCAATAAAATCTCAATATTTTATTATGGGAGCTATTGCTTTATCCTTAATTTCAATTGTTGCGGGAATCTTTATAGGTACCGGTGCTGTACCTCATTCAGTATCAATTACACCACTTAGAAACGGCGTAAGTATGGCGGAAATTTTCGGAGTATTTTTCCCGGCTGTAACCGGTTTTACAGCAGGTGTTGCCATGTCCGGCGACTTAAAAAATCCCGAAAAAGATATTCCGAGAGGAACTTTGGCAGCTATTGTTGTCGGGTTTATTGTCTATGTCGGATTAGCAATTTTATTTGCGTTTTTTGTTGACAGAAATTTATTGGTGAGTGACTATAATTTTCTTTTAAAAGTTTCTTTATATGCTCCTTTGGTTCTTGTGGGAATATGGGGTGCAACACTTTCTTCCGCTTTGGGCGGAATACTCGGCGGACCGAGAATTTTGCAGGCAATTGCCAAAGACAAAATAATGCCGAATATATTTGCAAAAGGTTACGGTGTTTCAAAGGAACCTCGTAATGCTTTAATTTTAATATTTATAATTGCTGAAGGCGGAATATTAATCGGAAGTTTAAATACCATTGCCGAAGTGGTTTCAATGTTTTATTTAGCATCTTACGGTTTTATTAATTTGGCATTTTTTCTCGAAAATTGGGCAAGTACCGATTTTCGGCCAACCTTTAAAGTCAAAGGAATAATTGGTTTAATCGGTTTCATTGCAAGTTTTTTGGTAATGGCACAACTCGGTATTTTATCAATGATTGCGGCATTAGTAATTATGTTCGGAATATTTGCCTGGCTTAACCGAAAACAACTTAAATCGGAATCCGGTGATGTGTGGCAAAGTGTTTGGCTTTCAGTTGTTCGTAAAGCACTGTATTCTTTAAACAAAAAAAGTTTAGAAGAAAGAAATTGGCAACCGAATATTACTTTATTCAGCGGAGGAGAAGGTAAAAGACCGTATTTGCTTGAATTCGGTAAAGATTTGGTCGGTCGGTACGGTCTTCTGTCTAATTTTGATTTGTATGAATCAAAAGATAAAAAATATTTATTTCCGAAACATTTACAGGCAAAACCGGATGAAAACAGCAATTTAAAAGGTGTCTTTACTCGAAGACAAACATGCAGTGATATTTATTCCGGTATTGAAACCATTATCAGTGCCTACGGATTTTCAGGAATTGAACCGAATACCGTTTTAATGGGCTGGATGCGTCAAAGCAAAAAACCGATCAGATTTTCGCAAATGATAAAACGAATTAATGAATTGGATGTTAATTTGTTACTGATGGACTACGATAAAAGATACGGTTTCGGAAAATATAAAACAATTGATATTTGGTGGAGAGGCTCCGGAAATAACGGTAATTTAGCTTTACATTTAATGAAATTTTTGTGGGCTTCCGAAAATTGGAAAAATGCAAAATTGCGTCTTCTAATCGGAAACCCGAATAATGAAAACGCTGAAACCATAAGAAAACATGCCGAACAAGTTCTGAATAACATGAGAATTGAAGCGGAAATAAAAATTATTAACAATCAAATTCAGCAGAAGCCTTTTTATGAGCTTATAAGAACCGAATCTTTAGAAACCGATTTAATTATTTTGGGACTGCCCGATATTAAGGAAGGGCAAGAGGAAAAATTTGTAAACGATACAAGTGATTTAATGTATCAGATAGGAACGGTTATTTTAATAAAAGCATCATCGCAATTTAAAAACTTAAACTTAGGATTGAAATATATTTCTTCCGATGAAGAGCAAAATAAAATAATTTCATCTGTCGTTAATTCGTCTGTAACAGAGGAGCTTAAGTTGCCTGATAATCCGGTTCTTGCGGAAAATATTCGTTTGCTTTCAGAGCAGATTACGCAATTTGATGATATTTATAATGATTTGTTAAATGAGAGTTTTGCCCCGTCTTTTAATTTTATCGGTAAAATTATTAAAGAAACAGAAACTGTTTTAAATGATCGAATAAATCTGTTAAACAGAGAGAATTATGATAATTTGAAAAATTTAACAGTCGGGCTTGATAAATTATTGAAAATAATACAATCTGTTGTGCGGGATTATAATACAAAAATAATTCCGATTCAATCCGAATTGTTGGAAGCAACTTATGATGCCGTAAAGGAAAAAATAGTCGGTATTATTGACGATTTGCCTGATTATTTGTTCTGTAAATACTCCGAGGATGATTTAATCGTTAATCCGGATGATAATTCTGATTTGAAAAAATTTAAAAACAGGAATCGTTTAAAAATAAAACTGAATAAAAAATCAATTTCTTATAAAATAAAGTATAAAGAAATTGTGAAACAATATATTCCGCTTGAAAATCTTCAAGTTTATAACGAAACCGGAAAAAAAACGGGGATGCTTCATATTCAGTTTATTATTGAATTACAGAAGTTAATTAAAAATGTAAGAACCGGTATTTTGAAACTGCAATCGGCTCAAACAAACGGAAAATTAAACGATGAACAAGTGCTGAAAATTGTTTCTGACATACAGGAAACTATCGTATTTATTAATACTGTTAAACACGATGCCGTAAAATCAGTTTATCAATTTTTACATAGTAAGAATATAGGAATTGTTAATAAAATAAGCCGGCAAATTAGTGAAATTCACCCTAACAGGCATATAAGAAAAGTAAAATCGCAAAAGGAAATTGAAATACTGTCGGAAAAATTAACGGAAATACCTAAATTTTGGAAACGAAATGAGCAATTACTATTAAATTCATGGAGTCTGGAATTGCTGTTTATGGAATTTGAAAATCGGATGTATCGAATTGTAAATAAGTCGATTAATTCTGTTGAATTGCTTATGAGAAAATTAGTTCTGTCAAAAATTCTTATATTAAAGCAAGCTTTTAGCAACTTTTTAAAGGATTTTTCAAAGAAGCACAAAACGGTCTTTCAAAAAGTTGAATTTTCGGACCTGTCAAATAAAAATGAAATTGCCTATAAATTCAATAATTTGCTGATTTCAGGATTTGAAAAATTCAAATATTTAATTGAACGTTTTCCCGAAAAAATTGAATTACTTACTGATGAGGCTTTCAATAATATTACCGAACATCAATTTGAAGATATTGACACCATTGAAGTTTCTGTTCCTTCTATGCTTGATTATGTGATACAAACTGAGTTGAACGAACCGCTTACCGAAATGGCAAAAAATATGCCTGAAAATGTTTCGGAGTCAGAACAAGCTGTACATAATATACAAAGTTTAGTACTTTTTACTTTGTTTGATAATGAAGGTAAATTAATTGATAATGAGAATAATACGCCGACTGAAGTGCTGAGATTTATTTCAGAACAAATTGAGAAATTAGAAGAAGCTGAGAAACAAATCGAAGATGAAATTATTACGGTTCACCGGAAAGTAAATGAACGATTAAGCGAAGTTTCCAACCATTTGAATATTTATCTGTTAATTAAGAATGCAGGAGAAAGTAAAATTTTTGCAAAAAAGAAAATTACGGAAGATAAAAAGAAAAAATTCATTGACAGAAGAAAGAAAACACTGTCAAAAAAAACAAAAACATTTGATTTTTTAATGCGTAAAAAATTTCAACCCGTAAAAACCGTATCGAAAGTAAAGCGAACACTTGATTTGGTTTTAAGCGTTTCTCCGCAAAATGAAATTTTTGATAAATTACCTTTTTACTATCAACAATTGTTTTTAAGAGATGAGAATTTTAACACAGATTTTTTTGTTAATCGCACTCAAGAAATTTCTCAATTGGAAGAAACTGTTAAACGCTACGAACTTGGGTACAAAGGCGGAATTTTAATAACCGGAGAACCCTATTCGGGAAAATCCTTTTTGTCGCATTATTATATTTCTAAATATCAAACAACCAGGGATTTATATGTTGTAAAACCTCCTGTTGAAAGTTCTGTTTCACTAAAAAAGTTTGATGCTGCTCTCGATGAAGTGCTCCATAATAAAAGCATCACTTTAAAGAAATTCTCAAAAATAAAAGAAGGAAGTATTATTTTATTTGATGCAGTAGAATTGTGGTGGGAAAATTCCGAAAACGGTAATCAAATAATTAATAAAATAAAAGAGTTAATTCGTTTACACGGACATAAAATATTGTTTATTGTTAATGTGAACAAATATGCCTTAGAAGAATTGAATAAATCTTCGGATTTCGAAAATTATTTTTTAAATATTATCAATTGTATGCCCTTATTATCTCCGTTTATGGCAGATGCCCTTTTAAAACGCCATAATGCGGGCGGAATGCCGTTTGTTTTTAAGGGGAAATCTCAAGATTATATAAAACCCGTTGACACAGAAAATCTGTTTGAAAATTATACCTCTTTTACCGACGGTAATATCGGAACAGCTGTATTTTCCTGGATTTCTCAAATAAAAGATTATTCGCAAAACTCTATTAGCATAAAATCTCCGGAAAATATCGATACATCAGCTTTAAGTTATTTTTCGGATGATATTAATGAAATACTAAAACAATTTATACTGCATCGTCGATTAAGTACGAAAAAACTATCCGTAATTTTGCAAAAAGAAGAAGTTTTGATTATTGATAATTTTGCATTTTTAAAACGTTCCGGTGTTATTACGGAACTTGTAAAAGGTATATTTGAAATTAACCGATTTTTATACATTCACATTAAAAGGCATTTGAAAAGCAAGGAATTGATATAAACGGAAACTTTCGTAAAGCCTGAAACAAATGCAGCTTTATTACTTGAATTTATCTTTGTAGGAACTTTCAGGAAATCAAAAGTTTTTAAAAATTATGATTATTTTACAAGTTGCTGTATTTGACCTTAAAGAAAGTCCCTATATTAGAATCGTTTTGGTAATGTGCCTAAAAACAGTTGTTTGGCATTTCCCGAAACTTCCTTTATAAACTTTCTGCTATAAGAGTAACTGATAAAAAAAAACATCTTTAAAACCTTCGCCGGTATTTAACCATTGTTTTTTGGTTCCTGTATGCTCAAATCCTATTTTTTCAAATAGTTTAATACTTGCCGTATTGTCAAAACTTATGTTGCAATATATTTGGTTTAATCTTAAAATATTTTTGCAATACATAATAATAAGACGTATTGTTTGCTCGGCATAATTTTTTCTTTGTTCATTTTTCACAATATGAATACCGATACCTGCTCGTAAATGAATCGGCTCATAATCAAATAATTCAATTAATCCGACAGTTTCTTTTTCTTTTCTTGTTTCGATTATTAATCTTACTTGTTTTGTAGTGAATATGTCAAGATGTGAATTTTCAATATATTTTTGTAATATGTATTTTGAAAAGGGTAGTAAACTGTTGCTTACTTCCCATAATTCAACAGTATTTTCTGTTTGATATAAAAAATTCAGGTCATCAGGTTCTAAACTCCTGAGTCTTATTACGGAATTTTCAAGGGCTTTCATGAAAAAAGTTTTTACAAATGTAAAAAAAGATATATATTTCGGAATTATTTTTACGGCAGAATTTACTAAAGAACGGAATATTTTTTGCGTATTACTTATTTGATTCTGAATAAAATATATAATTATTAAATTTTCTGAAGATTTTTTAAATAAAACAGAATGTTCATGCAACTATTTTAAATATTTAAAAGTCTTTGTATCAGAAAAAAAGCCTATTTCAGATTGATTTGCGGCATAGTTTTGACTAACTATGTGTTTGTCAATTTATTATAAGTGTGTATTGTGAGTTCTGAAATCAAAATATTTAACAATATTTGATTTAAATTAGTATAAAGAATTATTGAAAAATTAATAAATACAGAAACATGAAAAAGTTTTTCATCCTATTTTTATTTATCGGTGTCGGCTATTTTGTTAATGCGCAGACAAATCCGACAACCAATAATGCAACAGTAACAACATTGGAGGACAATGATTATGTTTTTGTTGCATCAGATTTTCCGTATAACGATGCTGACGGTGACCCGTTTACCGATATTCGTATCAGAGGCTTGGAATCTGTCGGAACTTTGTATTATGATGCCAACGGTGATAACGTAATTGATGCCGGAGAGGACGTTTCTCTTTGGGATGTTATATTAGTTGCGGATATTCCGAAATTAAAATTCAGACCGAATCCGGATGACAACGGAAACAATTATGACAGTTTTGATTTTCAAGTTGATGACGGAAATGACGGTTACAGTACTGTAAGAACCATGACTATTGATGTAACTGCCGTTAATGACGAACCTTCATTTACTCCCGGAGGAAATCAAACCGTACTTGAAGATGCAGGAGCACAAACGGTAAATAATTGGGCAACGGCAATCAGTGCAGGACCTGCAAATGAAGCCGGGCAAACTTTAACTTTTTATGTTTCAAATAATAATAATGCCCTTTTTTCTGTTCAACCGAATGTTGACGAAGTAACCGGTGATTTAACTTATACACCTGCTGCAAACCAAAATGGTTCTGCTACAGTTACGGTATATTTAACCGATGACGGCGGTATCCTAAACGGCGGTGATGATCAAAGCCCTTCAATTAATTTTACTATAACTGTAACTGCTGTTAACGATCCTCCCACAGGAGCCGACAATACGGTTACTCTTTACGAAAATTCAAATCTAACATTCGCAACAGGACATTTCGGTTATGCCGATGTCGAAGGCGATGCTTTTGACCATATTGAAGTTACAACAGCACCCGGTGCCGGTTCTTTGTGGATTGACAGCGACGGTGACGGAACAATTAACGGAGCAGAAGCACCTTTAGGTTCTTCTGCTACGGTAAGTACTTTTGACATTAATGCAAGTCGTTTAAAATTTATGCCTGTTGCTGATGCAAACGGTAATCCCTACACTTCTTTTCAATTTAGAGTAAACGACGGAACTGCATACAGCACTGCTGTATATACAATGACAATTATTGTAACACCCGTAAACAGCGAACCTTATTTCACAAAAGGTACTAATATAAATATCAATGAAGATGCCGGAGCACAAACTTTTAACAACTGGGCTTCAAGTATTAGTACAGGTGCTCCCGATGAGGGCGGACAAATTTTAACATTCCTCTTGACGAATGATAATAATGCTCTTTTTTCGGTTCAACCTTCCGTGAATGCCGCAGGTGATTTAACATTCACAACAGCAGCTAACGCAAACGGACTTGCAACTGTTACAATTT
>JAADGE010000010.1 GCA_013152535.1 Chlorobiota bacterium
ACATCAATCACAGAATTTTCTTCTTCAACAGATGTTCCGGTAACTGTAGATACGGTTGTTGCAGCAGGGATACAGTAATTCCCCGTAATTTCCGGTTTGTGAGAAGGGATTTTGATATAACCCGTATCTGAAGCAAAACATTTGCCTGTTTCAATTTGTATTGCGTATATACTGTCACAGGCAGTTTGACTGTTTGCTATATTCACAGACCATGAGTTACCGGCAATACTTGAACTTCCTATTGATCCGGAACTGTTAAATATATAAATATCTCCCGGTGATACACCTCCCGTACCATCAATAACAGTTGAAGTATTTAATATCGGATCGGTTATTACCGGTGTGCTTGAAGTATTTACGTACCCGACACAAATAAAAGCAGGATCAGATTCGCATTGTCCGGGTGCTTCAGCTGTTACATAATAATTGCTGTCCGGCAATACAGCTGCAGGAAAATATTCTATCTTCCAGTTTTCATTATTCTGAGTTGTTGTAATCGGGTTAGTGAAATTAGCATCTGTGTATATTGTTCCGTCAATATTGTATAAGGTAATAATTGTCCCCGAGGGAGAAGTTATATTTCCCTTTACACCTTTTTGTCCGGGACTGACGGATAAGTTATACGGAGGATCTGTACAAAAAGAATTTACAAATTCAATATCGCAATCATCAAAAGATACATATCTTGTTCCGTCTTTTGCCGTAGCTCTGATTTCGTCACCGGATGTTAAAGCAGAAGTATTTATTGACCAAGAATTACTCGAAACAGTTGTCGTACCGACAGAACTCCCGTTTACAAAAACTTCAATAACAGTTCCGTCTTGTTCGGTTGATGTTCCCGTAACAGTTGTTGCTCCGTCAGGGATGATACCGTTAATTGACGGGCAAGATGTTCGACAATCAGTATTTGCCGTGCCTATTTCCGATATTTTAATCGGCGGAATGCAATCAAATATATCACCGAAATAAAACTCGTTTGTACCGGCTATATCTGAAGCTCCGGGACTTCCGATAAATGCTGCGGTATCTGTAATGGTTGTACCTGTAAAGCGAAGGAGTGTGTTTGCGTCAATACCGAAAGCTGCATTAAGATCTGCCAATGAAACATAAAAATCGTAGAAATAGTCCGGATTATTACTGTTTGTAGTGAGAGCTATTGATTTTTGAGCATAACTTACATAAGGTCTTTGAGTTGCAGCATTACCTATCTCAGTTGCATAATTTTGACCGTTAACATCATAAAGACCGATTCCTCTTTCTGTTTCGAGAACAATTTCAAATTCAAAACCAGGGTTTCCGACAACTGCATCCGGATCCGCTTCATTTCCCGTAAAACCAAATTTTTGGTCTGAATCAACCATAATTGAATAGCCTTTTGCATTTGATGCTGTTCCGTTTAATCTGAACCGAAACAAAATATTTGTACCGTCGTAGTATGCATACAAAGCATTTTTTATACCGTTATCAACTATATCGGTATATGAACAATAAGGTCCGCCCCTTTGGTCTGAGTCGGGTTCAAATTCAAGAACAGGTAATGCTGTGTAAGGAATTTCACTTTCTGTTTGATCGTTTACTGAAAAGCCTGATGTGTTTTGAGATACATATCCGTCTCCGTTAGGGTCGAGAACGGAAATACCGGGGTTCTCGTATATTAATCCGGGAGTTTGAGCTGTTATTTCTTGGTTATTTATAATCATTAAGAATAAAACAATACTCAATGCAAAAGTATTTTTCAGTTTCATAATGTTGTTTTTAGAATATGTATTAATTGAAGTCATTCTGTCGGTTATTTTCTTTATAAATAATGTTTCCGCATTTAAGATTTTTGTCATTTGCAGTTATCTTATTTTTTAACATTATTCTTAACTTAAATAACAAAAGATTTTACCGAATAAAATTCCGGAATATAATGTATAATAATTATTTTTTGAGCAGCTGTTATTATCTGTTTTCAAGTCAAGATATGTTTTCAAAACCTCTAATGTATATATTAATTCAATAAGCAAAAAATTTTTTTATAATGACTTTGCAGTTTTTATCGAAACTCAAATTGAAATTTAAAACAGCTCTTTATTTTTTGCTTAATCTTTTATATCAGGTTCTTATTTACTTTAATTTTTTAAGCCAATTAAATTGTTATAACATAAAGAAATAGAAGTTAACATTTGTTTGTGTACAATGTATTTCAATATTTATTTTATTCAAACGGATACTATTAATAAATTTTACTTTATTTGTTCTTCGGCAAAGATATATGACTTATCTTTAGCATTATATCTTTTATGTATCGGGAAATACCGGATTCCTTACTAAATTTCCCGGAACGATATTGAGAACAATATTTTGTAAAACCGTTTACTGTAAGAAGAATTTAGAAATATCGGCTTAATTGAAAACTGAAAAATCGTTGAGGCATAATATTTCCCGGGCGGTCCATATATTCGGTATTTCCGATATTTTTTACGCCGAAGGAAAGTTTAATATTTTTCTTAAATCGATACGATAAAAATATATTCACAACAACAGTTTCTTTATTATTGTTTGACCAATAATCGTAAAATCCTGGTAATAAGGCTTCTCGTGTCAAGGGATTCAGAAAAACGTTGTCGATATTTAATACTTTTGATTTGTAAAAGGCATTAACACCAAATTCAAATTTTTTCAGTTTTGCTCCGACAATAAATTTTGCCGTATGCTTTTTTCTGTATTTCAACCAGGTCTTTGTATTAACATTATGATATTTATCAAATTCAACAGGGTGAATATAAGTATATCCTCCGCCTATATGTACGTTTAAATTTCCGATATTTCTGTTTAGCAAAAATTCTGTTTCTGTACCGTAAACTCTTGAATTTTCAATATTTGATGATCTGAATCCAAAACCAAAATCTTGTGAATAAGGATCGGGATAAAGACCGAAAACGTACTCAATCATATCTGTATTTTCGGACCAAAAAAATGAAATATCAAAATGTCCCAGTAATTTTCCTGATTTAATACCTTGTTTTAATCCTATTTCGGAACTCCAACCGAATTCAGGTTTAACTTCATGATTTGGAAATATTTTTACGGTACCGAGTGTAGTATATGCATATTTTTCAGCAATTGAAGGGTATCTGTATCCTTGACCGAATGAAGCTCTTAAAAAAGTACCGTGTTTCAATTGATAATTAATTCCCGATCTGAAAACAGGGACAATTTTATCGGCAATGTCATCAAGTACATTGTATTCTAATCGTATGCCCGCACTTAATCTCAGTTTCATAAACAGTTTATATTCAAGTTGAGTATATGCTGCAACATTATTGCCTTTGTGATTGCCGTATAATTCAGAAGTAATATTGCTGAAGTAGTATGAGGTACCTGATATAACATTGAGCTTGCTGAAAAACTGTTTGTAAAATTGATATTCTGCAAAATTAGATATTGCCAAGCTGTTATTTATACTGTTAACAGGATATCGGTTATCCGAAACTTGCAGTCTCATACACGTATCTCCTGTTTGCTTATATTATTGTTTTTGAGTGAAATATAAGGATCTAATGTAACAAAAACTACATTAAGTTCAGTAGCTGTGGCTTTATTTTGTATAAGAGCTCCGGCATCTGAGTTTTCCCACAAAATAAAATCCGTTTTGTTATTGTAACCGCCTAAAAACCCCAGTCCGTAACTTAAACCTTTTATTTTATTGCTGTGTTGTTTGATATTAAAGTTCAGACGTGCAAGTTTTTCATCATTTAATTTTCTGTATCCGTTATTGTATAATAAATTGCTGCCGAGACTTATTTCGGTATTTTTTATTTTTTGTGAGAATGAAAATGATGCATCGGAATAACTTCTCGGAGTGTTCCACCAAACCAGTTCTTTACGTTTGGGTTTATCGTAAATTCCTGATGTTAACGAAAATTTTATTTGTGGGATGGTGTCTGCTTCTGCGGTTATGAAGTTAATTATTCCGTTTATAGCTGATGAGCCGTAAAGTACCGAAGATGCACCTTTGATAATTTCGATTTGTGCTAAATTTTCGATGGGTAAAAATTGCCATCGTATATTTCCGGCGTCTGCTGAAATAACCGGTAAACCGTCAATTAATACCATTACTCTGCTTCCTGCACCGTAACTGAAACCACTGCCGCCTCTTATTGATGCTTGCCCGTCAATTATTTCGATTCCTTGCGTTTGTTTTATTATTTCCTCAGCATTTACGATATGATTTTTTGTTATTTCATAGGGTTTAATCACACTCATTGAAACACTGAGTTCTGAAACTCTTTGTCCCGTTTTGTCGGCACTGATAACGACTTCGTTAAGTTGATTAATAAACGGTTTTAACCCGACAGATAATTTATTGCGGATATTTGAGAGAACAATAACCGATTTATTTAGAGTTTGATAGCCAAATAATATGAACGTAATTTCGATTTTTCCGAGATTACTTGGGAATTCAAAATATCCGGTTGAATCTGTAGTTATTTCTTTATTATTGCTGTAAATTACCTGAACTTCTGTTAGGGGTTTCCCGGTTTTACTGTCAAAAACTTTTCCGCTGACAAGAAATTGCTGATGTTGGGCTGACAGCGAAAGATACAAAACTTGCAGCAGAATTATTAACAAATAACGCATCTGAGCAGTTTTTTTTATTTGGGAATAAATGTCATTCTTACATCGGCAGTAGTTACAGGTGTAGTCGGTAAAGGAAATCTGGTTGTAAGTTTTAAAGATTGTGCCGTAAGTTCGGCAATATTTGCAGTTACCGGTATTACCAGAGAATCAGATGTAATAGTCAATGCAGTTTCTTCATCGTTTGAAAACTTCCAAGTTCCTGTAATGTCTCCTACATAACCTGTACCGTCTTCATTAAATTTAGTATCACCTTTAAACATTTCCAGTAAACCGTTTTGGCCGCTTGCATCATTACCGTCTGCCAAAAGGCTGTCGGCTGTCCAAATATGGCTTGTTAGAAGATTGAGATTATCCGAATTTGTAACTTCTTTTTTACAAGAAATATAAACAGAAGTAACTAAAACTAATACCAAAAATAGTACTTTTTTTTTCATTTTTATTCTTTTAAAATATATCGGAAGATTATGTTTATTACAAATATACAACATTTTTATTAATCCGCAGTCATTCTGTTATATTTAAATATTTAAGTAAGAATCATAAAGCCGACAGCTCCGAAGCTTACAATAATTGTTATTAAAAATCCGATAAGTATTGGTTTCCGTAAAGTTTTACTTCCCAAAATTAAAGCATAAATCATTTTTAAAATATTATTACTTGCTGTTGCTAATAATACAGCTTTTACAATTAAATCAATTGATAATGTTTTTAATCCGTTTTGAAAAAGATTTAAGACAAAGGGATCAATATCCGTAACTCCAACAATTAATGATAAAATATCAATTCCGGAATCGCCGTATTTTTTAACAACAAAATCAGTAAGAACAGAGAAAAAAGCAAATAATAATCCGAAAATAAGAGCTGTTTTAAATTCAAGCGGATTTTTATGCTCTTCTTTTCTTTTAATACTGATTTTCGTTTCACTTTTTTTAGAATAAAAAATATAAGTTATTAATGCGGTTACTAAAGTTAATATCCCGAAATACGGAATTAATTTAATTGCAATCGGCGGATTAAAAATAAATGCTAATAATTCTAATCGAAGATACATCATTGAAGTTGCGACAATGATGGCTGCAGTAACTTTAAAAGCTGATTTCTCTTCTTTGCTTTTTTTTGCCAGAATAATTGTTGTTGCTGTACTGCTGTACAATCCGCCGAGAACTGCAGTCAGCAATATACCTGAGTTAGGAAAAACAAACTTTTTTAAAATATAACTGATATATGAAATTGATGAAACTGCAACTATTGCCAGCCAAATATTATAAAGTGACAGGCTTACTGTTTCGGAAATCGGTTTATTAGGAAGTAACGGTAAAATAATTCCTGCCAATACAATAAACTTTGCAAATGTTAAGAATTCATCTTGCCCGAATTTGTTTGCAAAATGTTTCAAATTCTTTTTAATTTCAGTTAAGATTAAAATACTTACAAAAACTAACAGAACTAACCACTTGCTGTGCAAATATATCAACGGAGTTAAAGTGTATGTTATCATAGCAATAACAACTGTTGTTAAACCAAATTCGCCTGTTTTTACAATTTTTTGATAATACGAAACCGTTAATAAAATAAATAAACTGACACCCCCTGTCAAAAACGGGAATAAATTATCAGGCGAAATTATGTATAAAATAAAGCCTAAAATTCCGATTAATGTAAAAGTTCTGTCAGTTCCGAAAAGTTGATGCTTATCATCATCAGAATGATGAATACGTTGTTCTAAACCAATAAGGAGAGAAAAAACAAAGACCAATGTAAAATTTATAAAATCAGCCGGAATGTGTTCTGAAAAGTTCATATTGTTTTTTTACACGAATATATGAAAATTATTTGAAAATAGATTAATAGTATTTTCTTAATTCTGAAATTTATCGGAATAATGTTTTGTAATATGTTTTATTATAATAATGTAATATGTTATATTTGTAATATTATTTAATTTAAATTTAAGAAGTTATGAAAAAAGTAATTTTTACATTTATGGCATTAATTTTTAGCTTGGCAGTTTATGCTCAAGATGATTCTGAGGTAATTAATGATACCAATTCCGGATCTTATTTACCTCAAGCCGGAGACTTTGCACTTGGTATTGATGCAAGCCCGTTTATTAATCTTGTGGGTAATATCATTAGAATTAATGATTTTAACGGTCCGTTTAATGATCCTTCAGCTTTTAATTTTATTGACGGAAGCAGTATTTACGGTAAATATTTTTTGACTGATAAATCCGCAGTTCGTGCACATGTGAGTATAGGTATTAATTCACAAACTTTGAATAATCTTGTTAATGATGATTCTAATACAACGGATCCGAATGCAAAAGTTACAGATACTTGGAAACATTCTCAAACCGGTTTGGGCTTAGGTTTAGGTTATGAATTAAGAAAAGGTAAAAAACGTTTACAAGCACTTTACGGAGCAGAACTTAATTTAAGTTTCGGAGGAGGCTCCAAAGATGTTTATACATACGGAAATGAAATGA
This sequence comes from Chlorobiota bacterium, assembly GCA_013152535.1. Classification (GTDB taxonomy): domain Bacteria; phylum Bacteroidota; class Bacteroidia; order Bacteroidales; family JAADGE01; genus JAADGE01. The sequence goes on from JAADGE010000010.1 coordinate 7,112, forward strand.
GCAGCAGTGATTCGATTCCTACTACTACGCTTAATTTCTTATCCGGTTTTGCAACAACTTCTGATTATAGAGTTACAGATCAAAAAATAGCTGACGGTTTCGGTTTCGGATTAAGAGGATTTGTCGGTATTGAATATTTTATTTTTCCGAAAATTTCTTTAGGCGGTGAATTTGGTTTAGGGTTTATGTATAACAAAGTGGGAGAAGGAAATATAAATACTGAATTTTGGAATTATACAGATCATAACAGACAAGCAAATAATACAAAAATTGCAGGTTCCAGTAATTTTAATTTTTCTAATGATAACTTTGGCGGAAATATTTATGTATTGATTCATTTCTAAGAAAATCGAATAAGTTTGAGACCCTAAAGAATTTCTTTAGGGTCTTTTTTTAATGTTTTGCTGCAAATATGTCTTTTAGTGATTTGCAGCTTTTCTTTCAGCATCATACATTCCGGCTTTTTATTCTTCGTACACTTACATTTTAAATATAATTTTTTGTGTCGTAAATATTAATTTGCAGATATGAGTTCTGCAAAAAAACTAATATTGTAAAAAGAAAAGATATTTTCATTTTTTAGAATTTTCGTTAAATAACAAAAATATTCAAAAAGCTTTTTAATGAATAATTCCGAACATAATTCTTTTATATTAAATTTGCATTCCTTTTAAATTTGAATTAATGAATACTGAACATTTTAAGCTGATAGCATCGAAATTGAATATTACTGCTAAACAAGTTGAAAATACGATGAGTTTGTTTGCCGGCGGAGCTACCGTGCCGTTTATCAGCCGATACAGAAAAGAAATGACCGGTGATTTGGATGAAGTTCAAATTGCAGGAATAAAAAATTTGTCGGAAAAACTTGAAGAACTCGAAAAGCGAAGAGAAAGTATTTTATCTGCAATTGAAAAACAAGACAAATTAACTCCCGAATTAAAAGCAAAAATTGAAGTAACTTACGATTTGGCAGAGCTGGAAGATTTATACCTTCCGTATAAACAGAAAAGGAAAACAAGAGCGGTAAAAGCCAAAGAAAAAGGTTTAGAACTGCTCGCAAAAATTATTTTTAAACAAAATATTGATGATTTAGAAAACGAAGCATTAAAATTTTTAAACGATAAAGTGGAAACTGTTGAAGACGCTTTACAAGGGGCAAAAGATATTATAGCAGAGCAAATTAACGAAGACAAAAGAGCCAGAGATGCCGTTCGAAGAGAATTTAAATATTCTGCAAAAGTATATTCTAAACTCGTACAAAGTAAAAAAGAAGAAGCCGCTAAATATGAAGATTATTTTGAATTTGAAGAAGCATTAAATAGAATTCCTTCGCATCGCTTATTGGCAGTTTTAAGAGGTGCAAACGAGGGTTTTTTAAGAGTAAAAATTCAACCCGACGAGAATAAAGCATTAGAAAAACTCGACCGAATTTTTCTCAAAGGCGATACCTATGCAACGGCTGCAGTGCAGGATGCAACAGATGATGCTTATAAACGCCTTTTATTACCTTCTATCGAAAACGAATTCTCTAAAATTGCAAAAGAAAAAGCCGATGCCGAAGCCATCAAAGTTTTTACGGAAAATTTAAGACAACTCTTATTAGCTCCGCCGCTCGGAGAAAAACGAATTTTGGCATTAGATCCCGGCTACCGAACCGGTTGCAAGGTCGTTTGTCTGGATGAATACGGAAATTTTTTGCATAACGAAACCATCTATCCGCATCCGCCTCAAAAAGAAACTTTTCAGGCAAGTAAGAAAGTTGCTTCTTTGGTCAATACATACAAAATTGAAGCAATAGCAATAGGAAACGGAACGGCAAGTCGCGAAACCGAGGATTTTGTCCGAAATAAAGTGCGTTTCGACAGAGATGTAAAAGTTTTTGTTGTCAGCGAAGACGGTGCATCCGTATATTCAGCATCGAAGGTCGCCCGCGAAGAATTTCCCGATTACGATGTTACCGTAAGGGGTGCTGTGTCAATAGGAAGGCGACTGGCAGACCCGCTTGCCGAGTTGGTCAAAATAGACCCGAAATCAATCGGAGTAGGTCAGTATCAGCACGATGTAAATCAAAAAGAACTGCAAAAAAGTTTGGATTATGTGGTTGAAAGTTGCGTGAATGCAGTCGGCACCGACTTGAATACGGCAAGTAAACATTTACTGACATATGTGTCGGGGCTGGGAGGGCAATTAGCTCAAAATGTGGTTGATTACAGAACCGAAAACGGTGCATTCAAATCTCGTAAAGAGCTGAAAAAAGTAAAACGGCTCGGAAATAAAGCATTTGAACAAGCAGCCGGTTTCTTGCGTATTCGCAATGCCGAAAATCCTTTGGATAATACAGCCGTCCATCCGGAAAGTTATCATATTGTTGAAAAAATGGCAAAAGACAGTAATGCAAGTCTCAAAGAGTTTATAAAGTCTTCCGAATTAAGAAAAAAAATAAATTTGAAAGAATATCTTACTGATACCGTAGGTCTGCCTACTTTAACGGATATTATGAAAGAACTTGAAAAACCCGGCAGAGATCCGCGGCAACAAGCAAAAGTTTTTGAATTTTCGAAAGATGTTTTTACCGTTGATGATTTAAAAATAGGCATGGTACTTCCGGGAATCGTTACAAACATAACAAATTTCGGTGCTTTTGTCGATGTAGGAATAAAACAAGACGGTTTGGTGCATATTTCAAACATAAAAAATGAGTTTATAAAAAATCCTGCCGATGTTCTGAAACTTCATCAACATGTTCAGGTAAAAGTTATCAGTATTGATACGGTTAGGAAGCGTATCGGTTTGAGTATGAAAGATGTTTAATCGGATGAGTATTAAAATTATGAATTGCTCTGGTCAATCCGTGTTATCTGTATGCAACAAAACAACAAATTTAGTATATTATGAAAAAATATTAACTTTAACAGGATATTCTTGAAAAAAATAACAATATACTGCAATAATCGAAAAATAATCCTTTGGAAAACAACGCCCGAATTTGAAGATTTGGTTGAAAATCTTGAAATTGACGAACCGTTTATCCACAAATGTAACGACAGAATGACAACAATTCTGAATACATTTTTTGATAAAAAAGATATTAAAGAAATCAGTTTTGAACATACGGATTTGAATAAGCTTGTCGGCGATTTTAAATCTTATTTTGATAAATATATTGAAGCAGCCGGCGGCTTGGTACGAAATAAAAAAAACGAATTTCTTGTAATTCACCGTTTCGGAATACCCGATTTGCCGAAAGGAAAAATTGAAGAGAATGAAACACCTGAACAAGCAGCAATAAGAGAAGTTGAAGAAGAATGCGGAATTTTAGATTTGAAAATCAAAGAAAAAGCAGAATCGTCATATCATATTTATACGCATAAAAACAAAAAAATACTAAAAAAAACACATTGGTTTCGAATGTTTTACGAAGGAAATGAAATCCCGAAACCGCAAACGGAAGAAGAAATTACAAAAGTTGAATGGTGTGATAAAGAAAAAATATCAGAATACAGACAACAAACTTATGAAAGTTTGAAGTTATATTTCCGAACGGAATAAAAAATAAAACTATTTTTGTAAAAAATTTAATCTAAATTTAATCTTTTGAATTTCGCATTATTTACGGCAAAACGCATCACTTTTTCGCATACAAACAAGAAAAAAATGTCTGCTTCGGTATTGAATATTGCTGTAAGTGTGGTTGCCGTCGGTATTGCCGTTATGATTATTACCGTTTCGACCGTTACGGGATTTAAAAAGGGCGTGTATAAAAAAATTATCGGTTTTCAAGCTCATATAACTGTGAAAAACAGAGATATAAATGAAACTTATGAAACCCTTCCGATAAGCAAAAATCAATCGTTTTATCCCGGAATAACAAATATAAAAGGTATAAATCATATTCAAATTTATGCGACTAAGCCCGGTATTATTAAAACCAAAACCGAAGTGCAGGGAATTATACTTAAAGGTGTAGGGAAAGATTATAATTGGAATTTCCTTAAAGAAAATTTAATTGGAGGAAAATTACCGGATGTAAATTCCGAGAAAAAAACAAAAGACATCCTTATTTCGCAAAAAACAGCAAATTTGTTGGGCTATAAAATCGGAGATAATATGGATATTTATTTTATTCAAAATCCGCCGAAAGCCCGAAGGTTTAAAATTTGCGGTATTTACAAAACCGGCATGACGGAATTGGATAAAATGATTGCCGTTTGCGATATTCGACAAATTCAGAAAATTAATAATTGGAGTAAAGACCAAATAAGCGGTTTTGAGATTTTTATCGACAACTATACAGACCCCGAAGCAATGACCGAAAAAGTACAGGACGAAGTTGCATCCGTAATAAGTGATGACGGCAGCATGTTGCAAGTCAGTAACTATATGAGAGACAATACATTTATTGTGCAATGGCTGAAACTTTCCGATACCAATGTTGCCGTTATTCTTACACTTATGATTATTGTTTCCGTTTTAAGTATGATTGCTGCTTTGCTGACAATTATTTTGGAACGAACAACAATGATAGGTATTTTGAAAGCACTCGGTGCCGATACTTCAAAAATAATTTCTATTTTTTTATACACCGGTGCATTTTTAATTTTTAAAGGACTGATTATCGGCAATATTCTTGGAATTAGCTTGTTAGCTGTTCAAAAGTTTTTCAAATTAATTCCTTTAAATCCGGATTTATATTATGTTGACAGTGTGCCGGTTGATATAAACTTATTTAATTTTTTGCTTTTGGATATAGGAACATTACTGATAAGTGTTTTTGTACTCGTTTTACCGGCATTATTAGTTGCAAAAATTCATCCTGCAAAAACAATTAATTTTAAATGATTTTTTTCTGATGAACTCCGGCGATAAAATAAAAGAAAAATTATTGCGAGCAATGCAAAACGACTTGCCGGGCGAAAAATCACATATAAAAATGATACCCGAAAGTCGGTTAAATATTTCCTGTAATATTAATTCCGAAACAGTTAAAAAAAGTGCCGTTTTATTGCCTCTGTTTCCCGAAAACGGAACATTCAAACTTCTTTTTATAAAACGTGCAACAGACGGCAGCCGCCATTCCGGACAAATTGCTTTTCCGGGCGGAAAATTTGAAAATAGCGATAATGGATTGATTAATACTGCATTACGTGAAGCCGAAGAAGAAACAGGAATTCACAAAAATGATGTGAAAGTTATAAAATCCTTGTCTTCTTTATTTATTCCCGTCAGTAATTTTTCGGTTTATCCGTTTGTCGGAATAATCGATTATAAACCCGAAATAAATTTAAACTCGGATGAAGTGCAGGAAGTTTACGAGCTTGATATTTCGGAATTGCTTTCGGCAAAACGTATTGACAAGTCCTTCACGGTAAGAGATCAGAAATTAACTGCACCTTTTTATATTTTTGACGAATTTGAAATTTGGGGAGCTTCGGCAATGATTTTAAGTGAATTTATTGATTTAATTAAACCCGAATTTGTGTAGAAACAA
>JAADGE010000048.1 GCA_013152535.1 Chlorobiota bacterium
ATTTGTATTGAAAAGCAAAAAGTAAAATCAGCTAAAATTATCGAATTTCCGAAAACTTTATGTTTTGAATACGGAATATATGAAAAAGAGACACATTTATTAATATGTCTCTTTTTTTCAAAACTCTTAAGAATTTTATTGAATTATTCATCATAACTTTCCGGTTCAACGGGATTGTCTAATGCCTGATTATACATTGTCATAGCTCTTAAACTCATTCCCATACTTGAAAAACCGCCGTCGTGATAAAGATTTTGCATTGTTACCTTTTTTGTTAAATCGGAAAACAGAGTTATACAAAAATTTGCAAATTCATCGGCAGTTGCATTACCGAGAGGCGACATACGTTCCGTAAAATCCATTAAGCCGTCAATTCCTTTAACGCCGCTTCCTGCAGTTGTCATTGTCGGAGATTGTGAAATGGTATTAACTCTTATTTTCTTTTCTCTTCCGTAGATATAGCCGAAACTTCTGGCAATTGATTCAAGCATAGCTTTTGCATCGGCCATATCATTGTAGCGATATAAGGTTTTTTGTGCTGCAACATAAGATAAAGCAACTACGGAACCCCATTTGTTAATAGCATCTTTTTTCTTAGCAGCCTGTAGTAATTTATGAAATGAAATTGCTGAAATATCCAATGTTTTATTTAAATATCCGTAATCTAAATTATCATAATTTCTTCCTTTTCGTACGTTTAAAGACATTGCCACTGAATGAAGGATAAAGTCAATTTTTCCGCCGAAATGTTCCATAGTTTTATCAAGTAAATTCTCTAAATCTTTTACGTTTGTAGCATCTGCCGGAACAACAATTGTATTGCATTTTTTTGCAAGTTCATTAATTTCTCCGAAACGCATTGAAACCGGTGTGTTTGTCAGTACAAATTCAGCTCCTTCTTCATAAGCTCTTTCAGCAACTTTCCATGCGAGAGATTTGTCGTTTAAAGCACCGAAAATCAGTCCTTTTTTTCCTTTCAATAAATTATACATATTTTTTTGTTTTATATTTATGTCGCAAATATAATAACTCTCCGGAGATTAAATGTTTTTTAACACATTTTAAGATTTTCGGAGAATATGATTTATACGGTTTAATGATTAAACTCAATATTTATTTTTATTTTTGTGTGAATTTCATAAAATACTGATATGCACATTACAACTATTGATTGGCTGATAATCGGCGTTTATTTTTTAATTAGTTTAAGTATCGGATTAATCATGTCGAAGCGTGCCGGAAAAGGAATGAATGACTTTTTTTTAAGCGGCAGAAAATTGCCTTGGTATATTGCAGGAACAAGTATGGTCGCTACAACATTTGCTGCCGACACTCCGCTCGCAGTTACCGAATTAGTTGCAGAACACGGGATTGCAGGAAATTGGCTTTGGTGGAATATGCTTTTCGGAGGTATGCTGACTGTTTTCTTTTTTGCAAAACTTTGGAGACGATCAGGAATTATTACCGATGCTGAATTTGTAAGTATCAGATATTCAGGAAAACCCGCACGTTTTTTAAGAGGTTTCAGAGCAATCTATATCGGTATTTTTATGAATACAATTGTTATAGCTTGGGTAAATCTTGCAATGGTTAAAATATTTTCGGTAATGTTTCCGGATTTAACAATTTTCGGTCATTCTGATTTTTATTTTTTGGGAATTGAATTTAGCTCTCAATTGGTTGCCGTTGCGGGTTTAATGTTATTTACGACTTTTTATTCTGCTTTATCCGGACTGTGGGGTGTTTCATTAACCGACAGTTTCCAGTTTATTATAGCAATGACGGGCAGTATTATTTTGGCGGTTTTTGCTGTCAGAAATGTTGATGTTGGCGGTATTCAGGGTTTAAAAGAAAAACTTCCCGAGTGGAGTTTTGATTTCTTTCCGGCGATAGGGAATACAGGAAAAGAAACCGGAGGAATCGGAGCTTCCGGTATTTTGAAGATGAGTGTTACGGCATTTATAGCATATCTCGGTGTGCAGTGGTGGTCAAGTTGGTATCCGGGTGCCGAACCGGGCGGCGGCGGTTATATTGCTCAGCGTATGATGTCGGCAAAAAATGAAAAACATTCGGTGCTTGCGACACTCTGGTTTCAAATTGCTCATTATGCTTTACGTCCATGGCCTTGGATTATTGCTGCTTTTGCGGCATTAATTTTATATCCTGATGTCAGTGATAAAGGGGCTACTTATGTTATGTTAATAAGGGATTTATTGCCTTCCGGATTACTCGGATTGCTCTTAGCTGCTTTTTTAGCAGCATATATGTCAACTATTGCTTCACAAACAGTTTGGGGAACCTCTTATATTGTAAATGATTTTTATAAACCTTTCATTAATACAAAAGCTACAGAAAAACAATATGTTAAAGTTTCCAGAATAACAACTTTTATATTAATGTTTTTTGCAATAATTATTACTACGCAATTTGACAAAATAAGTGATGCTTGGAAATTTGTGTTGACAATGAGCGGCGGTATCGGATTGGTATTATTACTGAGGTGGTTTTGGTGGCGAATAAATGCATGGTCCGAAATTTCTGCAATGATTGCACCATATATTATATATCCTGTATTGCGATACATCTTTAAATTAGATGTTTTAAAAGATGATTTTGAATTAAGCCTGATTATCATTGTTATATGGTCAACAACTGTTTGGCTTACGGTTACTTTTCTGACAAAACCCGAAAAAGAAGAAAAACTGAGATCTTTCTATAAAACAATACATCCCGGAGGTGTCGGCTGGCGTAAAATTTCGGTCGAAATGCCTGAAGTCAGAGGTGATACCGGATACGGCAGATTGTTTGTTAATTGGTTTGCGGGAAGCCTTATGGTAATGTTTGCTTTGTTCGGTATAGGAAAAATTATTTTTGCCGAATATTACAGCGGATTTATTTTTATAGGAATTTCAATTCTTACCGGCATACTTATTTCATATAATTTGTCGAAAAATGAATTGTCAAACAATTAAATTTGGATAGTCGGAAAAAGAAGATATTAATTTCTCCGTTGAATTGGGGACTTGGGCATGCGGTCAGAGATATTCCTTTGATTTATATATTGCTAAAAAATAATTATGATGTTTTGATTGCAGGTGAAGGGAAAACCGGTATCTTATTAAAGAAAGAATTTCCGAACTTGCAATACGTAGATTTGCCTTCTTTTTCAATAAAATATCCGAAAAACAGTTTCTTTTTTTTAAAATTGTTATTCCAAATTCCTGCTGTCGTAAACGGAATTCGGAATGAACATAAACAGGTGCAGCAAATCATTAAGGAATATGATATTGATGTAATTATTTCGGATAATCGTTACGGAATGTATTCCGAAGATATTCTTTCAATTTTTATTACTCACCAAATTTCGCTGAAATTACCGAATTATTTGAAATTTTTTGAGAAGTTGATCTTAAATATTCATAAATCAAGAATAAGAAAATTTGATAAATGTTTAATTCCGGATTATGCAGATAATACCCTGAATTTAAGCGGAACATTATCACACGGCTTTTATCTTCCCGAAATGTATTCATTTATCGGTATTTTGTCGCAATTTCAATTTTCGGAACAAAAAATTAAAAAATATAAATACGATATAGCAATTATAATTTCAGGTCCGGAACCGCAAAGGAGTATTTTTGAAAAAATAATAATTGTGCAAGTTCTTAAAACAAAAAAAAGAGCAGTTTTAATTTCAGGTTTACCTGATTTGTCTTTCAGTAAACAAGATGATAACTTAATGATATACAGTCATGTGTCAAGGAATAAAATGAAAGATATTTTGTTGAATTCCGAAATAATAATCAGCAGAGCAGGATATACAACGATTATGGATTTGGTCAGTTTGCAAAAAAAGGCAATATTAATTCCTACTCCCGGACAAACAGAACAGGAATATTTAGCAAAACATTTGAGAAACAAAGACTTATTTATTTTCAAAAAACAACATAATTTTAATTTAATTGAGTCTGTTAATGAATTAAAAAATCTGAAATCTGATTTTAAAATTTTTACGAATAAAGGATGTCATGATTTTATAAGCAGTGTAAAATCCATTACAGTAAAGCATAATAAAACCAATTAATCTTCAATAAGCTTTGTTTATTAAAACTTATTACTTAACTTTGCAGCCTAAATTAAAGATAAGAAGAAATTGAGGGGACGGGAAGTCCCCTCGTTTATTGAAAAAATATTATGTATTCAAAAGAAATCATTTTAAAAATGTCAGAAGATATTCTGAAATCGGAATCGGAAGATTTTACGAATAGTGATATTTTTATTACTGATGTTAAAATATCGAATGATAACAGAATAACAGTTTCAATTGACAGCTTTGACGGCATAAAAGTTAAAGATTGTGCATTATTAAGTAAAAAAATCGAAGGAAAGCTTGATCGAGAAAATGAAGATTTTGAATTGCTTGTTTCTTCTGCAGGTTTGGATAATGCTTTTAAAGTATTAAAACAGTATGAGAAGAATATCGGAAAATCAATAAAACTGCTTACTGTTGACGGTGAAAAACTTAAAGGAAAATTACTGTCTGTAACAGAAACTGAAATAGAAATTGAACCTGAAATTAAAAAAACGAAAAAGAATAAATTAAAAACAGTAAATAAAGAAGAAAATATAAATATGGCAATGAATTTAATTAAAGAAGCAAAAGTTGTTATAACGTTTTAATATACAGTGTAATGGATAATTTAAATTTAATAGAAACTTTTTCAAGTTTTAAAGAAAATAAAGACATAGACAGAGTAACCATGATGGGGGTTCTTGAAGAAGTTTTTCGCAGTATGTTCGAAAAACAATTCGGAACTTCTGAAAATTTCGACTTTATTATTAATATCGATAAAGGTGACTTTGAAATATGGAGAAACCGAATTGTTGTTGCCGACGGTGAAGTTGAAGACCCGAACCTTCAGGTTGCAATCAGTGATGTTCACAAAATAGATGATGATTATGAAATAGGTGAAGAGTTTGCTGATGAGGTAAAATTAGAAGATTTCGGCAGAAGAAGTATCTTGTCATTACGTCAAAATTTATCCTCTAAAATATTACAATTGGAGAGAGAAAATGTTTACGAAAAATATAAAGATAAAGTAGGTGATATTGTAACAGGTGAAGTATATCAGGTGTGGAAAAAAGAAATGCTGATACTTGATGATGAAGATAATGAAATGATTTTGCCGAGAAGCGAACAAATACCGTCTGATTTTTTCAGGAAAGGTGATACTATGAGAGCTGTTATTGAGCGTGTTGAAATGAAAAATAATACACCTTTGATAATTATTTCAAGAACATCTACGAAATTTTTAGAACGTTTATTTGAATTAGAAGTTCCTGAAATTTATGACGGATTAATTACAATTAAAAAAATTGTCAGAGTAGCAGGTGAGAGAGCAAAAGTTGCCGTTGAATCTTATGATGACAGAATTGATCCGGTTGGCGCATGTGTCGGTATGAAAGGTGCCAGAATACATGGTATTGTAAGAGAATTACGTAATGAAAATATTGATGTTATTAATTATTCCGAAAACTTAAAATTATATATCCAAAGAGCTTTAAGTCCCGCAAAAATAAAAAGTATTAAAATTTTTGAAGAAGATAAAAAAGCCGAAGTTTATCTTGATCCCGAAGAAGTTTCAAAAGCTATCGGTAAAGGCGGACTGAATATTAAACTGGCAGGGAAACTCGCGGGATATGAAATTGATGTTTTTCGTGATATTGAAGAAACTGAGATTGAAGACGATGTTGACATTATGGAATTCAATGATGAAATTGATGAATGGGTACTCGAAACCCTTAAGAATATCGGCTGTGATACAGCTAAAAGTGTGTTAAATATTCCGAGAGAAGATTTAATATCAAGAACCGATCTTGAAGAAGAAACCATTGACAATGTTATAGAAATTCTGAAAAGTGAGTTTGAGGATAACAAAGAATAAAGTTTTGATACAGAAAAAATAATATTAATATTGCACTACAGTGCTGATTTTGTATCCGTAACATATTAAAAGAATTGTTAAATATTTGTACAATATATGGCAGAAGTAATAAAAAATAAAAGACTGGCACAAATTGCCAGAGAACTTAATGTGGGCATTCCGCATCTTATTGAATTTCTTAAGAATAATGATATTAAGATCGATGCCAGACCTAATGCAAAAGTTTCTGCAGAAGGATATACATTGCTTTTGGATAAGTTCAGTTCTGATAAGAAAGTAAAAGAGGAATCAAATAAAATTATTCAACAAAAGCGGGAATCGGAAATAGAAAATGAAATTCTTGAGGAAACTGAGAATAAGAAAGAAATTATTCTTGAAGAAACAATTGTTCCTGAAGTTCCTGAAGAAAAACCGGTCGAAGATAAAAAAGATAAAATTATTGAAGTTCCGGATAATAAAGAGAAAGTCCTTGCCAAAACTGTACCCGAAGTAAAAAAAGAAGAAGTAAAAGAAGAAATTGAAAGAATAAAAGAAGAACCGGTAAAGAAAAACAAGAAAGAAAGTTCAAAAAAAGTAGTTACGGAAGAAGATTCGAATAAGCCTAAAATTATCGGTAAAATAGATTTGAATTCAATTAATTCAAAAACAAAACCGGATCCGAAAACAAAAAAAGAAAAAGTCGAAGAAAAGAAAAAGCTTAAAAAAGCATCTGAAGAAGCTGTTATAAAAGCAAAAGAAGAACGCGAAAAGGAAATTGTAAGAAAGAAAAAAGAAGGAGAGAAAAGGATTGAAGAAGAAAAAGAAGCCAAAGCAGCGAAACAAAAAAAAGAAATTGAAGATAATTTTATAAAAACAGAAGTTCAAGAATTAAAGAAACCGAAAATTCTCGGTAAAATTGAAATTAAAGAAGAACCGAAAGATAAAAAAGGGAAAACTCAGAAAAAACATGAAAATAATTCTGAAGCAGGTAAAAAAAGAAGAAGAAAAAGAATAAGGAAACCTGTTACTCCCGCAAATAAAATAGTGTCGGGCACAAATAAAAAGAAACCAAATACTAAAAAATTTCATAAAAGACCGGAAGTCAGTGAAGAAGATGTTCAAAAACAAGTCAGAGAAACACTGGCAAAACTGACCAACAAAACAAAAAAAACCGGTGTTGTTCACAGGAAACAAAAAAGAGAAGAAAAGCAACAACAAATTCAAGATCAACTTGAATTACAGGAAAAAGAAAAATCAATTCTTAAAGTAACCGAATATATTTCAGCCAATGAATTGGCAAAATTAATGGACATTAATGTAACGGACATTATTAAAACAAGTTTTGACTTGGGTAAAATGGTTACGATTAATTCGAGATTAGATGCTGAACTAATTGCTATTATTGCGGAGGAATACGGTTTCGAAATTCAATTTATTTCTACAACAGAAACAGATTTTATTGAAGAAATTGTAGATAAAGAAGAAGATTTACTTGCACGTCCCCCTATTGTTACGGTTATGGGACATGTTGATCATGGTAAAACTTCATTGCTTGACTATATCCGAGATGCAAATGTAATTGCCGGCGAAGCCGGAGGAATAACTCAGCATATTGGTGCTTACAGCGTGAAATTGAAAAACGGAAAAATAGTTACATTTTTAGATACTCCCGGTCACGAAGCATTTACGGCTATGCGTGCCAGAGGTGCAAAAGTAACAGATATTGTAATTATTATTGTTGCTGCGGACGATAATATTATGCCGCAAACAGAAGAAGCAATCAGTCACGCTAAAGCAGCTGAAGTTCCTATTATATTTGCAATAAATAAAATTGATAAAGCCGGTGCAGATCCTGAAAGAATAAAACAAGAATTAGCCGAAAAGAATTTATTGATTGAAGCATGGGGAGGAAAGTATCAATCGGTTGATATTTCAGCTAAGAAAGGTGAAAACATTGATGCACTGTTAGAAGAAGTTATTTTGGCAGCAGAAATGCTGGAACTTAAAGCAAATCCGAACAGACCGGCAAAAGGAACAGTTATCGAAGCCGAATTAGATAAAGGAAGAGGGTATTTATCAACAATTTTAGTCGCAACAGGAACTTTAAAAGTCGGTGATATTATTTTAGCCGGAGCCTATTCCGGTAAAGTGAAAGCGATGTTCGACGAAAGAAACAACCGTATAAAAATTGCAGGACCTTCTGCTCCGGTTCAGATATTAGGTTTGGACGGTGCACCTCATGCAGGTGAACATTTTTATGTGATGAAAAATGAAAAAGAAGCTCGTGATATTGCCGATAAAAACAAACGCATTCAAAGAGAGCAAACACTCAGGACTCATAAACATATTACACTTGATGAAATCGGAAGACGATTGCAACTTGGTAATTTCCAGGAAATTAATATTATTATTAAAGGTGATGTTATCGGTTCGGTAGAAGCTGTTGCGGATTCATTAATAAAACTTGGAAATGACGAAATTCAAGTAAATGTCATCCATAAAGGTGTGGGACAAATATCCGAAGCCGATGTTATGTTAGCTGCGGCATCCGATGCAATTATTATCGGTTTCCAAGTACGTCCTGCATTAGCTGCAAAAAAATTAGCAGAGAAAGAAGAAATCGACATTAGATTATATTCTATTATATATCAGGCAATTGAAGAGCTTAAAGCTGCAATGGAAGGGATGTTGTCTCCCGAAATTAAAGAAGAAATTACGGCAACTGTTGAAATTCGTGAGGTCTTTAAAATTACCAAAGTCGGAAAAGTAGCAGGATGTTTTGTTCTTGACGGAAAAATTTCCAGAAATGACAAAGTAAGACTCATCAGAGAAGGAATTGTTAAATACGACGGTGAACTCGGTTCTTTAAAACGCTATAAAGATGACGCTAAAGAAGTTGTTACCGGAATGGAATGCGGATTGAATATTGAGAATTATAATGATATAAAAGTCGGAGATATTGTTGAAGCATATCGCGAAACCGAAACAGCACGAACACTTTAATAAATATTTTTACAATACTGAAATGCTCTGTATCTTTGCAGGGCATTTTTTTTGAAATTTATACTGTTGAATATGGCAAATTTACCCTCAATACCAAAAGGAACAAGAGATTTTTCTCCGGAAGTATCAGCTAAAAGAAATTATATTTTTGATACGATTAAATATGTATTTAAAAGATTTGCCTACCGTCAGTTAGAAACTCCGGCAATGGAAAATTTATCAACTTTAACCGGAAAATACGGTGAAGAAGGGGATAAATTATTATTTAAAATTTTAAACTCCGGTAATTTTCTTAAAAAAGTAAGCGATAAAGAATTATGTGAACGAAATACCGCAAAATTAGCACATCTTGTTGCCGAAAAAGGATTACGTTATGATTTAACCGTTCCTTTTGCCCGTTATATTGTGCAACATCAAAATGAAATTACTTTTCCGTTTAAACGATTTCAAATTCAGCCTGTTTGGCGTGCCGACAGACCGCAAAAAGGCAGATACAGAGAGTTTTATCAATGTGATGCCGATATTATAGGCAGCAATTCACTTATTAATGAATTGGAAATTGTTCAAATGATTGATGAGATTTTTACAAAACTTAATTTGAAAGTTACCGTAAAGATTAATAATCGAAAATTGCTTGCCGGTATTGCCGAACGAATCGGGTTTCCGGAAAAATTTACAGAAATGACCGTTGCAATTGATAAATTGGATAAGATAGGTCTTAAAAAAGTTTATGAAGAATTAATACAAGCCGGAATTTCTGAAGATGCCGTAAATTTATTGGAACCGATTTTAAATATCGGCGGAAGTTTTGATGATCAGATGCAGTGTATTGAAAAATTTTTGGGCGAAACCGAAAGCGGAATTACGGGAATTCAAGAAATTCACAAACTTTTTGATTATATCTCCCTGTTTCGTTTTAATAATAACATTCAGTTGGATTTAACTCTGGCAAGAGGTCTGAATTACTACACCGGAGCTATTTTTGAAGTCGTTTCCGATGAAGTGCAAATAGGCAGTATATGCGGCGGAGGCAGATATGACGATTTGACCGGAGTTTTTGGTTTAAAAGAAATGTCCGGTGTAGGAATTTCTTTCGGTGCCGACAGAATTTATGATGTTTTGGAAAATCTTAATCGTTTTCCGAAAGATGTCATCAGTAATGTAAAATTAATGTTCGTAAACTTCGGAGAAAAAGAAGAAAAATATTGTTTACCTGTTTTGCAAAAATTAAGAAATGCCGGTATAAATGCCGAAATTTATTCTGATTCGGTAAAAATGAAAAAGCAAATGAAATATGCAAACAGCAATAATATCCCTTATGTTGCTCTTGCCGGAGAAACTGAAATAAGTGAAAATAAATTTACATTAAAAAATATGCAAAACGGAACTCAAAAATTGGTTTCTGCAAATGAAATGATTAATATTTTGTCTGAATAAAATATTGCCGAAGTTAAATATTTGTATGGTTCAACTTCGGCAATTCTTTTTTAATTCAATAAAAATTTCTTTATTTTAATATCTCCGTCGGAAAGTATTTTTACAAAATAAATACCTGAAGTCAGTTTGTTTAAATTAATAACTTCTTTTCCGTTATTAACAGTTCCTGTCTTTATAACTTTTCCGTTTATGTTATAAATAGTGTAGTAAAAATTATTCGGAGCATTGAAGTAAAGCGTTTTTCCGGAAGCATAAACTGATATGTTATTTTCAGTTAATGAATTTACCTGTAACGCTCCTTTTGTAAAAATTACAGAAAAACGATTTTTGTTAATTCCTTGATACAGATAAGATTGAGCTATATTATTATTTCTTAAATCATAATTTTTCCCGGATAAATTATCTTTAAGAAAAATATTTATCTCTTCCGGAATATTTTTCAAACTGTCAAATTTAAAAGTGTAATTTCCTGCAATGCTTATATCTGTTCCTAAAGGAATTATTGTTTCCGAAGAATGTAAATCCGGTAAAGCCTGAATTATCAAATCTTTATTTTCACAAACAGAATAAAAAGAAAAATCGTTTTTTATTTTCATTCTTTCGGCATCGTAAAAATTGTCAAAGTCGGAAGTTGCTTTATCTGTAAAAGCAAGCAGTATATTATTATTAAAATTTTCTCCGGATAAATTAACATATACACGCTTAATTGCTGACCGGGTATTTTTTTTGAAGAAAACAGAATTGTTTATCGAGCGTATTGAGTTATTGAAATATACGGTTCCGTTTGAATTAGCTTTAACGAAAAAACCTTGTCCGGGTGCAATATAACCGTTAAATAATTTTCCGCTGCCTGTTCCCGACACATACCCCGACAGATTGAATACTTCGTAGCCTTCCGAAGAGTAATCTGGCGAATAATCATCATTCCATAAATAAACAGAGCCGTTTATTATTCCGAGATTATTCAAATTAATAAAATTTACAGCTGAAATTGCCGAAGGGTAGGGATTTCCTATAAGGTTCCAGCCGTCGGAAGTGATTCCAAAACCTGAGTCGGTTACCGGAGTACTTATATTTCCTGTATTCGGTTTTCCCGAAAGTTCAAAATAACTTTGTTCATAAGGACCGTAGTAGGCATATCCTTTAGCCTGTTGCATAATTTCGCTTGCTTGTGTCCATCCGTATAACCAATCCGAATTATTTACTGTTTCATCGTAAAAGTAAAAATTAGGATTTGTATAACCGTTGTTCAGTTGAGTAAAAGCATCGCTGTTTCCGTTGCTTACGTGAGATGATAAATAGTGATATCCCCCGCTTTGCAAATTTCTTTCGAGTATTACTGTTCCGTTTCCTGAAATATTTCCGTTGTCAAGGTATGAAGCCGTGTTAACAAAGTCTGATTTCAAAACAATATTTCCGTTCAAAATCATATTATTGTGTATGTTTACGGAAGCTGTCGGATTTATAGTAAGTTTGGAATTTGCAGGAATTTGCATTTTGTTACAGTCAATGTTTGTGTTAACAGCAGGCATATATGAAGCTGTTTCCGAAATGTAAACATCATCATAAATATCAGCAACTCCTTTTGTCCAGTTTCCGGAAGTATTCCAATCGGAGGAAACAACACCCGTCCAAGAACCCGATACAATATTAAGTGTGTAAGGATGTTTCCATGTTTCCGAAGTTGCAGTTCCGGATATTTTTATATAAATTTCATTTGCTCCGTCCGGAACATTTACATATAATTTATTCGGAAAACTTGTAACCGGTTTTGAACATAAAACATTTCCCGAAGCATCATAAAAACCAATTGTATGAACTCCCGATAAAGAACCGTCAATTGTTATTGCAAGTGCATTTTTTCCTGTTGCATCAACTTTAAAAACATCGTCATCGGCAGTTTTTAAATTTTGCTGATAGGTTATGAAGCCGATTATCGGTCTGTTATATTTAAGTTTATAAGCTAAATCAAAACGATGAGGCTCATCAATACCGCGAATAATATTATAATAATCAGATTCTTCGCTTGTATGAAAAATGTTATTTAAGGTTGTGTCTGCAAGACCTGCCGGTGTGGGAGTATTGCTTGAATTGTGCAGCCATTGTCTGTGAATATTGACGGCACCGTCGCCTATTAAATTTCCGCCCCAATCTGCCCAAATTGAAGTCATGTATGTATATTTAATATTCAAAGGCAAGGGCATCGCCGGATTATAATCGTAAGAATAATAACTTGCATTAATACCTACAATGTCATCACTTTGGCTGCCGTTGCAGTTTATGTCAACATTATCAAAAGTTGAATTATACCAAACACTTTTTATGCAATATTCGTTACCTCCGAACATATATATCCCTTTCGGGAGACCTCCGCAGTTTGTATAATCGTCATATTCCCAAAGTAAATCTCTGTTTGCTTCCGAATCGCCGTTAAAATCCGGTACGGTTGATTTGTCTTTTCCCTGTGCAGCTTTTGTGGGGTCAGGTGAAGTATTTGATCCGAGATGCGGTGTTCCGTATGTTGCAACACGGGCAACTTTATGTCCGTCAGCTGAATACGGGTCAACCCAATTTGTGTGTATGCCGCTTGAATTTGTTCTTTGCAGGTATTCTCTTATGCAAAGCCCGCCCATTGAATGACCGACTAATATAACTTTTTCGGCACCTGTATAATTCAGAACTTCTTGTATCATTTTGCCGAGTGCGTATCCTTGTTTGAAAATTCCGGCTTCGTTACTTTTGTCAAAATAGTCGTTCAAAAATCCCCAAGCACCTCTTATTCGTTCTTCCTGAAAATTTATTGCAAAAATATTTGAACCTGTCCAGCCGTCTTTAAAATTATCTCTTTCGCTGTCATAATTTCTGCGTCCGACATTAATAAAATCACCGCTGTAATAAAAATCTGTCCATTTAACGTCTGAAGACATTAATGAATTGTCAACATCGTTGTCAGCATTTAAAACAATATCAAAGACATTAATATCTCCGAGATTGTATTGATCTCGTAAATAAGTCATTGTTTCTGCAAAACTTTCATCGCTGCCGGCTAAACCGTGAACAAAAATAACAGGATAAGGTAAATTATTTTGCCCGAATACATTTAGGGACATAAATAAAATGAGTAAGAATGAGTAGAGTTTTTTTTGCATATCAGAAATTTTTTTTGCTAAGATATGTGTTTTACAGCAGATATGCAAATTCTTCGATATGCAAATTTATATTTATTTCATTACAGGAATTTTTTTCTTCTTCAAGTGTTCTTAATAAATTGACAATTAATATTTTCTGATTTTGCCGGCTGCTGCCTTATTTCAAACTGAATTTTGTTTCGCCTATTTGACCGCCGTCCATAAAAATATCGACATCATAATTTCCGGGAACAATTTCAGTATTTGTTATAAAATATGTACAAGCATCGGTTTTCTTTCCGTTATAAGTTACTTCTCTTTTTGAAGAATAAGCAATTTCTCTGTCGTGAAAATTAAACATTCCTGATTCTGAATTCAAAAGAATAATTCCGTCAGGAGCAGCAATTCTGATATATGCAAATCTTGTTCCGGAGCGAGCTAAAACATTATCATTAATCGTAAAACAAACTTTTACTTTATAAAATTTTGAAGCTCTGCTTGTAGAGTGATCTCTTTTGTTCAGCGGTAACACAATAATATTTTCTGCTTTTAATTCCTTTGCAATTCTTACTTGTGCCGACAAACTGTCTTTTAAATACGTTAATGTTTCCGTTTGAGCAACAGCATTATTGTAGTTTTCTTTGATTTGGTTATTTTCGATATGCAGTTTTTTATTTTCGGTATTCAAAGCATCAATTTGTTTTACAAAATCTTTCATAATGCTTTTTAAAGTCTCGGTTTCATCCTGTAACTGTTTAATTTTATAACGATCTGTATTTTTTACATGTTTAAGTTGTTCGAGAGTTTCTGCAATTTTCGCCTTTTGTACTTCTAACTTTTCATTTATTTCTTTGTTGTTTGTCTTTAATTCATCATATCGTTTAGAAATACTTGTTAATTCTTCTTCAATAACGGCTTTATCACTTTTTACCTGAACCAGTTCATGTCCTATTTCTTTATTCACTTTTTGCTGTTGAAATTTGTCATAGAGCAACCATCCGATGAGTAAAGTTTCAATAATAACAACTACGATTAATATTTTTGATGTTGAGTTCATTTTTTTGTGTTTATGATTTTTTAATTTTTTCGAAAAATATTGATTATTTTAATTGTCGTAAATACATTTGCACGGTATTGTGTAACCCGTAATACAAAGCATCACAAATTAAGGCATGTCCTATTGAAACTTCCGACAGACCGTTTATTTGTTCATTAAAATATTTCAGATTATCTAAATCCAAATCGTGTCCTGCATTAAGTTCTAAGTTATTTTTAAGAGCAACTTCTGCTGCTTTTACAAACGGAGCAACTGCTTTTTCTTTATTTCTGAAGAAATTTGCCGCATAAGGTTCTGTGTATAATTCAACACGGTCAGTTCCCGTTAATGCTGCGTGTTCTGTCATTTGCAAATCAGGTTCAATAAAAATTGATGTTCGGATTCCGTTATTTTTGAATTCTGAAATAATTTCTGTCAGAAAATCTTTGTTTTTTATGGTATCCCAGCCGGCATTTGAAGTTAAAACATCAGGAGAATCCGGAACCAAAGTAACTTGTGCGGGTTTAATTTCCAAAACAAGATCAATAAATTTTTTATTCGGATTTCCTTCAATATTAAGTTCTGTTTTTACAACTTCTTTTAATTTGTAAACATCATCATAACGAATATGTCGTTCATCAGGGCGCGGATGCACTGTTATTCCTTGTGCTCCGAAATTTTCACAATCAACTGCTGCTTTTACCACATCCGGATTATTACCGCCTCTGGCATTTCTTAATGTGGCAATTTTATTGATATTTACACTTAATCGTGTCATTTTCTTTTGTTCTGAAATAATTAAATAATATTTTTGATGTTTTAACAGACAGCAAAAGTATAAAATTGATTTATATTTCAGGGCTGTTTTATAAAAGTTTCAATTTTATTTCAATAATTTTTATGCAGGCAAAAGAGTTAATATCAGATATTTTTCCCGCTGTGAATATAAATGATAAAGGTGAAAAAGCACTTGTCAGAATGGATTTTTTTAAAATTTCCCATATTCCTTTAACGGATTCTGACGGAAATTATTTTGGTTTAATTTCCGAAAATGAAATTTATGATTTTGATTTGGTGGAAAAAGCGTTTTCTTCTTATAAAAATGTCCTTGCAAGACCTTATGTTCTTTGTAATCAGCATATATATTCTGTTATAAATCTTTTTGCAAAAATGAATATTTCAGTTGTGCCGGTATTAAATGACCGGGAAAAATATGTGGGTGCAATTTGTTTTCATGATTTAATCGCACATTTCGCAACGCTTACCGCTTCTGAAAATCCGGGTATTATTTTTATTCTGGAATTGGATTATAATAATTATTCTCTTTCGCAAATAGCTCAAATTGTTGAAAGTAATGACGCTAAGATTTTAAGTTTGTATGTTAATTCATTGAAAGATTCTACAAAATTGGAAGTTACCGTTAAATTAAATACAACTGATTTTTCTTCCGTAAGGCAAACATTTGAACGCTACGACTATAAAATTAAGGCAGCTTTCAATGAAGATGACAAAATAAATGAACTTTTGGAAGAGCGTTTTGATGAATTTATGAATTATTTGAATATTTAGAAAAAAGTAATAAAGTTAATTTGTAAAGTACTAAGTTTTATGATGTGCAAAAGAGAGTATTAAATATTAATTTGTTAATTGTTTTGGCTTCATCCTTATTGTTTATTCCTTTTTTGGGGAATGTTCATTTATTTGATTGGGATGAAATTAATTTTGCCGAATCGGCAAGAGAAATGATTGTTACGGGTGATTATCTTAATGTAAAAATTAATTTTAATCTTTTTTGGGAAAAACCTCCTCTGTTTATTTGGATGCAGGTACTTTCAATGAAAACTTTCGGAATTAACGAATTTGCGGCACGCTTTCCTAATGCTCTTGCAGGAATTATCACTTTGCTTGTTCTTTTTAATATCGGTAAAAAGCATTTTGACGAAAAGTTCGGTATCATTTGGATTTTTGCTTATGCCGGTTCTTTGCTGCCGCAATTTTATTTCAAATCCGGCATTATTGATCCTTGGTTTAACTTGTTTATTTTTCTCGGTATTTATTTCTTTATTCGATATTTACTTGAAGATAAAAATAGAACGAAATTCATTTTATTGTCTGCCGGTTTTGTCGGTTTGGGGACATTAACCAAAGGTCCGGTTGCATTGCTGTTATTTTTATTAAGCGGTTTTGTTTATTTGGTTTTGCATCGGTTTAAAATGCGTCTGACTTTTAAAGATATTGCATTATACATTCTCATTTATGCTTTTGTCGGCGGATTTTGGTTTATTCTTCAAATTTTGAACGGAAATTTCACAATAATACAGGATTTTATTCAATATCAAATCCAACTTTTCAATAGTGATGTTGCCGGACACAGAGGTTTTTTCGGCTATCATTTTGTTGTACTGTTTTTTGGTGTTTTTCCGGCATCGGTATTTGCTTTAAAATCTTTTCGTAAAGCAAAAAACGAAACTGCCGAAAGAAAAATGATTAAAGAATGGATGATGATTTTATTTTGGGTCGTTTTGATTTTATTCAGTATTGTGAAAACTAAAATTGTACATTATTCTTCAATGGCGTATTTCCCTTTGACATTTTTAGCCGCTTATGCAATTTATAAAACGGATAAATCAGATTTTAAAAAATCGAGAGTTCTGTCCGGAATTCTGTTGTTTCTTGCATTTTTTTATATGATTGCTGTTTTTGCGTTGCAATACATCGGTATGCATCACGAAAAAATAATTCAATCAGGAATGATAAAAGATGCTTTTGCAAATGCCAATCTTGAAGCGGCAACGTCCTTTACCGGATTTGAATTTTTGCTCGGAATATTTTTGTTCGGCGGAATTATTTTTGCATTGAAATATGCACAAAAAAAATATTTAAAAGGAATTTTACTTGTATTTATTTTCAGTATGATTTTTACTAATTTGACGCAAATAATTATTGTTCCGCAGGTTGAAAAAATATCGCAAAAAGCTGCAATTGATTTCTTTGTTTCTCACCAAAAAGAAGATGCTTATTTTATGACTTACGATATGAAAAGTTATGCACCGTATTTTTATGCAAAAAAGATGCAGGCTGACTATATTTCAGGCAGTCAAATGCTCAGCGGTAAAATCACAAAACCCGTTTACGTGATGTGCAGAATAACGAAAAAAGATGAGTTCATAAAGCAATTTCCTCAATTTAAACTTGTTCAAAATAAAAACGGGTATGTATTTTTTCGGAGAGAGCCGTGAAAAATTGCCGGAATTTATACGAAGTTTCATAATTTAGAAAAGTTTGCCGGCAAATCAGAATATAAATAATCCGTCAGTAAACAATTTTCAAATTTATTCAGCCGTTTACCTGACAATAAACAGAAAGGAGAACTTTTTTCAGAAATCGCTTTAAAGAAAATTTTATTGCAGTTTATTATAAAAAAGTTAATGAAAATATTGTTGATAATTTTGAAGTTTACTTACAGATGATTGTTTATGCATCATCATTTCTTTTTTATGAGGTTTCAACATTTTATCCGGCGGACTTAAAAACGGTATTCCGAGACCCAAACCTCTCATTACAAATAAAAAGCCTATTAAAATTATTGTTAACGGAATTAATTTTGATAATTTCTTCTTTGATTTTAAACTGATTTTGCTTCCTAATAAAGAAATAGAAAACATAACAGGTATTGTTCCGATACCGAAAATAAACATAAATACAGAGCCGGAAATTGCTCCGCCGGTTGCAATTGCTCCTGCTAAAGCTGCATAAACGGGACCGCAGGGTAACAGTCCGTTTAACAATCCGATTAAAAACAAGCTTGTATATGTTCTTTTTCCGAATAGTTTTCCCAGGCGAAAACGTAATTTTCCGACATATTTGAAGGCATATTTATCAATGTTAAAACGATTTTTAAAAATAGCAGGGAAAATAACATACAAAATCATCAAAATGCCCATTGTTAATGAAACCCATTTTTGAAATCCTGCCATTGCAAAACTTTGACCGAAGAAACCGAAAATTAATCCCATTACAGAATAAGTAATTGCTCTGCCGATATTGTAAAGTGCTGCACTGCCGATTTTTGAAGTTTTACTTTCTTTTTTAAGCGGTAAAGCAACAGCAATCGGTCCGCACATTCCTATACAATGAAAGCCTGTTACGAGTCCGAGAATAAGGGCTGATGTCAATATTTCAATATCCATATTATTTTACTTCAATTGTTTTTTCCTGAAAATAAGTTTTATTATTGTATGACCAATCAACTTTAACGGAATACCTGCCTTTAGGAAAAGTGCTTATATCAATAAATTGGGATGTTTCTTTGTCAAGTTTTATGTTGAATATTTTATCATTTTTGTAACTTTTAATATAGTATAACAAAATTGTACCTTTAATTTTTTTTCGATTAGAAATAAAAGAAGGAAAGGTAACTTTTAATATATTATTTTTTGTATGAAAAGTTACTTTTTCTTTTAAAGCATTAGTATTTTTAATTTTATCAATTTTTAAATCATAGGCAATTTCATCCGGAAAATAATCCTCGGTAACTAAGTTAACATCTTTGGTGAAACTAAAAATTACAAAACTGATAAAGAAACTTACAAATACAATAATTGTAAGTAATATTCCGGTTCCCCATGTAAATTTAAATTTCATTCTTCTGTTTTTTAATTATTAATATTCGGATTTACAAAGTTTGTTTCGGCAGTTTCTATGAGCTTTTTGTTTGAATAGATGTCAAATTTCAGGATTTTACTTTTTTGCTTAAATTCAGATACAGGGATGTAAATAAGCATTTTAGGTTCTGTTTTCTCACCGCTCTTAATTGTTAATTTATCTCCGAAAAATTTTATGATTCCTTTAAAATTATTCGGTTTAATTTGTAAATTAAGATTATTATGGGTTTTATTCAAAATTTTCACATTATAAACATTAATAATCGTGTCGTTTTGGATTTGCGGTAAAATATTTCTGTCTCTTATTATATTTGCCTCAACATCGGGTCGGGTCATTAACATTGTTAAAAAGAAAATGACAATTCCTGTTAATAAAACTGTGTATGCAATATTTCGAGGTGTTAATTTAAAATCTTTTCCGGTTTTAATACCGTTTTCAGAAGCAAATCTAATTAATCCTTTCGGTTTCCCTGTTCTTTTCATTGTTGTGTTGCAGGCATCAATGCAAGCGGTACAATTTACACATTCTAATTGTGTTCCGTTACGAATGTCAATATTTGCAGGACAAACGTGAACGCACTGTTTACAGTCAATGCAGTCTCCGATATTTTCTGCTGCTTCAGTATCTCCTTTTTTTGCAAGTCCTCTCGGTTCGCCTCTTAAATAATCATATGAAACAATGATAGTATTCGGGTCAACCAAAACACTTTGCAGCCGACCGTACGGACACATTAAAGAACAAACTTGTTCTCTGAACCAAGCGTAAATAAAGTAAAATGCCGAAGTGAAAATAATTAAAGCAATGAATCCTGATTTATGTTCGGGGAACGGATGTTTTAAAAAATTTATGACAACTTCAATTCCGAGAATGAATGACAAAAGTGCCGAGACTGTTAAAAAAGAAAAAATCCAGAAGACAGTATGTTTCAATATTCGTTTGAATATTTTCTCTAAATTCCAAGCCTGAGCTTTTAATTTTTTTTGCTTTGCAGGTGTTCCGTCAATTAACCATTCGACAGGGCGAAAGACAAACTCTGAAAATATGGTTTGCGGACATGCCCAACCGCAGAACAATCTTCCGTAAACCACTGTGAACAGAACAATAAACAGAATAAAGGACAACATCATTAAATAAAATAAAAATGAATCCTGAGGCCAAAATATAACACCAAAGATAATGAATTTACGTTCAATTACATTAAAAAGCAATAAAGGTTCTCCATGGATTTTTATAAAAGGAATAATAAAAAGAAATGCTAATAATGAATATGCAAAAAGTTTTCTGTAATTGTAAATTCTGCCTTTAGGTTTTTTTGCATAAACCCAATTTCTTTTTCCTTTTTCATCAACTGTCGAAATAGTATCTCGGAATGTTACTTCGTGATTTTCATCAAGTTTCATATTTAATATAATTTATGTAGTTGATCATGCAGAAAAAACAGAAAGAAAATTAATTATTAGATTGATTTAAAAACTACAAGCCGAAAATAAGCTTGTAGTTTGAACGAAAAAATACGTAGTCCGTTTAATTATTCGAATCTGTATTATCCTTTGTATCAGTTACTTTTGGCGGTTGCAGTTTCTGCAGAATGAAAGAAGTTACCTGCATCAGCTTTTCATCGGATAATGAGCTGAAAGATGCCATTCCTTTATTTGTTCCGTTTTTAATAGTTTTAAAAATATTTTCAGGTGAATCTCCGTAAATCCATTTGTTATCGGTTAAATTAACTCCTATACCTCCTTTTCCTTCAGGTCCGTGGCATGCAGCACAAGATTTTGCATAAGTGGCTGCACCGGCATTCAAGGAAGTTTCATCAGTTAATAATACAATTTGTTTTGTTCCTGCATCGGATTTTTTATACTTTTTTGCAGCTTCAGCCATCTCAATTTTATATTCTTCGGCTTGCAAAGGTCCTATATGAAAGAAATGAAAGTATGCAGCATAGCCCAAAGCCCAAAAAACAGTTAAATAAAATAACCACATTAACCAAGGCGGCGGAGGATTATCCAGTTCTCTGATACCGTCATAATCATGTTCAATCATTAATTTTTGATCGTATTTTTCATTGTATCCTTCAAAAACTTTTTTCGGATATGTTTTTTTATTTTCCATTTTACTTCAGTTTTAAAAATGACCTGTTATTTTATTAATTATTTTTTGGAGAATTATCATTTTTGTCATCATCTAAGGGCATCTCCTTCCATTTTTTTACATCAGATTTTTTATATCTGATGACCATAATTACAATTATGATAAATATAATTGTAAACAAGACAACAGAGATGTCCGGCCAAATCGTTGCCCATTTATGGTCTTCTAAATATTTTAATTTATCTCCCAACATAATACTCTATTTTTGGATTTCTTTTCCTTCCGGATCTTTTCCTTTTTTCGGATTTGTTCCTAAAAGTGAATATACATAGCTTGCAATTTGTCCTAATTTTTCTTGGTTAAATTGAGACTTATAACCTGTCATAATTCCTGCACCGTCTGAAATAACCTTGAAAATATTATTTGCATTACCGCCGTGCAAAGTGAAATTATCACCCAAATTCGGACCTACAACACCTTCACCGTTTGCTCCGTGACATGCGGCACAACTACTTTTAAAAATTTCCGCACCTGCTTTTAAATCTTCCGGATTTGATGATGCCGTAAAGTTAACGGTTTCTGTTTTTTTATCAGTTGCATTTGATTTATTATCGGCTGTTGCCAAAGAAATATCCTTTCCGAGTTTATGCAGGTATGCAATCATTGCAATTATTTGTTTATTCCATGCAATATCTTTTCCTGCTTTTTTCAACTCAGCTGCAATTCCTTCTGCTTGTTTTTTTAAATCTGCTTCAGCTTGGTCTGCATATCCTACAGGATACGGGACTCCCAGCATTTGCATAACTTCAATTTTGCGTTTTATAGAGCTGTAATCCAAATCATTTTCAAAAAACCACGGATAGGCAGGCATAATTGAACCTTCAATAAATCCTTGCGGGTCTTTAAAATGTTCGTAATGCCAAACTGCCGGACGGAACATTTTACCGCCTCGGTATCCTGAACGAGCCAAATCCGGTCCTGTTCTTTTTGAACCCCACTGGAACGGATGATCATAAACAAATTCACCTTGTTTGGAGTATTCGCCGTAACGCTCTGTTTCAGAACGAAACGGTCTTATACTTTGAGAGTGGCAAGTATAGCAACCTTCTTTAATATATAAGTCACGTCCTTCGAGTTCAAGCGGAGTGTAAGGTTTAACGGCAGCAATTGTCGGAATATTTGATTTTACGGTAATCATCGGAATAATTTCAACAAGACCGCCGACAATAATTGCAATAAGAACCCAAACTGTAAAATGTACAGCTTTTCTTTCAATCCATCTGTGAGGAGTTTCACCGGCAAGACGTTTTTTTGCAAGTTTTTCTCTCGGTGCCGCATAGGCTTCTTCGTTTTCAATAATATATCCTGATTTAATAGTCTTTATTAAATTAGGTAACATAATTATTATACCGGTAATATATAAAATACCGCCGATTATACGTGTTATGTACATCGGAATGATTTGTGTAACGGTATCCAAAAATTCGGGATATGCCAAATAACCGGCATCTGTAAATTCTTTCCACATTAATGTTTGTGTAAATGCTGCCCAATATAAGGGTACAGAATATGCCAACATCCCTAATGTTCCTATCCAGAAATGTGTATTAGCCGATTTTTCGGAATGTAATTTTGTATTAAATAATTTTGGTATTAACCAGTAAAGCATACCGAAAGTCATAAATCCGTTCCAACCCATTCCGCCGATGTGAACATGTGCAATAGTCCAATCAGTAAAATGCGTAAATGAATTAACTGTTTTAATAGAAAGCATCGGTCCTTCAAAAGTTGACATACCGTATGCGGTTACTGCAACAACAAAAAATTTAAGTACGGCACTTTCTCTCACTTTGTCCCAAGCACCTCTTAATGTTAACAAACCGTTTAACATTCCTCCCCAAGAAGGTGCGAGCAACATTATAGAGAATACAACACCTAAAGTTTGTGCCCAATCCGGTAATGCTTGATATAATAAATGGTGCGGACCTGCCCACATGTATATAAATATCAAAGACCAAAAATGTATGATAGATAATCTGTATGAATAAATCGGTCGATTAGCAGCTTTTGGTAAGAAATAGTACATTAAACCGAGAAAAGGGGTTGTTAAAAAGAAAGCAACGGCATTATGACCGTACCACCATTGAACGACAGCATCTTGAACACCTGCATAAACTGTATAACTTTTAAAGAAATTAACAGGTATCTCAATTGAATTTCCAATGTGTAGAACAGCAACAGCCACAAAACTTGCTAAAAAGAACCAAATTGCAACATAAATATGTTGAACACGCCTTTTTAATAAGGTTCCAATCAGGTTCCATCCGTATGATACCCATACAATTGCAATTAAAATATCTATAGGCCATTCTAATTCAGCATATTCTTTACTTACCGTAATGCCGAGAGGTAAAGTTATTGCAGCGAGAACAATAATAAGTTGCCAGCCCCAAAAGTTGAACTTGCTCAGAAAATCACTGAACATTCTTGCTTTTAATAATCGCTGAACGGCATAATATGAACCTGTAAAAATGGCATTACCCGTAAATGCAAAGACAATGGCATTCGTGTGTAAGGGTCGGATGCGACCGAAAGTCAGCCAAGACAAATTTAAATTCCACGAAGGAAATGCAAGTTCTGTTGCAGCCCATAAGCCGACTAACATTCCTACAATTCCCCAGAAAATAGTGGCATAGGCAAACAATTTTACAATTTTGTTGTCATAATAAAATTTTTCTTGTATCATACATCTTTAATTTTATTGGTTTCAGTATTTTTTTGATTTGTATTATCAGATTTTTCAGGTTCTTTTTCTTCGTTTTCGATATTCGGATTGTTATCGTCAAACAAAATTCTTACGGAAGGTGTGTAATCATCATCAAACTGACCGTCTTTTACAGACCAGATATACAGGAATAAAAATATTAATGCAACAATAAGACTAAAACCTATTAATATGAAAATTACAATCATTCAGTGTTGTTGATTTTTAATAGCTACGAAAATAGAAATAAAATTAAAAAGAGTAAAATATTTTTAAGTCTTTATATCATTTAATATTTAATATTTTTGTTATTATTTCTTTAGTTTAAAGGTTTCACACTTTATTTTAATATTTTGTTTAACTCTCCAATTTAGAATTGTTCTAATTTGCTCAGTTGAATTTTTTATTGATAATTATCAATCTTTAAAATATATTAAGTTTGTTCTTTTTGTAAATAATTTATCTTATTCAAATTTTAAGATGTAGAAATCTTTTTTTGTTTAAGCTTAGGATAAAAGGAAAAATTATCTATTTTTGTAGGTAATTAATTATACTTTTTTTAACATGGATTTAAGAACAAAATATTTGGGGTTGGAATTAAAAAATCCTTTGATAGTAGGGAGTTCCGGATTGACAGATAAAGTTGATAAAATTAAGAGTGCAGAAGAGAATAATGCCGGAGCTGTAGTTATTAAATCTTTATTTGAAGAACAGATTAATGCTGAAATTAATAAAACTGTTTACAGCGGATCTAATGATTATCCCGAAGCCTATGAATATATTCAGGAATATACAAGAGATAAAACAATTACGGATTACTTGAATTTAATTAAAGATGCTAAATCTGTCGTTGATATTCCGGTTATAGCCAGTATTAATTGTGTGAATGATACTGAATGGACTTCTTTTGCAAAAGAAATTGAAAATGCGGGTGCCGATGCCTTGGAACTGAATATTTCTTTATTACCGTCAGATCCTTTTGCCGATGCTAAAGAAACAGAAGAGATGTATTTCAAGATAACGGAAAAGGTTAATAAATCAATTTCAATACCGATTTCGTTAAAAATGAGTTATTATTCTGCGGGATTGGCAAAACTCATTTATAATTTGAGTGCATCAAAAAATGTTGACGGAATTACCTTATTTAATCGTTTTTATAATCCTGACATTGACATTAATACCTTAGAAATTATATCTTCAAATGTTTTCAGTACGCCGGATGAATATATTTTACCTTTGCGATGGATTGCATTGTTATCGGAAAAAATTGATGCTGATATGGCGGCAACAACGGGTATTCATGACGGAATAAGTATGGCAAAACAAGTATTGGCAGGTGCATCTGCAGTACATATTGTTTCAATAATTTATAAGCACGGATTTGAATATATCGAAACAATTCTTAAAGAATTTGAAAGTGTAATGAGTAAACACGGATTTAATAATATTGATGAAATGAAAGGAAAATTAAGTTTTCATAATATAAAAAATAACAGAACTTACGAAAGAATTCAGTTTATGAAATATTTCGGAGGTATTTCTTAATAAAATAATATTTAACAGAATGGAAAATAAATTTAATGCAGTTGTAACACAAATTATTCAGGTGTCACCGTCAATGAAAATTTTCAGAATTGCTCCTGACGGATGGGAACTTCCTGATTTTAAACCCGGACAATTTACGGCTTTAGCACTTCCCGGTTCGGCACCCAGAGTAGCTGATGCAACACCGAATCCGAAAGAATTTGATCCTGATAAAATGATTAAGCGTGTGTATTCAATCGCTTCTTCATCAAAATCAAAGCAATTTATAGAATTTTACATTTCCTTGGTACGATCCGGTGCTTTAACTCCGAGACTTTTTGCTTTGGAGATAGGAGACAAAATAGAACTCGGCAAGAAAATGGTCGGTATGTTTACTTTGGAACAAGTGCCTGAGGATCACAACATTGTTTTGGTGGCAACCGGTACGGGAGTTGCTCCTTATGTCAGTATGTTGCGTTCTAATATTCTCGGCGGCGGAAAACGCAAAATTGCCGTTATCCATGGTGCTGCAAATTCTTGGGATTTGGGTTATAGTTCCGAATTAATGCTTTTAGAGAGTCTATCAGACAGATTTACATATATACCTACGATTCTTGACAGTCAAAATGAACCTGCTGCTTGGAACGGAGATACTCGTTTCGTACAGGATATGTGGGCAGACGGTGTTATTGATAATGCATGGGGAATAAAACCGATGCCGGATAATACGCATGTTTTTCTTTGCGGAAATCCTAAAATGGTGGAAAGTATGTTTGAATTATTGGCTAAAGATGGTTTTAAAGAACATAAACGAAAAGAACCGGGTGAAATTCATATTGAAAGTTGGGGATAATATAAAAAAAGAGCTGTCTGTTTTGTCATACTGAACTTGTTTCAGTATCTTCATGAAAATTTAATAATCAATCAAATAAGATTCTGAAATAAATTCAGAATGACACTTTTGTATACTTTTCAGACAATTTCTTTTTTATAAATTTATATTTTTAATTGCAGACTTCATTTTTTGCATTAACCAAGTCGGAGTGGATGTTGCTCCGCAAATACCGACAGAGTCTTCTTTTTTAAACCATTCTTTTTTTAATTCATAAGTTTCGGATACGAAATAAGAACGTTTATTTTGTTTCCTGCAAACTTCATAAAGAACTTTTCCGTTTGAGCTTTTTTTGCCGCTGACAAAAATGATAATATTGTGTTTTTTTGCAAAATCTTTTAGAAAAATATCTCTGTTTGAAACTGCTCGACAAGTAGAATCATTTATAATGAAATTGATTTCATCGTTTCCTGTTTCTCTTATCATTCGTTCTTTTATTTTTTCAATTATTATATGATAACTTGACCTGCTTTTTGTCGTTTGTGAAAAAATATTTATCGGTTTGGAAAAATCAATTTTCTTCAAGTCTTTTTCGTTTGAAATTACAATACCTTTATTTTCGGTATGTCCGAGGAGTCCGATTACTTCGGCATGACCTTCTTTTCCGAAAATTATAATTTGACCGTGAACCGAGCTGAAATCAATATATGCTTTGTCTATTTTTTTTTGAAGATTTAATACAATCGGGCAGGAAGCATCAATAAGTTCAATATTATTCTTTTTTGCAATTTCGTATGTTTCCGGCGGTTCGCCATGAGCCCTTAAAAGAATTTTTGTGTTTTTAAGTTTTCTGAATTCTTCATGACTTATTGTTATAAGTCCTTTATTTTCAAGTCGTTTAACTTCGGCATCATTGTGTACGATGTCGCCGAGGCAATAAAGCGTTTTATTTTTTTTAAGTTCCGATTCTGCAGTTTCAATGGCTTTTACCACACCGAAACAAAATCCGGAATTATTATCTATTTCAATATTCATTGTTCTTCTTTACATTTATTTTCTGCAAGTTTAATTGCAATTTTTGCCTGTTCTGTCATTGTGAGGTTTGTATTGTCAAGCAAAACGGCATCTTCGGCTTGTATCAGCGGATTTGTTTTTCTGTGCGAATCAATATAATCGCGTTCTTTTATATTTTTTACGATTTCTTGTAAACTCACATCTTCTCCTTTGTTTTTTAGTTCGTCATATCGTCTTTTTGCTCTGACTTCGGCATCTGCCGTAAGGAAAATTTTTAAATCGGCATCGGGGAAAACATTGGTTCCTATATCTCTGCCGTCCATAACAATTCCGCCTTCTTTTCCCATCTCCCTTTGCAAATCTACAAGTTTTTTTCTCACGAAAGGAATAACAGCAACAGGGCTCACAAGATTTGAAACTTCAATACCTCTTATTTTATTTTCAATATTTTTATCGTTCAGTAAAGTTTCCGATTTTTTTAATTCGGGATTATATTTGAAATCAATTTGTATTTTTCCGGCTTCTAAATCTTTTTTTAATGTGTTTTCGTCAATTTTTCCGTCTTTTAATAAATTGTTTTCAATAACATAAAGTGTTACGGCACGATACATGGCACCGGTATCTATATATTTGTAATTGAAATAATTAGCTATGTCTTTTGCCAATGTGCTTTTGCCGCAGGACGAATGTCCGTCAACAGCTATGATGAGTTTTTTCATAAAAATAGAGTATAAAGTTGAAAGTTCAAAAGTAAAAGTTTAAAGTTTATTTAATATTTTTTTTGAAAAAAACTCTGTAGGTTTTAAAATTCGTAGGATTTCTTGAAAGAATATTTAAAGTTTTTATTTCCTTTTATTGAGCTCACTTTTAGCAAAAATAATTACTCTGTCGGAATAATTACTGTGACCGTTGATTATTTCTTGCAATTCTTTGTCGGATTTATTTTTCATAATTTTATCCCAATTGTAATATTTAATATTTCCTGCACCATATTTTAATGTATTCCTGAAAATATTTCGATGTCTTAATATCAGTAAAAATGCTTTAATTACCAGTATTACTATAATAGAGAATAGTATATATAAAATAGTGAAAAATAAACCAAAATTTTCTATTAGCGAATCAAACTTTCCTGTTAAATAAAATACAACTAGGATAAAAGGGAGCACAACTATTCCGTATTTTGTAAATTCTTTATATATGCCTGAGAAATCAATAACATATATAACTTTTTTAATTTCATTCTTAATAATTTTTATTGTAACATTCTCTTCGCCTTCCCATGGCTTGTTAAAATCCCAGAAAGATTTCATATTATTTGAGGCACTTAATTTATTATCTCTTTTATTAAACGTATTTAAAGATTTTATTTTTAAATTAATTATAAAACTGTTTAAAATTTCTTCATCTGAAATTTTATTATCAATTTCTTTCGTAAACGTTTTCTTTAAAGGTATTTTCATTTATATCTAATAAAACATTAAAATTAAAAAATAATTAAAATGATACATTATTAATTAACTTCAACACGTTCTTTTTTTTCGAATTTTGAAATATCAAAATACACAGAAAAATGATTGGAACCGCCGGCAAGGTGATAGCTTGCTCTTCCGAAACTGAAGCCCATTTTCTTTAATTTAATACCAAAACCCCACGAAAATCCCGTAAATCCGCTTTTGTCGATCAGTTTCATTTCTTGGTGTCTCTGATGATTATAACCAATTGATGCATAGAAACTTTTCAGAGGTATAAGCTCAATGCCCACAATTAAATGACGAGCTGCATTATCCAAAATATTATACAGTACTTCACCTTTTGCCGTGTCGGGTTCCTGAGCAAAAGAAATTTGTGTAACATCTTCCGGAACATCATATCGCAAATTCCATTTATACAAATGATGTGCTGTTACATTTACTCTGAAAGGTGCATGTTCCAGTTTTTTTGAAATGCCGGCTTGGATGTCAAATGAAACGGGTTCGTAATGTCCTTTGTAGTAGGGTTTTATTTGAGTGCCAATATTTTTAAAAACAAGTGAAGCCGCAAAATTAGTTTCGGATTTATAATAAGTTATGCCGATATCTGCTGCAATACCGAACGAGTTATATGTTTCCAGATGGGAATAGACAGGTTTTAAATCAATACCGGCACGAACATTTTTATAAATGTCTTTTGCCCAAATAATATTTAAAGCATAATCCGAAGCTCCGAAATCTCCGGTTATTGTTCCTGTTTCATCTGCGGCAATAAAATTTCCGTAATTTATGTATTGAATGCCGACAGATACAGTTCCGAATTTTTTGAATTCCTGAGCATAACCGGCATAACCGTAATTTACTCCGGCAAAATAATTTACGTAATTCAAAACCAAACGATTATTCATACTGTCGTTCAGCAATGCAGGATTTTCTCGTGCAAAATTCAAATCATCGTCATATATTGAAATATTTGTTCCGCCGAGAGCGGCAATGCGAGCAGAATTGGTTAAATTTAAGAAATCATAAACACCGTTTCCTCCGATTTGTGAAAATCCGGATACGGAAATTAAAAGCATTGCGAAAAAAAACAGTTTCTTCATCAGGTCATTTTTATTTTTTTAACTCGTTCAAAGTAGCTTCTGCTGACATGCAAATATAAACTTTTTTAAATTCAGACTTGTTCATTAGCTTTGCAAAAAATCAGAATTCAAAACATTAATTTTAAAACGATGAAAATTAAAAGAAATTTTATACCCGAAGATTTTAATATCACATCACCCGAAGATATTTTGCCTTTTTTAAATGATTTGAAAGACAGAAAAATAAATTCTGTAAAAGATTTGAAAAAATGGTGGACTGATAAAAGTGAAACTGAGGCATTTTTAGAGGAGGATATGGCTTGGCGTTATATAAAAATGACTTGCAATACCGAAGATGAAAAATTAGCCGATGCTTTTAATTTCTTTGTAAAAGATATTGAACCCTTAGTTTCGGAATATTCGGATATTTTTGACGGCAAACTGCTTGAAAGTCCTTTTGTAAATGAATTAGATAAAGAAAAATACGATATTGCTTTAAGAAAAGTAAAACGTTCAAAAGAGCTTTTTCGTAAAGAGAATATTCCGTTGTTTTCTGAATTACAACAGAAAGAACGAGAATTCGGCAGTATTTCCGGTGCTATGACGGTAACATACGGAGACGAAGAAATGACTTTGCAAAAAGCCGGAAATTATCTGAAAGATACCGAACGAGAAGTAAGAAAAGAAATTTTTGAACTTATTCATGAACGACGTATAAAAGATGCCGAAAAATTAGATAATTTACTTTCCGATTTAATCGAAAAAAGACAAAAAGTTGCCGAAAATGCCGGGTTTGATAATTACAGAGATTATATGCACAAAGCATTGAAACGTTTTGACTATTCGATTGATGATGTTATAACTTTTCATAACTCGATTAAAGAAACGGTTTTGCCGCTTGCAAACCAAATTGATGAAAAACGAAAACAAAAACTCGGTTACGATATTTTAAGACCTTACGATACGGCGGTTGACCCGGAATTAAAACCGGCATTGAAACCTTTTTCAGACGGTAAAGAGTTGATTGATAAAGCTATAAATGTTTTTAATGAAGTTCGACCGCAATACGGTGCTTATTTAAAAATAATGAAAGATAATGCGTATCTGGATTTGAATTCTCGAAAAGGAAAAGCTCCGGGCGGTTATAATTATCCGCTTTACGAAAGCAATATTCCGTTTATTTTTATGAATGCAACCGGAAATCAGCGTGATTTGGAAACAATGATGCACGAAGGCGGTCATGCCGTTCACTCATTCTTAAGCAGTAATTTGGGATTAGTTGATTTTAAGGAACTTCCTTCGGAAGTTGCCGAATTGGCTTCTATGTCGATGGAATTAATTTCATCGGAATATTGGGATATTTTTTACAAAAACGAAGACGATTTAAAACGTGCAAAACGCACACATCTTGAAGGAGTACTTAATGTTTTGCCTTGGATAGCCACGGTTGACAAATTTCAGCATCTATTGTATCTTACTCCGCATCATACCGCCGAAGAACGCAAAGAATTATGGGTGCAAACAGCACAAGAATTTGGGAGTTCAGTAGTTGATTGGTCGGGTTACGAAAAATATTATACGAAA
This sequence comes from Chlorobiota bacterium, assembly GCA_013152535.1. GTDB lineage: Bacteria > Bacteroidota > Bacteroidia > Bacteroidales > JAADGE01 > JAADGE01. The sequence goes on from JAADGE010000048.1 coordinate 31,557, forward strand.
CTCTGGCAAAAACAGATGCATATTTTTGAAGTGCCGTTTTATTACATAGAATACGGTATTGCCCAGCTCGGAGCAATTGCAATATGGCGAAATTTTAAACAAAATCCCGAAAAAGCTCTTGACAACTACGAAAATGCGTTGAAACTCGGATATTCCAAACCAATACCGGAGATTTACAAAACTGCCGGCATCGAATTTAATTTCGGAAAAGAGTACATTGCCGAGTTAATGGACTTTGTAAAAAGCGAATTGGATAAGTTGCAGTAGTGCGGCAAGGTCAAGTTTTTTTTGTTTATCACAATTTTTTTTGATATTTGTTGTTTATAAAGCGTAAAAACACTGTTTAATCATTTTATGAAAAAGCTTCTTTTATTGCCGGTTTTATTGTTTTTCGTATTATCTGTATTTGCACAAACCGAAAAAGTGCAAAATTTAAAATCATACGATCAAAAACGTTTTCATTTCGGATTTACGGTAGGATTGAATACGTCTGATTTCTATATCAGAAATTCGGATAATTTTTTTGATACAACGCAAATTAAAGAAGTTTACAATATCGAAAATTACCAACAACCCGGTTTCCACCTGGGACCGATTTCAAATTTACGTCTCGGCAAATATTTTGATTTGCGTTTATTGCTTAATTTAACGTTTACGCAACGCGATATGCATTACCTTATTCTGAAAGAAAACCAAGACGGCGGTAAATCTTTTGAAACGCATGTAATGAAAATATCTTCTACTTTTCTGCAACTTCCTCTGCTTCTGAAATATAAACAAGAAAGAATAAATAATTACAGATTTTATATAATCGGAGGCATTGACCCGACTTTGGATTTGGCAGCGAAGAAAAAAATTCCCGAAAATGAAATGCCGATGATACGTTTAAAACAACCGGATGTTTATGCGGAAATCGGTGTCGGAATTGATTTTTACTTACCCTATTTTAAATTTTCTCCCGAGTTGAAATTCGGAATCGGATTTAATAATGTTGCCGTTGCCGATAATACCGAATACACCGGTGCAATGAAATATATGAAATCAAAAATATTTATGCTTTCATTCCATTTCGAATAAATATATAGTGAATTACACGGAAACCTTCAGAGTTTTTTAACTTTGAAGGTTTTTTATTTTAAAGAAAATATAATGCAAAAAATTATAAATCTCTCTTTGTCGCCGAAAAGGGCATCTGATGAAAAATATTATAAACACGATGCTGCTGAATTTATGCATATTAGCGAAGAAGAAATAACATCTGTTGAAATTCTCAGAAAATCAATTGATGCTCGAAAGAAATTCATAAAAGTCAATTTGCAATTGGAAGTTTGGTGGGGTGAAAAACCGAATAAAAATCCTTTTGAATTAAAATTGAACGATGTTTCGCAAAAATCGCCGGTGCTTATTGTCGGTGCAGGTCCGGCAGGACTTTTTGCCGCATTAAAATTAATTGAAAAAGGATTGAAACCGATAATTTTTGAAAGAGGAAAAGAAGTAAAAGAACGAAAAAAAGATATTCAGGCATTAAATACAAATAAAAGTGTAAATTCTGATTCCAATTATTGCTTCGGCGAGGGCGGTGCCGGAACATTTTCCGACGGAAAACTATATACACGTTCTAAAAAACGCGGAGATGTTAACCGTATTTTGAATATATTGGAATATCACGGTGCTCCCGAAAATATTTTGTCTGATGCACATCCGCATATCGGAACGAATAAATTGCCCGGTATTATCGTAAAAATTCGGGAAACAATAAAAAATGCCGGCGGCGAAATTCATTTTAATACAAAAATTACTGATTTTATTATCGAAAACAGCGGAATAAAAGGTGTTGTAGCACGAAACGGCGATAAAGTTTACGGTAAAGCCGTAATTTTGGCAACCGGACATTCGGCACGCGATCTTTATGAACTTTTTTACAAAAAAAATATTCTTCTTGAAGAAAAATCGTTTGCCATGGGCGTACGTGTCGAACATCCGCAAGGGTTGATTGACAGCATTCAGTATTCCTGCAAAATCAGAAGTGATTATTTACCGGCAGCGGCTTATAATTTGGTTGCACAAGTGCAGAGCAGGGGTGTGTATTCGTTTTGTATGTGTCCGGGCGGATTTATTGTTCCTGCGGCAACGGCACCCGATGAGATTGTTGTAAACGGAATGTCGCCTTCGCAGCAAAATTCGAAATTTGCCAATTCGGGTATGGTGGTTGAAATACGCACCGAAGATTTTCCCGAAAGGGAGAAATACGGCGTGCTTGCGGGACTTAAATTTCAGGAAAATCTTGAAAAACTTGCTTTTCAAAACGGCGGCAGAGGACTTGTTGCACCTGCTCAACGGTTACACGATTTCGTAAACGATAAAATATCGGCTTCTTTGCCCGAAACTTCTTATCATCCGGGTGTGGTTTCATCGCCTTTGCATTTTTGGTTGCCCGAGCATATCGGCAAA
>JAADGE010000001.1 GCA_013152535.1 Chlorobiota bacterium
CAATTGTTAAGGCATCATTACTTGAAATAACTACTGACAGTACTCGGATATATACTTCTGCAGCAACCGGTGTATCGGGCGGCTTTGCCGTCGGTCGTTATGCCTTGGCAAAAGGGGGAAAGTCTTATGTTAAAAAATATTTTTTTACCGATTATGACAGCACTCGAGTTTATACCGACGGAACCGGTACCAAAGGCGTGTCCGGAGGTTTTGCAGTAGGACGATATGCCTTGGCAAAAGGCAGCACACAAAATTATAATTTTTATACGGATGTTGACAGTACGCGTGTATTTACCGGCGGTTTAACCAAAGGCGTGTCCGGAGGTTTTGCAGTAGGAAGATATGCCTTGGCAAAAGGCAGTTCAGGAAATTATATGTATATGATTCCCGATAATTATTTTATAGGCGATCAATCCGGCGAAGCACTCCAAAACAGCACATATACCGGAAAATACAATACATTTTTCGGCTATCAAACAGGTATGACTGATACTTCCGGCACGAGAAATGTCCTTTTGGGGTATCAGGCAGGAACAAATATAACTGCCGGTTCCGATAATGTACTTTTAGGATATCAGGCAGGACGCGAATTAACTTCTGCCGGAAATAATATAAGCATAGGTACACAGGCAGGGTTTAATAACGATTCGGCAAGTAACAATATTTTTATCGGTAATCGTGCAGGTTTTAATCATATCGAATCTCCGTCCGATTTTCCTGCCGATAATAATATTTATCTCGGAAATCAAGCCGGTTACGGACAATTCGGAATAGATTCTTCTTACAATAATATATTTATAGGAAACCAAGCCGGTTTTGCATCAGAAAGCGGCGGAACAAATGTGTTCCTCGGAAATCAAGCAGGGATGTCAAACAGAACCGGATCTCAAAACGTATTTCTCGGAAATGATGCCGGAATAAGTAATGAATCCGGAGACGCAAATGTTTTGCTTGGCGATTTTGCCGGAGAGTCTCTTGTATCGGGCAGTTATAATGTATTTCTAGGGAGACAAGCAGGTGACAGTCTGATTGACGGAGAATTAAATGTGTTTATCGGCGATTTAACAGGGCACGATATAAAACACGGTTACAAAAATACATTTATAGGAACCGATGCCGGTGGTAGTGCTTTGGGTGGGGATAATAATATTTTTATGGGAGTACAAGCCGGTTTTTGGCATAATTTCGGTAATGATAATGTATATCTTGGAAATAGTGCGGGTACGGGAGCAGAAACATTTATAGGAACAAATCAACGTAATGTTATACTCGGAGCAAATGCCGGGACTTTTATGGATGATGCAATAGATAATGTTTTTATCGGACATAAAGCTGGTGAAGGAAGTATATCGGGAAGTGTTACAGGTGATTTTAATGTAGTTGTCGGAGAGCAGTCAGGCAATCATATTACTTCCGGGGAGAAGAATGTATTCCTCGGAAATGAAACCGGTTACAACAATACAGAAGGAAGCGGAAATATATTTTTAGGATACAGATGCGGCTTTGCAAATACAGTTGGTAATAATAATACTTTTATGGGCTTTCAGTCAGGGCGATCAAATACAAGCGGAACCGGAAATATTTTTTTGGGACCGTATACCGGTGATGCAAATACGACAGGAAAACAAAATGCATTTATAGGGGTTGATGCCGGAAAATCTAATGTAGACGGAGAGCAAAATACTTTTATAGGATGGTCTGCAGGCGAAAATAATACATCAGGAGGTAATAATATCTTTATCGGCTCCGGTTCAGGTATTGCTAATACAACAGGACTTAGTAATATTTTTATCGGTACTTTAGCCGGTCAAGCTAATTTGGATACTCATTCCAATACATATATCGGTTCAAATGCCGGTTTGTGGAAAAAAGGCCAAGAAAACACTTATATTGGTGGTCAGGCCGGTTTTGGAAACGGGAATGGAGACGGAAATAATAATGTAGCAATAGGGAATCAAGCCGGATTTGCTTTTGGCGGTAATAATAATGTTTTTGTTGGAAATCAAGCGGGTTACAGAATTGTTGGTGACGGTAATGTACTTATCGGAAATCAAGCCGGTTATTATGAAACCGGGTCAAATACACTTTATATTGATAATTCTTCCACATCTACACCCTTAATTTGGGGTGATTTTGCAAATGACAGTGTTAAAATTTTCAGCCATTTGAATATTAATAATGCTTATACTTTCCCGATTTCTGACGGAGCAAACGGTTATGTGCTTACAAGTGACGGATTGGGCAATGTGAGTTGGACATCCAAAAATGCAAATGCTGACGGAACAACAGCAAGCAACGGATTGTATGAATCCGGTGTTGATGTGCGTCTCGGTGGTTCTTTAACGGAAAATACTACTGTTTCTCAATCTGATTACGGAATGGTTTATGATTTAACCGGTACAGGTGATTTTGAAGTACGTGATAACGGTGCTACGGCTTTTTATATAGGAGATAACGGAAATGTGGGTATTGGCAGCATAAGTTCTCCTGATAATAAATTATATGTATATCGTGCATCCGGAGATTACGGTGCCGGGAAATCAGATATTTATGCATTCAGATCCGGAACCTCGGGAGCAACAAACGGCGGGACTGCTTGGAGTTTTTCGGGTGCTGATGTTGCCGTAAAAGGATTTAACTATTATGGGAATCAATATACTGCAGGTGTTGCCGGTTACAGTTATCTTGACTATAACAACAGTGCTGCAATTATAGGAGCAATGCAAGACGGTACAAACAGCGGGATGTTGGCATATAAAGACAATAACGGTAAAATATGGGCAGGTTATTTTGACGGGGACTTAAAAGTTACGGGAGGAGTATCAATGAATATACAAACTGTTAATACTGATTTAACAATTACTGATACTGACGGAATTTATACTTTGTTAGCTTCAAATACAATAACAATAACTTTACCGACTGCCGCTGATAATAAGGGCAGAATAATTATTATACAAAAAAATTCAGGAAACGCATCAACTGTTACAATTGACGGAGAAGGAACGGAAACAATTAACGGTTTATCGTCTGTTAGCCTGACAAATATGTATACGACTTATACCTTGCAATCAGATGGTACGGAATGGAGAATTATAAGCCAAATTTAATTTAAATCAAAATAAAACATTGCAGGAGTGCAAATTGTTTTGTGTAGTTTTTTTTCATAGATTTTCATCCCGCCGAGAGGCGGGATGTTTTGTATAATCGTTTTAAAAATTACTGACAGGATTTTAAACCTTCCTTGAAAATATAATATATTTGTAATTATAAGTCTAAACTTTTTACTACTATTTCGGCAATATCCAAAACTTCAATTTCATTTTCTTTATCTTTCATTTTTATTCCGTCTTTCAGCATTGTCATACACATAGGGCAGGCAGTTGCTATAATATTACAGCCGGTTTCAAGAGCATCTTCGGTGCGAAGTTCATACACTTCTTTATCACCTTTTTCGGCTTCTTTAAACATTTGCGTTCCGCCGGCACCGCAGCATAATGAACGACTTTTATGTCTGTTCATTTCGGTAATATCACTTATTTTATTAAGTGTAAATCGCGGAGCTTCGTATTCGCCGTTTCCTCTGCCGAGATAACACGGGTCGTGATAAGTAATTTTTTTATCGCTGAAAAGTTCGGAATTAAGGTCTAATTTTCCGTTTTCAATAAGTTGCTTAATAAATTGTGTGTGATGAAGAACTTCATAATTTCCTCCGAGATCGCAATATTCATTTTTAAGAGTATTAAAATCGTGCGGATCGCAAGTAATAATCTTTTTTACATTATAGCCGTTCATTACTTCAATATTCATAAAAGCCTGCATTTGAAATAAAAACTCGTTTCCGGCACGTTTTGCGTTATCACCGGAATCGGTTTCTTCGGTTCCGAGGCATGCATAGTCAACACCGGCAAAGTCTAATATTTTTGCAAAATTACGAGAAATTTCCATACCGCCTTCATCATAACTTCCGGCAGACCCTACCCAGAACAAATATTCGGGAGTTTTATTTTCTGCAAGTTTTTCTGACATTAAAGGGACTTTTATCTCTTTTTCTTCACCTTTTACAGTTATTTTTATTTTATCAGCCCAATTAAAACGATCGGCAGCAGAATATTTCCAAGGTGCACCGTTATTTTCAATATTCGTTGACATAGCATTAATTAAAGCCGGTGCTTTTGATTCTTCTAAGAAAATATAACGACGCATTTCCAATATCATTGAAGGATGATCAATATCTACGGGACATTCCTGTGCACAAGCATTACAAGTTGTGCAGGCCCAGAGTTCTTCGTAAGTTGTATGATCGGGGTATAAAGCCTTTCCGTCGGAATAGGATTTACCTTCTTTCAACAGTCCTTTCATTTTTTCTTCCATACGTCTTCGGTAATCCAAAACTATTTTTCGCGGAGAAAGTGCTTTCCCGGTCTGATTTGCCGGACAAACAGAAGTACATCTTCCGCATTGTGTACAAGCAAGCGAATCAATGTAATTTTTCCAAGTTCCGTCTTCAACATCTTTCATTCCGAAACGTTCAACTTCTTCTTCATCTTCAGGCATCGGAGCATCGGGGTTCAACATTAATTTAACTTCTTTGGTAACCGATTCCATTTCATTCATTTTTGTATAAGGTTCCGTTCGCGAAAAATACACATTCGGAATTGACATAAATACATGAAAGTGTTTTGAATAAGGCAAATAATTTGCAAAAAAGAATATCAAAATAATATGTGACCACCACATTATCATCTCAATTGTATGAGCAGAACCGACCGGTATCCAATTAGTTATTAACGAACTTAAAGGAAAAACGCCTTTCATTTGTGAACCGGCACTGACAATATATGAAGTATTCATTCCGATTAAACTAATCATCAAAAACAAAATAAGTAATAAGGCAAATGTTGCATCTTTATGATCACGATGCCTCATTTCTTTACCTGTAAAGCGTTTGATGTGCATAAAATTTCTTCTGATAAGAAAAGCAATAATCAGCACAAGAATTATCCAAGCAAAAATATCGCTGCCGGCAATTAAAATATCATATACAACACCGAGAAAGGAAAAAATACGATCGTTTGCAGGATTTCCGTCAAACGGCGTTCCTATTAATCCGTCAATAAGCATTTCGCCCGAGCCGAAAGTTATGAGCAAAAAGCCCCAGAAAACCATAGCATGCATAATTCCTACAACCGGAAATCGCATAATTTTAGTTTGCCCGAAAGCAACATTAAAAACGTTTTTGATACGTTCGCCGACATTGGAAATTGAATATGGTTTTTTTAAAAGATTAATAATTTTAAAAATTCTTGAAAAACTCCAAGTTAAAATTCCGAAACCGATAATCGTTGTTACGATAAAAAGAATATGTTCTGCCATTTTAAATCTGTTTTTTAGTTTTCTGTTTCAAAAATAATAAATATTATGCCTGCATAAGAATATTTTTGCAATTTAGAATGATTTTAAATAAAAACCTGTCATTTACCTTCAAAAAATAAAGCTTCTTTAAGTGTTATAACTCTTTGATTTTAATATTAATAATTTCCAAAAATTTACATGAACAGTATAAATCATTTATTTTATTTATATTTTGAGAATATGTGTTCTGAAAAGAAAGAAATCCGAGAATAAAAAACAGGAAATACTTCATAATAAAAGGATTTTAAATTATTACAAATTAACAGATAATTATAAAAAATCCGTATTATTGCAAACTGTTTATTAACATAAAATTTGGAAGGTGCTCTATTTTAAAAAATCTGCTATATTATTAATAGTACTTGTATTTGCCTCATTTACAGCCTCTTCACAGAGAGCAAAACTATATGATACAAATGCCGACGGTTTACAACAATTTAAAACAGCTGTTGAACAAGCACAAAAAGAAAATAAACACGTAATGGTTCAAATAGGCGGCAATTGGTGTTCGTGGTGTTATAAATTTCATGATTTTTATACGAATGACACACAACTTGATTCGATGATTAAGGCGGATTATGTTGTTATTCGCGTTAATTACGATAAATCAATGAAGAATGAGCAATTGTTTGCTCAACTTGGCTGTCCGCAACGTTTCGGATTTCCGGTTATCGTTATTTGCAATGCCGAAGGAAAAAGATTGCATACACAAAATTCGTGGTATTTAGAAGATGGTAAAGGCAGTTATAACAAGGAGAAATTTATTGCATTTTTAAAAAATTGGACGGTTAAAGCAGTAAATCCGGATAGTTATAAGAAGAAATAAAACTTTCTGAAATCAAATTTCTAAACGTTTTTAACTTTTATTTTACGGCTTTTACCATATGTCGTTTTCCTTCAGGACCTTTCAGTCGTTTTACGGTAAATCCGACTTTTCGCAATGCCTGTTTTATGATTCCTTTTGCAGAATATGTTACAAGAATACCGTTTTTTCCGGTTGCTGCATATAACTTTGTAAAAATATCTTCTGTCCAAAGTTCGGGTTGCTTATCGGGCGAAAAAGCATCGAAATAAATTAAATCAAAAGTTTTATCAGGATAATAATCAAGCAAATCAATTTGTATTTTCTTTAGTGTAAAATTATCAGATATTTTAACCGGTTTTTCCCAAATTGCCTGCTGTATTTTTTTTGAAATTTCTGAACTGAAAACAGAATTTTCTTGTAAACTGTTTATAATTTCGGAAGATAAAGGATATTTTTCAAGGCTTTCATAATAAATTAGTTTTTTTAATTTTATATTTTCCGTATAGCTTAAAATTGTATTTAATCCGGTTCCGAAACCTATTTCCAAAATATTGACAGTCTCTTTTTCAATTTGTTTCAAACCGGCATTAATAAACACATGAACCGATTCCCGGACAGCACCGTTTACGGAATGATAATGTTCATCAAGTTCCGAAACATAAAGTGTAGGCGATTGATCAGCTGTTAATACTTTTTTTAGTTTCATAATCAGTACCTGTAAACAATTCCTGAACGCCAAGATCTTACGGCTCTGTTCCAAATAGTGATGTATTTTGCATTACGTAATAATTCAAAATCATTTCCGGAAATTGCATTTTCGGGGATTGTAAAAATAAATTCTGCCTTTTTATTTTCTTTAGTATTGATATAAATCCATTTTTCGGCATCATCAAAATTTTTGATGTCATCGGGCGGACCGAACATCATATATATCATTCCTCTGTCGGTTTTCCAACCTTCTTTATAAGATGTAAAATAATAATTGGCATATATTGCTCTGTTATACCAAATTTTTAATATTTCTCGTGCACGTTCCTTATTTTTTGTTGCCTGCAACCAAAAATTATCAATACTTAATTTTTTATTATCGGAACGAATCATTTTCAGATATTCGTCATCGGAAAGCAAATATTTTGTTGCCTCTGCAAGTTCATAGGATTTTGTCAACAGGGGATAGGTATTGCTGAAATTCACTTTCAATAATCCTTTATGTTTTAAGGTATCGGCTTTTATAAGATAAAGTCCTCTTCGTTTAGTTTTAAAAATTATTTGACCTGAATGTGCCGGAACATTCCAAACAGAATCGGGAGTTGATTGTAATGAGCTAATATCCTGTATTTTAAAAGGCTCCAAAGCTTCGGGAAAATGATTATTAAAATGCTTAATTTGCATTTTACTGACGGATTTATTTTTATACCTGATAAGTAAAGTATCGTTTAATCGAAAATATTCTTTAAAAACAGGTTTTAGATTTTGAGCTTTTAAACTGAGATAATATTGCTCATTATCATCACCGGAATTATTAATCCTGATAAATGAATGACTTCGTTTGTCAGCATACACATCGGTTAGCATAATTTCAACAATATAATGCTTGTCTTTGATATTTTTTAATTTTATGAATGTGATAACGCTTGTTTGATTCGGACTTTTTTTAACTGTAAATGAAGTTTTTGCACTGTCAATTATCAGATTATTTTTTACGGACGGTTTTATTTTGTAGGTAATTTTTATAATTGCTTGGTTGACTTTATCGGCATTTGCACTGCTGAACCGGAGTTCATTTGTAAAAAGTTTAATGTACAGTTTTGAATAAGAATCGGACGCATGAAATACTTTAAATTTCGGATGCAAAACAAAACTCGTAGGGTTGTATTGAGATGCATTAGTTTTGGTTCTTTGAGGCTTTTGGATTAGACAAGCCGAAAAAAAACTTAATAATATGCTTATTATCAGTAATTTATATAAAATATTTTTTTTCATTAGTGATATTGATTTATAAAATATTTAAACTTTGCTCTTTAACTTTCCCGAGATAATCCTTCATATTTACAACAATTTTTTGAATTTCGGCATGATTTGCTTTTGAACCGAGTGTGTTAATTTCTCGACCTATTTCTTGTACAATAAAACCGAGTTTGTTTCCTGCAACTTCATTTTGCTGCATTGTTTCAAGAAAATATTCGCAATGATTTTTTAAGCGTATTTTTTCTTCGTTTATGTCAAATTTATCAAGAAAAAGGATAATTTCCTGCTCAAAACGATCGGCATTTTGTTTGCTTGCATCCAAATATTCATGTAATTTTGATTTTAATCGTTCTTTAACAGTTTCAATGCGTTCGTTTTCGTATTTTTCAACTTCCGGAATCAAAGATATTATGTGCTGAATATTTTCTTTGATGTCTTTTTCGGCAGATAATCCTTCCTGTGCTCTGAATTTATTAATTTCTGAAATCGTTTCTGAAATAACTTTTTTTATCTCCTGCCATTCTTCCGGATTTTCACTTTCTTCTTCATTTTTAATAATATCGGGTAATTTTAATACGGCTTGCAAAAGATGTTCGTTTTCGGGTTTTAAATGATGAGATTTTGCAATTTCGGAAAGTTCGTTAAAATATAATGATATTTTTTCCTTATCTAATTTTAAAATATCAGTTTCGAGATTATTAATATTTAAAATAAAACTAATTTTACCGCCCTTTAATTCTTTTGACAGTAAATTTCTGATTTCCAACTCTTTATTGTTATACGATTCGGGAACTTTTACTTGAAGATTTAAATTTTTACTGTTTAATGATTTTATCTCAACACTAATTTTTTTATTATTTATTGTAAGAGATTTTTTACCGTAACCGGTCATTGATTTTATCATAATTCACTAATTTTCAGTTTGCAAAATAATTAATATCTTTTAAAATTAAATCAAAATCATAATATTTAACAATTACAACATCTTGGTTGTTGATAATTGCACGTAATTTATTCATATCAAAATTATTCGTTGAATCGTTCTCAATTTTGAATAATTTAACGTTTTTAATACTGTTATTGTCGGTTTCCACTGTAATATCGGCAAAAGGTATTTCTTTTAGTAATTTATTATGTATTTTTTCTGTATCAGTAGTTTCGGAGGAAAATTTTACATTCATAAAATAGCTCAAATAACTTCCTACTTTTTGTAAATTAATATTCGTAATATATTTATTTTCTTGAAAACTGAAAATCTTAGCTGTGTCCGGGAACACTTCAAGTCTGAAAGATTTTGCATTGTTATTCGGATATTTTAAAATAATTGTCTTTATCTCATTCGGATTATAAGAAAAAATTTCGGGTTTCAGCCAATACAAGGCATTGATATTATAACGATAATTCAAATTATTTTCCACACCCGGAATATTTACAATAAACGGAATGTTATTTTCGACATTCATCATATAAGTCCCTTCATATTCTTTATTATAACTTCCTACAATAATTTTCTTAATAAGCTTATTATCAGAATTATATATTTCAATTCTCTTACCTTTACTTTGTAAATATTTTACTGTAGAATCGTTTTCTGAAATTAAAACAGGTTTATTTATTTTTGCTTCGGTAAGTGTTTGATACAACATTTTAATTGCTTTTTTATTTGCCGGATATTTATTATCGACAATCCATGCTCCCTCGGGATGTGTTCTGCTTAATGTAACTTTCTCGGAATTTTGTATAATAATAACTTTTGCAATTTCGGAGGTATCTTTAATCAGAAATATTTCGGATGTTATATTTGTTGATTGAGGGATTAAAAAAAAATAAATTCCGAACGCAATAACAATAAAAAATATTGCTGTAATAATTATTTTTAAAACTTTGCTCATAAGTTAAATTCTGGCAATTAATTATCTTAAACTTACATTAACAGAACGTCCTGATTTTATTATAAAATGACGTTCTTTTGACATTGAAGTCGTTTTCATTCCTTCGGGACGATATACGGCAATATAATGCCCGGGTTGTAAATAAATACTTTTCAAAGTTATTTGATTAATATTTTCAATTAATTTCACATCTCCTTTATCGACTTTATAAATACCTCCGAATCCTTTAGACGGCAAATAAATGTTTACTAAACCGGGTTGTTTTATTTTTACCGAAGTTGTTTTGCTTTGAGTAATTTTAACATTTTTAATATATATACGCGGTTTGCTTAAAATTTCCAAATCGTAAGTTCCGACAAGATATTTTATCGGTTGAAACATCTCCTGAACATTCAAAGTTTTCATATTTTTGTGTTTTCGGACAATACATTTTACACCTTTTAATTCCAAACCTCTTGCTTGAATTATATTCAATTTTCCTTGCGGTGTTTTTGCAATAATTTTATTATGCTTACCTTCTTTAATAACTATATTCTCTTTCACAACAGGAGGGATTGTATGCACTTTCATTTTATAAATAATACTTGACGGAAGAACAATTGTATCCGGATTTCCTTTATAATTCAAAGTATGAATAAAGTCTTTAAATAACATTCCCGATTTTTGATTAAACAAACTGATATTTACATTTGTTTCAGTCGGTTTTCCCGTAATATCCAATAAATCAATTTCTGCCGATGTTCCGTATAGTGATTTACGAACAACCTTTTTCATAATTTCGGCAAATTGTTCTTCATTTGTTGCATTATAAAAACTACCGATGCAATCAAAAGCATTTTTGAACTCCACATCCAAACCGATACCTATAATAAATGGTTTTATTGTAATACCCTTATTTTGAAGCATAAGGGCAATTTTACACGGGTCACCTTTGCATTCTTCTTTGCCGTCGGTAATCAGAATAATAATATTACGGCAATTATAACAAGGCGGAAAATCATCGCCTGCTTCTTCAAGCGAACGTGCAATAGGTGTTGTTCCTTTCGGTACGGTTACTCTTAACTTCTGTTTTATCTGTTCTGCATTATTCTTGCTGAAAGGAACTTCGAGATGTGTATCGTTGCAATCCTGAGGCGGCATTTTACTTTTGTTTCCGTACATTCGCAAAGCCATTTCCAGATTATCAACATTTTTCAGACTGTCAACCATTTTAATAAGAAGATTTTTGGCAATATCTATCTTTCTTCCTGTCTTCCAATTGCCTGTCATACTGTATGATTCATCGAAAATGAACAAAATACGGGTTTTCAGCGGACTTCTTTTTACTTGAGCATCAATACTTGAAACCAAGGAAATACTGAAAACAAGGAAAAACAGTAAAAATTTATTATTTAATCTTTTCATCGGAAAAATTTAAAGTTTTTTTATTGTTAATAATGCTTCGCTAAACTTTGCTGAAGTTACATTCAGAAAAGACGTAATATGCTAATTATTATCAAAATAAACACGCCTGTAAAATCTTGACAGAATTGTTATTTTCTGATACTTACAAAACTTCATCGAACCATTATACTTTTACAACTCGTAAAATTAATAATAATTAAGCTTTAAGCAGCTTTTTGTTTCGGAATTTATTCATTTACTTTTAAAAATATATTTCGACTTAATTTTTTGTTTATATTTGCAATACTAAAATATACTTTATGACCAATCAATTACCTTCCGTTAAGAAAAAATCGTTTTGGAAACGCCCCGAAGGAAAAACAGGTGCATTTTTTTTAATTGCCGGTGCTGCTGTTATTGCAATTTATAATGTGCCTATTTTGAATTTCATAACAAGCTTATTAAAAGGAACAATAAGCACAATTGCTCTCGGAGCGGTCGTTCTTGCTTTATTGTATATGATTTTTGACAAACGTGTAAGAAATTTAATTTGGTATATGTATAAAAGTTTTATGCGTTGGATTACCGGATTATTTGTCCAAATTGACCCGATAAAAATTCTTGAAAATTATGTTGAATATTTAAAGAAAAATATGCGCAAAATGAATATGCATATTACCCAACTGAAAGGACAAATTTCACAGCTTAAAACAATTATATTAAAAAATAGGCGTGAAATGGAACACAGCATAAAATTAGCCGAACAGGCAAAAAAGCAAGGAAAAAACGAACTTATTACAATTAACACTCGACAATACGGAAGATTAAAAGAAACAAACGAACGTTATCAAAAATTACTTGACAGAATGTTAGTTTTGTATAAAGTACTGAATAAGATACATATAAATTCCGGTTATTTAATTCAGGATACAGATAATGATGTTCGTATGCGAAAACAAGAACTTAAAGCTATCAGAACAAGTCATTCGGCAATGAAACGTGCAATGTCAATAATACAAGGCGACCCGGATAAACGGTTAATTTTTGATATGGCAACCGAAACCGTTGTTGAAGATATTCATAATAAAATTGGTGAAATGGAACGCTTCATCGAAATTTCCGGAAGTTTTATTGACAGCATTGATTTACAAAACGGTATTTATGAACAGGAAGGATTAGAAATTCTTGAAAAACTTGAAAAAGAAGGTTCTTCATTTTTATTCGGTCAACCGAAAGAAGAAGATTTATCGGAAATTCAAAAACAAGATAAAGAATTAAAAGATTTATCGGAATTATCAAAATCATTTGACGAATAAACAATTGAAATAATGAAACGCAGATTAAAATTTACTCCTTTCTCAAAAATTATTTTTGTTATACTGATAATTGCAGCTGCAAGATATGTTTATGTTCATAAGAAAGATATACAAAACGGTAAGTTTTTTAATTTTACAGACACTTTAAACACTTCACATTACAATACGGATACTGTAAATGACATTCATAATATTGATACTGTAGTTTTTTATCTTTCTGAAAATGACAGTATTATAAATATTAACATTAACAACCGGAATATAAAAATATTAAAAAACTCCGGCAGAACTTTATCTGATACTTTTATTTTTAATATTTCTGCAGAGAAAAGTATTGTCGGGAAATTAATATCAAAATAATACCATAAAATTATATCAACATAATACCGGCACCGAACCTGCCGGTATTTCCTCGTCTTGCCGAAAAAAACAGATCGTTATTATCGTAAGTGCAGTAATTTGAAATCTCAATATTATTTTCCGGAATACCAATATCTATAAGTTCTTGTTATGCAGCATACCACATATCAAAATGATATTTACCTGTTGTTTTATTAAATTGCAAATACAGATCTTTTGTTCCGAATGCTTTTTCAACCTCAGAAACCACATTTTCTCCTACCTCATAATTTTTGACACTTATTGAGGGCCCTATTCCGACAATAATATCATTCGGATTAGAATTATATATTTCAATCATTTTATAAGCAGTTTTTTGTACGATTTTTTTTACAGTTCCTTGCCAACCGGAATGAGCAGCCGCAATAATATGTTTTTTTATATCGCAGAATAAAACGGGCATACAATCCGCAGCAAATAAAAATAAACAAATATTTTTTTTATCAGTAATCATTGCATCGCTGTTTTGAACAGCATTTTTATGATTAATAACACCTCTGCCTTTATAGGTTTCATCAATAATCGTAATATTATTTCCATGAACCTGATTTTGCATAACAAAATTCTCTAAAGGAATACTAACGGATTCGGATAATATTTTTCTGTTATTAATGACTTTTTTATCAGCCGTTTTGTTCTCTAAACTAATATTAAAATCAGAATTTACGGAATTTCCTGTTTTATAAATTCGAGATGAAATAAAGTGTTTAATTTTTTGTTCCGGGAAAAGATTAAAACGCAGAATATCAGTTTTTTCGGAATGATAAATTTTCATTTTATTATATTAATTTTACTCCGAGAATTAAAGCATCATCAGTTCTTTTTTGCTTTCCTTTCCATTTTCTGAATATTTTTTTGAATTGTTCTTTTTGGATAAACATGGGTTCATCAGAATTATCTGTTAATATTTTTTTTAATCTGTGAAACGAAAATTTTTGATCTTTTTCACCTCCGAATTGATCC
The DNA here is from genome assembly GCA_013152535.1 of Chlorobiota bacterium. GTDB lineage: Bacteria > Bacteroidota > Bacteroidia > Bacteroidales > JAADGE01 > JAADGE01. The sequence continues at coordinate 14,142 of JAADGE010000001.1, forward strand.
GTAACACCGTCGGTAAATAAATAGAAAGTGTCATCTTTTGAAATATCAATGTAATTATTTTTGAAAGGTTTCATAGTAATATATGTCCCGACAGGCATGTTATCCGGAGAATAAGAAATGATTTCTTTTTGTTTCATTAAAATAAGAGGAAGATTTGCTCCTGCATAATTCAATTGCTTTGTTTGAGAATCAAAAATACAAATTGCAACATCAAAACCGTCATTTGTAGTAGAACGAATGTTTTTTTGGTCTAAAGAATTGATAATTTCCTCTCTGAATTTATTAAGAATTTCTGCGGCATTTAAAATATTCTTCCGTTTAATAATTTCTTCTAAAATAGTTATTCCCAACATAGACATAAATCCTCCCGGAACTCCGTGTCCGGTGCTGTCTGCCACTGCTGTTACAAAACAGTTATTAATTTTTGTAAAATAATAAAAATCTCCGCCTATTTTTTCTCTCGGCAGGTATAGCAAAAAATAATCTTTGGTGTTACGTTTTAATAAATCAACAGAAGGAAATACCGCTTTTTGAATTTTCTGAGCATATTTTATACTGTCAGTTATATGTATATTTTGATTTTCTATTTTACTTTGATGTTGAAATAATTGTATATTTTGTTTTTTCAATTCGGTATTCTTAAATGATAATTCTAAATTTGTTCTGTCATACAATTCTGTATATGTGTAAAACAGATATATAACTCCAAACAGCACAAAAATAAAACCGATAAATAAATCTCCGTACTTATCTTCTCTTGAAGGATATCCGAGTATTCTTTCCGGAAAAGTATATTCATAAAATAATAAAGCAATAAAAACAATAACAGTTATAGATATAAAAAGTTTAAGAACTTTTTTATTTTTTACGACTGCAATAATAAAAGTTGCATATACAAAGAAATAATATTGAAACCCGCCGGATGAACCGCCGTTTGAAATCCACATTATAGGTGTGTATATTAACATATTAATCAAAATAGCCGTGTATGTAGGAAATTTGAAATTTGCTTTAACTCTTGAGAAATAATATAATATACTTAAAATAACAGTCATTCCTAAAGTTGTATAAACTGTTATCATCGGTAAATTCAACATATAATTTGATACAGATGCCTGAATACCGAGTAAAGCACCCAAAATTAATGCTGCATTACTAATTCTGTGATTAAGAGGGAACTCTTTTGAATTACCGAGAAATTTAGTTACTAATTTATTCAAAATAATAAAATAAAATCATTGATTTGTAAAAATAAAAAAAAAAAAACAATTTACGGTATTAAAATTGAACTATCTCCGTAACTTAAAAATCTGAAATTATTTTTTAACGCATAATCATAAACTTTTTGCCAATCATCACCAATAAAAGCTGCAATCAGTAACAGTAAGGTACTTTTAGGTTGGTGAAAATTTGTTATCAGTTTATTTACAATTCTAAATTTATATCCCGGAACAATAATTATTTGTGTCGTAGCTTCAAAATAATTAATATTCTTACCTATCATATAATCATAAATCTCGGTCAAAGCTTCTTTTGCCGACAATTCCAAAGTAAATTCATAAACTTCCCATTGCGAAATATGAAAATCTTTTAAATCAAAATTATCTTTTAATTTAACTCCCAGCCAATACAAACTTTCTAATGTCCTGACACTTGTTGTTCCTACGGAAACGATATTATTTATATTTGAAATTAAATCTTGAATTAGTTTCAATGTAATAATGAAATGTTCCGTATGCATATCATGATCTGCAATTATTTCCGATTTTACGGGTTTAAAAGTTCCTGCACCGACATGAAGAATGAGATTTGAAGTTTTTATTCCTTTTTTACCTAATTCACTTATGACTTCTTTTGTAAAATGAAGTCCGGCAGTAGGTGCCGCAACAGAACCTTTTTGTTCGGAATATACCGTTTGATAACGAATTTTATCACTTTCTTCTGATTCTCGATTCAAATAAGGAGGAATTGGTGTTACACCGCCTGATTCTAATATCTCGGCAAAAGTAAAATCGGAATTATCCCAAGAAAATTCAATAATTTGTGTATCATGTTCTGCCGAAATTCTGTTTGCACATAATTCAATATTATTATCAGAAATTTGAATATCAGAAACCAAAGTGTCTTTTTTCCATTTTTTAGAATTCCCGACAACACATTTCCAAATACAACTTTTTGTTGTTTGAAAAATTTGCTCATAATCTGCCGGTTCATTAGGTTCAAGGCAGAAAATTTCAATTTTTGCTCCGGTTTTTTTACGAAAAATTAAACGTGCCTGTATCACCTTTGTTGTATTGAATACAAGCAAATCCTTTTCAGATAACAGTTCCGGTAAATTATAAAATTTTTTATCTTTTATTTTCCCTGAATTATAAACTAACAGTTTTGAATTTTCACGATTTTTTAAAGGATATTTGGCAATTTTTTCACCGACTAAGTTGTAATTATAATTTTCAGTTTTAAGTTCTTTAATTTTCATCTCAAAAAAAATTTCTGCAAAGATAAAATTTCCCGATTATATCAGTCAATTATTTTTTTTCAAAAAAAACAGCGTTGAAAAAAATATATAATTAAAGAAGAAGACAAACAGAATGGCATCTTAATTGCCAGATAAGTTGTTGATTATTAATTATTTATAAAATTTGTAAAGTATTTGGTTTATCTTAACAAATCTCTCGAAACCACTATTTTTTGTATTTCGGAAGTCCCTTCGTAAATTTGTGTTAATTTGGCTTCGCGCATCAGTCGTTCTACATAATATTCTTTAACATAGCCGTAACCGCCGTGTATTTGAACGGCTTCAGTTGTAACAAACATAGCTGTTTCGGCAGCAATATATTTGGCAGCGGCACTTGCTTTTTTGAAATTTTTGTGTTGATCTTTCATCCAAGCTGCCTTATAAACCATATTTCGGGCAGCTTCGGTACGAATATCCATTTCTGCCAATTTAAAAGCAATTGCCTGATGTTCCGAAATTAATTTTCCGAAAGCTTTTCGTTCTTTGGAATATTGAATTGCCAAATCTAGTGCTCCCTGTGCAATGCCAAGTGCTTGTGCGGCAATACCTATTCTTCCGCCGTTCAGCGAAAGCATGGCAAGTTTAAATCCGAAACCGTCTTCTCCGATACGATTTTTTTTGGGAACTTTCACATCATTAAACATTAAAGAATGTGTGTGAGAAGCCCTTAATCCCATTTTATTTTCTTTAGGACCTATTTCAAAACCTTCGGTATCTCTTTCAACAATAAAAGCATTGATACCGTGATGTTTTTTTTCGGGATGGGTGTGGGCGAAAACAATAAAATAATCGGCAAAAGAGGCATTTGAAATCCAGTTCTTGACACCGTTTATCAAATAGTGGTCTTCTTTTTCAATTGCTGTTGTTCTTTGTCGTGTGGCATCGGAACCCGCTTCCGGTTCAGAAAGGGCAAAAGCTCCGAATGCTTTTCCCGTACACATAGGAATCAAGTATTTTTCTTTTTGTTCTTCGCTGCCGTAATATTCTAATCCGCGGTTAATCAGTGAATTTTGAATCGACATAACAACTGCTGCCGAAGCATCAATTTTTGAAATTTCTTCCACAGCTAAAACGTAAGAAACAGTATCCATACCTTCACCTCCGTATTTCGGAGCTGTCATCATCGACATAAACCCCATTTCCTGCATCATTTTCAGCTGCTTCGCAGGCTCAATCTCTTTTTCATCTCTTTCGGTTACACCCGGAAGTAATTCCGTGCGAGCAAAATCTTTTGCTGCATCTTTCAGCATCAATTGTTCTTCGGTGAAATTAAAATCCATTATATACGTTTTATTTTTGTACTCTGTTAAAACTAATTATTTATGCAGATGCTCAACATATTTTTTACAAGTTTGGCAAATTTAGATAAAATGTTCTGTTGTTTCAAATCTTTTTATAAGAATAAAAACAGAAATAATTATTAATTTTGAGTTTTTAAATTAAAAAATAATAGAAATAGTAATTCTTCAAGAGTTTAACGGATAATTTTCCTGAATTCTTCTGAATTAAAAAATAAATATTACAATGAATTATTCGCAAAGCTTAAAAATTACAGGAGTTATTTTTAAAAAAGAAGTCAGCTCTTTTTTCACTTCTCTCACAGGGTATATTGTTATTGCCGTTTTTTTGATTGCCAACAGTTTGTTTTTGTGGGTTTTTCCGGGTGAATATAATGTTTTGGACAGCGGTTATGCTAATTTAGATACTTTTTTCTTTATGGCACCCTGGGTTTTTTTATTTTTGGTACCGGCAATTACTATGCGTCTTTTTTCTGATGAAAGACGTACCGGCACAATAGAAATATTATATACCGGACCAATGACAAATTTGCAAATTATATCGGCAAAATATGTTGCCGGCATCGCATTGGTTATTTTTTCTTTAATTCCGGCATTAATATTTTTTATCAGCGTGGGTTTACTCGGAAATCCAATGTGGGATATTGATACCGGTGCTTTTTGGGGCTCTTTTATAGGTTTGTTTTTTTTGGCTTCCGTTTATGTAGCTGTAGGAGTTTTTGCTTCGTCACTAACTGAAAATCAGATTATTGCATTTTTAGCAGCCATGCTTATTTCATTTTTCTTTTATATTGGTTTTGAAGCAGTCAGTAATCTTGATTTGTGGGGAAATTTCAGAGATGTTATAGATAATTTGGGTATTGCTGCACATTATAAGTCTATGAGCAGGGGTGTTTTAGATACAAGTGATCTTATTTATTTTATTGCAGTTTCGGCTTTGTTTATTGTTTCAACAAAATTTGTTTTAGAAAGGAGAGGGTAGAACGGGAATTAAAATTTATAAAGTTGAGAGTTTAAAAAGTTAATAATCGGAGATTAATTGAAAAAAGATGAAAATAAAAAACAGCATACTTCGCTTAATCATATCTTATACAGCAATCATTGTTTTTGCATGGGTATTATCAATTAAGTTTTTGAGAATAGATTTAACTTCGGAAGGCAGGTTTACGCTTTCTTCCTATACAAAAAATATATTAAGAAATTTGGATGATAAAGTTTATGTGAAGGTTTATTTAACGGGAAACGGATTACCTATAACACTTAAAAAATATAAACAATATATTAAAGAAGAATTAGATGAATTTAAAGTCTATGCCGGCGATAATTTAGACTATGAATTTATTGACCCTTCAGAAAGTAAAGATAAAGAAGTCCGTTTCGGATTGTATAAAACTCTTACCGATAAAGGACTGTTACCGATAGAAACAAGCGAAGTTTCCGATGACGGCAAGACATCAACAAAAATGGTTTTTCCCGGTGCTTTGGTTTCGTATAAAGGAAAAGAAATTGCCGTAAATTTGTTGAAGAATGCAGCCGGTTCGGCTCCCGAAAGCGAAGAAAATGTTAATAACTCCGTTCAATCTTTAGAATATGAATTAACAAATGCCGTACAAAAACTAAGTAAACAAAAGAAACCTGAAATTGCCTTTATAAACGGACAAGGAGAATTAAATGAATATGAAGTTATGGATATATCTTCTGTGTTATCCGAGTATTATACAGTAAAAACCGGAATAATGGGCGGAAAACCCGGGATTTTAAACAATTTTAAAGCCATTATCATTGCAAAACCGATGAATAAATTTTCCGAACAAGATAAATTCGTTATTGACCAATATATTATGAACGGCGGAAATGTGCTATGGATGCTTGACGGAACAAATGTTAATATTGACAGTCTGTTTTTAACGTCTTCGACTATTGCTCTGCCTCTCGATAATAATTTGGATGATATGTTGTTCCAATACGGCGTTCGTGTGAATAAAGATTTGTTTCTTGATAAATTGTCATCTCCCATAGGTATTGCAGTTGACGGTACCGACGGAAAACCATATATTAAAAATTATCCGTGGTATTATTTTCCCGTTATTGTGTCTGATAATAAACATGTTATTTCAAAATATTTGAATTATATAAAAACAGAATTTGTAAGTACAATTGATACAGTGGGTAATAATAATAAAATAAAAAAGACTATTTTGCTGAGAAGTTCAGAGAATACTAAACCGGAACCTATTCCGGCAAGAATCAGTCTAGATCAAGTCAGGTCTATGCCTCCGGATAATGAAATGCACGGCGGGAAAAAAAATATTGCTGTTTTGCTTGAGGGCAGGTTTACTTCTGTATTTAAAAATCGCCCCGTTGAAAAATATTTTCCGAATATGAGATACAGCGATGTGCTTACTGAAAGCAAACCGGCAAAAATGATTGTTGTAAGTGACGGTGATATAATAAAAAATGAAGTATCTTCAAAAGGGCAACCGTATCCTATTGGGTTTGATCGTTATACAAGGCATGTTTTTCAGGGCAATAAAGAGTTTATTCTGAATGCCGTAAATTATTTATGTGATGACGGCGGATTAATGACCATTCGTTCACGCGAACTAAAAATGCGTTTGCTTAATCATAATAAAGTTGTTAAAAATCGCTTTTTAATTCAACTGATAAATGTTACCCTGCCGGTATTACTGGTTGTACTGTTCGGAATTTTAGTTTATTTTATAAGAAAGAAAAAGTACAGATAAGAATTCGCTTCGAAAAAGATAAAAAATGCGATTTTACTTTTTGTGACTGAATATCTTGTAATTAATATTTCTTTTTCTAAATCACCATTTTGATAACAGTTTGGTATCATCTGTTAATTTCGGGAGTTGCTCTGCTTGTTTTCTTAAAAGATAACTTTCCAATTTCTTTATTTATAAAAAACTTCTGAAAGATACCTCTTTTTTATATCAATGTAACATTCTTTTTAAAAGCATTTAGATTGATTTCATCAATATCTTGAAACTTATTTTTTAAATTAACGTATTATTATATATAACAATAAGATTTTTATTTTATGAGATTTCAAATAAATCCGGATATAATCAATCGAACAATTTGTGATAAAGATTTTATATGTTTACAAGAAAATTCTAAAAGTAATATTTGCAGTATTAAATATTGTTTTGAAAATGAATTCTGCCTCACGGAAAATGTAAAATTCGGTACTTGTATCAATAGTTTTTATTTCGGTAACGAAAAAATGTGTAAATGCCCGGTACGTATTGAAATCTATAGTAAATACGGTATTTAATGAGATAATAATATTCAGGATTATTTGTTCTAAAAAAATATTTTTCCGTAAATTTGTAAAAAACATCTGACTGATGAATAAAAAATATCTCTTATTATTTCTGCTTGTTATATTTATTGTTAGTTTTAATAATACGTTTTCACAAAATATTTCTGATTCAATAAAATTTAAAAAACAAATATACTCTGCCGAAAATGATAATCTGAAACAAAAAGCCTTAATTGATTTATATGACTATCAATTAAAATTTAATTGGTTTGATGCTATAAATACTTGTAAAAAAGGTATTGATTTTTTTCATAATTCAAATGCAGAATATACTTCCTTTTGGTATTTGAAAATCGGTCAAATATACATCGAACAAGGTTTGTATATCTTGTCTTTAGTTAATTTGTACACAGCACTGGAAATTGAAGAAAAAAATCATTTAAACAAAGGCGAAACATATCTTTACATTGCAAAAAACTATTACTTACAAAATCATTTTAATAAAAGTATTATTATTTATCAAAAAGCACTTGACGAATTTCATAAATTAAAGAAAGTTAATCACGATTTTGCATCCGCAATGATTGCAAAAACCTACAATAAATTAGGAATTGTATATGATTTACAAGGTGATTATACCGAATCCGGTAAATACTTTAAAAAAGCATTAAAAATGCGTTTACAAATTAATCGGAAGCAAGATATAATAGATTCATACACATCATTAGGATATTATTTTAATTTACAAAATAAATATGATTCTGCGAATTATTATTTTACGAAAGGAATTGACAAATGTTATAAATATAATAATTTTCATTATTTAATTGATTTATATTTATTCAGAAGTTCTGTTTATAAAGAACAAAAAAATTATCCTATGGCATATTCAAGCTTAAATGCTGCAAAAAAATATGCTTTTGATAAAGAAAAATCCGGTTTAGCACGAATATATTATTATTATGCCTTAACAGATTTTGCAAAAAATAATACCCTTGCATTCAATAAACATATTGATTCAGCTTTTCAATATGTTGACAGTTTTAATATAAACTCTGTTAAATTACGTGCTTATGAACTTATAATAAAAGAAAAAATTAAACTCGGCAACTATAAATCGGCTTATTTACATGAAATTGAATTAAATAAACTGAAAGAAATAAACAGTAATGATAAACTATTGAAAATTGAAAATGAAGCAAAATCTGAAATTGAAAGAATGAAAGTTTTAAATTTGGAAAACTCAAACAGAACTTTAAAAAGCCGTAACAGATTACTGCTTATTTCATTTTTTTTCGGAATCCTTTCTTTATTACTTCTGTCGGCAATAATTTTTTTAAACATACGAAAAAATAAACTTTTAAATAAACGAAAAACATATTTTAAGACACTTTTTAATATTTCACCGTTTGGCATTGCCGTTATTGATAAATTTGGTAATATCAAAGATGTAAATAATGCATTATTAAATATTTTGTACTATCCGTCCTATGATAAAACAATTGAATCAGAGAATATTTATAAAATAAAACCTTTACAATACAGCAGATTTATTGATGATTTTAATCGTGTTTTAAAAACCGGAAAGCAATCTGATACCGAATTTTCATATCCTTATTCGTCGGGAAATGAAGTTTTTTTAAGAGCCGTTAATGTACCTATAAAAAATAATAATGATGAAATTTATTTAGTTTATTCAATTATTGAAGATATTTCGATTCGTAAAAAAAATGAAGAAATAATTTCAAAATTATCGGAAATTGTCAAACAAAGTACCATTTCTATTCTTACAACGGATAATAAAGGTAATATTGATTATGTAAATCCTTATTTTTCTGAAGTTTTCGGATATACAGAAGCAGAAGTTTTAGGCAAAAATCCTCGTATTTTAAAATCCGGATTGACACCCGAAGAAACGTACAAAAATTTATGGAAAACGATAAAAAAAGGTGAAACATGGAGAGGTGAGTTCATAAATAAAACAAAAAACGGTCGAAAAAACTGGGTAAATTCGACTATTTTTCCTTTAAAAAATCAATTAAATAATGTGATTAATTATATCGCCTTTATTGAAGATATTTCCGAACGCAAAAAAATGCAGGAACTTTTAGAAGAAAATGAGCTAAAACTCAAAGAATCGAATGAGACAAAAGACAAATTTCTTTCGATTATTGCACACGATTTAAAAAATCCTTTCGGTGCTATTATGTCTTTATCTGAACTTTTATATCAAAACTTTAAAAAATATGATGAAACGAAAAAAGAAAACTTAATTCGTTTAATTTCGGAAGGGGCTAAAAATACTTATAACTTGCTTGAAAATCTGTTAACTTGGGCACGTTCACAGAAAGGCGAAATTAAATTTCTTCCTGAAACATTGATAATTAATAAGATAATTTCTGAAAATATCAGTTTATTATCGGATTTGACAGCAAAGAAAAATATTTCGGTAATTTTTGAATCCAATCAAGAAATTACCGGTTTTGTCGATTTTAATATGTTGAATTTTATTATCAGAAATTTATTTACAAATGCAATAAAGTTTACACCTAAAGACGGACACATAAAATTCAGTTTGGAAAAATCCGATAAAAAAATAACTGTTTGTATAGAAGATACCGGAACAGGAATGGATAAAGATCAAATTGATTCTCTTTTTAAAATTGAACAGACGTCAAGTCAACGAGGAACTGAAAATGAAACCGGAACGGGTTTAGGCTTAATTTTATGTAAAGATTTTATTGGTTTTCATAAAGGAAAAATCCGAGTTCAAAGTGAACTCGGAAAAGGCAGTACGTTCTGTATTGAAATACCGAGGTAATAAATCAGAATGTTTTTACATTATCTTCCGGATAAGCATCCGGTGTGGTTTCCGTATCTAAAATTATTTTTTGCAAACCTCCTGAATGAATTTGAATTTTATAAGTTTTAATATTGTTTTTCCAAATACTCATTTTAAAATCAAATTGCTTTGTTTTTCCGGTTTTATATACGGCGGTTAAATGCACGGGGACCGGAAAGCCTGTTTTGTTTTTTACGGTAACATATACAGCATCTTTTGCAGAAGTATCAATGTTTTCAATACTTAAATCGGCACAGCCCAAATCGAAAAACCAAGGTTTCCAAAACCAAGCTAAATCTTCGCCGGCAACTTCGTTAAAGGTAAAGAAAAAATCAAACGGCATCGGGTGCTTACCGTGCCAGCGTTTTGTAAACAAGTTCAGAGCTTTTGCAAACTTATCTTTACCGAGATAGTTGTACAACAAATAAAAAGCCGTAGAAGGACGATTATATGAATGAAAACGATATGCATAGCGTCCTACATTATTGGTGTTTATCATCATCGGAACATCATTATAGTTTCCGGCAGATTTGTTGTATGCGGCAATGTTTCGTTTAAACAAAATATAATCGGGGTCATCCGTATATTTTTCAACAATAAATTGCGGAAAAAAAGTGATTAATCCTTCATCCATCCAAGCATATTTTTGTTCGTTAAGTCCGGTGTAAAATGGAAAATATGAATGACCGATTTCGTGTGCTGTCAGATAAATCGTAGAAGTATAGCTGCGAGCTTCACCGCAATTAGTCATGCCGGGAAATTCCATTCCGCCGCCGCCGTTAAAGTCCGTAATTTGCGGATAAGGGTAGGGAATACCCGGAATTTCTTCCGTATAGAATTTAAGCGTTTTATGTGCAATATCGGCAACTTGTTTAAAATATTCAGAAGTCGGTTTGTAAACGGCATTTATTGAAACTCTTCGCTTGCCGGATAGAATACTTGTTGCATCCCAATAATACGTTCGGCTCATTGCAAAAGCAAAATCCGGGGTTTGTTCCGATTTGAATTTCCATATATGAAATTCGGATTTTTTCGGATTTTTTCATAATATCTCCGGATTTTCGGTCTTCTGCCGAAATAATGTGAACGACATCATCCGTTTTTTCAGACTTCTCAAAACGCTTAATGTATTTATCTGTGTATAAACTGGTTATATTTTGCAAAATGCCGGTTGCCCAAAGTTGGTAATCGCCCGGAACAGTGATACTTACATCAAAATTTCCGAAATCGTTATAAAATTCCTGATTTCCCGTATGTCCGTGCGTATTCCACCCCACAATATCATCATAAACCGTAACTTTCGGATACCAATAGGCAATCATAAAATTATCTTTTTCATATGTCCCCATTCGTATCGGAACCGTTCCCGGAAAGGTAAATTCCCAAGATATTTCAATTTTTGCCGATGTTTCGGGATTAATATTTTCAGGCAGTTTTATTCTTAAAATTGATTGCCTGTTTGAAACCGCATCGGAATTTACTTTAATCAGTTTTCCGTTAAAAACGATTTTTTTGATTTTTACACCGTCGGTAATATCAACGGCACCGATATCCCAATCGCGTGCATTTCCTTTTTTAAATATATCCTGATACAGATTAAAATACATTTGTTTCAAAGTGTCGGCACTGTTGTTTGTGTATGTCATTGTTTCCGTGCCTGAGAGTAATCTTGTTTTCGGATTAAATTCGGCGTTTATTTTATAGTCTGTTCGGTTTACAAAATAGTTTTTGCCCGGTTTTCCGTCGTAAGAACGTGTTTTGTTTTTATACGCTTGTCGGAGTTCTTTTTGCATAAATAACTTATTCATAGTTATTTGTGAAAATGAATTAACACCTGAAAAAATAATTACCGAACAAAATAATAATTTCTTTAACATAATCCGGAAGTTTAAAATTTGAATGACAAATTTGCAAAATAATTTTGAAAATATGTTGATAAATCTACATAAGTTATTTTTTGGCTGACAAATGACAATAATTTCTCAAATTTTTATTAATACTTATTCTGTTGTCAATTGTTCATCAGTTCAACTTATAAAGTTAAAAAAATATCAAAGTATTTGGTGAACACAATATAAGTTGCTAATTTAGATGTAGTTAAAAAGTTGTTTATTATAGTTGATTTAATTTGAGTTAACAGAAACACCCTGTAAATCTGTTGTTTCACAGAGTATTTTCTGATTATTTAAAAAAATTACCGATTTTTAAACCAAAATAAACAGTTCTTGGATTCATCGGTCCGTATATATATCCCGGATCTCGGTCAACTCCGCTGTCAAAATCGCTCTGATAAGAATTAAATATATTTTTTATTCCGGTAAAAAGTTGTAAAACAGTCCCGTTTAATTTAATATTATACCGTATTTTTATTCCTAAATCATAAAAACTTTTTGATTCTATCAATTTTCCTTTGTCAGGGTCGGATATTTGTAAACCAAAATAAGGAATAAGCATTTTTCCGGTATAATTACCTGTTGAAGATATTCCGAGTTTTTTTGACAGTTGCCAATCTAAAGTTAAGTAGCCGTAATCTTCCGGAGTACGGAAAAACCTTTTTTCATTAAACTCTTGTGTTTGTTCATATTTGTTCTTTTGTATTGTGAAACCTGATTTCAGAGAAAATTTATCGGACGGTACCACATTCAATTCAATATTTACACCTTTTACTTTTGCCCCTTCTTCTGCATTAATTCGTGTATAAATCACAGTCCCGTTTTCATCAGGTTCACTATATTCATTTGCAAAAGGATTGTTAAGTTGCGTGTAAAACATTTCAACCAATAAGCCGAAATATACCTTACCTAATTTATTATTGAAGTCGAGTGATGCCATGTAACTATGACTTGTTTCTTGTTTTAAATCGGGGCTGTTCTCGTGAATTACCTTTCTTGAACCTGATGTTTCAATGTGTAAGTCTTCATCAAATATTTGCGGGGCACGGTATCCTTGCGAGTAGCTAATTCGAGCTTGTAAATATTCTTTTATATCATATTTAAAAGTTAGCCGGGGGCTTAACACATTTCCTGATTTGTCAGAACCGGATTGTTCTTTATCTTCTACCCTGTAATTGTCAAATCGTGCCCCGACAGAAACTTTAAGTTTATTTCGGTTAATTTCATATTGTGCAAAAATCCCGGCGGTATTAGTAGCTTGATCTGCAACCACAACATTATCGGTATGCGGAACACTGACAATTGTATCGTTAACAACTATTGCATTATTAATATCGGCATATCCCAGCTTTTTATCTTTTAATAAAGCTCCGTCGTTCTCAATGCCGATAACTAAATTTGAAATCCCGAATTTTGCATTGTATTGAGCACCTATTGTATAAGAAAAATCTTTGGTATTTCCGTAATCATTTAACGATTTTTCGGCTCCGTAGTACGAATCTCGGTTTACTCTTTGTCCGGAAGCATAAATTGAAAACAAATCATTCTTATTGATAAACTGTTCATATGTTAATGCTCCTGTTGTCAAATTATGATTTAATGCTTCAGCAATATTTGCTTCATGAACAGGATAATCAAATTTATCTCCGCCTCGTCTGTCTTCTTTTATATTAAAAAAATCGACGGTAAGTTTATTCCTTATTCCGAAGCGGTGGTATAATCGGGTTCCTATTGTAGTATTTTTTAAAGAAGCGATTTCGGAAAAATTATCATTATTTGCATCAAACGGTTCTCTGTTGCGATAAAACCCATAAAGAGCCATGCCTGTTTTATTATCCGCAGAGACCGAAGATGTATTAAAATTAACAGAATAATCTTGTGCGGTATTTCCTGAGTTTTCCGGACCAACACCAATAAGCCCTGTATTTATACCAAATTCATAAGAGTTGTTTATCGGGTCTTTAAGGATAATATTTATTGTGCCGGCAATAGCATTACTTCCGTATAATGCAGAACCGCCTCCTCTGATTACTTCAACGCGTTCGATCATATTTGAAGGTATTAATTCCAAGCCGTAAACTCCGGCTAATCCGCTGAAAATCGGACGACTATTTATTAGAATTTGGGAATAGGGTCCTTCCATTCCGTTCATTCTGACTTGAGAAAAACCACAATTCTGACAATTATTTTCCATTCTTAAACCCGGACAAAAATTTAATCCTTCGCTTAATGTTACCGATTGAGTTGCCGCAAACAGTTTTGGTGTAATTGTATTAACAATTGTTGAAGATTCTCTTCTGTTTGTTGCGTTTCTGTCTCCGGTAATTACAACTTCTTCAAGCCCTAAAACATCTTGTTCTAATTCAAATTTCAGTTCTTTGGTTTCTCCTGCTTTTATTGTAATTTCCTTTTCCCGGGGCTTATAACCTGATGATTGTGCTATAATTATCAAATTACCTTCCGGCAGATTTATTAATTGATAATGTCCCGATTCATCTGTTGTTGTCCCAATTGTTGTTCCTTTAACACTTACGGTTGCAAAAGGGATATGTTCACCATTGCAAACTACGTGTCCGATGATATTTGCATCAGTTTTTAATTTTTGTGCATAATTAATTTGTGTGAATGACAATAAAAGTATTGTCGAAAGAAAAAATATTCTGTTCATAATATTATATTTTGTTAATGTTAATAAATTACTTCTTCGGCAATAAAATTTTGAATTACGGATAGAGCCGAATGACAGAAGTTATAATTATGTAAAAATTAATATTATGAAATCGGAGGAGCCCTTCCTTTATGAAGAATTTCGGATATTAAACTATGTCTTATTATAAAATAAAAAGAATATTTTACTTTTTTAATAACGACAAATAAGATAAAATTAAAAAATATAATCAGAAAAAGAATTCTTAAATTTTGAAAGAAGAAAAATTCAGTATCTGTATGATGATGAGATTTATACGGCTTTGAATCTTCAGATTTATTATATGGATGTGAGTGGGAAATTACAGAACCGTTTGCCAATTTGTGTGAATGCATAAAAACACCTTTATTGACGATAAACAATCCTATTATTCCAATCATTACTAAAGTAATGAATTTCATTGTTATATTTTTAATAATTTCTTTCATTAATTATATAAATCAGAATATTCCGAATTTATACGGACTAATTTTTAAGTCGATATTCTGCTTATTTGCAAAAACAGATTATGCGAAGACAAAAAAATTAACGTAACAGCAATAAATTAAATTTATTTCATTGCGTATTGTTTTAAAATTTCTGCAAACATAAATGTTCCGAAAATTTCGTACAATACCGTGATTTGGGGATTTTTTCAACTTTTAAACATCCGAAAGATTTTAAAACGTTGAAAATAGCGGAAATGCCGATGTAGAGACAACTTGCGGTTGTTTCGTTGTATTTTTCTCGGGTTTGAAAAGACGTACGCATTTAGAGACAGCCGCATCATTAAAAAGAGACAAACGCAGGTCTGTCACTTCGGGTTTGTGCATTTTAAAAATTTTTGCGGTTTAATGAGAAGTCCTGCCGGTGCGTTTCTATCGTTCTTCCAATTTAAGTTTAATTTTCTTTTCTTTTTGGTTTCTTAAAACGGTTAAAGTAATGACATCACCGGGTTGATGTTCTTTCAAATAATCGGAATATTGTTTTAAGGTTTCAACTTTTTTGTTGTTTAAAGCAATAATAATATCCCCGGCTTTTAAACCGGCTTTTTCGCCGGCGGAATTTTCAACAATGCTGCCGATTTTTACTCCTTTTCCGGTAAAGGAAAAATCCGGAACCGAACCGGTGCTTACACGTCGGTTTTTCTTGTTTTTCGGTTTCGAATTGTTATTTTTTTCAGTGTCGGTATTGTGTATTTTTCCGGTATAATGCATAGCATCCTCACGGTCAGCCAAATATTCCAGAACTTCTTTTGCTACGGCAATTACTTTTACAAGCCCTTTGCCGTCAATTTTTTCCCAAGTATCGGTCGGGCGATGATAATTTGGTGTTGCACCCGTAAATAATTGAACAGCGGGAATATCTTTCTCGATAAAAGCAAATTGGTCGCTGGCATCAAGTTCTTTATCAATAACTTCCGATTTTACACCGGTTGTATAATCCGTTCCCATAAAAATATATTTCCATTCTTTTGCGGTGTTGCCGTTTAAAACAAGTAATTTTTTATCGAATAAACTGCCATCGGTATCAATGTTTACATCGGCAAAAATTTCACCTTTTACATACTCTTTACGATGTTGAACAAAATAGCGGGATCCGATTAAGCCGGCTTCTTCGCCGCTGCACGACAAAAAGATAATTGTTCTCTTCGGTTTTACTGATTTTGCCATAGTTCGTGCCAACTCAATTAAAATTGCGGTTCCGCTGGCGTTATCATCAGCACCGTGATGAATTTTTCCTTTATCGCCTTTATGCACATCGGGCCAACCGAAACCGAGATGGTCGTAATGGGCGGAAACAACAACCGGATAATCTTTAAGAGCGGGATCGGTTCCGGGAATTATTCCGATGACATTGGTAACTTTCAGTTTACCTTTATCTTTAAACTTGTGAGTAAACGTTTGATAATAAGAATCCTTTATAAGCGGTTTTAATCCGGCTTTTTTAAATGCCCCTGCAATGTATTTTGAAGCTTTATCAAGTTCAGGAGTTCCTAAACCGCGACCTTTTAATTCATCGGAAGAAAGATATTTAATGGTTGACATCATTTTGCTTTCCGAAAAAACAGGTTTTAAGTATGCTAATGCTTTTCTGTCGGTGATTACCGATAATTTTCTTGCATCTTTTGTGAATGTTTTTACTAACGGCGAATGTAAAACAGACCATTCTCCTTTGGCAATATTTGTCGGTTCATCGCCGGTAAATGCCAAATAACCGTATTTTCCGTAATGCGGTAATTTTCGGATTAATCCGGGAATGGCTTTTTCATTATCAAAAGCAATGAAAATATGTTGTTTATCGGCATTATTTTTATCAAAAAGCGTAAAAATAAAATCGTTCCCTTTTTTGAACAGTTTTTTATTTTCAAAAATGACCGAATCTTTCAAAAAACCAGATTTATAAACACGGAGTTCTTTGTTAATTTCAGGAGCAAATATATTTTCAAAACCTAAAACCCAGGCTGTTACATTTTTCGGTAAAGTTTTTAACTCATTGTCATATACAATTTTAAAATTGTCATTATCCGTATTTTTCCAGTCTTTTGCAAATTTATCGTATATTCGTTGTTGCGTTTTATTTGCTCGGCTCGGAACGATTATTATATTTTCTTTGCTTCCCCAAATTTTTGAAAGAGCAGGAGGGACTTCATTCGGATTTAATATTCTGAAAACATCGTATTGAGGATCAACAGCTAATTTAAGAGGTTTGTTTTTCAGAATAATCTGATAATTCTGAACTTTTTTATTCATATTGAAAACAAAGGTTTTAATGCCTTTGCTTGTTGCAATATTTATCGGAACGTCAATATTAAAAGCATTATCCGGTTGTTTTTGCTCAAGTGTTATAAAAATACGATATTTTCCGCCGAACATATCCGTTTTAACGGTTTTCAAAGCTAATTCCGGTGCTCCCGTACGATAAATCCATTGTTTAAAAAACGGTTTTAAATCCATACCGGAAACTTTTTCCATAGCTTTGCGGATATCATCATAAGATGCGGCTTTGTATATATTCTTTTTATAAAATAATCGCATTCCTTTCAAAAACAATTCATCACCGAGTTTTCGGCGAAGCATTTGCCATATCATCAGAGCTTTTCCGTAACCAATAGCTTCACTTGCACCGTTGTAGCGTGAACGAAACTTGCTTAGCGGAAAATCATTAGTTTTATTTACGAGATTTGTAAATTTTTGCAAAGTCGAACGGCGATATTCTTCACCGGCTCCGCGTTGTTCTTTTATCAGGTGGTCTGCCATAAAAGCCGTTGTTCCTTCGCACCAGTTTCCGCCGGAAAAATCGACATAAACGCTGTTTCCCCACCAATTGTGCAGTAATTCGTGCGGATAAGAGGAATGCAGAATAAACGGAAAGCGGATAATTTTTTCGCCCAAGAGCGTAAAAGAAGGCATTCCGTAGCCGGTTTCCCAAAAGTTTTCGACCAAAGCAAACTTTGAATACGGATAGTTCCCTAACATACTTTCATACATTTGCATATATTGTTCGGTAACTTCCGAATATTTATTTGCCAATCCTTCGTCGGGGGTTCTGAGAAAAGCCATAATCTTAATTCCGGCAGCTGTTTCACGAGAATATTCCGTAAATTTTGCGGCAATTAAAAAAACTTCTTCCTGCGGTTTAGTGCATACCCAAGTGTCAAAATGTCTATGTTCTTTTGTAAGTTCTTTAATTCGTTTTCCCTGTGAAACATTTTTCCAATTTTCGGGCAATTCGCAAGTAAGTGAAAAAGTAATCAAAGTATTATCAAAAACGGGTATCCAATAGGTTGATCCGGCAAGGTAAATGCCTTTATTACAAATGATTCCGGCAGATTGTGAAAATCCTCTTTGATAATTCTCTTTACTTTGTTCAATTTCGGAGGCAATTTTTCCTTTATACGAAATAACGAAATTCTTATTTTTTCCGGAAATTTTGTATTTTGTTAATTTAATACCTGCCTCTTCATTATCTCTGTCCATTCCTATATCGCCGGCTTTGATATTATCTTGAATTTTTTTCAGCTTAATATTTTTTGAATTTGAAAAAGGAAGTAAATCGGAGTTTAACAGAAATTCTCCGGTGAAATCACCCGTAATGCTTATGCTGTCGGTAACTTCAATTTCGGAAGTTTCGGGATTTATTTTCGCAAATAGCTTATGATTTACGATATTATTTTTTTGAGAGAATGTTAATATGCTTATTAACAGTAGAATAGTAATAATTACAGATTGTTTCATCTTTTAAATTTTTATCGGAATAATATTACAAAAGTAGTTAATATCCGGTTTAAAGAAAGAAAAGTATTACAAATTATTTTGGTGATTTAGTTCTTATTTATTTCACACAGATTTCACGGATAATAAATTTTTGCTTCACACGGATTATACGGATTTCACAGGTTACTCCGGATAGTTGTTTTGTTTCACACGGATTTCACATATTACACAGAATACTATTTATTTATTGAAGTGTTTTATTCAGTTAAATTTTTTAAGTTCGGTTTTAATTTCATCAATTGTATCGCAAACCGATAAAATTAAATTTTTTAATTTTCCTCTGTTTACTAAGTCTTGTATGTACCTGTAAACCGGGGAGTTTCTTCCGTCCAAAATTTCTTATTCATAAAAATCATTGGGCTTGCATAGCCGAAACTCAGGTAGTGGTTTTGTGTTATTTCCTGAAAAATTTCTTGTATGGTTCCGGCACTTCCGGGTGAAAATATAATACCGCCTTTGGCAATGGTGAGCAATCCGTCTTCGCGAACGCTGTTGGCAAAATATTTGGCAATTTTTGTCGCAAATGGTGTGGGAGGTTCGTGTCCGTAGAGCCACGTAGGAATTCCGAGACTTTCGTATTTGTTATTGTTCGGAAATTTGTCAATTATCTGTATCGCAGTATCCATCCAGAGTTTATCTTTGTACACAGGTGCTGTGTCTAGTATGTCAAAAGCATTTTTTAAATCGTCTGAATTTCTGCCGGCAAACCAAGCACCGACGTGGGTTGCTTCCATTGCACCCGGTCCGCCGCCGGATGTCATCAGATAACCGTTTTCGGTTAATTCTTTTGAAAGTTCGACAACCATTTTATAATCTTCGGTATTTCTTGCTAAACTGTGACCGCCCATAATTGCAACCACTTTTTTTTCGTCGTATTTCGATAAAAAATCGTAAAGAGCATCTGTAATTGAATGGTCGTGCAGGCGGCGGGCAAGGGTTTCCTTTATGCTGTCAGTTTCTTTCCCGGTTTCAATAAAGTGTTTGTAAACAATTTTGTCAAATGTTAGTTCGTATGTTTCCGGTTTTCCGAGTTCGTATTCGCCGTATAAATCGTTCTTGTCATATAATCGGTTGGGGTAGATATTATAAGGAACATTTAATTTCGGAAATATGTAATTTTCTTCTTCAATATGATATTTTACTTTTTCGTTCATCGTGGTTCATCGTGCAGCCAAGAAAGAGACAGTTGCTGAAATAAAATCGAAAAAAATCTTCTTCAAATTCAGTTAAATCAACATCTTGAAAAGCAACTTTATCAATAATATCTCCCGGTTTTCTGAAAAGGTGCTTCAGTTCTTTTTGGGTTTCGATTTCGGCGTATTTCATTTTGTTCAGATTTAAATGCTTATATTAATATTCAGCAAAGCATAAATTATGCCGCTGACTGCCGCCAAAGGAGATAATAATGCAAGAATGCTTAAAACCAAACCGATAATTGCAAATGCTTTACCTCTAGTTTGTCTTTATAAACCCGAAACAGCAAAAATGAAACTTTTTAAAGCGTATTTTTCAATTTTGGGCTTATTATCGTATTTTTTTCAGAACAGTTCGGCTTGGCGTTTATTGATATTGCATTATTTTTTGTTGTAAAATGTTTATCTGTTTCTGTACCGAACAGATTTACGGATATATACAGAAATTTTAATGTTTTCATTTTTCTATGTTTTTATGATTTATTACAAATTTACATAATCGAAATGAAAATATTAAAACATATCCGGATTATTAAAAACTTGCAGTATGAACTTTATCCGTGCCACGCTGCAGCGTGGCACGGTATTATAAATGATTATTAATCAATATGTCCATTTTTTTGTATAAGAATTAAAGGGGCTGATACCGATTTTAAAAGTAAAATTGGTATTTGATAGTGTATTATCAGCTGTTACGGCATAAATTCCCAATCTGAAAAGTTGGTCTTTTATTCTGATTACACGCTCCAATCCGGCAAACATTTCAAAATGATAAAACCTGTCTTTCGGAATGCTCATAGTTCCGACACCGCCGGCAAGTGAAATTTTCAAATAACTGATTAACGGAATTTTGTTTAAAATTGCCCCATTAAAGTGGTGAATGTAATTGGCCCGAAAAAATTCATTATTGGTATTCAGCGTAGGACCGAGCAATTGAAAAGATTTTAATGGGTCGGAAAATATAATAATGTCGGAACCTCTGAAATATTTGTATTCTAACAGTCGCAAATGTTGTTTATTGGTAAATATTCCTGCCGTTATCTGCCATCTTGAAGAACCGAAACGTGCCAATTGATGTTCCGCTTTTGCTCCGATTTCAAAATAATCAAAATTTACTTCGCTGCCTAAAATATCGGGAATGCCTTTTCGGTATGTGAAAAACAGTTCAGGATAATCTTTACCAATAATTATTTTTTTATTGCCTTTAATCAGGTATTTTTGGTTTATTCTATATGTTAACTTTAGCTTTAGTTCACTTTTGGTATATCGCTTAAAATCAATAGGTTCATTAAGTTCTCCGAAAATTTCTTTTGACCATTCGGACAGTTGCAAGTCGGATATGGGATTTTGGTCGGAATAGAGTAAGGTTAATTCGGCAAACAATCCGTTAATTATTTCAATTCGTTGTCGAATTTGTATCGACTTTGTATTCACATAATTACTGCGGCTGAATATTTGCTCGAAAGAGGCATAATTGTTTATTAATTCATAAGTATTTCCGACATCAATAAAGGTTCGGATAAATTTTTTCGGGTAATACGTTAATCCGATGCCGAGTTTTCCTTTAAGGTCTTTGTTATTAAAACCGTAATCTATTGCTTCGGTTGTTTCTAAAAGCATTCCGTTATGAAACTCTTTGTTGAAATACAGAGGAAGTTTATGTCGGTATCCGCCGATTCCGAACGGAACAAGCTGTTCTAAAATTCCGCCTATGTGAAATTCCGTTCCCGTATAATGATTTTTATGTCCCCAGCCGGCAATTGGTGTGTACCAATACAGTCGGTTAAAAATTGAATCTTGTTTGTCAAGAAATTCATTACTTTTGTAATAACGCTGCAGACTGTCGGTTTTTGAGATGAATTTTAACTCCCCTGGTTTCAGCGAAAGCAAACGATTTTTTGCCCAATATACAGAGTCTTTTTCAAATGCGTCTTTTTCGTATGTTTTTATTTCATTATTAAATATTTTTTTATTTATCTCAATATTAACACTGTAATTTTGGTATTTAATTTTAGTTTCTCCGAGAATATTTTTTTTGCCGTCTTTTACGGTGTAAATAATATTTAATTTTGACGGCAGATAAATACCGGTTTTAATTTGTTTGCAGTTGATAATAATTCTGAAATTTTTATAAAGCATTAATGCCGACGGATTTATTGATAAATCGGCTGCCGCAAGTGCCCAAGTACTGTCTTCTATAAAAATATTTCCTTTGAATAAAGCGGCATTCTTGTTTATCGGCAGTACACTGAGTTTGAATATTTTCTTACCGTTTTCGGTAAATGTTTCAATGTATTTGTACTTATAATTTAGAAATGAACTTGAGGCAATCGGTGATTTTAAAGGTTGGTTGCATAATTGCGGAATATCAAGAAGATTTTTATAAAAATTGAAAGTTGCCGCTGTATTTTCAGTTTCAAACAAATACAGATTTGATGCGGAATATTGTTTCGGCGTAATTTCATCATCGGGAATGCCTGCTTGTACGGTAATTGATCTGCCGAGAGGTTTTTGTTCCGAAAAATCGTGAAATGCTTTGATGCTTTCTTTGTATTTATCCGGATTTTCGTAATACACTTCCGCAATGTATTCAATAAGATTTAGTTTGTCTTTTTTAAGGTAAGAATTAATATCGTGATTTTTTTTTGAAATTGTGTTCGTTACCGATGTCGTATCTCCGTGTTTTATCTTAAAAGTATCTTTTGCCCGGTATTCCTTTTCAAAAGAAGTTTTAACATAAATTTCACATTGATAGTTTTTTACATTATTTAAGTAATCTTTTCGTTTATCACGAACATTTTTCATAATACGTTTTGCTCGGTCGATTTTATCGGCAACAATTTCGACTTCTTCAATAGACGAAACAGCTCTTTTCAGTTTAATATTAATTTTCAGATATTGATTTCCGGTTAATTTTATTTTCTTTTCAAACTTTTCATATCCGAGAAATGAATATATTAAGGTATAAGTTCCGGCTTTAAGTTCCAGAAAATATTTTCCTTCAAAATTTGCAGAAACACCTGTGGTAGAATTCTTTATAAAAACGGAAGCGAAGGGCAGGGGAGTGCCTGTTTCATCTGTTATTGTTCCGGAGATAACGGCGGAGTTTGAAATTTTACCGTTAAAGAGTGCAACAAGAAGTAACAGAAGAAATTTAAATTTCATTATTTGTTTTTACGGTTACGGAATAATAACGTATAAATTTGTGATTTGTTACATTTTATATATTATCCGTGCCGCTACATAATGAACCGTGCCACGCTGCAGCGTGGCACGGATTTGATTACGGGTTTGGTTAATATGTTATTCCAAATCTTCTAAAATATCTTTCGTAAATTTTGCCAAAGGTCGTTTATGAACTTCATCGTCCGAGATATAATTACCGAAAATAATTCCTTTCAGTTGCTCAAAATTTTTAAATAAAGTTCCTTCATACTGTTTATAAAGAGTTTCAAGGTAGTCGTCCGAATACATATATTGTTTTTTTATGAGTTCAAGAGCAATGTCCGAATGTTTTTCGTAGATATCATTTAATCTGAAAGTTGAAATTGTATTTTTTGTTTTAATATCTTCATTATCGTTTTCTTTAAGTTCAATTCTTATTCCTTTCGTTGAATGATAAAAACTCGGTTTAACAATTTTTAAATGAAATTTTGCACGTGAATTAAAATCATCTTCATAGGGGTGCAAGTGTTTTTCTTCGTAAAAATCCTTTGTTGTTTTAAATTTGCTGTTACATATTGAACAAGACGGAATTAAGTTGTAAAAAGATAATGACAGAAACGGATATCGTGATTTATCATAAAAATGGTCAAAAGTTGCCAAAACTCTTGCTTTTTGTTTTTTTGTGTCTTCAAATTTAAATATATATTCTCTGTTGCAATAGGGACAAACAGTAATCTCTAAATTATTGATAAAATCAGAACCAAATTTATTTATAAATTTAGTATAATGATTTTTAATAATTTTTTTTGCGAATATAAATTTTGCTTTATTATAGTTATTTTTTTCATATTTATACAGCATCTTATTTAACTCAACAGGTCTTGCTTTTATTAAAAATTCAAAATCTCCATTATAAATATCTTTGAAAAATAAAAAAGACTGTCTTATTCTATTATTATTGATAATAGATTTTACTTTTTTATAATGTTCATTTACTATATCATCAATATTTGAATGTGTAATAACTATCATTATTATTTAAGGTTTATCCGTGCCACGCTACAGCGTGGCACGGTTTTAAAGTAACAAAATTATTTTTTATCGTCTTCTAACAAATTAATTTTTTCTTGTATTTCTGTTATTTGTTTTTTTAAATCATCAATATCGTCAAGTTTTCCCAATCGTTTATTATTCAGCATTTTTTGAAGTTGATTTTTTATAATGGGTTCTCCTATGATGTTAATGATTTTTTGTGCTTCATCGTTGTTTTTTATTTTGCTTTCTTTTTTATCGTTAAGATAATCAATAACATCTTGTATTTTTTCTTCGGCAAATTTACCGATTAAACCGTCTTGCATAAAAAACGCATTTGAAAATAATGTATGAATATTTGCCCCGAAAGTTTCTTTTTGTTCTATTTCGGGGATTACTTTGCAATTTCCTGTTTTCTTATCTTTTTCAAGAAACATTATGTGTTTTTCCGGTAAATCAGAAACAATGAAGGGAGAGTGTGCCGTAATGATTAATTGAACGGGTTTATCAAAAATTAAAGGTAAAACTTTTGTGAGCAAATAAATATTTTGTTTTGACCATTCCGGATGTAAATATAAATCTATTTCATCAATAAAAACTAGGTATTTTTCAAAATTAATTTTTCCATTATTTTTTTCTTTTTGCACTTCAATATCTATTAATTCTTTTGCTTCAAGCATTTTTGAAAATAAAGTAATAAATGCTAATTCTCCGGAACTTAACCCCCAGTTAAAATACAAGTAATTATTAATTTCAGGGTTATATTTTAACGTTTCTTTATAAATCTTAATAATTTCACTAAAAAACTCCCTTGGGATTTCAAAGTTTATAAAGTCTTCTGATATATTATTAAATATAATTTTATCTGTTTTTATTTTTTTTATAAAATGCAACATTTTCGAAAAAGCATTTAAATTATTTTCATCAAAAAAGGTTTTACTTTCTTTCAAAAATATTTCATAAGTAGCTGTTTGATTATTGATTAAATCATAAACAGCATTAATATATTCAAAATAATCTGTAAGTAAACGAGAGTCTGCTTTTATCAGTGTTTCTAGTTCTTTTTTCTTTTCTTTAAACGTATTATTTTTAATAGAATTAAATAAATCTCTAATATCTGTAAGTAGATTTCTAATTTGGTTTTTCTCTGAATCTGTATTGTTATCAGGATTTAAATTATTAAAAATTGATTTTACTTTAATTTCAAAGGATAAAACAAAAAAAATAGAAAGTAATACTATTATTAATTGCTCTTGTTTAGTATCTGTTTGTATTTTTCTATATATTTCATAATATATCTGCGATTCTCCTACCTGTAAATTTGTGTTCAATACAAATATGTTTGATGATATTGTTATGTTTTTTATTCCGTTTTTTATTCCGACATATTTTAATATATGTTTTGAAAGTTCCGATTTATTAAGGAATTTATCAATACTTATAAGTTCTTTAAGCCAATATTCTCTTAAAACATAAAAGTTGTTTCTATTAGAAATTTTCTCTTCAATTTTTCTTAAAATATAATTTGTCGAAACATTTATTTGTGTCGAATAAATTCCTTTTGGGTTAAAATATGTTATATTCGGACTAAAAGTATTTGATAGATATATACTTGCAATGCTTGGTTCAGGTAATTCTTTATTTAGTCCTCTTTCAGTAAAGAAAGGAATACATTTAAACGGAGTGTGTATAGAAATTTTATTATGTAAAATAATAATTTCATTTTGTAAGTTTAAGACAACAAAATATTTTAAATGATAATTTCTTATCCATTTTGATAAAAATTCTAATAAACTGCTCTTTCCGCTTCCGTTTTTTCCGACAATTCCGGTAATATTTACAATATTATCGCCGAAAAAATTATCGGGTAAATCATATTTGTTTGGGGTATATTTTAGTTCACCGCCGGTTATTTTTTCGTTGTCGTCTTCTTTTGGGATAAACTCAAAATAATGTTTCGGGCTGAAATTAAAACCTTGTAGTTTGATGTTTTTATAATTTTCTATCCAAATGTATAATAGTTCCATTTTGTTTTGTTTTAATTTGTTTTTCTATCCGTGCCACGCTGCAGCGTGGCACGGTTTGCTCACTTTAAACTACCAAATGTGTCTTAATTCATTATCATCCGGTTTATACAATGTCTGATATTCCAAATTATCTTTATCGTAATTTATAATTTCTTGTGCCAAATTTATATTACATAAACTTCCTGTTCGTAAACCTGCATGGTCTTTAAAAGAGGAGAATTGCCAATCGGAAACTTTGGATACAAGTTTAGCTTCAAACGGATTTCTGTGAATATAGTGAAAACAGGTTACGGCATATTTGTTTGTATTAACTTGGTACAGACATTTTGATTTTGTATTTTGTCTGAACAGAGAACCGCTTAAATTTTCTTGTTTGTTAATTGCCTGTGAATATTGGCTTAACAAAAGCCGTAAATTTTCCGAAAATTGACTTGCTTCTTGTTTGCGTTTTTCTGCTTGTTTAATTGTTCTGTCGTTTGCAGCAATCATAATGTGAAAATGATTAGGCATTAAACACCATGCGAGAATATCGGAAACCGGCATTAAATATTTTCTGATTTTTTGAATAAAAAACAGATAATTTTCATGCGAGAAGAATATTTTTTGATATTGATTCCCCGTATTGTAAATATGATATATTTTGTTTTCTTCAAAAAACATATTGCTGTTATTAACCGTGCCACACTACAGCGTGGCACGGATACATCAATTACTCAAACTTCTTCAATTTCCTGACAACGTCAATTACCGTTCCGTCAACCCATTTTATTGCGGCGATTATTTCGTCGGTAAATTCGGGTTTTTGCGGTTTACCGCATATTTTTTCGGCTTCGTCTTTCAGTTCTTGTATGGTTTTTATCGGTAAACCGGAATTTTTGCTTGCTTCGATTAAATCTTTTCGTAAAGGATTTATCGCAATACCGCGCTCGGTAACGATAACGTCAATAAGCTCGCCCGGTCCGACAAGTGTTGTAACTTCATCTACAATAACCGGAATACGATTGCGGAAAAGAGGCAAGGGGAGGATAACGGTTTTGCTGAACAAGCAGTTTTGCCAACCGCCGATACCGTGCATCAATAAACCGTCTGAATGTGTAACCACGTTGCCGTTAAAATTTACGTCAACTTCCGTTGCTCCGAGAATAACAACATCAACCATTCCGGCAAAGTTGCCTTTGCCGTGGTAGTTGTAGCTCGTAAACGGGCTTGTCCAAGTGTGGTTCGGGTTTTCACGCATTGAACGTACGCCTTCGAGGTCGAAAGTTTGTCCGTCAAGAATGTAGTCAATTAAACCATCTTCGAGCATTTCTACGAGATATTTGTTGCTTCCGCCGCGTGCAAAACGTGCTTTTATGCCTTTTTGCCGCATAATGTCGCCGAAATATTTGCTTACGGCAAGTGATGTTCCGCCGGCACCTGTTTGGAAGGAAAATCCGTTTTTTATAATGCCGGTTGCTTCACAAAATTTTGCGGTCATTTCGGCAAGCAGTAACCTGTCAGGGCTCTTGGTTATTTGCGTTGTTCCCGAAACGATTTTATCCGGGTCGCCTGCTTTATCTACTTTTACTACGTAATCAACGTAATTTCCTTGAATTTGCCACGGCACGCAGGGAAAAGACACAAGATTATCCGTAACAACTATTACTTTATCGGCATATTGCGAGTCGGCAAGGGCAAAACCGAGCAGCCCGCTTGCCGATGTACCGGTAAGTCCGTTTGCGTTTCCGAAAGGGTCGGCGGTTCCGGCGGCAATAATTGCGATGTCTATTTTCACTTCACCATCTTGCACGGCTTGATAGCGTCCGCCGTGCGAACGAAGTATTGCCGTTCCTTTCATTTTTCCTTCGGAAGCAAATCGTCCGAGAGGTCCGTTCATACTGCCTTCTATACGTTGTATTGTTCCGTCTTCAAGATAAGGAATAAGATGTTCGTGGCAGGGAAACGATGCCGAAGGAAACCAGCGTAAATATTTTATACCTAATCCTTTGGCAATGTCAAAAACTTGGTTCATAATTAAATCGCCGTTTCTGAAATGATGATGAGAAGAAATTGTCATACCGTCTTTAAGTCCGGCTTTTATAAGGGCTTCTTTAATGTTATTTACAAGTTTGTTTCCGTCCGGCGGATAATCGGCATTTGTAGAAATTATTGGTGCGTGTTTTCTGCCTTCGGGTTTATATTTTCCTACACCTTGATACGGAATTTGTGTTTCTCCGTTAACTTCGGTCGGGACTATTCGTCCTGCTGCGTTTTTTATTAGTTTTGACATATTAGTTGAAAGTTATAAAGTTAAAAGTTATAAAGTTGAAAGTTCAAGCCAATATTCGGCGGCTCTTCTGAGATGCGGAATAACAACAGAACCGCCGACTAACACGGCAACTGAAAATATTTCATACATTTCTTTATCGTTGACATTAAGATTCTTACATTTTTCCAGATGATATTTAATACAATCATCACAACGCAAAACCATTGATGTTGCCAAACCAAGCATTTCTTTTGTTTGTGATGACAACGCACCGTCTTGATAGGTTTTCATATCCAGATTGAAAAGCCGTTTTATCGCTAAATTATCATGAGATAAAATCAGTTTGTTCATTTTTTCGCGATATTCGTTAAATTCCTTAATTATATTACTCATTTTTTATTTTTTAATAAAGAATTATCTAAGTACTTATTTTTATATTCGTTTATAAATAAATAACATATTGCTGTTATTATAATTCCTGTAATTGATCCGGCAAGTGTATCACCGAGAAAATGCCACGATAAATAAATTCTTGAATATCCGACCAATAAGGCAATTATAAGAAAAATAAACTTCAGAAACTTATTTTTTACGATAACAGCCGATAAGAAAAAAATTGCAAATGCTGCTGCCGTATGTCCTGAAGGAAAAGAAAAAAAATTTGCAGGCTCTGCTCCTTTAATAATGTACAGCTGATAATTGCCCTTATAATGTTCTTGAAAAAACATTACAGGTCTTAAACTTCCTGAATATACAGTGTGTTTTAAGATTTGTACAACTAAACTTGTGATAATCAAAGAAACAGCTGAAATTAAAGCCCAACGGTATTTAATAAACAGTAAAACTACTGTAAAAACAGCTGCAAATATTCCGTCGCCTAACCAAGTCCAATATTTAAATAAAAAGTCAAAAAACAGAATATGTCGTGAGTTTATAAAAATATGAATATCTGTTTTGCTGAAGAATAATAAACAAGCAGAAGAAATCAATAATATTGACAGATAAGGAATTATAAAAATGATATTATCTTTGAATAAGTTTTTCATGCGTTTATTTTACAAAAATAAATATTTGAAATTAAAAGTTGTCTTAAAAATAATATATTTATATTTAACGGAAATTTAAAAGGATGGAAAAACAAAATATTGCATTAGTATTATCAAGCGGAGGTGCCAGAGGTGTTGCCCATATCGGTGTTATAGAAGAACTTGAAGCACAAGGATTTAAGATAACATCCGTTGCCGGAAGCTCAATGGGCTCAGTTATTGCCGGTGTTTATGCAATGGAAAGTATGCATGTATATAAAAACTGGTTGTTAACTCTTAAAAGAACAGATGTATTAAATCTTATGGATTTTACTTTCAGTAAGAGCGGTTTAATAAAAGGAGAAAAAGTGTTTAAAGCAATGCAGGAATTTATTCCGGATAAAAATATTGAAGATTTAAAAATATCGTTTACAGCAGTAGCAACAGATATATTAAATGAAAAAGAAGTTGTTTTTTCAGAAGGCAGTATTTATGATGCAATGAGAGCATCTACAGCAATTCCCACTGTTTTTAAACCCGTAAAAAGTAATAATACAATACTTGTTGACGGCGGGGTTTTAAATCCTTTGCCTTTAAATCGAATAAAACGGAATTCGGGTGATTTATTAGTTGCTGTTAATGTTTATGCCGACATTCCTTTTGAACGAATGAAAACGAAAACAAATATTGTTAAAAATAAATTTTTAGATAAACATTTGAATATTTCTGCACGATTAAAATTAATTGATTCGCATAAAAAAGATCAGCGAAAGATCGGATATTTGAAACTAATTGATTATGCTACGCGTACAATGGTCTTTAAGTTATCCGAAATGGCAATAAAATTGTATCAACCGGATATTATTATAAATATTTCACGACATTCGGGAAATACATTTGATTTTTATAAAGCTGAAGAATTGATTGAGATCGGCAGGAAAGCGGCAAGAAAAAGTATAAAAGACTATATTAAGAATGCATAAACGGACGGGTTAACCCGTCCGTTATCGTACTATAAATAATTTATTTCCCTTTCATTTTCAAATACTTATCCGCTTTATCAAAATTAGGAATTCCGTATCCGTATTCATTATCCGGATGTGAATATCTGTCAGCCGTTTTGATAACTGCATCAATAATTTCCATATTTGAGCATTCGGGATGAGCCTGCCACAAACAAGCAACGGCTCCGGCAACAATAGGTCCTGAAAATGACGTTCCGAAAGAAAAAGTAACTCCTCGTTTGGGCAGCAATACCCATACGAAAGCACCTTGTGCCACAACTTCCGGCTTTATTCTGCCGTCGTATGTAGGTCCTACGGAACTGAAATTTGCTATCATACCTTCGCCTGATACGGCACCGACTGTTAAAGTTGAATCGGCATCTGCCGGAGAAGTAATGTATTTCCAAGGAACATCACCTTCATTTCCGGCACTCGTTACACACAAAATACCTTTTGAGGAAGCAATATCCGCTGCCACTGTTGCAGGTGCAATATCTCCGTTCATATCTTTATATTTAAAACTTACTGATTTATCATCAAAATTATTGTATCCGAGAGAAGAATGGATAATATCTGCACCGACACTGTCGGCAAATTCAGCTCCGGAAATCCAGTAATATTCCTCAACTAAATTTTCAGAATGTTCATCTTCTGTTCTTAATAACCAAAACTTTGCTTTCGGTGCTGTTCCGATAAGTTTTCCGGGCATATCGGCAGCCATTGTTGACAAAACCTGCATTCCGTGTGTGGCATCTCTGTACACATCACTGTCACGAGCAACAAAATCTTTAATACCCAAAATTTGTTTATTTGTTCTGATACTGTCAAAACCTTTTATTCTGTCCACATTTTTAAATCCGGCATCCAACACAGCAATTTGCATACCTTCTCCTGAAAATCCTTTATTATGAAGATTCTGCAAATTCATAATTCGTACTTGATTTTTGCCGTAACCGTAGTCGTAATTATAAAATGTATCCGGTTTACTTTCAATGTTAATTTCTTCCGGATCAGGTTGTATATATTTGGGTTTTTCTTTTTTAGAAATTTTTACTGTATCAACAAAATCAAGCAGATATGCTTTGTTAATTAAAGTAGAATCTTCACTGTGAACAACAACATGATTAAACCATTTTGAGACGGCATATATTTCAAAACCCAAGTTTTTAATACTGTCAATATAGGTTTTATTTACTGGAAAATCTTGCTCGGTAATCGGAATGTTGTATTTTTGTCTTCGCAAAACAGCTCTTTCAGAAAGAAACTCAAGCGGCTTATCAACAGAATAAGTCGAATTTGCCTTATCTTTAAAACGTATTAACCAGGTATTCGGAGCAACTTTTTGTGCAAAACCTGAAAAAAATGATAAAAATATAACGGACAACAATAATCCTTTTTTCATAATAAAAATGATTTAATTTATTTAACGGCAACAAATGTAATTTTTTTAAGAAAATATAAAGAATTCTGTTTTAATAAATATTTATTAATTGATAAAATATGCGACAACTGATTTTTATAATTACTGCATTAGTGCTGCTTTCTGCAACTTGTAATGTGAATAAAAATAATAAAACTATGAGAAATAATTCATCAGAGGAAAATACCGGTACGAATAGTCTTATAAAAAAAGACAGTTATGTAATTGCTTCTTATAATGTTGAAAACCTGTTTGATACAATTGATGATCCGAATACGAAAGACTATGAATTTACTCCGAAAGGTTATAAACATTGGACAAAAAAACGCTATGATAAAAAAATAAAAGATTTATCTTGGGTTTTAAGTAATATTTCGGGCAGTTTGCCTGCACTTATCGGCTTATGTGAAGTTGAGCACAAATCAGTTGTTCGGGATTTGGCAAACAGCAATTTATTAAAAAAAGGAAATTATAAAGTTGTTCACAGAGAAGGACCTGATATACGCGGTATTGACGTTGCAATGATGTATCGTTCAGATTTGTTTCATTTAATTGATTTTGAAGAAATTCCTGTTATTGTTCCTTCTGCACCTGAATCGAAACTGCGTAATATTTTGCACGCTTGGGGAACCTTTGCCGACAGCGATACCTTTCACATTTTTATTAATCACTGGAAATCCAGAAGAGGCGGGAGCGACGAAACAGAATATAAAAGAATTGCCGCAGCAAAAATTCTTAAAAAACATACTGATGAAATTTTTGCAGAAAATAAAGATGCAAATATTATAATAATGGGTGATTTTAACGATGTTCCCAAAAGCAAAAGTTTAAATATTGTATTAAATGCTACAAATAATACTAAAAATCCGGCTTTTAATGAATTCTATAACTTATTGTATAACAAATCACTAAAAGGAGAAGGGACAAATTCGAGAGATTATCGTTGGTTTATGTTGGATAATTTAATTGTTTCGCAGGCATTGCACGACGGAAAAGATTTTTATGCAGAAGAAGGGCAAATTTTTAAATCGGATAAGATATTATATTATAATGCGAAGGCAAATTTTAAAACTCCGAATAAAACCTACGGCGGAAAGAACTATTACGGCGGATACAGTGATCATTTACCGGTATATTTTATACTAAAAAGATAAAAACATATTAAAAATTACGAAAGTCAGGTGAAATATTAATAGTATTTATGAACTTCAAACTTGTATCAGACTATAAACCCACGGGCGACCAACCGCAGGCAATCGCTGAACTTATAAAAGGCATAGGGGCAGGAGAGAGGTTCCAAATTTTGCAGGGTGTTACAGGTTCCGGAAAAACATTTACCGTAGCAAATGTTATTGAAAAACTTAATCGTCCGGTATTGGTTTTAAGTCATAATAAAACATTAGCTGCTCAATTATACGGTGAATTCAAAAGTTTTTTTCCGAAAAATGCCGTTGAATATTTTGTGTCGTATTACGATTATTATCAACCCGAAGCATACATTCCTTCTTCCAATACGTATATTGAAAAGGATTTAAGCATTAATGCCGAAATTGAAAAACTGCGGTTAAGCACAACAACTTCATTATTAACCGGCAGACGAGATGTAATTGTAGTTTCATCGGTATCTTGTATTTACGGTATCGGGAATCCCGAAGATTTTTATTCCAATTTGATTGATGTAAAAAAAGGACATAAGTTACCGAGGAATAAGTTCTTACGCGACCTTGTTTCAAGTCTTTATTCACGTAATGATATTGAATTTAATCGCGGAAATTTCAGGGTCTCAGGTGATACCGTTGATATTTTTCCCGCATACAGCGATATTGCACTCAGAATTTCTTTTTGGGGTGATGAAATTGATGAAATATTGACGTTTGACCCGATAAACGGGCATACTATTGATAATTTAGATTACATCAGAATTTATCCGGCAAGTATTTTTATGACGACTAAAGAACGTTTGAACCAAGGAATTGACCAAATTGTACTTGATTTGGGAAAACAAATTGAATACTTTAAAGAAGTGGGGAAACATCTTGAAGCAAAACGCATAGAAGACCGTGTAACGTATGATGTTGAGATGATTAAGGAATTAGGATATTGTGCGGGAATTGAGAATTATTCACGGTATTTTGACGGCAGAAAACCCGGAAGCAGACCTTTTTGCCTGTTAGATTATTTTCCCGATGATTTTTTAGTAATAGTTGATGAAAGTCATGTAACTCTGTCACAGGTTCATGCGATGTTCGGAGGAGACCGTTCAAGAAAAAGAAATTTGGTTGAATACGGTTTTCGCCTGCCGGCAGCTATTGATAACCGACCTTTAACTTTTGAAGAGTTTGAAGGCTTTGACAAACAAACAATCTATTTGAGTGCAACACCGTCGGATTACGAATACACGAAAACAGAAGGAGTTGTAGTTGAGCAAGTTATACGCCCTACAGGTTTGATTGATCCGCCGATTGATGTTCGCCCGAGTTTAAACCAAATTGACGATTTAATTGCGGAAATCAGCGACCGTGCACAAAAAGACGAACGTGTTTTGGTAACAACTTTAACCAAACGTATGGCGGAAGAATTAGCAGCTTATTTTGATAAAATAAGAATCAGAAGTCGTTATATTCACTCTGATGTTGACACGCTGGATCGTGTACAAATTATGGAAGATTTAAGACGCGGCATATTCGATGTTTTGATTGGCGTAAATCTTCTTCGCGAAGGGCTTGATTTGCCCGAAGTTTCACTTGTTGCAATATTGGATGCAGATAAGGAAGGATTTTTACGCTCGGCACGTTCATTAACACAAACTGCCGGACGAGCAGCTCGAAACTTGAACGGAAAAGTAATTATGTATGCCGATAAAATGACCAAATCGATGCAAAAGACGATTGACGAAACCAACCGACGCAGAGAAAAACAGTTGAAATATAACGAAGAACACGGAATTACGCCGACACAAATTAAGAAAGAACTCGGAAAAATACATCTTTCCGATAAACAAGATGAGTATCGCAAAAAATATTATTCCGAAAGAAAAACATCAATTGCTGCCGACCCGGTTGTAAAATATATGAATAAAGATGCTCTTGAAAAAGCAATTCAAAATACTGAAAAAAAGATGTTAAAAACAGCCGGAAATCTTGATTTTACGGAAGCAGCAAGATTGCGGGACGAATTGTCGGAATTTAAAAAACTTCTTAATAAACAAGATTAAACCTTTTAATTTATAATATTACTTATATTCAATTAATTTAACTTTTTAATTGGCAATAAAATTGATAATATTGCAGTAAAATAAAAAAAATGTTAGAATTTCTTAAGAAACCGTATCCTTTTAATAATGATTTGAATCATAATGCAAAAGTTGTTTTTTTTATAGGATTTGCAATCGGACTTTTTTTATTCTTTTTTGAGCCTTTTAATTTTAATGATTTCAGTTTAAGAGATAAATTCATTGTATCTTCGCTTATAAGCTTAATAACTTTTGCTGTGTTGAGTTTCAGTATGATTATAATTCCGTCTTTTTTCAAAAAAGTATTTTCAATACAAAAGTGGAATGTTTTAAAAGAAATCTTTTGGAATACTTGGTTAATTTTTACCCTGATTGTCGGATATTATTTTTATTTCAGATTTAATGCCGTATTTATTATTAAACCCGGTGACATATTAAAAATAATCCTTCTCAGTTTTCTTGCAATTTCAATATTGGTTGTTCTTAACAGAAACAGATTAGTTAAAATTCATCTTAATCTTGCTGTTGAACTAAATAAAAAACTAATGACGAAAATGGATTATGTTGACGACGAACTGCTTTTTGAATCAGAGTATAAGAAAGATTCAATTAAATTAACAGTTAAAGATATTGCAGTTATCAAATCTGCCGGAAATTATGTAGAATTTTATTATTTTAAGAATTCTAAAATAAAAAAGCATTTGTTAAGAAATACATTAAAAAACATAGAAGATAACTTAAAAAATTACAATTTCATTTTTCGATGTCACAGAACTTATCTGATTAATACTGACTTTATTATTAAAGCAACGGGAGATTCGCAAGGTGTGAAACTTTTAATGAAAGGACTTGATTTTTCTGTTCCTGTTTCAAGAAACTATTTGGCAGGTTTAAAAGAAAAAATTTGATATTTCTTCCCTTTTTTATACATTTTATCCCTGAAACAATAATTGTAATATTTGTCTGAAGAACTGCAAATTAAGATATTATAAAGATAACTTATCCCTAAAAAAGTTTTTCATAACTAATTTTCATTTCTCGTAACTTAGATTTTTTTCTGCTTTCATACTCACATACTTTTGAGAAAAAAATAATTCAAAATATTCAGATATGAAACCGTTAATAATAGGAAATTTAAAAGTGCGTGTTCCGATAGTACAAGGCGGAATGGGAGTAGGTGTGTCGTTATCAGGTCTGGCTTCGGCAGTTGCAAACCGGGGCGGGATAGGAGTAATTTCTGCTGTAGGGCTCGGAATGAATTATGATACAAAAGGCAAATATTCAAAACAAGCAAATATTGACAGCTTCAGAAAAGAAATCAGAAAAGCAAAAAAATTATCTCCTAAAGGAGTATTAGGTGCTAATATAATGCTCGCGGTTACAAATTTCGACGAACTTTTTAAGGTTGCAATTGATGAAAAACTTGATATTGTGTTTGTAGGTGCAGGCTTATTCATACATAAACCGACAACAGTTACTGCAGAAGAATTTTTGAATTCAAATACTAAATTTGTTCCTAAAATTTCTTCGGCACGAGCCGCAAAACTTACACTTAAAGTTTGGGCAGACAAATTCGGAAGATTGCCGGATGCCCTGGCGATTGAAGGTTCCAAAGCAGGCGGACATCTCGGTTTTAAGAAAAATGAATTAATTAAAGGAACACAATCATTACATAATATTGTAAGAGAAACAAAAATTATTGTTTCTGAATACGAAAAGGAATTCGGAGTTAAAATTCCGATTATTGCAGGCGGAGGTATTTATGACGGAATTGATATTTATAAAATTTTTAAAGCCGGTGCAGATGCTGTTAAAATGGGAACAAAATTCGTTACTACTTTTGAATGTGATGCCGATATAAAATTTAAAGAACAATATTTGAATATTAACAAACCGAAAGATATAGTGTTGATTGACAGTCCTGCCGGTTTGCCGGGAAGAGCCGTAAATAACGATTTTTTAAAATCGGTAGCCTCAGGTGAACAAAAACCGGTAAAATGTGCTTGGCAATGTTTGAAAACCTGTAATTATAAAAATGTTTCTTACTGTATTGCAGAAGCGTTGTTTAATGCAGCAAACGGTAATTTGGAAAACGGATTTGCTTTTGCCGGAACTAATGCTTATAAAGCTGATAAAATTCAAACTGTTAAAGAAGTTTTCGACGAGTTAATTTCTGAATTCAAGTATATTTCTAATAAAAACAGAAATTATAAAAAGACATATGACTATGCAGTATGCGTTTCTGCGTAGAATCTTAATTTTTTCATAATTAGTTAGTTTTAAAAAAGCTTGATACTTTAATGTATGAGCTTTTTTTTAATGTATAACACATAATTTTATTGAAAATTAAATCAAATATATCTGTCAAAAAGCATTTCGGGAGGTATTTAGTTTTATAATATCATCAACACTTTTAAAATGCTCAACTCTTCCTTTCTCAATATCTTTAATTGCTTTTCGTGTGCGAGCATTGGGAATTTTTTCTCTTTCTTCCGCAATTTTAACAAAAGGCAGGGTTTTAATAAAGTTTAAAAATTCTTTTGCTCCTTTTATTTTTTCGTTTACGATTACTGTTACCATAGTTGTTAATTTTGGTTACGTAGCAAATATACGACATTTTTTAAAAAACCGGAACAAAACCCGGGTACAATTTGTCTTATAATTAATATTATGTTAAATAGAGCAAATCTTAAAAGGGGGATAAAATTAATTATCCCCCCTTTTTTTTTTATTAATCAATAGTTTTTTTCTCTGCTCCGAGATTTTCAATCATATCGGTTATTCGTTTTAAGTTTGCCTGATCATGAAGTTTATAGTAA
This sequence comes from Chlorobiota bacterium, assembly GCA_013152535.1. GTDB lineage: Bacteria > Bacteroidota > Bacteroidia > Bacteroidales > JAADGE01 > JAADGE01. Next base: position 52,103 of record JAADGE010000001.1, read on the forward strand.
ATTCGTTTTAATACACCTAATAAATCGCGGTCTTCGGGCTTAATTTTAAGAGTATTTTCAAATTTTTGAGCTGCAGTTTTCAAATAATCTTTCGCAGTTGTTTCATAAATAGCAGAACGGTTAAAATCTTTATTTATAAATACTTTAAGTAACCAATCAGAGTGTTTAGCATTAATATCATTTCTTTTTAAATATAATCTGCCGATATTATAAGAAGCATTAAAAAATTTAGGATTTATTTCTAATGACTTATTGTATAATTTTTCAGCTTTGGCAAGATTCGTTTCGATTTGATCAAAATATTCAACAGCTTTTGCAAGAGCTGCATCTCTTTTTTTCTGAAATTCTGCTTTTACTTTGGAATTATTCCTGTTTTGAAATGCTTTCTTTTTCAGTTCATAAGCTTGTTCCATATTTTTATCATACAATTTTGTCAATGTGTCTGTTTTATTATCAAAAATTGTTGCTTTTGCAGAATAATAAGACGGGTTATCCGGATTCTTTTCTATCGCAATATTAATGTATTCAATAGCTTTATCTTGCTCATTACGAGTCATATAATAATTAATCAAATCAATAATTAATTGTTCATAATCAGGATATTTTTCAAAGCCCTCTTTAACAGTAGATATGAATTTATCATTATTTTTTTCGTTAGCATAGCAGGTTGCCAGATAATGATATGAAGAACCGGGTTCATAATTATCTTTAATACTTTTTTCAAAATATTTTTTTGCTGTATCATATTTACCTGCTTTAAAAGCTATAATACCTTCAAAATACTGAACTTGTTTTTCATTATAAGCTGTATCTTTGGGAGGTTTCGGTAATTGACATAATTTATAACCGTAATTCATTAAGGTAAAGGCATTATCATAATCATTCTCAGTATATTTTAAGATCGCTTTATTAATAATACTGTTTTTAATCATTTCATTCAAATCTTTAGTAGAAGTTTTTTCTTTTAAACTGCCTTTTTTATCTAATTCAACAGCTTTTAATAATGCTTCTGCAGATTTTGTAAGAGCATCCTTATCAATAAAATCAGTTTGTTCCCAATGATCAAGAATTCCGTTTTTAAAGTATAACTTTTTGCGATTATACACCCAAACTTCAGTATCTCCTTTTTTTAATATTTTTCCCGGTTTCCCGACTAAGTATTCTGCATTTTGAATTCCGCTGTTTTTAGCAGGCATTCCTTTATACAAACCACCCAATACAAAAGTTGAAATATTAAAATATGTATCGGCACGCTTTATCCATGTTTTAGATTTAATATTTTTTTTAGGATTTGTGATTTCAATATCACTCTTCTCTTTTTGCTTTTTTAATCCTTCCCAAGTCGGTCCGGCTTCCTGAGCAAACATGATACCCGAAAAGAATATAAAAATAAGAATTACAGATAATTTTTTCATTTTTTTGTTATTTAATATTTATTGAATAGGTTTTATTTAAAATTAATTTTCAGAATTTGTATTGTCATCGAAATTTTCACCATTTTCATTATCGGTTTCTTCTGTTATATCATCACTTTTTTCAACTTTTGCAACTGATGCTATGCTGTCTCCGTCTTTTAATTTTATTAATCTTACGCCTTGTGTAGCTCTTCCGGCAACCCTTACGGTATCAACACTTAACCTGATTGTAAGTCCGGATTTATTAATAATCATCAAATCATCACCGTCTTTTACATTTTTTATTGCAATAAGCTTACCGGTTTTTGGGGTTATGTTAATTGTTTTAACGCCCTTCCCTCCTCTTTTGGTAATTCTGTAGTCTTCAAGATGCGATCTTTTTCCGTATCCGTTTTCCGATACAACGAGAATATGTTCTTCGTTATTGTTTTCTACACAAATCATCCCGATTACTTCATCCTCTTTATCTATACGTATTCCTCTTACTCCGGCAGCTGTTCTTCCCATCTTTCTTACATCTGTTTCATTAAAACGGGTGGCTTTTCCGTTTCTTGCGGCAAGCATAATATCATTATTTCCGTTTGTAAGTTTTGCAGAAAGTAATTTATCACCTTCATTAATTGTAATGGCATTTATCCCGTTTTGACGCGGTCTTGAGAATGCCTCTAATGAAGTTTTTTTAATTTTTCCGTTTTCTGTTGCAAAAATAATGTTATTTTGATTTAAATAGTCTGCATCATCCAAAGTTGTAACTTTCATATAAGCTGTTACTTTATCATCTTGTTCAATATTTATCATATTTTGAATGGCACGTCCTTTTGAGATTTTGCTCCCTTCAGGAATATCATAAACTTTCATCCAGAAACAGCGTCCTTTTTCCGTAAAGAATAACAACCAATTGTGCATTGTAGCAACATACATATGTCTTAAAAAATCTTCATCTCTCGTTGTACTTCCTTTTGAACCTTTACCGCCTCTGTGCTGTGTTTTAAATTCCTTTAAATCGGTTCTTTTTATGTAGCCTAAATTAGAAATAGTAATCAGAACTTCATCATCGGCATAAAAATCTTCGGGATTAAATTCGGATGAAGAATAAATAATTTCAGTTTTACGTTCATCTCCGAATTTGTCTTTAATTTCCAGAAGTTCATCTTTTATGATTTCCATTCTTAAAGGTTCTTTTTCTATAATTTCTTTAAGATGTGCTATCGTTTTAACTAATTCTTCATATTCCGATCTTAATTTATCTTGTTCCAGACCCGTTAATTGTCTCAATCGCATTTCAACAATTGCACTCGATTGGATTTCGCTTAAGTTAAAACGTTCCTGTAATGCTTCTTTTGCTTCGTTAGGACTTTTTGAAGCTTTAATTATTTTAATGACTTCATCAATATTATCGGAAGCAATGATAAGACCTTCCAGAATATGAGCACGTTCTTCAGCTTTTCTTAATTCGTATTGTGTTCTTCGAAGAACGACATCGTGCCGATGTTCAACATAATTGGAAATAAGATCAACGATAGTAAGCATTTGCGGGCGACCTTTAACAAGTGCAATATTATTGACACTGAAAGATGATTGTAATGCCGTGTATTTGTATAATTTATTTAATACTACATTTGCAATGGCATCACGTTTTAAAGTAAATACCATACGCATTCCGTTTCTGTCGGATTCGTCATTTGCGTATGAAATACCATCGATTTTTTTATTATTTACCAAATCGGCAACTTTTGCAATTAAAGTAGCTTTATTTACTTGATAAGGAATTTCGGTAACAATGATTTGTTCGCGTCCGGATGCTTTTGTTTCGATATGAGATTTTGCTCTAATAACAATTCTTCCTCTTCCGGTTTTAAAAGCATCAATTACACCTTGATAACCGTATATTGAACCACCTGTGGGAAAATCCGGAGCTTTAATGATTTTTATTAAATCATCAATATCAATATCGTTATTATTTATATAGGCAATAATTGCATCAATCGTATCCGACAGATTATGAGGAGCCATATTTGTTGCCATTCCGACAGCAATACCTGAAGCACCGTTAACAATCAAATTAGGAATACGTGTCGGCAAAACTGTTGGTTCTTCTAAGGTATCATCGAAATTCATTCGAAAATCAACTGTTTCTTTATCTATGTCTTCCAACATTGCTTCTGCAATTTTCTTAAGACGAGCTTCGGTATAACGCATAGCAGCAGGATTATCTCCGTCAATTGAGCCGAAGTTTCCTTGTCCGTCAACCAAAGTGTAACGCATTGACCATTCTTGTGCCAAACGAACCATTGCAAAATAGACCGAACTGTCGCCGTGCGGATGATATTTACCGAGAACCTCTCCTACTATTCTTGCAGATTTTTTATGTGCTTTATTTGAAGCTAATCCCAGTTCTTTCATCCCGAATAAAACGCGTCTGTGAACAGGTTTTAAACCGTCGCGAACATCCGGCAAAGCACGAGAAACAATAACCGACATTGAATAATCAATATAAGCCGATTTCATTTCTTTTTCTATATTAACAGGGATTATTCTTGCTGTTTCTTCCATATCTTTCTAAATCATTAATAATCAAATTGTTTAGTCATTTTTACCTTTTTCAAAGAATTTGCTAAAATAGTGATATTTTATGATTAAATCTAAAATTTTTTGACAAATTTTATTAACCGATAATTGTTAATAAATAACTGTTTAATCAACTTCAATAATTTTATTATTTTCAGGATAATACAGATAGGATTTTACCGGTAAGCCGTAATATTCTTTCAAAAGGTTTTTATATTCCGTTATCTGTTCTGTGTATTTTTTATTGTGTTTTCCGAATTTAAAATCTATTACAACAATTTCTGTTTCAGAAAAAAGAACACGGTCGGGAATTCTGATATTTCCTTTTTCCGTTAGCAAAGCATCTTCATTTATTACTTTGTATGTTCCGTCAAACCAAGATTTTACCGTTTCTTTATTTACCGCATTTTTTATTTTCAGAATAAATTCTTCGGCTTCTTTTAATGTTAAAATACCTTCTGAATGTTGTTTCATAACGGATTTATCAATATCTTTTATTGTAATGATATTTTGAAAAATACGGTGCATTAATTTCCCGTAATTTACTTTTTCTTCAAGTTCGGGAATGCTTTCAATGAAAAATTCTTCAGAATTTAATTTTAACTGAAGTTTATTTTGCCAATGGTTTGAAGGGTATTTTTTTTCAAGAAGATATGATTTCTTTTCTTCCTTTATTAAATCTTTTTTTTCAGCTTTATGATTTATTGAAAAATCAAATATTTGAGTTTCGGGATTATAATATTCAGAGAAATTAAAAATTTCGGCACTATCCCCTACTCTAATATCAATATCTTGATTTACAATTTGATACATAGCATTACTTGTATTTTTAATTGATGTATTTTTTTTTGTTTTAGGAATATTAAAAGATGAAAAAATAATTAATTCTTTCTCGGCACGCGTAAATACAACATATAAAAGGTTAATTGTATCAGTGTAACTGTAAAGCATTTCATCGAAATAATCTTTGCGGAAAAAAGTTTGAGACAAATATGAAGAATATTTAATCGGTAAATAAGGAATTTTATTGAAAGGCTGATTATCAATTTTTGCCCATAAAATAGGTGCAGAATAAGAAGAATGGTCAAAATTGAAATTTGTATAAGGTATTAATACGGTATCAAAAGCCAGACCTTTGGATTTATGGATGGTCATAACATTTACTGCATCCGTTTTATCGGAGATTTGAACAGATGTATTTTTTGCTTTTTCATTCCAATGTTCAAGAAATTCGGATAAATCGGAATAATATTTTCGAGTAAAATCAGTAATTATATTTTGAAAAGTTTTTATATAAGCAAATTCCTGTGTTTTGTCTGTTAAACCGAATATAACAATAAGCTCCTCGCTTAATTCGAATAATTCTTTTTGCAAAAACAGTTCTTGTTCATTTAAAAATTTTTCAGGCAATAATTTTATATAATCTTCATTTTCAACAGATAAAAATACTTTATTATAATCTAAGGAAGCTGATACAGATTTTTGATATTCGAAAATTAACTGAGTTAAATTTATTTTATCGTATTTGTTATTAATATATTTCATTGCTGAAATCAAAATTCTTACAGCAGTTGAATTTTCGATATACAGAGCATCTCCCGATATAATTTTGTATTTTGCTCTTTCGTTTTTTTCATTTTGATAATATGTCAGTAATTCAGTAATTTCTTTCGCCTGTTTATTTGTTCTGACTAAAATACCGATATCACGAGGATTTTTATAATTATTTTTCAATAATTCGTCAATTACTGCCGGAAATTTGTCTTTTAATTCTTCTTCATAATTATCTTTTTCAATAAAATGGATTTTAACATTACCGCCATTTTTATCCGAGCCGGCAGGAACTTTTTGAATATGTTCCGCATAAGCATCAATAAGCATAGTGTTGTAATGTTCATTTTTAAGTTTTATTTTTACATTTTCGTTATTTATACTTTCAAGTTTTTCATTATATTGATTTTGAAGGATTTGAGGAAGAATTTCAAAAAAGGCATTATTAAATTTAATGATATTTTCCCTGCTTCTCCAATTTGTATCAAGTGTTTTATCTTCGATAAATTCATTACCGATATCATTTTTTACACCCGAAAGCAGTAATCTCCAATTTCCGCCTCTCCACCTGTAAACGGACTGTTTAATATCACCTACAATTAAATTATCGTAACCCATACTTAATGAATTTGCAATCAAGGGTTTAAAATTTTCCCATTGAAATCCTGAGGTATCCTGAAATTCATCAATTAAAATATGTTTATAGCGATTTCCGATTTTTTCATATATAAACGGTGCGTCATTATTTCCGATTATTTCTTTAAGCAGTAATGTCGTATCGCTGATGAGTAAAACATTGTTTTCACTACGATATTCGGGTAAAAATCCGGCTAAATCATTTATAATTCCGAATGAATGAAAATTATTGATAATTTGAACGGCAGTGTAATAATTTTCGTGTTCTTTTTCAAAAAAGTTAAAATAATTCATTAAAATTTCGGATAAATTATTGTAAACAGAATTTATTTCTGCAATAATTTCTTTTGCGGCATTTTTTGCATACCAATTCTCGATTCCTTCGCAGGCTTTAATTATAGTTGTCGTAAAGTCATCGTATATTTTATTTTTTGCGATTTTTGTAAGAAAGTGATTTGAAATTGTTTTAAATTTTGCTCCGAGCGATAAAATATCAATTCCTGCTTTTTCAATAATTTCTTTGTAGCCGTATGCAAATTCTGACATTTTATTTTCAAAGGAATTTTTTATTTGATACAACATTTTTAAATAATCGGAAAGCTCTTTTTTATTAAATTTTTCGGCATTTATATTGTATAATTTCTGAAAATGTTCTTTAAAAATTTCAGCAGCCAAATTTTTAATGTCTTTTTTAAAATCCCAATTCCGGCTTTCTTCGGTTTTGGAGTTTGAAAATTGAATGAGCCAATTTTGTAATTCCTTATTTTCCGACAAAGAATTAAATAACATTTCAGTTAATTCATCAATTACTTTATTTTGATCTAATTCAATGTCATAGCTTGAATTCAAATTCATTTCAAATGAAAATGCCCTGATAACTCGTTGCACAAAACTGTCGATGGTGTTTACGTTAAAAGCGGAATAATTATGCAGTATTTGATCTCGTACGGCAAGTGCTTTCTTTTTAATATCTGCTGCTGTATTAATTTTAATATGTTCCGAAATTTCATTAAAATAGTCAGCATTTTTACCGTTATCAATAAGAGCATTTAATTTTTCCAAAATTCTGGTTTTCATTTCTTCTGCAGCTTTATTGGTAAAAGTTACCGCTAAAATTTTGCTGAAATTATCCGGAGTTTCAAATGCTGATTTTAAATAGGTTAAAGTTAATAACCAAGTTTTTCCCGAGCCGGCAGATGCTTTATATATTTCAAGTTTGTTCATATATTAAAAGTGTTTAAACTTTAATTTTTCTGTCAATCAGAAAAAAAGATACATTTGTTTAGTTCATACTGAATATAATATCTCAAAAATATAAAAATAATTAATGCAAATCGAATTAATTAAAAATATTGATGTATGGTCGCCTGAAATTATCGGTTTATTAATTTTGAGCGGATTTATAATCGGAGTTATTAATACGCTTGCAGGAAGCGGAACAGCAATCAGTTATGCCGTGTTTATGAGTTTGGGACTTCCGCCTGCCTGGGCAAACGGAACCGTGAGAATCGGTGTTATTCCTCAGACATTTGCTGCCGGATTAAATTTTTATAAACATAAGTTATTAAATATAAAAAATGCTGTATTTATTGCTGTTCCGATAACAATCGGGTCTGTTCTCGGAGCAGAAATTGCCGTTAATATTAATCAGGAGATTTTTAAAAAAGTAATCGGAATTGCAATGTTGATTATTTTATTTTTTGTTATTTTTAAACCTGAAAAATTTTTAAAAGGAGAAGTAAGTAAAATTAATAAATATAGAACATCGATTTTGGCATATTATTTTGTATTTTTTTATAGGAACATACGGCGGATTTATTCACGTAGGTGTCGGTATCTTTTTATTAATTGCCTTGGTTGCCGCTTCCGGTTACGACCTTGTAAGGGCTAACAGTTTGAAAATCTTCGTCGTTTTTATATATACACCATTTGCTTTGGCAATATTTATGATTAACGGTGAAATTCATTATGCAATGGGCTTGATTGCTGCCGTAGGGAATACTTTAGGCGGTATTTTTGCGTCAAAATTTGCAATAAAACACGGTGCCGAGCCGTTGCGTTGGTTTTTGGCAATCGTAATTGTTGTATTTACCGTGTATTTATTCGGTGCTTTTGATTTTATACATTTATAATAATATTTCAAATATGCCGGTTCTCTGTTTCTTTATTAAGATTACTTGAATTTTAGGTTTTATTTGAAAGAAAAAAATCGTAAATTCGCACAAAATATTGTTAAACATAAAAAATATAAAAATGGCAAACAAAGCAAAATCATTATTAATATTAGCAGGTGTAGTTGTTGTTATTCTTCTTATGTTCGGTTCGGCAACATTTGTTACGCTTCAACCGGGTGAAAAAGGGGTTATTTTCAAAAAATTTTCCGGAGGATTGGATAAAGATCATATTTACAATGCCGGATTTCATATGATTGCCCCGTGGAATGACATGATTATTTATGATGTAAGAGAACAAAAAGTTGATGAAACAATGGATGTTTTGGATAAAAAGGGACTTCCTATTTCCGTCGATGTTTCCGTTAGATTTTATCCGATTTTTAATAAAATAGGTTATTTACACGAAAAATTCGGCAGAAAATATGTTGACAAACTTGTAATTCCTGAAGTTCGATCTACAGTGAGGCAAGTTATGGGACGTTATACTGCCGAAGAAATTTATTCTACAAAACGTTCTGAAGTTGAAACGCAAATTAAATCGGAGACAGAAGCTGTTTTAAATAAACCGGAGAATAATATTTTTATGACAACCTTGCTGATACGATCAATAAATTTACCGGTTGATTACAAAAAATCAATTGAAGATAAAGAAATTAAAAAGCAAGAAGCTTTAGCTTATGTCTATATTTTGGAAAAAGAAACAGCAGAAGCAAAACGGAAAGTTATTGCAGCAAAAGGGGAAGCCGATGCAAATGATATAATTAACAGTTCATTAACAAATAATTTGTTAAAAATGAGAGGAATTGAGGCAACTTTAAAATTGGCGACTTCATCTAATGCAAAAACGGTTGTTATAGGAAGCGGTAAAGACGGAATGCCCTTAATTTTAGGCGGAGACAAATAATTTTTTTAAAAGAATTTTACGAATTGTGAAAAAGAATATGAAATATATATGGTCAGTAACAGTAAAATTCAAATATGTAATTGCTGTCTTATTATTCGGTATTTGGATTACTTTTATTGATCAAACTAATTTAAGATTTAAATCTCATTTAAGAAACGATATTGAATATCTTAAAAAGAAAAAGAAATTTTACAAGAAAGAAATTCTTAAAAATGAAAAATATTATAAAGATTTGACAACAAATCCCGGTGCAAAAGAAAGGCTTGCACGCGAAGAATATTATATGAGTAAAGACAACGAAGATGTTTTTATTATTGTTGATAAAACGAAATAATATTGCAATTTTCCGAATTAAAAAAGGTGATTTTTAAAAATCACCTTTTTTAATGTATTTTAATTTTCTTAGTTTTCGTTTATTAATTCAAAATGTGCAAAAAAAAGTTGTTTCAAAAGTAATTTTTTATATTCTTTACTTCCTCTGATATCACTGATGGGGCTGACTTCCGACAATAAAACATCACTTGCTGCATTAATATTTTCAGCATTTAAATCTTTACCTGTTAAAAACTCTTTAGTTTTTGAAAGATATTTCGGTATCGGAGCAATGCCTCCGGCGGAAATGTGTATTTCCTTAAAAGTATTATTTTCTGTGGTATAACAAATTGCAGTATTCACACTTGCAATATCTAAATAGGTTCTTTTAGAAACTTTTTCAAAATTAAATTTAAAATTGGTATCGGGAATTTTAAACCTAATTTCTTCAATATATTCTCCTTCTTTTAAATCTAAAGTTTTATATCCCGTAAAAAATTTATTTAAAGCTGTTATTCTTGTATTTCCGGTTTCTTTTTTTAATACTAATTCAGAATTAAGAGCCAAAAAGAAGATGCTCAAATCTCCTATAGGTGAGGCATTTACAAAGTTCCCGGCAATGGTTCCCATATTTCTGATTTGTTCGGAAGAAATCAATTTAAACCATTGTTGAATTTTAGGAAAATAGTTATTAATAATTTCGGAATGCATCATTTCGTTGGCTGTAACAGAAGCACCTAATTTTATAAAACCGTTTTCATTTTTAATCTTTTTCAATTCAATCTTATTTAAATAAAATTTTGCATCAGTATCAGAAGTTTCATCAGCTTTTTGAACATATAAATCTGTTCCTCCGCCGATTATTTTTTCGCCTTCAGTTATTTTCGGACTTTCGATTTCGGCAAGTTGATTTGCAATACCGGAAAAATATTCCGGTAAATATTTATGCTCAATTAACCAATCAAGAGAATTTTCCGGTTTGTTTTTCAAACCGTCGGCAATATCTTTTACAGCACGTTCAATAGATTTATAGCCTGTACATCGGCAAATATTTCCGGCAACGAAATTTATTGCTTCATTATATTTTGCAAAATTTTGTGATAAGGCATGACCTGTTAAGGAAACAACAAATCCGGGTGTACAGAACCCGCACTGTGTTCCGGCGTGCTCATCAAGTGCATGTTGAACAGGTGTTAACCCGAACTTATTATTTAGCCCTTCAACGGTAACCACATGCTTACCGGCAATATTTCCCAATGGCGTAAGGCAAGATGCCATACTTTTATATTCTGCCTTATCATTAACCAAAGAACCGACTAAAACAGTGCATGCCCCACAATCTCCTTCTCTGCAACCGGATTTGGTTCCTTTTAAATGTTGGTCTTCTCGAATAAAATCTAATAATATTGTACTTGCTGATTTATTCGTTTTAATTCTTTTATTATTTAATATAAATTGTATCATTTAATTCTGTTATTTCAAAATACAAATATAAAAGTTTTAAAGAAATTATAAAAGAAACATACTATAATATAAGGTGTGTATAATACATCAATAAAAAAACTTTCCGAATAAAACACTCGGAAAGTTTTGAAATTTACAAATTCAGTAAAAAACTATGTATAATTCTGTTTCATTATTTCTTTTCTTCTAACGTTTCAAATTTTAAAGAATAATTAGTAAAATGATCAAGTCCTGATTTTTTTAAAGAATCTTGCATTTTAGTAATATATTTTGTCATATCTTTTAATTTTTCTTTTTCTGCGTCATCAGCATCAACATAGCTTTTTTGTTCATGTTTTAATTTTTCAGCTAAATATGCTGAATCTACGACTTCTTGTTCTACAATACCTTTTACGGTTACTTTACTTCCTGATAATGATTCTTTAAAACGATTATCATTAAAAATATGAAGATTATAATCACCGTCAACAAGTAATAATTTTTTACCGCCGTGTTTACATACATGATCAACAATTCCTGTAACTTTAACCTCTTTCCCCACATAATTCGCTGCTAAAGAATCAAATTCATTAAGATTGATTTCAGGAACTTCTGCAAGCTTAATTTCTGTAGTATCGCTCTTGTTTTTTTCAGTATTATCATTATTTCCGCAAGCTGCTATAAGTAAAACACTTACACTTAAAAATAAAATCTTTTTAATCATAATTATAATTTTTTGGTTTAAAAGTGCATAGATAATAATATTTAAATTATGTTCCAATTAATGTTTTTTGATATTCGACAAGTTTATTTCTATTATTTTCGACTATTTAATTAAGTCTGATAAAATATTGTTTACAAACATAGAATTTGTACATAATTAAAAAATGTTTAATTTCGACCGATATAAATATTCTAAAAAAAATATATGTTTCATTCTAAAATTGTAGGTGTCGGACATTTTGTTCCTGATAAAGTGGTTACGAATCATGATTTAGCAAAATTTATGGATACATCTGATGAATGGATTCAGGAAAGAACAGGAATTAAAGAAAGGCGTTTTTATACTCCTCCCGAAAAAGGTTCAACGGCAAAAATGGCTTATAAAGCTTCTTTAATTGCTCTTGAACGTGCAAAACTGAAACCGGATGATATTGATGCAATTGTTTTCGCTACTTTAAGTCCGGATTTTTATTTCCCCGGAAGCGGTGTTTTACTTCAGCATATGCTTGGTATGGGAACAAAACCGGCTTTAGATGTCAGAGCACAATGTTCAGGATTTATTTATGCTCTTTCAGTTGCCGATCAATTTATTAAAACAGGAATGTACAAACGCATTTTGGTAATAGGTTCAGAAACTCAAAGTGTCGCTTTAGATTTAAGTACGCGCGGAAGAGGTATGGGCGTATTATTCGGTGACGGAGGCGGAGCTGCAATATTGGAAGCAACGGAAGAAGAAGGAAAAGGGATATTATCGACACATCTTCATTCTCAAGGTGAATTTGCTGACGTATTATGTATAAAAGAACCCGGCACAAACGATAAAGGACATTCAGTATATAAAGATCAATATAAAGAATTTGATAAAATCAGTCCGCAAATGGACGGGCAACTGGTTTTTAAAAATGCAATAAAGCGAATGCCCGAAGTTACAATGGAAGCATTAGAAGCAAATAATCTGACAACTGCTGATATAGATATGTTTCTTCCGCATCAGGCAAATTTGCGCATTTCTCAAATGGTGCAAAGATTTTTACGCTTACCGGATGAAAAAGTTTATAATAATATTCAAAAATACGGTAATACAACTGCGGCAACTTTACCGATTTTATTAAGTGATTTATGGGAGCAAGGACGTATTAAAGAAGGTCAGTTATTTGCATTAGCTGCATTCGGAAGCGGATTTACTTGGGCTTCAACTTTAATTCGATGGTAAAATTAACTGTAATTATTTATAAAAGGACTGATTTTCTCAGTCCTTTTATTTTATATTTGCAAATTATTTCAGATTATGAAGAAAGAAGAAGTTCCTCAATTCGATGAAAACCTCTTAAACGGCATTAAAGAAATTCAATATGCCGTTGATGAAAACGGGAATTATACAGAAGTCAAAAGTCCCGGTTGGGAGCCTAAAAATATTGCATTAAAACAAGCTTTAAATATTGTTGATGAAATGATTGAGGATGCCAGGCAACAAGTTCTTAATGAAGAAAAAAGCCCTGTTTATTTTTATATGTACTTGAAACAAATGGATTTAACAATACTGAAAGAAGAAACAAGATTTCCTAAATTTATTATTAAAAGACATTTTAAACCGGCGGTTTTTAATAAACTTTCGGTAAGTACATTAAATAAATATACTTCTGTTTTCGGAATTACAAAAGAGCAACTTTTAAAAGTCCCTGAAAAACCTGTAAAAGCACTGGAATATAATTTCGGCTTCAAACTTAATAATTAACTTAATTATTTTAGAAAAACAAAAATTGGAAAACAAAATAAACTTTAATCATAAAATGTCGGCACATTGTGAAAACGGTGTTACGGCAAACTTACTACGTTTTTACGGAATTGAATTAAGCGAGCCGATGATTTTCGGTATCGGTTCCGGACTGTTTTTCTTTTATATGCCTTTAATTAAGATGAACGGTATTCCCGTAACTTCGTTCAGACCTTTACCGGGTTTGATTTTTAAGCGTGTTACTTCACGTCTCGGTATTAAGGTAAATGTACAACAATTCCGAAATCAAAAAAAAGCAATGCAGGACCTTGACATACTGATACAGCAAGGTATTCCCGTAGGCATGGTTGTGGGAGTTTATGATTTAACATATTTTCCTCCGGCATATCGTTTTCGTTTTAATGCACATAACATTATTGCTGTAGGTAAAGAAAATACTAATTATTATATCAGTGATCCGATTATGGAAAAAATTGAATTGCTGAATTCTGAAGATCTGCTGAAAATACGTTTTGCAAAAGGTACGTACAAACCAAAAGGTAAAATGTACTATATAAAAAATGTTCCGAAAATTTTTGATATAAATTCTGCAATTATAAAAGGTATGAAACATACTTGCAGAGATATGTTAACTATTCCTTTTCCCTATGCAGGATTAAAGGGTATTAACACTTTGGCAAAACACGTAAAAAAATGGCCCGAAAAACTTGGTGAACGTAAAGCAAAACTTTATCTGGGACAGGTTGTCAGAATGCAGGAAGAGATAGGCACAGGCGGAGCCGGTTTTAGATTTTTATATGCGGCTTTTTTACAAGAATCTTCAAAAATTATGAATAATTCCGATTTGAATGAAATTTCAGAACAAATGACTGAAGTCGGCGATTTATGGCGTGAATTCGGAGTTGCCGCAGGACGTATTTTTAAAGACCGATACCCCGGGGAAAAACCTTATGACGAAGTTTCTGATCTTTTGTTAAATATCAGAAAAAAAGAAGAAAATACTTTTAAAAATTTGAATAAAATTATAAAACCTCTTTAATTTCTATTAACTTTCAACAGAATTGATCAGAATAGAAAATATATCAAAAATTTACAAAAATTCCACAGAATTTGCCGTAAACAATATTTCTTTAAAAATAAATAAAGGAGAAATATTCGGCTTACTCGGAACTAACGGAGCCGGAAAAACAACAACATTTGCGATGCTTTGCGGGTTATTTCTGCCGACAAGCGGAGAAATATATATTAATAATTTATCTGTAAGAACTCAGATATCCGAAATTAAAAAAATCATCGGTGTCGTGCCTCAAAATATTGCCCTCTATCCTACTCTTACGGCAAATGAAAATTTATTATTTTTTGGTAAAATGTATGGTTTAAACAGGCAAGAATTAAATATTTCAATTAAACATTGGTTGAAAATTTTCGGATTATCAAAATATGCTGATAAAAAAATTAAAACGTATTCCGGCGGAATGAAAAGGCGAATAAATTTAATTGCAGGAATCCTTCATAAGCCGAATGTACTTCTGCTTGATGAACCTGCCGTAGGTATAGATACACATTCCCGGCTTGAAATTATGAAAGAATTGAAAAAAATAAATGAAAACGGAACAACAATAATTTACACATCACATTATCTTGAAGAAGCTGAAAAACTTTGTACCGATATTGCAATTATTGACAAAGGAAAAATTATTTTACAAGGAAAACCGTTACAATTAGTAAAAAAAGCAGCTTGTTCAAATTTAGAAGAACTTTTTTTCAGTTTAACAGGAAATAAATCAAATAATGTATAAACTCAAAGCATCCGTAATTAAAGAATTTCTTGTTTTAATTCGGGATATTCCGGGTTTAATAATTCTGTTTATTATGCCTGCGGCAATGATAATTGTTGTTACTCTTGTTCAGGACAGCACACTTAAAAGTTTATCAGACAGCAAAATAAAAATTCTTTATGTTGATAACGATAATGATATTTTAAGTCATTCATTAAAAGAAGGTTTGTTAAAATCAGATATTTTTGATTTAGATACTCTAAAAAGAAATTACGACCAAGCAAAAACGGATGTTGCAAAAGGAAAATATCGTATCGCAATAATAATTCCTGCCGGTGCAACTGATACGATAAGAAAAAACATTAAACCGATTGTAACAAATTTTTTTTCTGCCGGACAAAATAAACAAGACGTAAATTTTCGAAAATTAGAAATTCAAATACTTACCGATCCTACAACAAAAAACACTTTCAGACAAGCAATAATTGCTAACTTGCAAACTTATACTTCAAAAATAGAAACCCAAATTTTGTTTAAAATTCTTGCAGAACAATTGGAAGAAATATCCGGAGTAAAACCCGATTTGCTCAATAAACCTATTGAAACTATTACGTTTAAAGAAACATTTGCTTTTGAAAAAGAAACAAGTATAAAACCAAATTCAACGCAACATAATGTTCCCGCCTGGACAATGTTTGCAATGTTTTTTATTGTAATTCCACTTGCCGGAAATATGATACACGAACGAGAAAACGGCAGTTTTTTCAGACTTCTTACTATGCCCGGAAATTATTTAACAGTGTTAGGCAGCAAAACTGTTGTTTATTTGGTAATAACATTTCTTCAATTTATTTTAATGATACTGGCCGGAATTTTTATTTTACCTTTATTCGGCTTACCTGTTTTAAATTTAGGGACACATCCTTTTGCCTTGTTAATTACTGCATTAGCATCCGGATTGGCAGCTGTAGGATACGGTATTCTTGTAGGTACAATTGCCGAAACTCATGAACAAGCAGGTGTTTTCGGAAGTGTTTCAGTTATAATTCTTGCATCTCTCGGCGGGATTTGGTTTCCTGTTTATGCAATGCCGGCAATTATGCAAAAAATCAGTATTATTTCACCACTTAATTGGGGACTTGAAAGTTTTTACGATATCTTCCTGAAAAACGGAACCGTATTTGATATTTTACCGGAAATTTCAGCATTAATGCTGTTTTTTATTCTAACGATTTTAATTGCTTATCTATATGAAAAAGCAAAAAGAATGAAATTCTGATTATGAAAAAAATACTCGTAATATATTACACCCAATCCGGACAAATAAAAGACATTATAAACTCTGTTTTAAAAGATGCGAAAACCGATAAAAATGTTCAAATTGATTATTATAAAATTGAACCCGAAGAAGATTATCCGTTCCCTTGGAGACCGAGTTCGAAATTTTACGATGTCTTTCCTGAAAGCGTTAAAAGTATTGATTGTAAGCTGAAAGCATTAATTGTTAATAACTCTTATGAATACGATTTGGTAATTTTGGGTTTACAGGTTTGGTATCTTTCTCCGTCAATTCCGATAAGTTCTTTTCTTAAAAGTGATGAAGCAAAAAACATACTTAAAGGTAAGCCTGTTATTACGGTTTACGGCACAAGAAATATGTGGGTAAGTGCAAATAAAACCGTTAAAAATTTAATTAAAAATACAGGCGGTCACATAATCGGAAATATTGTTTTTTCTGATAAACATCATAATCTTATCAGTGTTATTACCATTGTCAGGTGGCTAATTAACAGAAAAAAAGAAGCTTCAAAATATTTCCCCGAAGCCGGTGTTTCAACAAATGATATTGTATCTGCCTCAAAATTCGGTAATCCGATATTATATTCGTTAACAAACAAAAATTTTGATAATCTTCAAAATGAACTTCTGAAATTAAATGCTGTTCAAATTGATTATCATATTATGAAGACAGAACTGACAGGTATACGAATATTTCATATATGGGCCTCAATAATATTGAAAAACAGTCAGCCGAATTCCAAAAAAAGAAAGCGTTTATTGAAACTTTTCAGTTATTATTTATTTTTTGTTATTTATGCAGTTTCTCCTGTTGCATCTCTTATTTTCAGAAGTAAAAAGCTGATTTTCCCCAAAAAAGCTAAAAAAGAAACAGAAAAGCTGACATCTTTATAAAAATTAGTCTGTTTTAATTAAAAAATCTATTTTTGCATTCCTTTTATAAAAGTATATTAATAATATGGACGTATATATTAATGCCGTAGAAAAATTTTTACCCGGACCTCCCGTCAGTAATGACGAAATGGAAAATTATTTAGGAAAAATTAACGGAACAAATTCCAAGGCTCGTCCTATTGTATTGAGAAACAACGGTATTAAAACAAGATACTACGCAATTGATAAAAATCAAAAGTCAACTTTTTCAAATGCAGAATTAACTGTTTCGGCAATAAAAAAACTGCAGAATGATAATTTTACAATTCATGATATTAAACTTTTAGCCTGCGGAACAACAAGTCCTGACCAGCTTTTACCGTCTCACGCTTCAATGGTGCACGGAGAATTAAAAACCGGAAAAACGGAATACAGCTCTTTTAGCGGTTCCTGCAATGCCGGTATGCTCGCAATGAAATACGCTTGGCTCTCGATATTATCAGGAAATACTGAAAATGCCGTCTGTACCGGAAGTGAAAAATTATCAACTTGGCTGATTGCAGACCGTTATAAAAACGAAGCCGAAAAATTAGCCGAAATCGAAAAGAAACCGATACTTGCTTTCAGCAAAGAATTTTTGCGTTGGATGTTATCTGACGGTGCTGCTGCCGCATTGCTTGAAAACAAACCTAATAAAAAAGGTATCTCACTCAAAATAAATTGGATTGAAATTACATCTTTTGCCGGCGAAATTGAAACCTGTATGTATGCAGGTGCAGAAAAAACGGATGCCGGGAAGTTAATACCCTGGAAAGATTTAAGTGATGAACATATCGCCGAAAATTCATTAATGGTTTTACAACAGGATACGCGCTTGCTCGGAAATAATATTGTAAAAAAAGGAGCTGAATTTCTTGTTGAACTTACTGAAAAACATAATTTTACTACAGAAGATATTAATTGGTTTCTGCCGCATCTTTCTTCAATGTATTTTAAAGACAAAATTTACGAAGAAATGAAAGCAAACGGTATTTTTATTGCAGAAGAGAAATGGTTTTTAAACCTGCCTTATGTCGGAAACGTCGGTTCCGCATCCGCTTATTTAATGTTGGAAGAATTATTTAATTCCGGAAAACTAAAAAAAGGCGAAAAAATACTTGTTATGGTTCCTGAAAGTGCTCGTTTTTCTTATACTTATATGATGCTTACCGTTGTTTAATTAATTATTATGCTGCAAGGCAAAGATTTAGAACATATTCTTCCCCAAGCACCTCCGATGCTTATGATTGATACCTTAGTTTCTTCCGATACCGAGAAAACCGTAACCGGACTGACAATAAGAGAAAACAATATCTTTGTTTTCGAAGGAAAATTCAGAGAAGCCGGTCTTATTGAAAATATGGCACAAACGGCTGCAGCACGTGCCGGATATGAAGCATTAACAAATAATACAAAAGTTCGAACAGGCTACATAGGTTCGATTAAAAATCTAAGTATTTACACTACCCCTAAAGTAAATTTAACTTTACAAACAACACTCGTTCCCGTCAGCAATATCGGGAATATTTCCGTTGTTAAAACAGAAGTTTTTTCAGCTGAGGAAAAAATTGCCGAATGCTCAATGACAATTATTTTAATTGATTAGTTTTTTGCTTATTTTTATATTTTTATCAAATTAGTTATTATTTTTGACTTGTTAATTTATATATATGAAAGATAAGTTTCTGAAAGTATCCGATGCAACTTTTGACAAAATTTCAAAAAGTTTTGAAAGTCCTAAAGGATTTAACTTAATAAGTTCCGGATTAGCTGGTATTTTCATTTTTTCCTTATTGATTGTATTTATAAAACGAAATTTTAATCTTCCGGAAAATATTACCTCTGCCCTGCCCGATACGTATTTTTTTGCCGTAGAAATTACATTTAAAATTTTGCTTGCTGTAGAAATCATAGAGATGGTTTTTATTCTCGCACATTCCGTAACCGATTCCGTTGCAAAACAATTTGAAATTTTCTCTTTAATTTTATTACGTCAGGCATTTAAAGGATTCTCAAATATTGATATGCCTGTAAATGTCTCAGAAATACTGCAACCTGCAAGTTTTATTATGTCTGATATTTTTGGAGCTTTATTAATTTTCGGAGGCATTTTGCTCTTTAAAAAAATGCAAAAACATCGTTTAATTACAACTAACGATAAAGACACATACAAATTTACGGCTTTAAAAAAAGTACTTGCATTATTTATGCTGGCTGCATTTATCGTTATAGGAATTTATGATGTCATTCTTTATATAAATGGTGCTCAAAAGTTTCAATTTTTTACAATGTTCTACAGTCTGTTAATTTTTACAGACATCCTAATTGTCATTATATCATTACGATACAGCCATTTATATTGCGTATTATTCAGAAATACAGGATTTGCTATTGCTACAATATTAATTCGTTTTGCTATTTCACTTCCTCATTATTATGATGCGGCAATGGGAATAATATCCGTAATTTTTGTAGTTTCAATAACTTATATTTACAATAAATATGAATTTAAACGTATAAAAGAAGTATTGTGGAAACAAAAGAACTCTTAAAAAAAGTAAGACAAATAGAAATAAAAACTCGCGGCTTGTCGAAACAAATTTTTGCCGGTGAATATCACAGTGCTTTCAAAGGTCGCGGAATGTCTTTCAGCGAAGTTCGTGAATATCAATACGGTGATGATGTCAGAAATATTGACTGGAATGTTACGGCTCGCTACGACAAAGCATACATTAAAACATATGAAGAAGAGCGTGAACTTACGGTTATGTTACTTATTGATATCAGTGCATCGCAAAATTTCGGAACAAAAGAACGCTTTAAAAAAGATTTAATAACAGAAATAGCTGCCGTAATCTCATTTTCTGCAATTCAAAATAACGATAAAGTAGGCGTAATTTTCTTTACGGATAAAATCGAAAAATTTATTCCTCCGCAAAAGGGAAAAAAACATATTCTGCGAATTATCAGAGAGTTAATAGAGTTTAGACCTGAAAATACTGCAACCGATATTTCTCTTGCATTACAATATTTTACTAATATTGTTAAAAAAAGAAGCACAGCTTTTCTGATATCGGATTTTTTTGATACCGGTTTTGAAAAAGCTGTTCAAATCGCAGGACATAAGCACGATTTAATAGCATTACATATTTATGACGAAAAAGAATATAAACTTCCGAATATAGGTTTAATAAAATTACAAGATGCAGAAACAGGCAAAGAAGTTTATGTTGATACGTCTAAAAAATCGGTAAGAAGTGTATTTGAAAAAAACAGAGAACAATTGTATTCTTCCGTAAAACAAATATTTGATAAAACCGGAATCGACAGTGTCAGAATTAAAACCGATGAAGATTATATAAAACCACTTTTGAAATTATTCAAAAACAGATAGCAAAAACACTTTCAACTAAAAAATGGACATAAAAATTGAACAATCTTGGAAAAAGCTCCTAAAAGAGGAATTTGAAAAAGAATATTTTATAAACTTGACAAACTTCGTAAAACAAGAGTATAAAACACGAACAATTTACCCTCCGGGTAAAAATATTTTCAAAGCATTCGATTTGTGTCCGGTCGATAAAGTTAAAGTCGTTATAATAGGACAAGACCCTTATCACGGCAAAGGGCAGGCACACGGTTTATGTTTTTCCGTAAAAGACGGAGTTACCGTTCCGCCCTCATTACGAAATATTTACAAAGAACTGCACGATGACATCGGAAAAGAAATTCCAAAAACAGGAAACATAGAACATTGGGCAAAACAAGGAGTGTTAATGCTGAATGCCACATTAACCGTAAGAGCCGGACAAGCCGGTTCACATCAGAATAAAGGTTGGGAAACTTTTACGGATGCCGTAATTAAAATATTATCAGAAAAGAAAGAAAATTTAGTCTTTTTACTTTGGGGTGCTTACGCTCAAAAAAAAGGTTCGGTAATTAATACTGAAAAACATTATATTTTAAAATCTGCACACCCCTCTCCTTTTTCTGCTTATAACGGATTTTTCGGAAATAAACATTTCAGCAAAACAAATGAATTTCTGAAGTCAAAAAACATAAATGAAATAAAATGGTAATTTCTTAAATTTAACTCTCTTCTAAAATGATAGTTTACTGCCACAAATGCGGAACAAAAAATGTTGACAGAACAACTTGTTCGAATTGCGGAATAATTCTTTTAACAGACATCAACAACGACGGTATTCCCGAAATGATTCAGGAAATCGTTCAAGTGGAATGTCCTTGGTGCAAAACAGTTAACAAAGTTACAACCGAAACACATTGTAAAAGTTGCGGCGGACCTTTGCCTGCCGTATCTCACGACAATTCGGGTATTGACAAAGGGACACCTCCTTCGCCTCCGCCGAGAAAACTACCCGATATCTATATTAAAAAGTTAAAATATCGCAGCACATTGTTCATTATCGGAATTATTTTTATTGTTCCGTTCATTTGGTCGGTAATTTTCCCGATTATCGGTTTCTTTTTGGTTCGTTCGGCATTGCGAACGGCAAATCGTAAAATTGCCGCTTTGGAAAACGGGATTAAAGCCGAAGGCGTTCTTACGGACATATTTAAAGACACAAGTGAAACCGTAAACGGAAGACATCCGTGGCGTTTGGAATATGAATTTAAAACAAAATCCGGAAAAACAATTTTTTCAAAAAAAACGGGTGCTTGGAATAATAATAACAGACACCGTAAAATTAACGATAAACTGTGGGTAGTTTATTTACCCGAAAATCCTGAAATTAACGCTGTTTGGCCGCCGGTAGATTAAATTCGCTTTTTGTCTGTTTGCTGTTTTTTTTGCATCTTGCGGAAAATATCAAACGAACATAATGAACAGAATTTGCAAATTATTCAACATTCAGTATCCTGTTATTCAAGGTGGTATGATATGGTGTTCCGGTTGGGAATTGGCTTCTGCGGTAAGCAATGCCGGAGGACTCGGACTGATAGGTGCCGGTTCAATGTATCCGGACGTTCTAAAAGAACATATTCAAAAAGCAAAAAAAGCAACATCAAAACCTTTCGGCGTAAATGTTCCTCTGCTCTATCCGCAAACGGAAGAAATAATGAAAATTATTATCGAAGAAGGCGTTAAAATCGTATTTACCTCTGCCGGAAATCCTAAAACATGGACAAAATATTTGCAGGAGCACGGCATAAAAGTCGCACACGTCGTTGCCAATTCTAAATTTGCAAAAAAAGCTGATGCTGCCGGTGTTGACGCAATCGTTGCCGAAGGTTTTGAAGCCGGCGGACACAACGGTCGTGAAGAAACAACAACACTCGTGCTTATGCCTTTGGTGCGATCGGTAACGGCAAAACCCGTAATAGCCGCCGGAGGAATAGCCACAGGCAGAGCAATGCTTGCAGCAATGGTTCTTGGTGCAGATGCCGTGCAAATAGGAAGCCGATTTGTTGCTTCCGAAGAAGCTTCGGCACATCTGAATTTTAAAAAGGAAATTATTGAAGCAAATGAAGGCGATACATATCTGGCTTTAAAAAAATTGGTTCCGGTAAGGCTTATAAAAAACAAATTTTGCAATGAAGTAACGGAAGCCGAAATTAAAGGTGCGAATAAAGACGAATTAGCAAAACTTCTCGGAAAAGCGAGAGCAAAATCAGGAATGTTTGAAGGCGATACCGAAAACGGAGAACTTGAAATCGGACAAGTTTCGGCATTGATAAACAAAATAAAACCCGCAAAAAATATTATCAACGATATTATTTTAGAATACAGAACGGCAAAAGAGCAAATTAACCACATCAGATTCACACATCAGATTCAATTTTTAGAGAGAATGATAAAATTTGAGAAATTTACATTGCAAAACGGCTTACGAGTCATATTTCATCAGGATAAAGATACACCGATAGCTGCTGTTAATATGCTTTATAATGTCGGTGCAAAAGATGAACATCCTGATAAAACCGGCTTTGCACATCTTTTTGAACATTTAATGTTCGGAGGTTCCTTAAATATTCCCAACTACGATAAACCATTGCAGGAAGCAGGCGGAAGCAGTAATGCTTTTACAAATAATGATTTCACAAATTATTACGAAACGCTTCCTAAAGATAATATTGAAACGGCTTTATGGCTGGAATCTGACCGAATGTTAAGTTTGGCATTTACTGAAAAAAGTCTGGAAGTTCAGCGAAAAGTAGTTATTGAAGAATTTAAACAAAACTACCTGAACAGACCTTACGGTGATTTTTGGCTGTTAATGAGACCCTTAGCTTACAAAGTACATCCCTATCGGTGGGCAACCATAGGAAAAGAAATTTCTCATATTGAAAATGCAACAATACAAGATGTTAAAGATTTCTTCTTTAAACATTATGCCCCCAATAATGCAATTTTGAGCATTGCAGGGAATTTTGAATTTAATTATATTAAAGATATAGTTGAAAAATGGTTCGGAGACATCAAAAAAAGAGAAATTACCGTAAGAAATATACCTTCCGAACCGGAACAAACCGAAGCAAAAACTCTGACAGTTGAACGAAATATACCGGTAAATGCTTGTTATAAAACCTATCATATGTGCGGACGAAATGATCCTGATTTTTATGCTTCTGATTTGCTGTCGGACATTTTATCAAACGGTGAATCTTCTCGCCTTTTTCAAAACTTAATTAAAAAGAAACCTGTTTTTTCAACTTTAGATGCCTATATCAGCGGAAGTATTGATCCCGGATTATTTGTTTTCAGCGGTAAACCGTCTGAAGGAATTTCATTGAAAGAAGCCGAACAAAATGTTATGAATGAAATTGAGAATCTGATAAAATCCGGAATTACTGAAAGAGAATTACAAAAAGTTAAAAATAAAATTGAATCAAAATTTGTTTTTTCAGAAACAGATGTATTAAATAAAGCAACAGATCTCGGTTTTTATGAATTAATAGGAAATGCCGATAAAATAAATACCGAAATTGATAAATACAATGAAGTTTCCGCAGAAATGATTCTAAAAGCTGCTGAGAATATTTTCAGACAAGAAAACAGCAATACAATTTATTATAAAACAAAAAAATAATCAGAATTTAAAAATAATAAAATTTCAATATAAATTTCTTTAATCAAATATACATTACGAAAACAATATTTTTTTTAATTTTACATTATTTAGAAAAAACATAAAACGAATTTAATGAAAAAAAAATTTGCGCTTCATTGGCAAATATTAATTGCTGTTATTTTGGCAATTTTGTACGGATTATTATTTCCCGATAAATACAAAGTTGATTTAAAAGCATATAAACAAATTTTTGCCGTTAAAAATGAAATTAAAATTAGTGATGCACAAATTATTAATATTGAAAGACTTATAGGCGATAAGATTTATACGGAAGACGAATTTATTACAAATATCAATTTATTATCCGACATTAAACTAACAGAGCATCAAAAAGATATCATTCTGAAAGATTGCTTGTATAATCCTCAAATAAAGTATATAAGCTGGATGGGAATTATTTTTCTGAAAGCATTGAAAATGATTATCATTCCGCTGATTTTGATGTCTATTATTTCCGGAATAGCAAATATCGGTTCTGCAGGGAATCTGGGTCGCATAGGATTAAAAACAATCCTGTATTATTTAATGACCAGCACAGCAGCAATTATTACAGGTTTAATTTTTGTAAATCTCATTCGTCCGGGTGAAGGAATTGATAAAAGTTTTATTCATTCGTCCGATATTCCCGTTGTAGGTCAACACAGTTTCTCGGATACTCTGTTAAATATAATTCCCGAAAATATTTTTGTTGCTTTTTCTGAAAATAAAATGTTATCAATCATATTCTTTGCAATATTATTCGGCTTTTTTATCACTAAAATAAGCTCCAAATCCAGAATTTTTCTGACTAATTTCTTCAATGCAGGTTTTGAAGTGATGATGAAAATTACTATGTTTATTATTAAATTTACACCTCTCGGTGTTTTCGGTTTAATAGCAAAAACAGTCGCAGCACAAGCAAACCATATTGTTAATTTTTCTCAAGTTCTTGGTTTATATACTTTAACGGTATTAATTGCATTAGCATTTCATGCTTTCGTTATTTTACCTTTATTATTGAAATTTATTGCAAAAGTCAAACCGTTTGCACATTTAAAAGCTATGCAGGCGGCTTTGTTAACTGCATTTTCAACATCTTCATCCGGAGCAACTCTCTCATTAACAATGGAATCCGTAGAAAATAATTCCGGCGTTTCAAATAAAATTTCAGGTTTTACACTTCCTCTCGGAGCAACAGTAAATATGGACGGAACAGCTTTGTATGAAGCAGTTGCGGCATTATTCATTGCACAGGTTTACGGATTTGACTTATCTTTAAGTGAACAAATTATAATTGTAATTACGGCACTTTTGGCATCTGTAGGAGCTGCTGCCATACCAATGGCAGGTTTGGTAATGATTACAATAATATTATCGGCAGTTGATTTGCCTTTAGCAGGAATTGCATTAATTTTACCGGTTGACAGAATATTAGATATGTTCAGAACTTCTGTTAATGTATGGAGTGACAGTTGCGGAGCTGTAATTGTTGCAAAATCCGAAGGTGAAAAATTGAAGGTTTAAAATATTTTACTATGAATGAAACTATTCTGAAAGCATTAATGAGATTATTTGCAATAATTGCAAATGCTGATGCCGAAAAAGTATCGGACAAAGCAAGAACTGTTGTAAAATCTTATCTGGATATGATGCTTAATCAGGAATTCAGTGATAATTATCTG
The DNA here is from genome assembly GCA_013152535.1 of Chlorobiota bacterium. Lineage (GTDB taxonomy): Bacteria > Bacteroidota > Bacteroidia > Bacteroidales > JAADGE01 > JAADGE01. The sequence continues at coordinate 78,308 of JAADGE010000001.1, forward strand.
GAACTTTTTGATTATTACGTTGAAGTACATCATCATACCGGAAAAAATGATAACAGAAAAGTCAGAAAACAAACATCTTTAAATTCGGTTAAAGTTCTTAAAATATGCAGCGAAATTAATGAACAACTTCATCAAAAAGAAAAAATTATTGTTGTTATTCGATTAATTGAATTTATTAATCAAGATTCTGTAATTACTGAAAAAGAATTAGATTTTGTAAAAACAGTTTCCGATATTTTTAATATTTCCGAACTTGAATTTTCTCAAACATTCAAGCTTGCAACAAATAAAATTAATGACTTCACAAATAAAGCGGATGTCATAATTATTAACTCTGAACAAGAGAGGACAAATAAACTTTTTAAACATAAATATGTAAAAAATCTTGACGGCGTTCTGTATATTCTCCGCATTGAAAGTGCCAATATTTATGTTCTGAAATATCTCGGTCACGACAGCTTATTTTTAAACAGTCAAAATATCAATCCGGACAGATTATACATTTTTGATAACGGAGCGGTTATTAAAAGTCAGCGAATTAATAATATTTATTACAGCGATGTAGTAAGCAGATTTTTAAATGAAGATGTTTCGTCAAAAGTGGTTTTGAAAGCAGAAAATATTGAGTTTTATTACAATAATTCAAATAACGGCATTCATAAATTCAGCTTTACTGAAACTTCCGGCAGAATGCTCGGAATAATGGGCGGAAGCGGAGTAGGAAAATCTACTTTATTGAATGTATTAAACGGAACATTTCCTTTGCACGGAGGAAAAATTACTATTAACGGATACGACTTACACAAAGAAAAAGAAAATCTGAAAGGTGTAATCGGTTTTGTTCCTCAAGATGATTTACTGATTGAAGAATTAACCGTTTATCAGAATTTATATTACAATGCGAAACTTTGTTTCAGCAAGTTTACAAATGAGCAGATTAAACAAGCAGTTGATAAGGTGCTGATTGATTTAGACTTAACAGATGTAAAAAACCTGACGGTAGGCGGACCTACAAATAAATTCATCAGCGGCGGTCAAAGAAAACGTTTGAATATTGCTCTTGAGCTTATGAGAGAACCGGCAATTCTGATTGTTGATGAACCCACATCCGGTTTGTCTTCAATGGATTCTGATATGGTAATGAATTTACTCAAAGAACAGGCTTTAAAAAATAAGTTGGTTTTAGTAAATATTCATCAGCCTTCTTCCGATATATTCAAATTATTCGACAGCCTTTTAATGATGGACAAAGGCGGACATCCTGTATATTACGGAAATCCGGTTGATGCACTCAGCTATTTTAAGAAAGCAGCAAATTATGTAAATCCCGAAGAATCGGGTTGTTCCTGTTGCGGAAATGTTGATGCACAACAACCGCTCGAAATATTGGAATCAAAAGTAGTAGATGAATACGGAAAAGCTACCAAAGTCAGAAAAATAAATCCCGAAGAATGGTATATTAAATTTAAAAATGAAATTGACCCCGAAGCACAGAATGATAAAAATGAAATAATCAATAAAAAACTCCCGGAAAATCATTTTAAAATACCTTCCGGATTTAAACAATTTTTGATTTTTACTATTCGTAATATAAAATCTAAACTCACAAATAAACAATATCTTTTAATAACCTTTTTTGAAGCACCGATATTAGCCGTAATTCTTGGTTATTTTACAAAATATATCAGCGGAACCGACACCAATCCCGATGCGTATATATTTGCGGAAAATGTAAATATAATTGCCTATTTATTTATGGCTGTTACCGTTGCATTATTTTTCGGAATGACTTTAAGTGCCGAAGAGATTATAAAAGACAGAAAAATTTTAAATCGAGAAAAATTTCTGAATCTGAGCAGAATAAGTTATTTAAATTCAAAAATTATTGTCCTTTTTATTATTTCGGCAATACAAACATTATCATTTATCGTTATCGGAAATTTAATTTTGGAAATTCATGGTATGACATTAATATATTGGGCAATTTTGTTTACTACAGCAGCTTTTGCCAATATTCTGGGATTAAATATTTCTGCTGTTTTTGATTCAGTCGTAACCATTTATATTACCATTCCGTTTATTTTAGTTCCGCAATTATTATTCAGCGGTGCAATCGTTGACTTTACGAAATTACATAAAGATTTAACTTCATATAAAGAAGTTCCGGTAATCGGTGATTTAATGACTTCGCGTTGGGCATATGAAGCACTTGCAGTTGCACAGTTTAAAGACAATAATTATGAAAAATATTATTTTAAAGTTGATATGCTCAAAAGTCAAAATAATTATAAACTGTCCTATTTAATTCCCGAATTAAAAAATTATGCAAATACTTGCATTAATAATATTGAAAACAAGAAAGACAAAGAGATAACCGCCAATAAATTAATCATTTTAAAAAATGAACTTATAAAATTAAATCGCTGCAGTCCGGTTCAATTTAATGAAATTGATAAAATAAACATCAAGAATTTCAATTCCGAGGTTTATAATGCTTTAGATAATTATTTTGATAAATTCTCAAAATTTCTGAATAAAAATCAATATAAATTAAATCTTAAAACTGATTCTGTATCTCGTTTTTTAATTAACAAATTAGGGAGCAGAGATGCCGTTTTTCGATTAAAGCAGAAAAATAACAATAAAAAGTTAGAAGAAATAATACGTAATAAAGCTGAATTTGCTGCTGTAAAAGAAGAGAACAATGAACTGGTTCAGGTAATTGACCCTATATTTAAACTTCCGGAATCAAATATCGGCAGAGCACATTTTTATGCACCCGTAAAGAAAATCGGTTCATATACTTTTGATACGGTTTGGTTTAATATCATATTTATTTGGTTTACAACACTTATTATTTATCTGACACTTATTTCTGATATATTCAGAAAAATAGCTAATCTTTTCAATAAAGAATAAGTCTCGGAATAAAGATATTTTTCTTACACAAAACCTGCAAGTTTCCTGTTATATTAATCTGTTTGTAAATACAAATAACAATTCAACTATGACTAAAACAATAATTGCAATACCGCAAAAAAAAAATATAACAGTTAAAGCACCGGCATCTAAAAGTGTATTTCAAAGAGTTATTGCTTGTGCTGTTTTATCCGAAGACGATGTTATTATATACAATCCTTCTTTTTGCAATGATTGTAAAGCTGCATTGTCAATTGCCGAAAACCTCGGTGCAGAAATAATTATTGAGAATAATAAAATAATAATTCGCCCCGGTAAAAATAAAATATCAAATACGATAAATTGTGGTGAATCCGGTTTGAGTGTCAGAATGTTCAGTCCGATAGCAACTCTTTTCAACAAAAATTTTACAATTAAAGGCACAGGGTCGTTAAAAAAACGTCCGATCAATGAAATTAAAGCTGCTTTAACGCAATTCGGAATTAAATGTCAAACCAATAAGGGATTTATTCCGATTTCAGTATCGGGAAAACTTTCCGGCGGAAATGCTGAAATTGACGGTTCTTTAAGTTCTCAAATTCTTACAGGCTTACTGATTGCTCTTCCTAAAGCAAAAAAAGATTCTATTATAAGAGTTAACAGCCTTAAGAGTAAACCATATATTGACCTTACATTGAGCATATTAAGTGATTTTGGTATTAAAATAAAAAATAATGATTATAAAGAGTTTCACATCAAAGGAAATCAGCAATTTAAAGCAATAAATTATACTGTTGAAGGCGATTGGAGCGGAGCTGCATTTTTGCTTGTTGCCGGATTAATTGCAGGAGAAATGAAAGTAACCGGTCTGAATATAAATTCTGTACAAGCCGATAAAAAAATTATTGACGCAATTCATTTTGCAAACGGTACAATTACAGTAAATACAGATACAGTGATTACAAGAAAAAGTAAATTAAAAGCTTTTAAATTTGATGCGACCGACTGTCCTGATTTATTTCCGCCTTTAGTTGTAATGGCAGCTTACTGTAACGGAACTTCTGAGATTCTCGGAGTTAATCGTTTAATACATAAAGAAAGTAATCGTGCTGAAGTTTTACAAAAAGAATTCAAAAAAATCGGTATTAATATTAAAATTATCAATAATAGAATGTTCATAGAAGGCGGAAAAATAACCGGAGGTACAGTTGAATCACATAACGATCACAGAATTGCTATGGCTGCTGCAACTGCTGCTTTAGCTTCCGAAAAAGAAATAATAATCAATAATGCCGAATGTATTAACAAATCTTATCCGAATTTTTATAAAGACCTGCTTGACAATTAACAGACTAAATCCTAAACTTTCATTAAAACGGAAATATAATAAGCAGCAAACTCTATATTATCAACCTCAAGCCGCCGAAATCCTCTAATTTATGCGGAAATTTATCACTCGGTGAACCGATAAACATAAAGTTAATAGGTATCTCCCACTCTTTCGATAATTGAGCAATAAATTCAGGAGAAAACTCACCGATAACTTCAACAAATTCAATTTTTATATCAGGGTATTCTCTGTCTAAAAAATTAATATCTCTCAATAAGTTTTCAGGTAATTCTTTTTCATGACTGTCAATTATATGAACAATTTTTATCCTTCTTGTATGTTCATTTTTTTGAATATACAAAAGAACTTTATTCAAAGAAACAATATTATCTCCTTTTGTAAAAAACACAAACTCCTGAGAATTAATATCAATCATAATATGTTTAATATTATTTTCAAATTTTCTGAGTGTTTTTAAAAGGCTCACAAACAAATAATCAATAAAATTTAAAATCGTTTTTAAAATAATAATTCTGTTCAGCATAAAAACAATAAACAGCATCGTAGGAATAAAATAATAAGTGAAAACAATAATATTATACGGTTGCCCTTTTTCAGGTTCTTTAATTAAATTACCGGCTAAAGCAATCATTACGGCAACAATTGCAAATAATACGGCAAACCAAGATGCCTTTTCGGGTCTCGGTAATTTTTTACGTCTTAATTTTAACAGAATATTTCCGATAGCAAATAATGCCATTACCGACAAAAACGAAATAGTATAAACTCCGGCAAGAGGTTCAACCTCCCCTTTTGTAAATAACAAAATTGATACAGAAAGTAGAAAAAATAAAATGATAATACGAAACGAACTGTTTTTTTTATTTTTTTTCAAAAGAAATCTCGGAAGAATTCGATCTAAAGTCATTCGTTCCAACAAACCTGATACGCCTACAAATGCAGTTAAAACAGCACCGCTTAAAACCAATACCGCATCAATTGAAACTATAATTGCCAACCATTTGCCGCCGGAAATTGTTCCCATATATGAAAGTAAATCTGTTGTATGAACGGCAATTTCCGAAACCGGAACCAATGATAAGGCCAGAAACGCCATCAGCGGATTAAAAACACTGACAACAATCCACATATTTCTGAGTGTTTTAGGAAAAACACCGGGTTTTTGTTCTTCTACAAAATTTGCAGAACTCTCAAAACCCGAAATCCCGAGCATAGCAGCAGCAAAGCCCCAAAATATAGCTTTCACCACACTGCCTTCTCTCGGAGGCAAACTACTGTTTGCCGAAAATATATGAAATCCGTTATAAAATAACCAGTAAAAAATAGCTCCTGCAAGAACAACTAAAGAAACCAAATGAAAAATAAAAATTACCATAGCTACAAATGATGATTCGGTAATTCCCATAATTGTTAAGCCCATAAATATAGCCAACAAAATAATTGTTGCAATCATCACACTGAAAGTCGGAATAATACTGTGCAAATAGTGCATCGCTTCGGTTGCCGAAATAACAGCCGTTGCAATGTACGACAACAGTGTTAAAGTTGCCGCAAGCGAAGCCGTTGATTTTCCGGTTGTATTCAGTAATGCGTTATATGCTCCTCCGTTTAAAGGCAAAGCTCCTACAACTTCTCCGTATATTTTTCTGAAAGCAAACAATACAACAGCAACTATTAAAAGTGCAATCCAAGCATATTGTCCGGCAGCAATTATTGCTAATGCAGCAACATATAAAACAGAAGATGAAATATCATTACCGCAAATTGCCGTGGCTCTTATTTCTGAAAGTTTATGTTGAGATGATTTTATTTTATTTTCCAAAATTCTTATAATATTTGTTCCGCAAAATTAAATTTTTTATTAACAGTACAAATAATAATTGACTGTTTAGTGATTGATAAGATATGAATTTAGTTATACACATGCAAAAGAAGACGAATTTGAAAGATTAAATCACAAATACGGAAGATTAATTTAAAGTCATTATAAAATTATATATCATATAAAAAGTAACACTGTCTTTATTAACAGAGTTTTTGATTCTCGTCAAAATCCTAATAAATTATTCATTTTAAAAAAGTTTTTTGAAAACTCCTTTAAAAAATCTATTTTTGCCTGCTGTATAACACATAATTTTAAAAAATATGAAATTATTAGAAGGAAAAGTTGCCGTAATAACCGGAGCTGCCAGAGGCATTGGTAAATCCATTGCAATAAAATTTGCTGAACAAGGAGCCGATATTGCCTTTACCGACTTGGTAAGAAACGACGATATGATTAATCTTGAGAAAGAACTTGAAAAAATGGGCGTAAAAGCCAAAGGATATCCTTCGGATGCAAGCAATTTTGAAGGTTCTCAAAAAACAATTGACACAATAATTGAAGATTTCGGAAGAATTGATGCATTGGTAAATAATGCCGGTATTACCAGAGACACTCTTTTAATGAGAATGACTGAAGAACAGTGGGATTTGGTAATTAAAATCAATTTAAAATCGGTGTTTAATATGACCAAAGCCGCACAAAAATATATGCTCAAACAACGTTCGGGTTCAATAATTAATATGAGTTCGGTAGTCGGTGTAAGCGGAAACGCAGGTCAATCTAACTATTCTGCTTCCAAAGCCGGAATTATCGGATTTACGAAATCAGTTGCAAAAGAACTCGGTGCCCGAAATATCAGAAGTAATGCTGTTGCTCCCGGATTTATTATTACGGAAATGACAGCTAAAATTCCTGAAAAAGCACGAGAGGAATGGTTGAAAATTATTCCTTTGAAACGCGGCGGAACTCCCGAAGACGTTGCAAATACTTGTATTTTTCTTGCTTCGGACTTATCATCTTATGTCAGCGGACAAGTGATTCACGTATGCGGAGGAATGAATACCTAAATTTGATTATTTATTTTGAAATATAATGAATTATTTAAGCGACTTTTTTACTTTTGTGAAGAAGTCGTTTCTTATTTTCAACTATGTCTTTTATAACAACGCAATATTCCCTGTGGTTTCTGCCTATTTGCCTTATAGTCGGTTTTTTATATGCTTGGTTTTTATACCGAAAAGACAACAGATTAAATGAAACGCCTCGTCGGATAAAAATATTAATGTTTATTTTCCGATTTTTATCGGTAAGCATTATTGCCTTTTTATTGCTTGCACCGGTAATAAAAAATATCGGCAGAACAATTGAAAAACCTATAATAATATATGCACAGGATAATTCAGAATCTGTTTTCAATGATAAAAATACAGTTCAAAAAATTTCATCGGAATTAAAAAAATTCTTCCGGGCAAACAGTAATTATAATTTTAAAACTTATGCCTTCGGAGAAAATGTTACGGAAACAGATACTTTTAATTTTAAAGATAAAGAAACTGATATTGCACAAGTAATTTCAGAACTTAAAAATAAATATTACAATCAAAATATCGGGGCAATTATATTGGCATCGGACGGTATTTATAATCGAGGAAATAATCCCGATTATGAAGTTCAGTCACTTAATTTTCCTGTTTACACAATTGCGTTAGGAGACACCACAACCAAAAAAGATTTAATTTTAACCGACATAAAATACAACAAAACAGCTTTTTTAAATTCAAAACTCCCCTTACGAATTAAAGTAAAAGCCGATAAATTAAAAGGCAGCAAAACATATCTGAAAATATTTGACAACAATCAACTTGTTCATAATCAATCCGTAATAATTAATTCTGATAATTATTACAAAACTTTCGACATTAAAATTAAAACAGGAAAAATAGGCTTTCATAAATTTAAAATTATAATGTCCGGTTTGCCGGAAGAAATAAACCTGCAAAATAATGCAAAACAAATTATTATTGAGGTTTCGGATAAAAAGCAAAAGATACTGATTTTAAGCGATGCACCGCATCCGGATATTGCAGCAATACGTGATGCACTTAAATTAAATCAAAATTTAATAACCGATTATTTTCAAATAACTAAATTTTCAAAATCCGTAAAATCATATAATTTGATTATTTTAAATCAGTTACCCTCAAAATTTAATTCAGCTGTTACGGTTATGAAACAAATTTTAAATTCGGATATTCCGGTTATTTATATGCTCGGCAGTCAAAGTTCATTAAAAAAATTCGATAACTTAAACATAGGGCTTACAACCGGTGCTTATTCAAATTCTCCGGATGAAGTTACAGGAAAACTTAACAAAAATTTTAATTTATTTGAAATAAATCCTGAAATTGAAAGTATTACTCAAAATGCACCGCCTCTTTTATCTGCTTTCGGCGATTATAAATTAAACGGGTTAAATCAAATACTCTTTTACAGACAAATAAAATCAATTAACACAAAATTACCTCTGATTGCTTTTCTTAACGGAAGCGGAACTAAAAAAACAGCATTCATCACCGGAGAAGGCATCTGGCGTTGGCGTATTTACGATTACAAAATAAATCAAAATCATTACCTTTTTAATGAGCTGATTAACAGCATGGTGCAATATATGATTTCAAAAGAAAATAAAAGTCGCTTTAATATTGTTGCTGAAAAAATTATCCCCGAAAATCAAAAAATTGTAATAAAAGCAGAAACTTATAATAAAGCTTTTCAACTGACGGAAGTTAAAGAAATTAATTTTGAACTTACGGACAGTTTAAAAAATAAGAAGAATTATACTTTTACAAAAACCGGAAAAGCATACAGACTTAATTTAGGCAAATTACCTCCGGGTGATTATTCATGGTCGGCAGAAACCGTAATAACAGGAAAAAAGTTTAAAGAAAAAGGTATTTTTTCAGTTGTTCCGACACATACTGAAGCCCTTAAAACAAAGGCAAATCATCAAATTTTATATCAGATTTCAAAACGCACCGGCGGAGAAATGTTTATGCCGGATAATATTCCGGAACTCATTGAAACAATTAAATTAAATGAAAACATTAAGCCTGTTTCTTACAGTGAAAAGAAATCTGAGGCACTGATTAATTTTAAACTGATATTTTTTATTATTTTGATTTTATTAACAACGGAATGGTTTATGCGTAAATATTTCGGAGCTTATTGATAACAATTCATAATTAATTTGAACACATTCGGTCGCATATTCAGAATACATATTTTCGGAGAATCGCACGGAGATTCTGTCGGTGTTATTATTGACGGTTGCCCGCCCGGAATTAAAATTAAAGTCGAAGATTTCGATTTCGACCTTTCGAGGCGAAAAAGCGGAGCAAAAGGCACAACTCCGCGAAAAGAAAACGATATTCCTAAAATTATCAGCGGTTTATATAATAATTTCACAACAGGTTCTCCCGTTACAATTTTATTTAAAAATGCCGATACGCATTCATCGGATTATAATTTCAGAACACATCCGCGTCCCGGACATGCCGATTTTGTTGCCGATAAAAAATACAATTTATTTAACGACGACAGAGGCGGCGGACATTTTTCGGGGCGAATAACAGTCGGTTTAGTTGCTGCCGGAGTAATTGCAAAAAAAATCATTAAAGAAACTTCGATAAAAGCAAAATTAACAGAAGCAGGCGGCAGTAAAAACATCTCAAAAACTGTTGATGAAGCAGTGAAAAGCGGAGATTCAATCGGCGGAATTATTGAATGCACCGTAAAAAATATTCCGACAGGATTAGGCGAACCATTTTTCGATTCTGTCGAATCGCTTATAAGCCATGCCGTATTTTCAATACCCGGCATAAAAGGAATTGAATTCGGCAGCGGTTTTGATGCAGCAAAAATGACGGGAACAGAACATAATGACCTAATTATAAACAATAAAGGAAAAACAAAAACAAATAACGCAGGAGGCATTAACGGCGGTATTACAAACGGAAACGATATTTTTTTCCGCGTTGCCGTAAAGCCGACTTCACTTCAAGTATTTCATTACGGCAAAAAACATTTGATTTTGTTTCCGGAAAGCCGGAAAATTTAATAATAAAAGGCAGGCACGACGCCTGTATTGCTTTAAGAATTCCGGCAATTATCGAATCCGTAACGGCTTGTGTTCTTGCAGACCTCAAACTAATTGCGAATAAATATTATCAATTCAGTAAAGTAATAAAATTATAATTTTAAATTAATGGATATCCTTTCAATAATAATTATTGCAATCGGATTGTCCGCCGACAGTTTTGCGGTATCTGTTTCTAACGGTTTCAGTAAAAATAAGTTAGATTTTAAATATAATTTTCTTACGGCAACAAGTTTTGCCCTTTTCCAAGCCGGAATGCCTTTACTCGGTTGGCTGCTCGGAAACAGCTTTGCCGAAGATGTTAAAGCTGCCGATCATTGGATTGCATTCGGACTTTTATCACTTATAGGAATTAAAATGATTTACGAAAGTTTTAACAAAGAACCGGGCAAAGAGACAAAACCCTTAAAATTTTATATTGTTATAACACAATCATTTGCAACAAGTATTGATGCTTTAATTGTCGGAATTTCTTTTGCATTCATTAAAGTAAATATTATTGAAACAATTGTAATTATCGGTTTTACAACATTGCTGTTTTCGCTTTCGGGTTTTTGTATCGGAAAAAGATACGGAAAAAAAATATCGAAACACGCAGAAATTATAGGCGGAATTATATTAATTTTACTCGGAATAAAAATTTTAATCGAACACATATATTTTTCATAATGAATTTCAGAGAAGCAAAACCGGAAGAATATAAAGTAATTGCCGGATTTCAGGAAAAAATGGCTTGGGAAACCGAACATTTCAAATTAAATACAGACACGGTTTTGAAAGGCGTTAAAGCTGTTTTTGAAGACAGCTCAAAAGGAAAGTATTATATTATTGAAGAAGACGGTAAAATAATAGCTTCATTATTAACAACTTATGAATGGAGTGATTGGAGAAATAATTTTGTAATTTGGATTCAATCTGTTTACGTTTTGCCTGAATATCGAAAAAAAGGTATTTTTAACCTGATGTATTCCGAAATTAAAAAAGTCGTAAAAAATAATCCGAATTATTCCGGAATTCGATTATACGTTGACAAAACAAATATGAATGCCCAAAAAGTTTATACAAAAATCGGAATGCAAGGAGAACATTACAGTTTGTTTGAAGAAATGTTTTAACAAGGCGTTTTATCTGTACCACAGTATATTTATCCGTGCCACATTCAATGCATGTTTTATCCGTGCAAATGTTTATCCGTGCCACGCTGCAGCACGGCACGGTTCATTATGAAACAGTCGCAATTAAAGAGACAGCCGGGAATAAAATGGTAATTATACATGCCGCGAGCATTGTTTATCCGTATTTATCCGATTTATCCGTGCCACGCTGCAGCGTGGCACGGTTTATTAGATATGCATTAATAGCAGTCTTAAACAGAATGATTTAATTTTTGAATTTTCGAGATAAAAAAGTCTGCTAAATAAAGTATAAAAACCGACGAAAATATTATCCGTAAGATTAAAAAGAATTCAAATTTTACATTAAAAAAATCTTTTAATTTATCAAATACTAATTTTAAGTATAAATCATAAATACTGTTATCCGGAGTAGCAACCGGTTGACCGGAAGAAAAAAAGATAATAATTAAAAAAATACTGAGAAAAACAACAGAAAAGATTATTAAAAATTTATTTTTATTAAAAAATGACAACTTCAAAACGGATTCATCAGAAAATTCCGCATATATTTGTTTCATCACATTATCAGTAAATTTTTTTGAAGGAGTTTCAATTTTGAGATCTTTAATTATTTCCTCAAAATATATTTTAGTTTTATCTTCCATTTTCTTTGGTTTCCGTAATTAAACTGTATAAATAAGTTCTTTTTTATCTTTTAATATTGAAAACAATTGTTTTCTTGCCCTGAATAATTTTATTTTTATATTTGATTTTGACAAATTTGTAATCTCTTCTATTTCATTTACGGAAATTTCTTTTATATAAAATAATGTAATAATCAAAGCATCATCTTCATTCAAAGAATTTACGGCGTTTTTCAATATTCGATTTCTTTCCGATTCTTCAAGCTTAATAAAATCATTGTAGGTCTCAAAAATATCGTTATCAGAAATTAGATTATCATCAATTTCAATATTTTTATATTTCTTTTTTCTAATATGAGAAATTGATAAATTATAGGCAATTTTATAAATCCAAGTCGAAAATTCCGATTTACCTTCAAACAAATCTATTGATTGAAAAGCTTTTATAAATGCGTCTTGTGCAATTTCCTCGGCATCTTCACGAATTCGTACAATACGCATAACAATTGTATAAATCATATCTTTATGCTTCTCAACCAGAAATTTAAAAGCATCAATATTTCCGTTCTTAACTTCATTTATAAAAAATGAATCCTTTTTCACATTCATATTTTATTTAGACGTAAAAATCGGCTTATCGGTTACAAATTTAAGGTAATTTATACAACTGTCAATAAAATAAATTAAATGCACTTGTTTTTGTAACCATCAGTCAATAATTATCGTCAAAGTAATTGATAAAATAAATTAATAATTTAAAAAAAATATTATGTATCAATCAGAGATTTTTGTACCGATAAGTATGTTTGCAGCTGTTGCCTTAATTATCTGGATTTATATTGTGAACAGAAATAAAGAACGTATGGCATTAATTGAAAAAGGAGCAGATGCAAATCTGTTTAAATCAAAAAGGAACCGACTTACAGATTTAAAATGGGGAATGTTATTTGTCGGAGTCGGAATCGGAATATTATCAGGAAATATTTTGGCAACAAATTCAAACTTAAAAGAACCTGTTTCTTATTTTTCGATGATTTTTTTATTCGGCGGTATTAGTTTAATCATCTATTATATATTAGCCGGGAATATTAAAAATAAAAAATAAAATACATTTTTACTCAACAAACTAAATCTTTGGTGTTTCTAAATATCAGAGATTTAGTTTTGTTCACAAACAACCAAATAACCTGTCGGGTTTTCGAGTTTTGCAAATATCCGTGCCACGCTACAGCGTGGCACGTTTCATTAAAACAGACATAAAAAAGCCCGAACAAATCGGGCTTAATTTACTAATACTATTTATTATGAAAACTACTCAGCAGCAACTTCTTTAACTTCACTTTGCCACAAACCGTGTTTCGTGCAGTATGCCATTGCTGTTAATTTTAAATTACTTTTAGTGGGGACAATGTAAAAATCAACTTCTGCATGTCCTGATACATTTCCGAATGTTCCGGGAGGATACGAAACTTGTCCTAACATTGTTTCTCCGCTCCATAATTGGATATATTTTATATAATGATCAAAATCATCGGGATGCGGATATTCATTTCCCATTTGAACTTTTACTTTAAATTTTTCACCTTTTTTTGCTGTATCAGCACAATGAATAAAAGGCGAATGTCTGTCGATATAGTCTTTTTTGGCTTCTCTTTCGACTTGACTAATGTCTTGATATTGATTAATTTTTGCCATTTTTAAGTATTTTATTAAGATTAAAAGATGTTTTTATACCTATTTTGTTTATAAGTGCAAATATAAAACAAAAAAAATACAGAAACAAAATTATTTAGAACTATTTTAAATAATATTTTTTATGAAATAAAGATTACATCATATATAACTGATTGACTTACTATTACACAACTATTTTTCTCTTACGGTTTTTATTCCTTTTATCATTTTAAACCTTTTTATTAAATCATTCAGTTGTTTTCTGTTATTTACATGAATAATTACCAGACCTTCAAATTGATTTCCCGATACAGATTTCAATGAAATTGCCTGAAGTTTCATACTGAATTCATCCTCAATAATTTTTGAAATTTCGGAAGTTAATCCGTTTTTATCAATTCCGTAAATAAAAATTGTTGCCTTGAAAGCAGAATTTTCATCGGTATTATTCCACTTGGCTTTTATAATACGATAAGGAAATCGCGAAAACATTTCTTTGGCATTCGGACAAGATATTTTATGTATTTTTGTTCCTTTATTAACTGTTACAAATCCGAAAATTTTATCGCCGGGCAAAGGATTACAGCATTTTGCCAATTTATAATCCAGTCCGGATAAATTATCTCCTATCAATAAAAAATCATCATTTTTTGAAATGTCAGACAGTGAAGTTTCTTTTTCAATTTCATTTTTATGTTCGGTATCTTTTTCAACGGTTTTCTCGAATTCTACGGCATGTTTAATTTTTTGTAAATCAACATTTCCTTTACCTATATTATGAAATAATTCTAAAACTGTTTTATAATTAAAATAATCAGCAATTTTTTGAACAACGATATCATTAAAAGACAGTTTCAGTCGCTCTATTTTTTCTTTCAACAAATCTTTTCCTATATCGGCAGAATCATATGTTATTGATTTTAATGCCCTTTTAATTTTATTTTTTGTCCGTTGTCCTTTAGCAATTTCAAGCCATTCCTGATTTGGTTTTTTATTTTTATTTGTCAAAATTTTAATAACATCTCCGTTTTGTAATTCGTATGCCAACGGCTGTATTTTTCCGTTTACAATGCCGCCGTTACAAGTTTCTCCGACTTTAGAATGTACTGCAAAAGCAAAATCCAGAAGCGTATAACCTTTTTTCATACTTAACAAATCATTGTTCGGAGTAAAAACAAGTATATCATCAGAATAGAGAGATAATTTTGATCTGTCTTCAGTTTCATTTTCTTCAGGGTGTTCTATTGCATCTCTGATTTTTGAAAGCCAATCTGTTCCGCTGCCGGCTTTTCCGCTCTTATATTGCCAATGCGATGCAGGTCCTTTTTCTGCAACTTCATCCATTCGTTCCGTTCTTATCTGAACTTCAACCCATCTGTTATTGAGCCCTAAAACCGTTGTATGCAAGGATTCGTAACCGCTTATTTTCGGTGCAGAAATCCAATCTCTTAATCTTTTAGGATTTGGTTTATAAATGTTGGTAATTAAAGAATATACATTCCAGCAAACAATTTTTTCATTTTTTATATCCGATTTTAAAATAATTCGTATAGCAAATAAATCATAAACTTCTTCAAAAGTAACTTCTTTGGTTTTCATTTTATTCCAAATGGAATGAATTGATTTAGGACGACCTTTAATCGTAAAATGATAACCCGCATCTTCTAACATCTTTTTTAGCGGTTCAATAAAGTTTTTAATATATAAATCTCTGCCGGCTTTCGTTTCTTTTAATTTTCCGGCAATAAACTTATACATTTCCTTTTCGGAATATTTCATCAAGGTTTCCTCAAGTTCGGTTTTAATATTATATAACCCGGTTCTGTGTGCTAAAGGAATATATATATTTTTAGTTAAGTTAAGAGTTTGTTTTTTTTCATTCTCCGATAAATATTTATAATTACGCATATTATACAGTTGATAAGCAAGTAAAACCAAAACTGCTCTGACATCATCCGTAATATTTAATAAGAGTTTTATAAAATTATCCGTTTGTTTTTCAGTGTTTTCAGTTTTAAAATTCGGGACTTTTTTTAAGCCGGAAAATAATTTATAAACCGAAGCATCATAATTTTCTTTAATATATTTTTCATTATCTTTAAAAAGAAGAAACAAAGATGCGGCAATTACTGAAGCTGCACCCGCACCTGTCTCTTTTACAATAATTTCAGATATTTCTCCTACTTTTTCCGCTTCATTAAAATGAGTTTTTTTATTAATATTATCTATATCATTTTTTAAAATATTAATTTGTTTAATGATTTTTGAATTATCAGTTGATTTTAATAAATCATTTAAAACAGAAACTATTTTTAACTCTTCGGAAGATATCATATTTTTATAAAAAGATTATGTTTAATAAATTTATATTAAATTTGCGTTCTAATTTCCGTATTTTGAGAACAGTTTTTTATATTTTAATCAGCAGCATCTTTTTTTTCTCATTTAAACCGAAAGAAAATAAAATTACTGCACAACTTGCAAATATAGAATATTATTCAAAAGGAATTTGCAAAGATACATCTTTAATATATGTCAGAGTTTTATATAAAGTTCGGGGAGAAAAAACCGGGCATCTTAAAATGAAACACGACTTTCAAAACGGCATCATTTCTACTATGCCCGTTACCGAAAGAGATAAAAAAGGAAATTGTGTTTACGGTTTCTGTATAGGACGTGATGAAGTAAAAGAATTTACTACAATATTTATTGCTTCCGACGGAACAACCAGTAACAAACTTTATGTAAAAATTGATGTTCCGAATGCAGAAATTATTTCCGGGACAGCTCCGGAAACCTATAATTGTAAAAATTAGCTTCATTATTTGAAACTTTATTTGTTTTATTACGTATTTAAAGTACGAATAGAATAGAATAGAAACAAAATACGACTTATGGGTTCAATTGTAAAATTTTCGGAAGCTGCTTCCATAGCAATTCACGGTGTAATTTTAGTTGCAAAATCAGAAAAATTTCTAAATGTAACAAAAATAGCAGAAATACTCGACGGATCAAGGCATCATGTTGCTAAGGTTATGCAACGTCTTGCAAAAGACGGATTTATAAAATCTATGCGCGGACCCACAGGAGGTTTTGTATTAGCAAAAAAACCGGAAGAAATTTCTTTTTTAGATTTATATGAATCTACGGAAGGAAAAATTACGATTGAAGAATGTCCCTTTAACCGTCAGGATATTTGCACTTTTGAAAAATGTATATTAAATAATATCACACCAAAGATGACGAAAGATTTTATCCGATATATGGAAAAACAATTTATTTCAGATTTTATATAAAAAAAAAAAAGCACCAATCAGGTGCTTTTTATTATTTATTAATATCAGAAACAATCTTAAAAGTTTCATTAAGATAAATATCTCTTTTCAAATCTTTAAACCAAGAAATTACTCGTCTTGTCTTAACGGTATCGGAATATACATTTGCAGAATCGGCTTTCGGAATGTAAAATTTTAAATTTGAAACTCGATTATCGGCTTTTCTGAAACGCTTACTGAATTTACTTCTTAATTCGGCATCTTTCATATATTTTTTCAAATTTAAACTTGTATAATCCTTATCGTTATAATATTTCATTTTCCCGGAATAATCTTTTATAATATTAAATGATGTATCGGAATTCACACGTTTCTCACTTTTCATTTTTATTTCAGAAAGCTTATATTTTACTTTAAATTTTTTATATTCAGCTTTCGGAATTTCATCCCAAGGCATCGGATTTTCTAAATCTTTTTCTCCCATATCAAGTTTTGCATAAGCATCCGGAAAAACAATATCAGATTCTACACCTTTAAGCTGTGTAGCCCCTCCGTTAATTCTGTAAAACTTTTGAATGGTTAATTTCAAATCACCCAAAGGTTTCAAACTGTCATTTCCTCTTACCATTCTGTCAAAAGGCAAAAAGCGTTGAACTGTTCCTTTCCCGAAAGTATGTTCACTGCCCACAATTATACCTCTTCCGTAATCCTGTATTGCCGCAGCTGTAATTTCAGATGCCGATGCACTGAATTCATTAACCATTACAACCAAATCACCGTCATATAAAATTTCAGAATTTCTGTCTTTCAAAATTTGCGGCATACCTGTTCTTTGTTTAACCTGTACAACCGGTCCGTCTTTTATAAAAAATCCGACAATGTCAATGGCATCTTGCAAAGAACCTCCGCCGTTATTTCTTAAATCTAAAATTAATCCGTTGATATGTTCTTTTTTAAGTTTTTGTATTTCCTTTTTAACATCACCGGCACTTCTTCTTCCGTTTTTATGATTAAAATCGGCATAAAAACCCGGCAAATAAATATATCCGGTTCTTTTTCCGGAAACAGAATCTTCAATAACTGCTGATTTTGCAAAGGTTTCTTCCAAAATAATAATATCTCTTATTATAGGAATTACTTTAATTGTACCGTCAGTTTTTTTAACGGTTAATTTTACTTCAGTTCCTTTTTTACCGCGTATCATTTCAATTGCCTTATCAAGTCGCATATCAACCACATTAACCGGTTCTTTATCTCCCTGGGCTACTTTCAATATTTTGTCTCCCACTCCCAATTCGCCTTGTTTCCAGCACGGGCTGCCCGGAATTATTTTAACAACTTTAATATATGCATTCGGTTGAGAAAGTTGTGCACCGATACCTTCCAATTTTCCGGATATTTGTATGTCAAAATTTTCTTTATCTTTCGGCGGAAAATAGCCGGTATGCGGACCGTAATATCCTGTTATTGAATTAAAATATAAATTTAACAAATCGTTTTCGTCAACTTTGGATATTCGATGGTACCAATCGTCATAATTTTTTTTAACTTCTTCAACAGCCTTTTCCTGAAGTTGTATTTCTGTTTTTATTTCAACGGTTGTATCATTATTTTTTTTTGCCTCTTCTTGTGTTTCTAATTTTTCAGCAACTTTTGTCATTACCGCATATTTTAAAAACTGTCTCCAATATTGCATTAATTCTTTTTTGGTTTTGGCAAAAGGTCTTTTGTCCGGTTCCAATTGTAACGAATCATTTTTTGTAAAATCAAAAGGTTTTTTTAATGCCGCATCAATATACTTATTTATTTCACTAACCCTTTTTATATATACATCTTTCGTTAAGTTGAAAAAAGTAAAATCATCAGTTTTTACAGCATCATCAATTTTATATTTATAAGCTGCAAACTGATTCACATCCGATTGTAAAAGAAAACGTTTGTTGTAATCCAATTTCTTCAAATACAATTTATAAACATCTTCAGAAAAATCATTATCAATTTTCTTTTCGGAATAAAAATAATTTTGCAATCCCTCTCTTATTAAATCCAATATCAATTTATCTTTTTCATTTCCGGAATTATCAGCAGTAAATGAAAATAATATTCCGAGGAAAAAAACCGAAATAAGTATATATAATTTATTCATAATTTATTAATTTGTTATTTTCTCAAACTCCTTTTGTTATTCTTTTATTTTATCTTTGCGAAAAAAAAGTAAAATGCATTCATTTTCATTTCCGCCGGTTATTGCAAAAAATGCAAAGATAATAATTTTAGGAACAATGCCGGGAAAAACTTCATTGGAACAAAATGAATATTATGCATATAAGTATAATGTTTTTTGGAAAATTATGTTTAAAATTTTTAACAAAAATTATTCAGACAATTATAATAATAAACTTAAATTACTGAAAACTAATAATACAGCACTTTGGGACAGTTTGCAATTTTGTTACCGCATAGGAAGTTCAGACAGTAAAATAAAAGAAGAAATACCGAATGATTTTAACACATTTTTTAAGAACTATTCCACAATTAAAGATGTATTTTTTAACGGAACGACAGCAATGAAATATTATAAAAAATATATTGGTTTTAATGAATTTATGAATTATCATACATTACCGTCAACAAGTCCTGCTAATGCAGCAATGAGTTTTGAAAAAAAATTAAAAAAATGGTCTGTTATTATTGAGATTCTCAATGAAAAGAATGTAAAATTATGAATAAAAAAGATTTCAGAATTATTTTTATGGGAACACCTGATTTTGCAACAGAAAGTTTAAAAATGCTGCATACAAACGGTTTTAATATTGTTTCCGTAATAACAGCACCTGATAAACCTGCCGGAAGAGGACGAAATATACAAGAATCTGCCGTTAAGAAATATGCTGTCGCAAATAATATTCACATTTTACAACCGACCAATTTAAAAGCTGAATCTTTTATTTCCGAATTAAAAAATTTAAAAGCCGATTTGCAAGTTGTTGTTGCTTTCAGGATGTTACCGGAAATCGTTTGGTCAATGCCGAAATTCGGAACCGTAAATTTGCATGCCTCACTCCTTCCCCGGTACAGAGGTGCTGCACCGATTAATCATGCAATTATTAACGGTGAAACTAAAACAGGTGTGACAACTTTTTTTATTGAAAAAGAAATTGATACCGGAAATATTATCTTTAAAAAAGAAATTGAAATTCTCCCTGATGAAACTGCCGGAGAATTGCATGATAAGTTGATGAGAACAGGCGGAAAATTAATTATAAAAACCGTTGAATCGATAATGAATAATACGGTTAAAATTATTTCACAAAAAGAGTTATTAAAAGATACTGTAAACATTAAACCGGCTCCGAAAATTTTTAAAGATAATTGTGAAATTAACTGGGAAAATACAACGGATAAAATTTATAATTTTATAAGAGGACTAAGTCCCTATCCTGCTGCTTATACAAATATTGCAGATAAAAAATATTTTATGCTGAAAATTTTTAAATCTGAAAAAAATATTAAAAAGCATACGTTAAAAAGCGGGAATATTATTTCTGATAATAAATCGTTTATTAAAATCTCAACTCTTGACGGTTACATTGACTTAAAAGAATTACAATTGCAAGGAAAAAAGCGGATGAACACAAAGGAATTTTTAAACGGTTTTGATATTTCCGGTTATAGAATTATTAACAAAAGCTAATTTATAATTTCATTCGGTTTCATTATTATTACAAGCAAATAACTCATTAAATGATTGATATTTACGATACAAATAATTATTTTTTTATAGGAATTTCCGGTGACGGAATGAGTGCTGTTGCTCAATATTTGGCAGGTATCGGAAAAAATGTTTCCGGTTCCGACCGTCGGTTTAACACTACTGACAAAACATACCGCCAAAAGCAATTGGAAAATGAAGGGATTAAGTGTTTTCCTCAAGATACTTCCGGCATAAAAGATAATACAGAGGTTGTAATCGTTTCTTCTGCCGTTGAACCGAGTGTCCCGGAATATCAATTTGCAAATGAAAAAAACATTCCGATTTTTATGCGTTCGGATTTATTGGCAGCAATCAGTAAAACAAAAAAAACAATAGCTGTTGCCGGAACATCAGGAAAGTCAACAGTTGCCGCTATGATATTTCATATTATGCAATTTGCCGAAAAACAAGCTTCTTTAATTACGGGAGCCGGCTTAATTGAAATTCAAATATACGGGAAAATAGGTAATGCCGTTGCCGGAAAAGGCGAATATTTAATTATTGAAGCCGACGAATCCGACGGTTCTTTAATAAAATATAATCCGGAAACAGGAATCATTCTGAATATTGATAAAGATCATAAAGAAATTCCTGAATTAATGCAACTGTTTAAAACATTTGCCGAAAATTCAAACACATTAATTATTAATAATGATACGAACAGAACAAAATCGTTATCCGTAAAAAAGAAAAATAATTTTGGTTTTTCAAGGAGTTCAGGTTTCAGAATTAGTAATTTTAAACAAATCGGGTTTGAAATTATTTTCACAATAAACGGAATAGATTTTAAAATGCAGCAAATAGGAAAACACAATGCAGAAAATGCAGCTGCTGCCGTTGCTGCGTGTTCATTTGCCGGAATATCTGAAGAAACAGCTGCCGATGCTCTTAAATCTTACAAAGGTATTTTCAGAAGACATCAAATTATTGAGGATTTAAACGGGATTACGCTTATTGATGACTATGCTCATAATCCGACAAAATTAGCTGCCTCAATCAGAGCCTGTCAATTCAGAGCACGAAGGTTAATCGTATGGTTTCAGCCTCACGGTTTTAAACCGACAAAATTTCTTCAAAATGAATTTGTAAATGAAATATCTTCTGTATTAAGAGATAATGATGAAATTTGGATGTCGAAAATATATTATGCCGGAGGAACTGTTGAAAGAAATATAACAGCAGATGAGTTAATCCAAGCAATCAGTGCAAAAGGAAAAAAAGCATTTTTTTTAAACGACAGAGAAATGTTTCCGTATAAAATTAAGCACGAACTGAAATACGGCGATATTATTTTACTTACCGGTGCCAGAGACCCTTCTTTAAAAAATTTTGCAGAATTTGTAAAAGAAAAATTTTTCGCAAAATAAAAGAACATATCTCTGATTTTTTTCGTTAATATTTCGTACATTTAGGATTATGCAGGATTATGAATTTTTCATTTCTGGAATTAAAATTAACGAACCTTTTGCAACCTTTACCGATTTACTGGTTACAATTGTCTGTTTATGGGCTTTTTTTAAATTGAGACAACAAAAAAGAAAAGATTTAGCTTTTAAATATTTTAATTTTTTCTTTTTGACTATGGCAATTGCCACTTTTTTCGGAGGAATTCTGGGACATGCATTCATTAATGAAATTAATTTTGCTTGGAAACTTCCGGGCTGGCTGACAAGTATGTTTTCTGTATCATTACTGGAAAGAGCCTCAATAAAACACGCAAAAAAATATTTACATCCGAAGATTGCAAAAATTTATGAGTACGCTAATATTATTGAATTACTGACAATTGCAACAATTACATTTTCTACTCTTGATTTTTTTTGGGTTGAAATACATTCAGGTTTCGGTTTGTTGTTTGTAATACTGCCTGTTCAATTATACACCTGGCTGAAAACAAAAAATAAAGGCAGTTTACTGTTTCTCTCAGGTGTTGCAATTTCATTAATATCAGCATTTTTCTTTATGAATAAATTGTCCTTAAATCATGTTATAAACTATTTGGCAATCAGTCATTTTTTTATGGCAATCGGTTCTTTTGTTTTTTATAAAGCTGCTGAAAAAGTTGTTTCCGATGATGTTTTTAAAAGAAAAATAAAATCGGGATAATAATTCCCAAAGCAATATATATACTGCCTCTGCCCCACGCACCTTTTTTTCCTCGTACCATAAACAAAGAAGTAAAAGCCAAAAGAATTAAAGCACCGGCAAAAATATCGGAAAACCAAGTCCACCAAACATTAGGATTATAATGCAAATAATTAACCTGAAAGAATAAAGGCCTTTTTTTGACAAATTCGGCAACAACCTCACCGTCAGAAGGATTTACGGTAACAGAAGAACGACCGCTTAAATAAATTCTTAAAACAGAACCGTTTTCAACATAATTATAAGTTTTAAAAATATCTTTTGCATTTAATTTTTCGAGCAAGTTTATTATTTTTTTCTCGGAAATATTTTGTTTTGAAAAATCTCCGTCGGTATGAGTTTTAACAATTGTTACAATAAAATTAGGATTCCAATCTTTTAAATGGTTTAATGCAATTCCTGAAATACCGTATATTATAGTTGCACCTATAAAGAAAAAGCCGATATCTCGGTGTAATATTCTGCTCCATTTCCTGAGTTGTTTCATTGTTTCGGAATAAATTCAAAACGACAAAAATAAATTTAAATTTCTTTTCCGCAACAATGCTTAAATTTCTTTCCGCTTCCGCACGGACAGGAAGAATTTTTTCCTGTAATTTTTCTTTTTTTTATTGTAAACCGGCTGATACCGTCAGTTTTAAAAATTTGTTCAAGCATTTTGTATAGTTCCGGATGTTTCTTTTTCAGAAGCTCGGGACGTTCAAAAAAATATTCGCTGATAACGGCAAAAAATTCAGAATTATTTGTTGCACCGTACGGATTTATATCTGATTTTCCCTCGTAAATTTCATCAATATTTTTTTTTATTAAATCGATCCACGGAATAACATATTGTTTTGAAAGCAAAATTTCAGGAACGCCGTCAACTGCTCCGTCTGCTTTGTCAATTAAATGCACAAACTCGTGAATTGCCGTATTCTTTTTATCCGTTTCATTTCTAAAACCGTTCAGCAAACTCTGTTTTGATAAAATCATTTTTCCTTCCATAAAACCGGAACCGACCATTCCGAGAACATGACTTCCGGAATTCATAGCAAAATCAGTATCAAATGATTGCGGATATAACAATACCTCGTCCAAATTAAGATATCTCCATTCCGGAAATTCAAAAATAGGAATTACGGCACTTGCAGCAATCAAAACTCGATCGATATCTTCAACTTTAGTTTTTATGCCGGTTATTCTGCAATTCAGAAGAAATTCTTGAATTTTATATTCAAAACGTTTCCGTCCTTCTTCATTCAGATTTTTGTAAAAAATCACGTTTTCATTAAGAATTTTTTTGTAAACATCGGAAAATTCCAATTTCGGGATTTTCCAGGCATTTTTCTTTTTAACATAAAAGATTACGATTATTATCAGAGAAACAGATACAAAAAGAGTTACTTGAGGAAGCATATATTGGAGTCTAATGTTGTGAGTTTATTATATTTTTATTATCATCAACCGAGAATTCGGGTTGAATATTAATATGATGTATGCCTTTTTCATCAAGCATATTCTTTATTTTCAATAAAATTTCTTCAAATTCGGTTATAGAAATATTATTTTCCGTGTCGATATGTGCTTCAAATATTACTTCGTGCTCGTCTAATTTCCAAATATGGATATGATGAGCATTTTTAACACCTTTAATAACAATAATTTCATTTGCCAATTCTCGTATATTAATATCTGCGGGAGTAAATTGCATAAAAATTTTAATACTTTCTTTAAAAATTCCCCAACTCATATAAATAAGATATAATGCAATTACCAATGACAGAGCAGGGTCAATCCAATACAGTTTTAAATATTTTACTACAAATCCGCCTGCAAGCACGGCTATTGAAGTAAGCATATCAGTAAAAAGATGCAAATATGCCGATTTCATATTTATACTTTCTTTAGCATCATTTTTTATCAATAATACACTTAACCCGTTTAATAAAATGCTTAATCCTGCAAGCCAAATTACAATATTTCCATTTACTTTTTCGGGTGAAATAAGATGCCGAGTTCCTTCAACAAGCAGGGTAATTGCAATACCTATCAACATAGAAGAATTGAGAAAAGCAGCAAATATTTCGGCTCGTTTATAACCGAAAGTTTTGGTCTCTGTAAGTTCCTTTCCGGACAATTTACGAGCAATATAGCTGATTACCAATGCAAAAACATCACTAAAATTATGAGCGGCATCCGAAAGCAAAGCCATACTGCCGGAAATAATTCCGCCAATAACTTGTGCAACCGTAATTATTAAATTCAAAACTATCGTAATACCGATATTTTTTGTATTGTGTTCGTGATTATGATTATGCGACATTGAATAAATTTTCAGCAAGATACAAAAATGATACGATGATAAAAAACATCGTACCATAAATGCACTATTAACTTTCTATGTTATATCCCAAATATTTTTAATTATTTGCACAATCCATACATACTTTTTTATCTCCTTTTATTCTTGCATATTCCGTAACTACCATTTCTCCGCACTCTTCACAAGCAAAACTGTTAAAAGTGTGAGCCGGTTCATTCCATTTATATTCAAATACTTCCGAAACGGTTAAAATATTTTCTTCCGGAGCATTTATTACCATTTGTACTAAGGGTTCGACTACTTCGTCAGGAACTTTTGTCGGAGGAATACCTTTTTCTCTGTAGTCTTTAAAAAATTCGGTTTTTTTGGTTTGGAGCATTGCTTGTGCTTTAGGGCAAACTCTTACCGCACGATTTGTTTTCTTATCAATTAAAGTTAAGGTCCATTTTCCTTTGTGCGTTTTTGTAATATTGCCTTTTCCTAAAGTGCAACCGGTAATTACCTGAATACCGTCTGCAAAACAAGTAGCACAATGATTTTCACCTAAATCCAAAATTGCTTGAAGTGCAGAATCCCCTGTTCGCTCAACACCTAATTTATTCATTGCTGCCGCACCGGCTCTTAAACCGTTAGGCATTGCCGGACATTTATGTCCGTGAAATTTTTGCCCGAATTCGAGCCAATCTTTTGCATTTGTCATTTTTATTTTATTTTTATGTGTTAATGAAAATTTTCCAACATAATTTAATTGCCATAATTAATAATATCACAGCCAATATTTTTTTTACCGATTGAGGATTTAATTTTTTCTGCATAAAAGCTGTTCCCAGAGTTGCACCGGCAAATCCCGCTGCCGAAGCAATTACAAGTAGTTTCCAATCAACGTTTCCCATTGACCAATAGGTCAAAAATCCTGAAAATGACGAAAACGGAACTACAAAAGCCGTAATTGCAGCAATTTTTTTAGGATTAAAACCGAGCATTAACATTAACGGTGAAATTATACCGCCGCCGCCTATACCGAGCAAGCCCGACAGCAGTCCTGCAAAAGCACCTATGCCGGAAAGCCAAAAATACGGAGTATCGGTTCTGTATGCTTCTTTTTCTTTTTTCTTCCAGAAAAAAAACATAAAACTTGAAAAAAGCAGAAAAACAATGAATATGATTAAAATTATTCGATTAGAAAAATATTGCGAAACATAAGCTCCGATGATTGCAAATAAGAAAGAGAAAATAATAATAGGTATTCCGATTTTAAAATCCAGTCGTTTGTTTTTAATATTAGAAATACTTGCACCGGTTAAGCTTACGGTATTATAGAAAAGACCAACAGGTTTGGCAACATTTACGGGAATACCGAATGATACCAAAATCGGAATTAAAATGATGGCTGCTCCTACTCCGCCGAGAGAGAAAATAAAAGCAGCAACAAATGATATTAATCCTATAAAGTAATCCATTTTTTATTTCTTATTTTTCAAAATATTTTACTTTCATTTTCAATGCAACATTTACCAATAATATAAGTACAGGAACTTCAACCAACGGACCTATGACGGCAGCAAATGCTTCGCCTGAATTTATCCCGAAAACGGCAATTGCAACAGCAATAGCCAGTTCAAAATTATTACTTGCAGCTGTAAAAGAGAGAGTCGTTGTTTTTTTATAATCTGTTCCCATTTTTTTACTGATAAAAAAAGAAACGAAAAACATAACAACAAAATAGATAATTAAGGGAACAGCAATTCGCAAAACATCAAATGGTAATCTTACAATATAATCACCTTTTAACGAGAACATTACAAGAATTGTAAAAAGTAAAGCAATCAATGTAAGCGGACTGATTTTCGGCAAAAACTTTGTTTGATACCATTGTTTGTTTTTAATTCTTATTAATAAATACCTTGTTAAAAAGCCGGCGATAAAAGGAATTCCGAGATATATCAAAACACTTTTCGCAATTTGCCCGATTGTGATATCGACTTCGGAACCGGGTAATCCGAATTTTTCGGGTAAAATTGTGATAAATACATACGCATAAACAGAAAAAAACAAAACTTGAAAAATACTGTTTAAAGCCACTAAACCCGCAGCATATTCCGTGTCGCCTTTTGCCAAATCATTCCACACTATTACCATTGCAATACATCTTGCCAAGCCTATTAATATCAGTCCGGTCATATATTCCGGATAATCTTTAAGAAAAATTATTGCCAAAACAAACATCAGAACCGGACCTATAATCCAATTTTGAATAAGCGATAAAATCATCACTTTTCTGTTACGAAAAACATTCTTCAATTCTTCGTATTTCACTTTTGCAAGCGGCGGATACATCATTATGATAAGACCGATTGCAATAGGTAAATTTGTTGTACCGCTGCTCATTGAATTCCAAAATCCGGCGATACCCGGAAAGAAATATCCCGAGCCGATGCCGATAATCATAGCAAGAAATATCCACAGTGTTAAATAACGATCGAGAAATTTTAATCTTTTTTTCATATTGCTATTTTTTACCAATTATTAATCATACTTCAAATCTAATCTTCACATCAAATAATCAACTAATCACAACATAAGCTAATCATCACATCAACTCCTTTTCATAAAAATCTCGAAAATCTCTTTGGATTTCATGTCTGATTCTTCTGAATTCCGACAAAATAAATTCTTCATTGCCTTCTGCTTCTGCCGGATCGTCAAAACCTATATGTAAACGATGCTTGACATGTCCCGTAAACACCGGACAAGATTCTTTTGCACCGCCGCAAACAGTTATCACATAATCAAAATTCTCATTCACAAATTCTTGTACGTGCTTCGGCTTTGCTGAACTTATGTCAATATGGTATTCGGACATAACTTTTATTGCATTCGGATTCACTGCTTTACTCGGTTCAGTTCCTGCCGAAACGACTTCTAAATTTTTATCAAACGAATTTAAAAATCCTTCCGCCATTTGACTGCGGCAACTGTTGCCCGTACATAAAATTAATATCTTCATATATTTTGATTAAAAAAAATTTGTAATTGTACCGAAGCTGTATAATTTTGAATTAAATGATTGTTAATTTGAAAATAATTATCGAAAAATAATTTAATTTTACAGCTGTTTATCAAATAGTTATATCCGATATGGAAATACGGTAAATCTTTCGTTTCCGGTATTAAATCTTTGTAATCTTCGTATGCGAAAACTATTTCATTTTTTTTATTTAAACTTAACAAAGACAATAAATACCAACCGTCAGTTTTTTCTTTATTTAAAAAAGCCGTTAAATATTCAGCTTGAATTTTAACATTTTTATAGCAGTATTTAATGAAGAAATTATATCTGAAATCGTTACCGGAAAATAAAACTGTATCCGGTAATACTTTCGGGATATTCAAATTATCTGCTTTTCGAAATTGACCTGACCAACCTGTTTGCAAATTTCCGTTCTCAAAAGGTATATTTAAAACTGTTTTATGAGTTATCATCACACCTTTATTATTGAGGCGAAATTCTTTAATACCGTAGCCGTTAAAAATTCCTAAACTCAATTTAATAATATTATTTTTAGTTTTTACATTCGCCTGAAAACCAATATCTCTGGCACCCAATGTCCCGTCCGGAATAAGACAATTAATTACTTTTGCTCTTTCAATTACGGGCAGACGGTAATCGGATTGAAATCGTTGCAAACTGTATCCGGGAACAAATTGTCCGAAGTCAAAAGACCAAACTCCTGTTTTATATCCGAGTTTAACATCTTGCAGGAAAAAAGTTTCATTATGAGTACTTGAAATAGTTGTTTGAATTTTATACGACCAATTTTCGGAAAAATCAGGAGCAGATTTCAACCAAAATTTTAATCTTCGCAAAGAGAAATTATAATTATCTTTAAAATTTGATGAAAATCTGACTTGAGAATAAGCGTTCAGGTCTGCCTTATCGAAAATATTTTCGGATTTTTGAGCCCTAGAAACTGAGCATAAAGTGCCTATAATTAATGTTATACAAAACTTTTTCATAAATAATATTTTTCGGATTTATTTTAAAACAACAAAAATGAAAAAATACTTTAATTATCAAATAAGTTTAAAAACATCTTTTTTGCCTCTTCCCAATTTTCGGTATTTAAACAATAACGAATTTTAGGGTATTCAATAGTTCCCTGAATTAATCCGGCATTTTTCAACTCTTTTAAATGTTGTGATAAAGTAGAACGAGCAATCGGAAGTATTTTGTCCAGATCACCGCTGAAACAACATGTAAACTGCGATAATAATTCAATAATATAGATTCTTACAGGATGAGACAGTGCTTTTGCATATCTTGCCAATTTTTCCTGTTCAGGTGAAAATTCATAGGTTTCTGACATCATTTTGTATTTCGTAGAACAACGAAACAAAAGTATATTTAATTTATTGATTTTACATTATATTATAAAACATAAAAAAATGCGAACCGTAAAGTTCGCATTTTTCATTTCACATAAATTATAAGTTAATCAACTGTCCAGGTATTTCCGCTGAGTAATAAATCATCAACATTTTTAATTTTTGAACGTGATTGAACATCTTTAATTTGTTCTTCGAGTAAAACTTCGTAACTCGGTGCTTCAACTGAACGAATAATACCGAAAGCAACCGGAAAACCGTCTGCAACAGCCATATTTATTAATGCTAAATGGATATACGGTAATTCTTGATGTGCATCATGCACTAAAATATCATCTTTGCTTATTCCGTTTTCGCCGATTGTTACCACTTTCAAATTCAAACCGTCCAAAATCAAACCTTTATTTTTTTCTTTACCGAAAATCATAGGTTCACCATGTTTTAACCAAATTTGATTATCGTCTCTTGTTTCTTTAGAAGTAATTGCATTATGTGCTCCGTTATTATAAATCACACAATTTTGAAGGATTTCAACAACCGATGCACCTTTATGTTTATCTGCCTGAATTAAAATTTCGGTTGTATCTGCAACTTTATTGTCAATTGAACGAGCAAAAAACTTTCCTCGTGCACCGATAACCAACTCACCGGGGTGAAACGGTTGTTCAATTGTTCCGTAAGGTGAAGATTTTGTAACTTGACCGAATAAGGAAGTCGGAGAATATTGTCCTTTAGTTAAACCGTAAATTTGGTTATTAAAAAGAACGATATTTAAATCAATATTACGTCTTATTTCATGAATGAAGTGGTTTCCGCCGATAGCCAAACCGTCACCGTCACCGGTAATTTGCCAAACGCTTAATTTCGGATTTGCAGTTTTTACTCCGGAAGCCAATACACCGGCTCGACCGTGAATTCCGTGAAATCCGTATGTGTTCATATAGTAAGGGAAACGTGAAGAACAACCGATACCTGAAATAACGGCATAATCTTCTTTATCATAATCTAATGCAGCCATTGCTTTTTGAACGGACATTAAAATAGCTATATCCCCGCAACCCGGACACCATCTGATTTCCTGATCGCTTTTAAAATCTTTGAAATTATATTTAGTATCTGCCATGACTATAATTGTTCTAAAATTTGATTAACTTTTGTTTTAATTTCTTTAACAGTTAAGGGTAAGCCCTGAACTTTATCATAATATTCATAATGATTAGTCGGGTGCATCATACGTAAGTATTTTGCAAATTGTCCGAGATTCAATTCAAAAACAATAATTTCTTTATAATTTGAAAGAACTTCTGCTGTATTTTTCGGTAAAGGATTAATATAATTAAAATGAGCATGGGCAACTTTAGTTCCGGCTCCGTTCATTTCTCTTACTGCAGTAGTTAAATGACCATATGTACTTCCCCACCCTACAACTAAGACATCTGCATCTTTATTTCCTTCAACTTTAAGTTCGGGAATATCATTTACAATTAATTTTACTTTTTCATCTCTTTCAATACTCATTGCTTCATGGTTTTCCGGAATATAAGAAACATTTCCGGTAACTTCCATTTTTTCCAAACCGCCGACACGGTGTTCAAAACCTTTCATACCCGGAACAGCCCATTTTCTGACCATATTTTTATCTCTTAAATACGGCAAATATTCTTTTTCGTCTTTTCCGATAAATTGCGTTTTAATTTCGGGCATATCTTTCATCGAAGGAATTTTCCAAGGTTCTGTTCCGTTTGCAATAAAACCGTCGGTAAGTAATAAAACCGGAGTCATATGTTCCAAAGCTATTCGAGCCGCTTCAAAAGCATAATTAAAACAATTCGAAGGTGTACTTGCAGCTATAACAGGCACAGGGCTTTCACCGTTTCTTCCGAAAAGTGCCTGAAATAAATCCGATTGTTCGGTTTTTGTCGGCAAACCCGTTGAAGGACCGCCTCTTTGCACATTTACCACAACCAACGGCAGTTCTGTGATTACTGCCAATCCGAGTGCTTCTGATTTTAAAGCCAATCCGGGACCTGATGTAGAAGTTGCTGCGAGATGACCGGCAAATGCGGCTCCGATGGAAGTCATAATTCCGCCTATTTCATCTTCTGCCTGAAATGCTTTTGCACCGAGGTCTCTTCTTTTTTCAATTTCTACAAGAATTTCAGAAGCAGGGGTAATAGGATAAGAACCGAGAAAAAACGGAAGATTTGCTTTTTCTGCTGCAGCTAATAAGCCCCAGGAAGTGGCTGTATTTCCGTTAATATTTCTGTAAACTCCTTTTTCTATTGTTGAAGAATGCACTCTGAAAGAAGGCATTGCATGAATAGTAACAGCATAATTAAACCCGTCTTTTAAAACTTTTATATTAGCCTCTGCAATTTCGATTTTTTTTGCAAATTTATTTTCCAAAAATTTAATAGAATGTTCCAAAGGTCTGTCAAAAATGCAATATACCATTCCGAGAGCAAACATATTTTTACTTCTCGTCTTGCTTTTGGCATCTAACTCAGTATCTTTTAAACTTTCTTTTGTTAATGATGTTATAGGAGCTTCAATAACATTATAATCGTTATAAATTTCTTTTAATTTTTCGGCATCGCATCCGGCTTTTACAAAATTTTTATCGGTAAATGAATCGGTGTCAATAATAATTGTTGCACCGTCTTTTACCCAACCTACATTAGCTTTTAATGCTGCGGGATTCATGGCGACTAAAACATCGGGAAAGTCTCCGGGTGTATTTACTTTTTTACCGAAGTTTAACTGGAATCCTGATACACCGCCGACAGTTCCCTGCGGAGCACGAATTTCTGCCGGATAATCCGGGAAAGTTGAAACATCATCGCCGATGAGTGCCGATGTGTTTGAAAATTGAGTTCCGGTAAGTTGCATTCCGTCACCGGAATCACCGGCGAATTTTATTACAACCTGGTCAACTTCTATTATCTTTTTATCCATGATAATTTATATTGATTTGAAAATTAATTTATAGCGGACAAATGTAAAAATATCATATTAATAATATCAATATTTGTATATGTTTTATAATCATTTTTTTAACATTAGTAACAAATTTTATTAAATTCGCAATATTTACAGTTTTCAAGATTATTTGTCATTGAAAAAGATGTATTTTCATCAAATATTTCTTCAATAAGTTGTACTAAATTTTGTTGATAATTCGGCAATACCATTTTAACAATATTTTCATCAGTCTTAAAAGTTCCTGAATCTTCTTTAATAACGGGTAATTCAGAAAAATCAGGCCGGTTCATTGAACGAATATAGTACAATGCAGGTTTTAAATCGGCATTTGTAAATTCTGAAGATGTTTGAATTATAAGCACATAAAATAATGCTTGAAAAAGATGCGAATTTCGTTTTTTATTATCTTTATCAAACAAACTGTTTATTGAAGATGTTCCTTTGAACATTTGCCCGGATTTATAATCAACAATTTTGTATATTGTATCTTTCTTATCAATACGATCAATAATTCCTAATAATTTTACTTGCTCCTCTTGTAAATTAATATTTACTTTTAGTAAAGTATCATAATATTTTTGTTTTTCCATTGAAACAATTTCAAACGGACTTTGCTTTATATCATATTCTAATACTGATTTTATATAGTTGATTAACACATCTTTAACAATAATTTGAATACCTTCGGGTTTGTATGTTTTAATATTGTAATATATTTTAAATGCTTCGGATACATAATTTTTGATATCCGGAATTTTTGCTTCTATTGCTTTTTCAGTTATTGATTTCCCGTCAGTTTCTTTTTTCAAAACACTGTAAATTAATTCTAAAGCAGTATGCAAAATCGAACCGAAATCGGCAGGTGTAAATTCATCTTCCTGAGATTCGGGTTCCTTAATTCCGGCAACATATTTATAATAAAATTTTAAACTGCAGGACAAATAGGTATTTAAGGAAGAAGCTGAAAATGCTTTTACGTTTTCAGGTTTTTTATTATCATAAATATATTTTTTCAGTTTTGTAAAAACGATATCGTTTTTCGGAATTTCTATCGTTTGTCTTTCTTGTATATAAATTTCATCATTAAACTGCGTATGATTTATCTTAAAATCTGTTTCGTACAGAAGTTGCTTGATAAATCGGCTCATTTCTCCTGAATTTCCGTCACTTACAAGGTCATTATAAATTAATGTAACGTTTTCTGCCCGTTGCAATAAACGGTAAAAGAAATAAGCAAATACGGCATCCTGATGTTTTGTTAAAGGCAAACCGAAAGCAAAACGCATACTTTGAGAAATAAATGTCGGCTTACCGGAAATTTTGGGTAAATTACCTTCATTCAGTCCTAAAATGATAATGTTTTTAAAATCTAAATTTCGGGATTCCATTAAGCCCATAATTTGCAATCCTTGATCAGCTTCGCTTTCAAAAGGAATTGTATCCGATTTTAATATTTGCAATAAAACTTCGGATGCTAATTTCAAACTTAAAGTATCATTATTTTCCTGCAATATTTCCCTGAAACGTTTTATTTTTTTGTATGCTCTGAAAATATATTCATTTTTAACAGAATTAGTTTGTGTATTATTTTCAGTAGTTTTACTGTCAAAAAAGATGAATAAAATATCAAGTAAATTGTTTAATATCAAATTAATATCACCGTTATTATAAAAGTCATCAAAGAGTAAATTCATTAATTTATCGTTTCCGAAAGGTAATTGTTCCGGCAAAATATAAAATAGTTTTTCAGATTTAACAGTATCAGTCAATTTTGAGCAAAGTTCAGAATTATATTCATTTAAATAAGGATGTTTCAAAATACTTAATACATTTTTATAATAAAACTTTGGGTTTTTGTGTTTTTCCGGAAATAAATGCAAACGAAAAAAACTATTTATAAAATTGAAAAGCGGAGTTAATTTAAATGAATAGCCCATTGTAACGTTTATTTGCTCTGCAAATTCGGGTAATGCACTTAAAACAGGAAACAACATCGTTTCATCTGCCGTAATTATTGCTGTATTATTAAGAAAATCTTTATCCTTATTCTTCAACAAAACATGCAACAATTTTGCCTGATTGATATTTAATGAAGTTCCGATAAGGTCAATATTTTTCTTTTTTAAAAAATTATTCGGTAATTTCAGAATTTTTATATTTAATTCTTCAAAATTTTTCCTTAAAAAATCACCTGCTTCCTGTTTTTTACCGGAAAAATAATAATCATCAATATCCCAGTAAAATTCTGCAATTCCTTTCTTCTGAAAATATTTAAAAAATTTAAGTTCGGCATTATTCAAAGCATTAAAACCAATAAAAATATACTTATCGGAATTGTCGGTTTCTATTTCAGCACCGGAAATCATGTCTGACAACACTCTGTAAATAAGTCCGTTATAGGCGATTCTCTTTTCCTTCAACTGTTCTGTAAACAATTCATACACAGCAGGTAATAAGTTCCACAGGTGTAAAAACATATCTTTTTCATTGCTGCTTTTTTCACTTAAAAAATTTACCCAAAAGTTCTTAAGCAGTTTTTTTTGTTCATCTGTCAACCAATCAAATCGAGAATCAATTTCTTTTAAATCTTTAATATTTCTGTAAATTTGCTTCGGGTCAATCAACCAAGCATCTATTTCATTAAAATCGGATAAAATAATTTCACCCAAACGATAAAAATTATCAAATGTATAATGGCTGCTGAAAGTTTTAAAAACTCCGAACAATTCAAATATCAAACTCAATTTATCACCGTCTTCAAATCGTGTAATATCACGAATCAGCTTTCCTATTTCAATCATTTTTGCCGGTCGGGAAGTTTTTCCGATAATTTCCGCATAAAATTTTCTGAAATAAAATTTTGTTCGTTTATTCGGAAAAATAAGAATGCAATTTTGCAAATTATCTTTATTGTTTCGAATTATTATTTCAGCAGTTTCGTATAAAAATGGTTTCATATGAAAACAAATAACTTTATTGTATTAAAGTTTAAAATTAAAGAAATATATTTGAATAAGAAAAGATGTTGAAATAAACTTAAGAATTAAAAATTTCCCAAGCTTTATCAGCTTGAAAATACAACATTTGTAATCCGTTTTGGATTATTGCATTTCGTTTTTCGCCTTCCGAAAGGAATTGTGTTTTTTCCGGATTATAAATTAAATCAAATAAATGATGATTTTCGGTCAAATATTTGTACGGAATATCGGGTTTTTGATTTACATCCGGAAAAATTCCTACCGGACTGGCATTTATTATCAGCAAATTTTTTCTGATAAGTTCTTCATTTAAGCTGTTATAATTTAAAATTTGAGAATCGGGTTTATTCATTCTTGAAACAAACTGATAACTTATACCCAAATTTTTCAAAGCTGCCGAAACGGCTTTTGCCGCACCGCCGGTACCGAGAATCAATGCTGATTTTGCTTTAGGAGTCAGCTTTTTCTTTAATGATTTTTGAAATCCGTAAACATCAGTATTATAACCGACTAATTTAACATTCTGATTTTTGCGAATAACCTTTATAACATTTACTGCATAAATTTCTGATGCAGTAATATTTGTTTCATCTAAATATGGGATAATTGATTGTTTATACGGTGAAGTAACATTAAAACCGAAAATATTGGTATTTAATTTCATTATTTCAGGAAATTCCGAAACGAAAGGAATAGGAAAAATCTTATAATTAACATCCTTAATATTTTCTTTCTCAAATTTATCGTTAAAATATTTCTCTGAAAAAGAATGTGTTAAAGGATACCCAATCAAACCGAAAAGTCGCATAGTGTTATTTCTTAGCAAAATGTTCAATTGCCCAAACAGAGAGAATACCAAAAATTAAAAATGCTGCCGCCAAAATAACTTCAGAGTTGAAACTGTCGGGTAAATATCTTATATAACTGCTGACGACAGGTTCGCCGTTTGCTTTCAGAATTTTAAGACCGTCTGCACCTATAAGATGTTGTTCGTGTTTCCAAGGCCAAAGTATAATTAATGAACCAAGAATGAAACCGGTCAAAGAAGCAATTGTTTCATTTTTATATTTTTTATAAATCCAGGATAAAACATTTGAAAATGCAGGTAAACCTATAACAACCCCCAAAGCAACGGGTAATAAAACATGAAAATCTAAACTGTTAACAGAATTTATCATAACAAGTTGATAATTACCCATTAAAACCAGAATAAAAGATCCGGAAAGACCCGGAAGTATCATACTTATAATTGCAATTATCCCGCAAAGAACCAAATATAAAAAAGCATCATTTTCCGCAGCCGGATTTTGTAATGAAATCCATATGGCAATTGCAGTTCCTGCAACAAAAGTAATGATGACATAAAGATTTATTTTATCAATTGTTTTTCCGACAAAATAAACAGAAGCCAATATCAGTCCGAAAAAATAAGACCATACAAAAACAGGATAATAGTCAAAAAGGTAAGCAAGTAAACGAGCAAAAGTAAAAATACTGACAACGGCTCCGCCGAATACAGAGACTAAAAACAATAAATCGGTATATTTTGCAAATTCTTTAAATTTGAATTCAATCAATAACTTTAATGACTTCAAATTAAATGATTTAAGAGCATCTATTAAGCGTTCGAAAATTCCGGTTATTAAAGCAACAGTGCCTCCGGAAACTCCGGGAATTACATTTGCAGCACCAATACCGAAACCTTTTATAAACCAAGAAAAAACTTCCTTCATATCTGTATCTTTCCGTTAAATGAGCAACAAAAGTATAAAAAATATCTTATTGTTAATAATTGTTTCCGTTTCCGTACAGGTTTCCGGCTTTTCGTTTTAAATATTTATTTTTCCTGATATCTTATTTTGGTAAGAAATAAAGCATGTGCAGGAACTGAAACGCCTGCTGAAGAACGGTCTTTACTTTCAATAATTTTCCTGAAATCAACTGCATTAATTTTATTTTTGCCAATTTCCAACAAAGTTCCGGTAACAGCTCTTACCATATTTCGGAGAAAGCGATCGGCAGTTATAATAAATATATTTTGTTCATTGCACTTAATCCATTCTGCTCGTTGTATTTTACAAAAATTTGTTTTCGTATCCGTATGTAATTTTGAAAAACTTGTAAAGTCTTTAAATTTGAACAAAATTTTTGCAGCGTCATTCATTGCATCAAAATTCAGTTTTTCAGAAATATATAAAGAAGTTTCCGTAAGAAACGGATTTTTATTTTGATGAATTCGGTATTCGTAAGTTCGTGAAATTGCGGAAAAACGTGCATGTTTATCTTCGGAAACAGGAAAAATATCAAGTATTACAATATCATTATCTAAAAAACTGTTGAGCTTAAAAATTAGTTGTTTTGTATCAGTAATGGTATTAATCACCTCAAAATGAGCAATATAATTAATTGCATGAACTCCGGCATCCGTTCTTCCGGCACCTGTTAATGCAACATTTTCTCTCAATATCAGTGAAAATGCTTTTTGTAAGACTTCTTGTATTGTAATCGCATTCGGTTGTATTTGCCAACCGTGAAATTTGGTTCCTTTATAGCTTAATTTTACAAAATATCTTTGCAAATTCGTTAATTTAATGTTTGAATAATTTCATATGTATCTTGAGCTATTACTAATTCTTCATTAGTAGGAATAATCATAATTTTAGTTTTTGATTTTTCAGAAGAAATAATTTTTTCTTTCCCTCGTGTGTTATTTTTTTCTTTATCTAATACAATACCGGCAAATTCCAAACCATCGCAAATATTTTTTCTTATATCAACGGCATTCTCTCCTATTCCTCCGGTAAAAATCAAAATATCAACACCGCCAAGTGCTGCAGCATAAGAACCAATATATTTTTTTACGCGATAAGCATACATTTCCAAACCCAGAATTGCTCTTTTATTACCTTCATCAGCTTTTTCTCCTATCTCTCTCATATCCGAAGAAACACCTGTTACTCCCAACATTCCGCTGAATTTATTAACTAAAACAGAGGTTGTTTCAATACCGATTTCTTCTTTCCGCATAATGTAGGTTAACGCTCCTATATCCAAATCACCGGAACGTGTTCCCATAATCAATCCTTCCACAGGTGTGAAACCCATTGATGTATCAACGGATATACCGTCTTTAATAGCGGCAATAGAAGCACCGTTACCGAGATGACAAGAAATAATTTTCAATCCTTCTGTTTTAGGATTTAACAGCTCAACGGCTCTTGCAGAAACATATCGGTGTGATGTTCCGTGAAAACCGTATCGTCTGATTTTATATTTTTTATATAAAGCATACGGAATACCGTACATATAAACATTGGGTTTCATAGTTTGATGAAAAGCTGTATCAAAAACAGCTACTTGCGGGACATCGGGAAGCAATTCCTGAAGTGCGTATATTCCCCTCAAATTTGCCGGATTATGCAAGGGTGCTAATTCAACATTTTTTTCCAGTACTTTAATCACTTCTTCATTAATAAAAACACTTCCGCTGAAATCTTCTCCGCCGTGAACAACACGATGACCTACAGCATTTATTTCATTTAATGATTTTAATGCTCCGTGTTTTTCACTGCTGATAACACCGAGAATATATTCTACGCCAATTTTATGATCCAGCACATCACCGTTAAATCTTACTTCACTTCCGTCTTGTTTTTCTAATCGTAAAAATGAACCTTTCATTCCGACTTTTTCAACAACACCTTTTGATAAGACTTTTTCTTCTTTCATGCTGAAAAGTTCAAATTTTATAGAAGAACTTCCGCAATTTAATACTAATATCTTCATTCGATATAAATTATTTTTATTTTTTAAATTAAGACAACTATCTCACAGAACCGACATTTTTACAGCTCATTCGAACAATTTACCGGTTGTGTTTGATCTTTCAGTTTATAACCCAAATCATCATATTTATAAAATCCCTGACAAGTTTGTCTGCCGTAATGTTTTGCACGAACTAATTTTTTAATAATCGGTGAAGGTTTATATTTACGATCGCCGAATTCATTATATAAATTATCCATCCACCTGACAACACGTTGCAGTCCTATTTTATCAGCCATTTCAAATGGTCCGAGAGACATTCCGATACCTTTTCTGCATACAAAGTCAATATCTTCCATTGAGGCAACACCTTCCATCAATAAATTACATGCTTCGGATATTAAACTTACACCCAACCGTACGCTTACCAAACCGGGAGATTCTTCAACCGAAACCGGTATTTTATTTATTAATTTCGCAAACTTTCTGACATTCTTACAAACTTCTTCTTTTGTATATAAACCTCTCACAATTTCAACAATGGTTGCATCGGGAGCAGTCGTTGAAAAATGCAAACTTACACATCGGTCTTTATATTTAAGATCTGCAGATAATTCAGTTATTACGGATGAAGTTGAATTTGTTGCAATAATAGCGTCAGGACTGACATTTTCTTCAATATTACGAAAAACACCTTGTCTGATATCCTTGCTGAATTCACGTGTTTTAGATAAAATAGCTTCTATTACAATATCACATTCGGAAAAATCGACATAATCCAAAGTACCTTTCAATCTCGAAAGAATAAGTATTTTTTCATTAGAGGTTAATCCCCAGTGATTTATTTTTTCATCAAGTTGTTCCTCTAATTCTTCGTATGCTTCATCAATTTTTTCTTTAGAAAGTTCCAAAAAAACAACTTCTATTCCTCTGGCGGCAATCATTAATGCAATTCTTTGTCCGGTAGAACCGCAACCGACAATTCCGACCTTCGAAAATTTCATTCGCGGTTTTGCATTTTCGCTTAACGCATAATTTTCAATAGATTCTGTTAATATTTCAGACATTTTAAAGTATTTTAAAATTTATATTAAAACTCAGTAACTTATTTTATTGATGCTTGATTTGCTGTAATTGCAATTAAATTTACGATATCACTTACAGAGCATCCTCTTGATAAATCATTTATCGGGGCTGCCATTCCCTGCAAAATGGGTCCGATTGCTTCGGCATCGGCTAATCGTTGAACTAATTTATATGATATATTACCCGACTGTAAATCAGGAAATACAAGAACATTTGCTTTTCCGGCTATTTTGCTGTCAGGTGCTTTCTTTTTACCTATTGCTTCAATAATTGCAGCATCTGCCTGTAATTCTCCGTCAATTTGCATATCGGGTGCCGATTTTTGAGCAATTTTAGTTGCTTTTTGAACTTTTTCAACCAATTCGTGAGATGCACTTCCTTTTGTAGAGAAACTTAACATAGCAATTCTCGGTTCGATACCGGCAATTATTCTTGCCGTTTTTCCGGTTGAAACCGCAATTTGGGCTAATTCTTCTGCATTAGGATCCGGATGCACGGCACAATCGGCAAAAATTAATAATCCGTTTTCCCCGAATTGATGATTTTTTAAAAACATTAAAAAGGCACCGGATACGACACTGATACCGGGTGCAGTTTTTATAAACTGAAAAGCCGGTAATAATACATTGCCTGTAGCATTAGCTGCTCCTGCAACTTCACCGTCTGCATCACCTGCTTTTATCATTATTACGGAAAAATATAACGGATTTTGTAAAAATTCCAATGCTTTTTCTTTTGTTAATCCTTTATGTTTTCTTAATTCAACCATTAAATCGGCATAATCATTTGTTTTTTCGGAAGACGCATAATCCGTAATTAAAATATTTTTAATATTTTTTAATGACAAACGATCTGCATCAGCAAGTACTTTTTCTCTGTTTCCGATTAAGATAATTTCGGCAAGTCCTTCGGCATAAGCTTTATCAGCTGCTTTTAATGTTCTGTCATCAAAACTTTCGGGTAATACAATTCTTTTTTTTAAAGCAATTGCATTGTGTTTAATTTTATCTAATAATTCCATTTTTTTGTTTTAAAATATTTCACAAAAGTATGATTATCTTTATTAATTATTATGAATTTTTGATTATTTTCTGCATCAAAATTTATGTTTGACAACAATTTTAGTTAATTTTGCAAAAAAAGAAAACATATGATACAGAGAATACAAACATTATGGTTATTATCAGCATCAATTTTGGCTGTTTTAATGTATTTTTTTCCGGTTATCGAATTGGCAGATAATAATGCTTTAATGATTTATTCCTATGAAAAAATAAGTATTGCCGGTTTCAGCGGATTAATTCAAACCGGTTATATTATCGCCGGTTTATTAGGATTAATTGCTTTTTTCAGTTTCATTGCAATATTTCTGTACAAAAAAAGAATTTTACAAATGCGTCTTTGTACGATTATCAGTCTGTTGGATATTTTTTTGGTTATTCTCATTATTGTTTTTTCTTTCAACACAGCCAAAAACCCCGGCATAACCATCGGATTATCAGCTATTCTTCCACTTATAATTTTTATTTTTGTTTTAATGGCAAGAAGAGCTGTCCGCAGAGATGAATTACTAGTAAAGGCAGCCGACCGAATAAGATAATTTCAAAGGAAACATCAAAACCAAACGACTTTAGATATCCTGCTTAAAACTTGAAACTGCAGATTGTAAATATTTCTATCCTAAAAATGTTTTAAGATGTTTGCTTCTTGAAGATTTTCGTAATTTTCTTAAAGCTCTTTCTTTGAGTTGACGAACACGTTCTCTCGTTAAACCCAATTTATCTCCAATTTCTCTTAATGATAATTCTTCTCCGTTTACCCCGAAAAAATGCTTTATAATAATTGCTTCTCTTTCAGGTAAAGTGGACAAAGCACGTTCAATTTCTTTTAATAAAGATTCTTTCATCAGCATATTATCGGAAGGATCAATGCCCTCATTTTCCATAATATCCACCAGCCTGTTGCTGTCGGAATCGGAAGTTAAGGGAGCATCCATCGACATATGTTTGCCTGCGGCTTTAAGTACCTGATCAATTTTTTTTGTAGTGATATTAAGTTCTTCGGAAATTTCCTGATTAGTCGGTTCCCTATTATAAATTTGCTGAAATTCAGCAAAAAATCGATAAATCTTATTAACAGCACCAACCTGATTCAAAGGAAGTCGCACAATTCTTGATTGCTCGGCAAGTGCTTGTAAAATTGATTGACGAATCCACCAAACGGCATAAGAAATAAATTTAAAACCTCTGGTTTCATCAAATTTTTTAGCGGCTTTCATCAAACCCAAATTTCCTTCATTAATTAAATCAGGTAAACTTAAACCCTGATGTTGATATTGCTTTGCTACGGAAACGACAAAACGCAAATTGGCTTCTGTCAATTTTTCCAATGCCTCCTGATCGCCTTTCCTTATTCTTTGAGCTAATGAAACTTCTTCATCTACGGTTAATAAATCAACTCTGCCTATATCTTGTAAATATTTATCGAGAGATTCGCTGTCTCTGTTTGTTATGGATTTGCTTATTTTTAATTGTCTCATAAAAATCTTTATTTTTTACTTTTTCTCTACAGTTCTGAAATATACGATTATTTTTACTAAAATGTTGCATATAACAGCAAATAATTTTAAAAAAGAACATTTTACTCTTATGTTTTACAAGGGGAAAAAATGTAAAATATTAACGGAATAAACAAAAAAATCTACCTGTAAATATTAGATGCTTTAATCAAAACGACTTACAATTTAGTTAAAAAAATATTATACTATCCTGTTTTATACACAAATTGTTTTAAATTTTCACCTGTAATACACTGATATACACTGCGGCACAGGATATTTATTGAGATTTGTCAGTTTTCTTAAACATTAGTTAATTATTTATTAATCAAGATATTAAATTAAATACATAAAACGGTAAAATATATTTTTAATGAAAAATTATATTATTTTTGTCAAAATATAAATTACTCTTCGGAGTATACTCATATTTTAAACTTTAAATATACTAAAATGGAAAATAAAGAACATACTTGTATTGTTTGTAAAAGAAATGAAAATGAAGTTCCTTTAATTTTAATGAAATATAAAGGACAAGATTTAAGAATATGTCCGCAACATGTTCCTGTGTTAATACACGATCCGCAAAAATTGGTTGGGTTAGTAGAAGGTGCGGAAAATTTTACTGCAGGATAAATTATTTGTATTAAAAAATATAAAGTCCGGAAAAGCCGGACTTTTTTTATTTTATTCTCCGATAATTTTCACCAACACACGTTTTCTTCTTTTTCCGTCGAATTCTCCGTAAAAAATTTGTTCCCACGGTCCGAAATCTAATTTTCCTTCCGTGACGGCTACAACAACTTCTCTGCCCATAATTGTTCTTTTTAAATGAGCATCCGCATTATCTTCAAATGTATTATGATTATATTGCGAATACGGTTTTTCCGGAGCCAAGCCTTCCAACCATTTTTCAAAATCTTTATGTAATCCGCTTTCATCGTCATTAATAAATACACTTGCCGTAATGTGCATGGCATTTACTAATAATAAACCTTCTTTAATTCCGCTTTTTTGCAGTTCTATTTCTATATCAGAAGTGATGTTAATTAATTCGCGTCTTTTAGTTGTATTAAACCAAAGTTCTTTTCTGTAAGATTTCATTTTGAATTGAATATCAGATATTTACATTTAACATAGAAAGAGAAGTTCCGAGAATTCGGAACTTCTGTAAATTTAAAATAACCAACTATTTTTTCTTGTTTTGTTTTATTTCTTGGGCATTTTCAATTTTTTCATTTTTTGAATTACCTTTCAAATAATTAGGAAGTTCCATTCCTGCCAATTTAAATAAATCTTCAAGCGGAGGAACTGCACCCATCATACCTTTCATAAAATTTGCCGTAGAACTGCTTCCGTCTCCGTTTCCGCTGTCCCAAACAGTTATTTTATCAATTTTAATATTTTTTATTGCTTCCACTTGTGTTTCAACTAACTCGGGTAATCTTTCGGCAATCATCATTAATACGGCATCACGTGCATTTTCTCCGGCAGATTCAACCATTAATTTATACCCGGCAGCTTGTTTACTTAAAATTTCATAAGTTCCGCGAGCTTCTGCTTCCATTTCAAGGAATATGGCATCGGCTTCACCTTTTGCTATACGTCTTTGTTTTTCGGCTTCGGCGTCGGCTTCAATAATTATCTTTTCTTTTTCAATTTCAGCAGGAACAATAATATTAGCTTTTTGTGTTGCAGCTTCCCTTTCAGCTCTTTTAAGTTCCGCTTCTTTTTCTGCAAGATAAGCTGCTTCTTTTGCTTGTGCTTCATTCACTTTTTCAGCTGTTACTGAAATTTTTTCAGCTTCGGCTTCTTTTTTCATTCTTTCGGCATCCGTCATTGCAATTGAAATTTTAGCAGTATTTTCACCTTCAATTGCTTTTGCATTAGCTGCAGCTACATTTGTTCTTTGTTTTTGAGTTGCATTAGCTTCCCCGATTTCGGCTTGAGAATTTGCTTCCGCAACTTTAATACGTTGATCCATTTCTGCATTTGCTCTTCCGATTTCTCCGTCTCTGTTTTTTTCGGCAACTTGTCTTTTAGCTTCATTTACGGCTCCTGCTGTTGCTTCTTTTCCTAATGCTTCAATATACCCG
The DNA here is from genome assembly GCA_013152535.1 of Chlorobiota bacterium. Classification (GTDB taxonomy): domain Bacteria; phylum Bacteroidota; class Bacteroidia; order Bacteroidales; family JAADGE01; genus JAADGE01. Next base: position 123,300 of record JAADGE010000001.1, read on the forward strand.
GCATCATCAGTAATATCAGTAACATTAACATTAATTAATTTCAAACCGATTTTTCTTAATTCGTGTTCAACACTTGTAGAAACATTTGTTAAAAACTTTTCTCTGTCGGCATTAATTTCTTCAATATCCATTGTTGCAATAACAACTCTTAATTGTCCGAAAATAATATCTGCAGCCAAATGACGAATTTCTGCCTGCGTAAGACCGAGCAAACGTTCTGCTGCATTTTGCATTACACCCGGGTCTGTAGAAATAGCTACCATAAAACGTGACGGCACATTTACACGAATATTTTGTTTACTCAAAGCATTTTCCAGTCCGATTTCAATCGGAATCGGTGTCAAATCCAAAAATTCATAGTCTTGAATAATCGGAATAATAAATGCTGCACCGCCGTGAACACATTTTGCTGTTCGTCCGGAATCGCCGACTTTTCCGTAAACAACAAGAATCCTGTCTGAAGGACATCGTTTATAACGTTTTACCAAAAAAGCAAACATTCCTAAAAGTAAAAAAACTAATAAAATAATCAGTACCGCTGCTGCTCCCATAATGTATAAATTTAATAGATTAATTAATAATTAATTGATTTAATGTGTCAGCGTTTTCGCTTAACAACTAATGTATCATTAACAACTTCAATGACTTCAACAAAACTTCCTGTTTTAATGTCTTCGGTATCTTCTGTTACCGCATCTAATGTTTTATATCCTTCTTGTATAATAATTTGCACCTTTCCGTTTCCTTTCTTTTTTGCAGGAATGGTTAAATACACCTCAGCTTCTTTTCCGAGAGCATTTTCCATTACTAACGTACCGCTGGACTGAAGTTTTAACAACATAAAAAATATCCAAGCAGTAAACAGCATCATAATCAAACCGAGAGCAAGTGAAATACCCGAAACTCCCCACCATACATGCATTCCCTTATCAATTGCAGCTAAACCGCCCCAACCGTAGAACATTAAAAATGCTAATATACTTTTAACGGAAAAAATATGCATCCCGGTATCAGAATCTCCGCTGAAATCACCGTTGTGATCTCCGGTGGTGTTTATATCGGAATCAACTCCTGCTGTTAAAGAAATTATGAGTTGAATGACAAAAATAATTGTTGAAGGCAGTGCAATTGCCCAATGTATTTTTTGAAGTGATGATAATGCATCCCACCAAGAAGATATTTCCATAATAAAATTTTAATTATAATCAGAAACCAAATATATGACAATTAATTATTATTTCCTAAAAAAAAGACCCGCTAATGCGAGTCTTAATTATAATTATATTAAGATTTATTTTTTTTCTTCTTTTTGTTGTTTATAAAGCTTCCTTGCTCCATATGTTGCTCCGGCAGCAATTAAGAAAAACAAACCTCCGTCAATAGGAATATCCTGCGGCGGCGGCGGCGGCGGTTGAGCTGCAACATCTTTAATAAGTCCCGGTAAAACTAATAGTGTAAAAGTAATAGCAATTGTGAGTAAAATCTTTTTCATAAAATTAAAATTAAGAATTCTTAGCTTACAGATTTAGGTAGTTTTTATGGGAAAAACGAAATTTTTATAAAACTATTATATGCAAATTAAAACGTAAAAAATTTAATATCAAAATTTTTGTTTATATTTTTATAAAAAATTACTGAACAATAATTAAATTTAATAATTTTAAGACGTACAAATATATAACTATTTATTAAAATTATGTATATTTTTTGATAAAACGCAGTATATTGAAGACAAAAAATAACAGCTATGTATAAAACGAACAGTATTCATACCAAAATTGCTTTTTCAGCCATTAAAGAGTTTCTGACCACAAATTCGACTCAAAGAATTGAAAATAAGAAAGTTCCGAATGAACTTTCTTATAAAGCCGCATGTTTTATTACTCTTAAAACAGATACTGATAAATTAAGAGGTTGCATCGGTACATTAAAGCCTGTATATAAAAATTTATATACAGAAATTATTAAAAACGCCGTAGCTTCTGCTTTTCGAGATAATAGATTTTATCCTCTTACTACTGAAGAACTTAACAGTATTATCATAACTGTTGAAGTATTATTTCCGCCGGAAAAAATTGAAAATATTTCTCTGTTAAATCCTGAAATCTATGGTGCAATAGTAGCAGATAAGTTTGGAAGACGCGGAGTTTTACTGCCCGGTATTAAAGGAATTGATACTGTTGAAGATCAGATACAAATTATTAAGAATAAAGCAAATATAAGACAAAAGACTAATACTAATTTAACTTTTTTCAGGTTTAAAACAGAAAAATTTCATTAAATATATATTAATCTGAACTCAATATATTCTTTGCTCACAAGTTTCAGATAAATATTATTTAAACTTCTGCTGTTCTTTTTTTGTTTCTGTAATTTTTTATTGTTTATTTGCACTATTAATAATCATTCTAAATAAAATTAAAAATGAAACAAAATAATATTAAAATAACTTTTGCAGGAAACCCGATGCCTCTTTCAGGGAAAGAAATACAAGTCGGTGATAAAGCTCCGGACTTTACAGTTGTAGGAAACGATTTAAACCCTATTAAATTTTCTGAATATAAAGGTGTTCGTATAATTTCTGTTTTTCCTTCATTAGATACAGGTGTTTGTGCTCTGCAAAACAAACGGTTCAATAAAGAAGCAGCAGAAAATAAGGATATTACAATTATTTCAATTTCGGTTGATTTACCTTTTGCACAAAAACGTTTTTGCGGTGCAGAAGGTATTGATACTGCCGTAACCATTTCAGATCATAAAGATTTGGATTTCGGTAAAAAATACGGTTTTGTTATGGAATCTTTAAGACTTTTAGCAAGAGGAGTAATAATTGTTGATACAGATAATACGGTACAATATGTTGAATATGTTTCTGAAGTTACTACTGAACCGGATTATGAAACTGCATTAAAAAAAGCAAAAGAACTTTTATAAATTATCTTAACAATTTGAAAAAATCGCATTTTAAAAAAGATGCGGTTTTTTTTATTCTTTATATCAAATATACAGTTCAAATTAAAAACCGAAAATAAAAGAATAAAATAATTCTATGCTTTCGGTATTTTTATATTTTCTTTGTACTGTTAAAAATTAAATAAGAAAACATATGAAACGATTTTTTTTGATATTAACGATTATTTTAAGTTCTGTTCTTTTTGCTGTTTCTCAACAAAAGCAACTTACAATTGTAGATGCGGTAACAGGGCAATGGCGTCAATTATACCCGAAGCATATTCAGGGAATAAAAGCCTATTCAGATAATGATTTCACTTATGTAACGGATTATAAAGAAATTCATTTAATGAATAAAAACGGGAAAGACATCAAAATGATTGCCAATTTAAAAGAACTTAATTCGGCATTAAAAGAAGCCGGACATAAAGAGATGAAATTATTTCCTTATTGGAATTACAAGTGGGCAGATGCACAACATTTAAGTTTTATAACCGACGGTATATTTTACGTTTACAATATTCAAAATAAAAAAATTGAAACTGATGTTTTGCTTCCGGAAAATTCAAAAAATATAAATGTTTGTTATAAAAATGATTACGTAGCTTTTACAATTAAAAATAACTTATATTTTTCCGATGAAAAATCCAAAACAGTTCAAATTACTTTTGATGAAAACAAAGGAATCGTAAACGGCAGCAATTATGTTCATCGACAAGAATTCGGTATAGATAAAGGAATTTTTTGGTCTCCTAAAGGAAATGCAATTGCGTTCTACAGAAAAGATGAAACTATGGTTGCCGATTATCCTTTAGTGGATATTTCAACTCGTATAGCAACCGTTAAAAATATCAAATACCCGATGATTGGTGAAAAAAGTGAAGAAGTTACACTCGGAATTTACAATTTAAAAACCGGAAAAACAGTTTTTTGCGATGTACAAGATTTTACCAAAGAACATTATCTCACAAGTATCACATGGCGTCCCGACGGAAAATATATTTTTATCGGAGTGCTTAACAGAGGACAAGATTATTTAAAAATGAATATGTATAATGCTTCAACCGGAGCGTTTGTAAAAACTTTATTTGAAGAGAGAAACGACCGCTATGTAGAACCCGAGCATCCTCTTTATTTTTTGCCAAACAACAATGACAATTTTTTATATTACAGTGAAAGAGACGGTTATGATCACTTATATCTTTACAATACAGACGGAGAATTATTAAAACAAGTAACAAAAGGGAACTGGGTTGTTCTTGATTTTAAGGGTTTTGATAAAACAGGAAAAAATATTTTTATTACTTCAACAAAAGAAAGCCCTATTGAAAAACAATTATATAAAGTAAATATCAAAACGGGGAAAATACTAAAATTAACAACGGATAAAGGAACTCACACAATTGTTTTTTCAAATTCAAAAAAATATTTCTTCGATTCTTATTCAAATATAAAAGTTGCAAATAATAACAGAATTTGTAACGATAAAGGAAAGATTGTTCGTAATATTTTAAATGCGAAAGACCCGCTTAATGAATACAACTTAGGCAAAATGTCAATAGGAACAATAAAAGCAGCCGACGGCAAAACCGATTTATATTACAGATTAATAACTCCTCCGAATTTCGACCCTAAAAAGAAATATCCTGTTGTTGTTTATGTTTACGGCGGACCTCATGCCCAATTAGTTACGAATTCACGTCTCGGAGGTGCAAGATTATGGAATTATTATATGGCTCAAAAAGGATATATTATGTTTACACTTGACAACAGAGGTTCTGCAAACAGAGGTTTTGAATTTGAAAGTATAATTCACCGACAGTGCGGACAAGAAGAAATGAAAGACCAAATGAAAGGTATCGAATTTCTTGAAAAATTACCCTATGTTGATGCCGACAGAATAGGAGTTCATGGCTGGAGTTACGGCGGATTTATGACAGTCTCTTTAATCACAAATTATCCCGAGACATTTAAAGTTGCCGTTGCAGGCGGTCCTGTTATTGATTGGAAATATTACGAAGTTATGTACGGCGAACGCTATATGGACACACCAAAAGAAAATCCGGAAGGGTTTAAAAAAACAAGTTTATTAAACAAAGCAAAAGATTTAAAAGGCAGATTATTAATAATACACGGCTATGTTGATCCGGTAGTTGTTCCGCAAAACAGTTTGGATTTTATTCGTTCCTGCATAAAAGCCGGTACCGATATTGATTATTTTTTATATCCCGAAAGCGAACATAACATGAAAGGAAAAAAACGCATACATTTAATGAAAAAAGTAACACGATATTTTGATGATTATTTGTAAATTAATATAATAAAAGAACCAAATAAAAAAGAGAGTTTTGTAATGAAACTCTCTTTTTTTATAATTGTAAGAATATATTTAGAATCTTTTTTCTTTAATTCTGGCTTTTTTACCTGTCAGTTTTCTGAAGTAATAAATTCTTGCTCTTCGGACTTTTCCTTTTTTATTAACGACAATTTTATCAATAAAAGGAGAATAAAGCGGAAAAATTCTTTCGATACCGATTCCTCCCGTAGATTTTCTTACGGTAAAAGTTTTTGTGGTTCCTTCACCTTTTTTTTGAATAACAACACCTCGGTAATCTTGTATTCTTTCTTTTTCGCCTTCTTTAATTTTATAACTTACTGTTATAGTATCACCTGCTCCGAATTCGGGGAAATTAAGTTCTTTTGCAAATGCCGTTTCAACTACTTTTAATAAATCCATCTCTGTTTATATTTTGTATTTCTTTAAAATTGAGGACGCAAAAATATAATAAATTTATTTATCAGCAATTAATTACGCCTCTTTTTTTCTTTTTTATTCCGTAAAAACATATTGAATAATATTTGCCCCTGCTTTTAATGCCTGCAAATGCTTTTCTACAGGGTCATGATATACTTCAGTATCTTCCCAACCGTTACCCAAATCACATTCATAAGTATAAAGTAAAACAAGTCGATTATCAAAAAAAATACCGAATGCCTGCGGACGTTTTCCGTTGTGCTTATGAATTTTAGGCAAACCGTTCGGGAAATCATATTTTTGATGAAATATCGGATGTGAATACGGCAATTCAACAAGCTGCCGACCGGGAAATAATTTCTTAATTTCTCTGCGAATATATTTATCCATACCGTAATTATCATCAATATGCAAAAAACCGCCGCCGAGAAGATATGTTCTTAAATTTTTTTGTTCTTCAACGGAAAAAATAACATTTCCGTGCCCTGTCATGTGCAAAAAAGGATAATTAAAAATTTCGGGACTTCCGACCTCAACCGTTGCAGGTTCTTTATTTATTGAAGTATGAAGATTTTTATTACAAAATTTTATCAGATTGGGTAATGACGTAGGATTTGCATACCAATCACCGCCGCCGTTATATTTTAATCGGGCTATTTGATATGAACTTTGAGCTTGAACTTTAATTCCGAATAAGCTTAAAAATATAATCAATAATGTTAATTTATATCTCATAATTCACAATCAGATTAAATATTCATAAAATCAATAATTTGGCAGGCAACAATGCCGGCAGTTTCGGTCCTTAATCGAGAATCAGAAATACTGATCTCCGTAAAGCCCTCTGAAACTGCTTGTTGTATTTCTTCTTCAGAGAAGTCCCCTTCGGGTCCGATTAATATGAGAACATCTTTTCCTTTTTCGTAAACTTCTTTTATATGCTTTTTAGTATCCGAATCGTAACAATGTGCAATATATTTTTTGCCTGTAAATTCAGAATTAATAATATCTTCAAAACTCATTAATTTTTTCAAAGTCGGTTTAAAAAATGCTTTTGATTGCTTAGTTGCCGATATAATAACTTTTTCGAGCCGCTCCGGTTTTAATATTTTCCTTTCGGAATAGCGGCTTGTGAAAGGAATAATCTCATCAACACCAATTTCAGTTGCTTTTTCAAGAAAAGTTTCAAAACGTGCAATATTCTTCGTAGGTGCAACGGCAATATGAAATTTATAATTTTTTCTGCTTTCTTTTTTTTCAACTTCAATAACTTTTACGGAACATTTTTTAGGATTGTCATCCGTTATTTCAGAAATATACAATTTGCCTTTCCCGTCAATAAGTTGCACTTTGTTACCAATATTCAGTCTCAAAACTTTCACACAGTGTTTTGATTCTTCCTGAGAAAGTGTATAAAAATTATTTTTAATATCCGGAGTATAAAAAATGTGCATAAGATTTCTTTATAAATGCAAAAATACTTTAATTTCGTTATCGAAAAAACTGTTAAATGATAAAAATAGGACTTATTTCAGATACACACGGACATATTGACGATAAATTGCTTGATTTCTTTAAAGATGTTGATGAAATTTGGCATGCGGGCGATATCGGAAACATTTCCGTAATTGAAAATTTAGAAAAGATAAAACCCGTAAGAGCCGTATTCGGAAACATTGACGGACAAGATATTCGGATTCGATACCCGGAGCATAATCGTTTCAGAATTGAAGACACTGATGTTTGGATGACACACATCGGCGGTTATCCCGGAAGATACGACAGAAAAGTAAAACCTGAAATATTCAGAAATCCGCCGCGTTTGTTTATAAGCGGACATTCGCATATTCTGAAAGTTATATTTGACGATAAATTGAATTGTCTGCACATTAATCCCGGTGCTTACGGAAAATCAGGTATGCACAAAGTCAGAACAGCAATTCGATTTGATATCAGGGGACGCGATTTTTTGAATATGGAAATATTGGAAGTAACAAGATAAAATATTTTACATCTGCCGAAATCGGTGTTGCGAAGGAGAAAGCGATTTTGGTAGTTTAACATTTACTTTAATGATTATAATTTGTTAATTTTGAAGAATAAAGACTGAACAGATAAGAAAGTTGTTTTATTCAGTTGTTAACGATTATTACAAAAAAATGAGAATTTTTTTTTTATTATTTTGATAGTTTTCCCGATTGATGTTTTCTCTCAAATATTGATTCAAGGAATTATTAAAGATATTCAGGGCGAAGTTATCCCAAGAGCAATAATTAATGAAATTGGGACTGAAAATAAGACTACTTCTGATTTAGAAGGAAATTTTATTTTAAAAACCATTCACGATTCTTGCTCAATTAGTTTCTCTTTTATCGGATTAGAAATTAAGACAATTAATTTCACAAAGGATTCAACAGTTAATGTCACACTAGAATATGGAAACTACTATAATTCCAGATGGTTGACAATTGGAACAAACTATGGTTTTTATAGTTCAGTATTTGGATTTCAACTAAGTAACGGAACTGACGAAGAACCATTAATTCATTTTGAGGAATTTCAAGACAAATTACTGATAAAAATCCAAGGGCAAACAGATTTTGATTCCAACTATTCTTATCGTTCAGAAATTGGGTGGTCTCATCCAATTCATTACCTTGCTCGCATATCCTGTGAATATACGGTTCGCAATTATGAATCAACCGAATTTTACCTTAAAAACTTCAATTTATCGTCAAAAATTGGGTATTTCAGAAATACTTTATTGCTATTTAAGGTAGGGTATACAAAACTTCAAGAAAGAAATAATTTTGGAATAACAATTGGAATAGAGCAAAATATTAAGAGTTTATACTTCGGCTTTTCATCCGGTTATTATTCTGAGTATTTCTATCATAATGCATATTTACAAATAGGACTTTATAAAAACGGACTTTTTAGTTTCAGAGCAACATATGACAGAATAAATAATTTTAATTTATTAACGCTAGGAATTCATTATACATTTGTAAGAAACAACAATCGCTAACAAAAATGCTTATTGCCCACACCGTAAAATATAAAAATGTTTACATCAAATCCTTTTCCGAAGACCAAATACCGTGAATATTACATCCGCATTCCGCTTTTAATGTCTTAACATTATCAGTTTTTATTTTAAAAACAGCATAAACAAAATGTAACAAATTATCTGAGAAGAGTAACGCTGCCGGCTAATTCAAAAGGAGTACCGTTTAAAAAGAAACCGTCGGCACGCCATACATAAACATCCTGCATTGCACTAATTCCGTTAAAATAACCGTTCCATCCTTTTGTAATATCATTTGTATAAAACATTTTCTCACCCCAACGATTGTAGATATACATTTCAAACGATTTTACTGATGAATATTCCGCAGGACCGAAAATATCATTAATTCCGTTCCCGTTCGGAGAAAATGCACTCGGAAAAATAACTTTCCCTTCCGGCAAAACTATTACTTGCGATGTTAATGTAAGCGAATCTACACATTTATTGACAGAAGTTACTGTTAAAGTAATATCATATGTTCCGGGAGCAGAATAATAATAAATCGGATTTTCATCTTCTGAATTACCGCCGTCTCCGAATTCCCAATAAAATAAATCGGCATCATCAGAACTTAAATTATTACAATGTATCGGTTGATTCGGAAGCATTACTGTATCGGGCATAACTTCAAAATTTACAATCGGACTTTGAAACACATAAATAGTTGTATCCCGGGAATCAAAAGTATTGCAATACCCGGTTGTGTTAAGTGTAACAATATATTCTCCCGGCGTAGTATAAGTATATGAAAAATTATTATCATAAATTATTGTTCCGTCTCCCATATCCCATTCAAATGTATCTATATACATTGATTGATTTTCAAAATTAATTGTTACCGGAACACAAGACTGAGAAGTATCAACACTGAATATTGCTTCAGGTTGCATTGCTGTTATAGTAACAGTTTGCTTAACCGTATCCGAGCACCAAGTATTATTTGCCGACAATTCAATATCATAACTTCCGCAATCATCGTATGTATGAGAACCCGGATTTTCATCGGAAGAAGTTCCGCCGTCACCGAAATCCCAATTATAATTTGTATATCCGCCCGGACTGTTATTTGTAATCGTAATTTCTGATTGAGGGAAATAAGCCGTTAAAGGATTTGCAGTAAAATTTAATTGAGGGCGAGGATAAACAGTAATTATTCTTTCCGCTGTATCCAAACAATTATTAGGAGAAACCGAATAAGCCGTAACTGTATAATCAACAGGATTTAAAGTTGTATTAATAAAAGTATGGTTCGGCTCATTTTGTGTTACAGTTTCACCATCTCCAAAATCCCACAGATAAGTTGATCCGGGCGTTGTTCGGGTAAATTGAACTATTAAAGGACTGCATCCGATACTGTCGCTCACATCAAATAAAGAAGCATCTTGGGGAGAACCTATTGTTACCGGATTTCCCGTAGCCGGACAAGAATTTGCATCTCTTACATAAGAAGTATATGTTCCCGGAGAAAGATTTCCTATAGTCTTATCAGATTGCCAAATAATTCCGTCAATTGAAAATTCAAAAGGATAAGTCCCGCCGGAAGTATTGACAGTAATTGTTCCGTCATCAGAGCCGACACATTGTTCATCTTCGGCAACAACACTTGTTATTATTAATGAATCAGGTTCATAAATTGATTTAGGATAAGAACTGCTCATACAATTATTATCATCACGAACTTTTACAAAATAATCACCGGCAGGTAAATTATTAAAAGTTCCTGTAATATCAGGAAAAGTTGTTCCGTCATCTATAGAATAATGCAATGCACCTGTTCCTCCGTTTGCTGTTATCGTGATTATTCCGTTATTATTTCCGTAACACAAAATATCTGTTGTTTCAATATCCGTAATTTGAACACGTGAAGGTTGTGTAATTCTGACAGTATCCCAATTTAATGAATTATCTAACCAAGAAGCCGGGCAAAGATTTGCATCATAGAGCTTAATATAGTATGTACCGGGAGATAAATTTGAAAATGTTCCGCCGTTATCATAATACGAATCTCCTTGATTTATTGAATACATATAATTAACAACACCGCCGGAAGCATGTATTGTAATCTGTCCGTCATTATCACCATAACATCCGTTGATATTTTGAACTGTAACAGAATCAATTGAAAGGGTATCCGGTTCGTTAATAATTACCAAGGGTCCCGGTTTTACACAATCATATATATCTTTTACGTATGTTTGATACGAACCTGCAATTAAACCGTTGAAAAAGGAACCTGAACTGTATGTAACACCATTATTAATTGAAAAATAATGCGGTGCTTGTCCGCCTGTTGCCGTTAAATTTATATATCCGGTTGCATCACCGTAACATTTTACATCTTGTTTTTCAACTAAACTCGGAATTAACTCTTCGGGTTCATTAATAGTAACAGGATTTCCGTTTGCCGGACAATTATTGGTATCTCTGATTACAATATCATAATTTCCTGCTGCCAGTCCCGTAAAGTCTCCGTTATTAGAGAAGTAAGTTGTTCCGCCGTCAATAGAATATTGAACAGGTGCTGTTCCGCCAAGATAATCTATATGTATTTCTCCGATTAAATCACCGTGACATCCGAGAATATCTTTTTTAGATTGGTAAGAAACTTGTAAAATATCCGGTTGAGTGATATGTACCAAATCTCCGACTTGTTTACATTTATTTGCATCTTTTACTAATGTTTGATAATTTCCGGCAGATAAACCTGAAAAGATATTTGAAGCCTGATAGGTAACTTCTCCGTCATCTGAGAATTCCAAAGGTAATGTTCCGCCGTGTGCAAATATTGTAATTGAACCGTTAGTACCTCCGTTACAATCATTTACATTTACTCCGACTACGGAATCTATTATTAATTCTGCAGGTTGCCCCAGAATATGAGAACCACCGACTGTTGTACATCCGTGAGCATCTTTTACGACAATTTGATAAGTGGGTCCGGAAGATAATCCGGATAGAATATTATTTGTAAAAAAATGTGTACCGTTATCCGGAGAATAAGTTATTTGTCCGGTTCCTCCGGTAGCATTTACGGTAATACTTCCTGTTGAATCACCAAAACATTTCGGTTCTGATTCAATTTCAGAATTTATAACTAACTGAGCCGGTTCACCGATTTCAACAACTCTAGTTTTAAACGTATCCGTACAACTATGAGCATCTCTGACAATCACATCATAAATTCCGGCAGTTAAATTTAAAAAATCATTTGTCGGAAAATAATTGCTTCCGCCGTCAACTGAAAAATTATAAGCAGTAGTACCGCCACCGTTGGTAACAATATGAATAGTCCCGTCGTTTCCGCCGAAACAAGTTGAAACATTTGTTGTATTTACATCATTTATAAGTAACAATGTCGGTTGTTCAATTAAATGATCTTGTCCGGTAACCATGCAGTTATTAAAATCTTTCACAACCGTACTGTATGAATTAGACGGTAAATTATTAAAAAGATTACTTGCTTGAAATGTAGTTCCTGAATTAACAGAGTATTCTAAAGGTGCTATTCCTCCGTGAGCCGTAATTGTAATTTGACCTGTTGAATCACCGAAACAAGTAGAAACATCTGATTTAGTCTCCGAATCTATGACTATTTGGGGTGGTTGACCTACATTTACTGTATCACCGAATACCGTACATAAATTATCATCTTTTACTACGGTTATGTATGTTCCGGCATATAAATTATTAAAATTTCCTCCGTTAGCAAAATAATTTGTTTCTCCGTCAATAGAATAATATAAAGTTCCTGTTCCTCCGGAAGCGTTAATAGTAATTATTCCTGTATGATCTCCGAAACATGTATTCACATCCGTAAAAGTTTCGGAATTAATGGTTACGGCAGGAGGTTCCGTTATGGTTAAGTTGCTTCCGACTGTTGTACAACCGTTTGCATCCTGAGCCATTACTTGGTAATTCCCGGGTATTAATGAAGGAAAAAAATGACCGGTACCATAAGATGTGCCGCCGTCTATTGAGTATTTTATTGTCGGGGTTCCGCCGGTAGTCGTTATATCAATAATTCCGTTATTATCACCGTGACATCCTGTTACATCGGTTTTGTTTTCTGCAGTTATAACAAGTTCAAGCGGTTGTGTTACAATAATGTCAGAACCGGCTTTCGGACACAAATTAGAATCTCTTACCCAAACCTGGTATGTTCCACCCGAAACACCGACAAAATTACCGCCGTTAGTATAATAATTTGCCCCGTTATCAATTGAATATTGTAGAGTTCCCGTTCCGCCGGATGCTGTAATTGAAATTGTACCGTTAGAATCTCCGTAGCATCCCGTAACATTTGTATGTACTTCATTATTTATTATTATCTCCGAAGGTTCGTCAATATATGCAACATCCGAAACCACAACATTAAAAAAATCTTTAACATATACCGAATATACCCCGGAAGTCAATCCGACAAATGAATTTGATCCCTGATAAGTTACACCTCCGTCAATAGAATATTGATAAGATGTTGTTCCGCCTGAAACATAAACGGTTATAGTTCCGTCATTTCCTCCGTAGCATGTTGTAACATCAGTAGTAACAATGGAATCAAGTGTAAGAGCCATCGGTTTAGAACCTGTACTTTCTATTTTATCCGACAAAGAATATGCAGAGTGAGACAGACCTAACAATAAAAAAATTATATAAAAAGTTATTCGAATTTTCATCTGTGTTCTTTAAAAAATATTACCGTTCGGATAAAGACATTAATACATTTAAAAAAGTTGCATCTCTAATTTCTTAATATTAATTTAAGTTTATACAAATAAACAAAATCCTTTTATGAATACAAAAAATATTCCTTTATTACCAAGAAAATAAAACGTGTCAGATTTAAAAACATGACACGTCAGTTGAAATTGAAATATATTGACAGAAAACTTACTTAATTTTCTCAAATTCGGCAGTAAAATGTCGCATAATCGGAGCCTCGTAAGTTATTTTCAAACCGTATTTTGCTTCATGTCGTGTATCAAATATTTTTTTACAAACAGCCGCAACATAATCCATATGACTGTTTGTGTATGTTCTGCGCGGAATTGCTAACCTGACAAATTCCAAATTCGGATAGCGATTTTCTCTCGTTACGGGATCTCTGTCTGCAAGAACAGTTCCTATTTCAACTCCTCTTATACCGCCGACAATATATAATTCAACGGCAACGGTTTGTGCAATAAACTCTTCTTTATTAATTTGCGGCAAAAATAACTTTGCATCAATAAAAACAGCATGACCGCCTATAGGATGCTGAACCGGAATACCGGCTTCAATTAACTTATTTCCGAGATATTCAACTTGCTTAATTCTTGCTTCCAAAACCTCAAATTCTGTATTTTCATCTAATCCCTGAGCCAGTGCATTCATATCTCTGCCGGACATACCGCCGTATGTAACAAATCCTTCAAACATAATATTAAAAGTTGAGGCCTTTTTAAAAAGATCTTCACTCTTCATTCCGATAAAACCGCCCATATTAACAATTGCATCTTTTTTGCTGCTCATGGTCATTCCGTCGGCATAAGAGAACATTTCTTTTACAATTTCCTTAATCGTATAATTTTTATAAGCTTTTTCTCGAATTTTTATAAAATAAGCATTTTCAGCAAATCGAGCCGAGTCGTAAAATACCGGAATTCCGTATTTATCTGCCAAAGTTTTTACATCTTTCATATTTTGTAAAGAAACCGGTTGACCGCCCGAAGAATTATTGGTAATCGTAACGATGATTAATGGGATTTTTTCTTTCGGATATTTTTTTAAAACATTTTCCAGTTTATTCAAATCCACATTTCCCTTAAAAGGATGATTTAAAGTTGTGTCAAAAGCTTCGTCAATTGTACAATCAATTGCTTTTGCTTTACGGAATTCAATATGTCCTTTTGTTGTATCGAAATGAGAATTTCCCGGAACAATATCGCCTTCTTTTATCATAGCGGAAAACAATACATTCTCTGCCGCTCGGCCTTGATGAGTAGGTAAAAAATAATCGAAGTCGAAGATATTTTTTATAGCTTCTTTCATTTTATAATAAGAAGATGCTCCGGCATAACTTTCATCCCCGAGCATCATTGCCGACCACTGTTTATCCGACATTGCACCGGTTCCGGAATCTGTCAGTAAATCAATATAAACTTGCGAACTCTTGAGTTTAAATAAATTGTATTTTGCTTCTTTTATCCACTGTTCACGCTCTTCTTGCGTACTTCGATAAATTTGTTCTGTCATTTTTATTCTGTACGGTTCTGCATATGGTAGTGTCATAATTTCAGTTTTTAAATTTTACATTATAATAATAAATTTTGAATTTTGAATGTTATTATTAAAAAATATTAATTTTCTCGAAAAGATTAGCTTAAATTATAATTATCCCTTTGCTTTATACAACGAAATAATTGCTTGTTGGTAATATGCAAAGAAATATTAAGCATAATGCAAAAATATAAAATTATCGGTTAAATATATATTTCTTCATTTTTTTTAAAATCCCTATTTATTGGTATTGACAAATTAAAAATAAAACATATATTTGCATCTTTATATTTATTTAATCTAAATAAGAATGATTGTAAGTAAAACGACAAAGATTTCTGAAATAATTAATGAGGATAAAAATGCCATTGATGTTATTGCATCAGTAAACAAGAATTTCAAAAAACTTGAAAATCCTTTTTTACGAAAACTTTTTGCTCCGCGAGTAAATATTAAAGATGCGGCAAAAATAGGCGGAACTTCCGTTAATATAATTCTTAATAAATTGAAAGCAATAGGATTTAATGTGGAATATATTTCCGAAGAAGATATTGAAAATACAAATATTAAAAATAATATGACAATGAATAAAGAAAATACAGTAACATTGGATGTTCGTCCGATATTGAAAACAGGTACAGATCCGTATCATGCAATAATGGAAACATTAAAAACAATGAATGAGAATGAAACATTATTAATAATAAATACTTTTGAACCCGTACCTTTGCTTAATAAATTAAAAAGTCAAGGATACGAATACGAAGTAGAACGTCCGGACGAAAATACGGTTTATACTTATCTTTCAAAAAACGAAAATAATAAAGAATCTGAGCAGACTGAAAACGAAGATAATTCAGAATTTACATTTGAAGATGCAGAAAAAAAATATGCCGGCAGAATGCACGAAATAGATGTAAGAGATTTGGAAATGCCGATGCCGATGGTAACAATTTTAGAAGAAATTGAAAAAATTTCGGATGATAAAGTACTTTATGTTCACCATAAAAGACTGCCTCAATATCTTCTTCCCGAGTTAAAAACAAGGGGTTGGAAATACGTCAATAAAGAAGTTGATAAAGATAATATGAAGTTTATAATCTATAAAAATTAAACTATGCAAGCAGGATTAAGTACAAAAAATGCTCCTTCACCAAGTGTTGTTTTACCGCATTATGCTGCGGGTGCAATTTTTTTCATTATTGCATCTGTTCTGTTGTTTTTTGCATCGGAAAATTTGGCAAATACATTTATAGGTCCGAAAATTTTAGGACTTACTCATATTTTAGTTCTCGGCTGGATAACAGTCATAATTTTCGGTGCACTGTACCAATTGATACCGGTTGTTATGGAAGTTAAATTATTCAGTGAACCTTTGGCACATATCAGTTTTTATACTTTGGTTACAGGAACTGTTTTATTAAGTTATACTTTTTGGAATAACTACATTAACCAAACAATATACTTGCAAACAGGAGGAACTTTAATCTTTATTTCCGTAATTTTATTTGTTATTAATGTATTATTCAGTGCTTTAAAAACAAAACAAAAAACACTTGAAAATTTATTTATCGTTACATCTGCCGGATGGCTGTTACTTACTGTTTTGCTCGGTATTTTTATAACACTGAATCCGGTATTACATTTTGTTCCGAAATCTAATTTAGAATTATTGAAGATTCATGTTAATTTCGGACTTATCGGTTGGTTTATGATGCTTGTAATCGGTGTTTCAAGTACTCTGTTGCCGATGTTCTTTATTGCTCATAAATTGAACAGAACTTTTATACACCTTGCTTATTATTTTACTAACGGAGGACTTATTTTTTTAATGTTAACATTATATTTTGATACAAATATTTTGTTTAAAATAACAGCAGGATTAATTCTTGTAGCAGGAATTATATTTTTCATAAAATACAACTTTGATGCTTATAAAAAGCGACTGAGAAAAAAATTGGATATCGGAATGAAACTCTCTGTTTTTGCATTTGTTCTGTTATTTTTAACATTAATTTTCGGAATCTTTTCAGTTCTTAATATTGAAATTTTAACGGAATATAACAGCAGTATTTATGCTGCCTACGGAATTAGTTTAATATTAGGTTTTTTCAGTGCTTTAATTTTGGGACAAATGTATAAAACCCTTCCTTTTATTGTTTGGTTAAAATTATATCAGGATAAAGTCGGTAAATTTAAAATCCCGATGCCGGCACACATTTATTCCGCTAAAGTTGCCGATTGGCATTACTATTCTTTTATTACCGCAATAATAATTATTTTGACAGGTGTATTTTTAAAAGAAAGTATTCTTATAAAAATAAGTGCTGTTGCTTTTTTTATTACTGCATCATTATACACATTCAATACTTTTAAAATATTATTTCATAAAGACAAATCAGAACTTTTAAATTAAAAATTATGTTAGAAAATTTATCCGTTACCGAAAAACAAATACTCGAAAGACTAAAAACCATCCCCGATCCGGAAGTAGAAGTTAATATTGTCGATTTAGGTCTTATTTATGAAATCCGTCATAATGAAAAAGAAAAAAACATTAATATTGTAATGACCTTATCTGCAAGAGGTTGTCCTGTCGGAGATACCATTATGCAACATGTTGAAACAGTTACAAAAGCTTTTCTTCCCGAATATGATGTAAACGTAGAATTAACTTGGGAACCGCAATGGACTCCGGAAATGATTACTCCTGACGGTAAAGCTTTGTTAAATATGTAAAAATTTAAAAGAATATTTTTTTCGAAAAAATTGTTTGCCCAATGCAACTATATAAAAGTATTTATGCGATAAAAAATCATTGCTGATTAAACCGGATTTATTTTTATTTTTGCAAAAGATTTGAAATAAAAACGATTTCAATGCCGAATACAAAACAGAAAAAGAATAATAAACTTGCTTATACCGAAGGGTGGTTGTCAATTTTTGCCAATATCATTCTTTTCGGACTAAAATATTGGGCAGGAATTGTTTCGGGCTCAGTTGCATTAATTAGTGATGCATGGCACTCGTTGAGCGATTCTATAAGTTCGGCTGCTGTTATTATAGGAACAAAAATATCATCAAAACCACCGGATAATAAACATCCTTTCGGCCACGGACGAGCCGAATTAATTACATCTACATTAATCGGAGCTTTTCTTGCAATTGTGGCATACAGTTTTTTTATTGAATCTGTCAAATCTTTACTAAATCATAAAAAAGCCGTTTTCGGGACTTTATCAATTGTTGTTTTAATTATTTCAATTCTTATTAAAGAACTCTCAGCTCAATACGCATTTTACACAGCAAGAAAAACAGGTTTTATGTCTCTTAAAGCAGACGGCTGGCATCATCGCTCCGATGCAATCACATCTGTATTAATACTTATCGGTATATTTATCAATCCGTACTTTCCGTTAATAGACGGAATTCTCGGAATTATTGTTTCTTTTTTCATACTTTACACGGCTTATTCAATTATTAAAGAAACTTCAAGTGCTGTACTTGGTGAGGCTTGTGATAAAAAATTTATACAGAAATTAAAAAAAATTGCCGATAAATCTGCCGGCTTCGATGTTCAAATGCACCATGTTCATTCTCATAATTACGGAAATCATAAAGAAATTACATTTCATATATATCTTCCTGAAAATATGACAGTTAAAGAAGCTCACAATATTGCTGAAGCTATTGAAAAAACTTTGCATAAAGATCAAAATATATTTGCTACCGTTCATATTGATGCTAAATAATAAATACAGCAGCGTTAATAACGGAACCTGAAAACGTGTTCAGTTTAAAGAAATTCTCGGTATCGGATTTTCCGTTAAATTTTAATTTTTCCTAAAAATAATTTTTTTATTCAAAATATTTCGATTTTATTTGCAGAATAGAAATAAGAAGAATGAATTTTTTACAAAATAATTGGTGGCATAACAAAATTTTAACACAAGGAGAAATCTTTTTGCGATAGTTTTGTTATACATTAATCTCATTCAAAGCCGCAGGATTTTCTCCTGCGGCTTTTTTATTTTATTAATTTTTATATGATGAAAAAATACATCTTAACCTGGTTAAATATTATCGAAAATCGTTGGCAGCATACAGACTACTTACATTCACCTAAAAGCAAAATATATTTAACTGATTTACAAATAAATAAAACAAAAATGACAACTCAAACACAACAACATACAGATAATAAACAAGGATATTTCGGAGAATTCGGTGGTGCTTTTGTTCCTCCGGTATTGGAAAGCAAATTAAAAGATTTAGCCGACTTCTTTTATAAAACAGCATTTACGAAAGATTTTGAAAAAGAATTTATTCACCTTCTGAAAACTTATGTCGGAAGACCTTCGCCCTTGTACTATGCAAAACGTTTATCCGAACACATCGGCAGCAAAATTTATCTGAAACGCGAAGATTTAAACCACACCGGAGCACATAAAATTAACAACACCGTCGGACAAATATTATTGGCAAAACGATTGGGAGCCACGCAAATTCTTGCTGAAACCGGTGCCGGACAACACGGCGTAGCAACCGCAACGGCTGCCGCACTTTTCGGTATAAAATGCAAAGTATTTATGGGGGCAAAAGACGTAAAAAGACAAAAATTAAATGTTGACAGAATGAAACTGCTCGGTGCTGAAATTGTAAGTATCGAAGAAGGACAAGGCACTTTAAAAGATGCCGTAGATGCCGCTTTGGGATATTACATCGAACATCCGGATGCATATTATTTGCTCGGATCGGCGGTAGGACCACACCCCTATCCCACTATGGTGGCACATTTTCAAAGCATCATCGGAAAAGAAGCTCGCAAACAATTTCTCGAAGCCGAAGGCAAACTGCCTGACGCAATCGTTGCGTGTATAGGAGGAGGTTCTAATGCAATCGGTTTGTTCAAAGAATTTATTCCGGATGAAAGCGTTAAAATTTATGCTGCCGAAGGTGCCGGCGAAGGTTTAAATACCAAACACACTGCTGCTACTTTAAATCTCGGCAAACGTATGATTTTTCAAGGTGCCGACTCGCTTTGTCTGGCAGATGATGAAGGCAAGCCTGTTGGCTCTTATTCAATTGCCGCCGGATTGGATTACCCGGGTATCGGACCGGAACATGCTTATTTACATAAGATTAAACGTGTCGAATATCATGCCGTTACGGATAAAGAAGCCGTTGATGCTTTTAAATTGTTATCCGAAAAAGAAGGTATAATTCCGGCAATAGAATCGGCACATGCCGTTGCTCTTGCAGCGAAAATATTTAAAAATAAGAACAAAACCATTATAATAAATCTTTCGGGAAGAGGTGATAAGGATGTTGAACGAAAAGAAATATAAAGAATAAGATACACGGTAACAATTCAAATACAGTCAAGGCTTCACTTTGTCAACATACTGCAAATAACTCTATTAATATTTTTGTGATTTTGCAAAAATAGTGAAACCTTGACTTTTTGACAGCTCTTTATTCAGATATAATTTTCCTGACTGCCTCGCTGATTTCATCTTCCGAAATATCAATAATCAGTGCGTCCGTAATTCCGAAACGACGCAAAATATCGTAAACCAAATTTTTTCTGACAAGGAAAACCAATTTAAATTCCGGATGTTTAAGCAGATTTTCCACAGATGCAGACCATCCTTTTCCTTTCAATTCAAACGGGCCGAGTTCATCAATAAAAACATAATCGGAACCGACAAGATTTTCAGTTTTTAAAATTGTCTTCCCGAACATTAAACCACTTTCTTTAAAATAAAAACGTCCTTCCCTTTTTTTATTTTCACCAATTTTATTTGTACAAAGCAATTCCGATTTTCCTGTTTTTAAATCCGAAATATAAAATTCGGAACGTAAGTTGTTTTCAAATTTTCCGGGTGCTGAAAATCCGGCAACATTATAGTTTAATGCTTGTAAATGCTTTGAAAGTTTTTGTGCATATGATGTTTTGCCGGTATGTTTTCCTCCTGAAATAACAATGACTCTTACGCTGTAACGCATCTTTTTAAATTGCTCAAAAATATATTCGGCATCAAGAAGATTAGCGATTAATGTTTTTTCGGGACTTTTAAGAATAGCTTTCGGACGAGCCGAGTGTTTCATTAAATACGGCAATACGGAAAATGCTAAGCTCAAAGCCATATAAAATTGCCAAAAGCCCTTTCGGTATAACAAAACCCGAATTAAAGGATTTCTTAATTCTGAACTTATTGCGGAAAAACCTATAACAATTAATACGGCTCGCAATCCCATTTTCAATCCGGCATCCATACCTTCCGGTGAAAAATAGTTTCCTTTACTTAAACCGTCATAAAAAACAGCTGAAATTAAAATAAATAAGGCTATTTGCACCCAAAATCCAGGACGTTTGAAGTAATTTAATGCACGTTTGTATTTCAGCAGAACCAATACAATATACAACAGAGCAGCAGCAGCAGCAACAGTAAGCGAATACATATTCGTAATCGTCAGAATTGCAATAATCAAAATAATGTGTAAAATTAAAAACAATAAAGAGCGATTTTTTTCATCGGGATGTACGACATCTCTTTTTTGGTCAAATTCAATCGTATTTTCAAAACTGTAAGTCGCTTTCATTTTCAAAGCTTTTTTACCGGTTAAAAGACCGATAAATGCGGCAATTATACCTAGAATTACATAAAACGAACTCAATACCGCCAATGCCTGAAGAAATGTCAGATTTTCAATATTCAACTGTTTAATAATAAAAAAATACAGATTTTCCGTTATTTTTACCAAATCTAACCCGTATATAATCAGCAAAGTAACCAACTTATGAATAACAACGCTGTAAAGAGCAAAAATACCGCCGAGAAAATAAGAAAAATTATTTCTTCCGAAAACGGTAACGGCAAACTCAAATAACAAAGCTTCCAAAAAAATACCGGTCATCGGGCCGATTAAAACAGCACTCGGCGAAACCGATTTCATTACGGCGGCAATCAAACCTGCACGCCAAAACAGCCCTTTATCTTTCCATATTTGACCAAATGCAACTAACAGACTAATACCCAAAACAGCTAAAATTGTTCCGGACATCGGCATTTTAATATTATGAAAAAAACTACCCACAATAATTTCTATACTTCCCCACAAACTGCCGACTACAGCAGCTTTCAACCAAATGTCTTTTATCTGTTTTTTATAAATTTGCATACTCTTTATTAATTAAAGCAAACTTTTTACCGTATTTTTTCAAGCAATTCGTTCCTTCATTTTCCCGTATCAAACGAATAACATTCTTATCGTTTGTATTAAATTGTGTTCCGAAAATACCTTTAATCTTTTTGATATTTAATAAACTCTCGAAAAAAGTTGCGGAAGGACCTATTAAAAATACATCACATTTTTCATTTACGGTTTCAATAATTACTTTAAAACTGTTATTAATAATTGAAGTTCCTGTTAAAATAACTGAATCTGCCTTTTTTAAATATTCCGAAATTAATCTTTGTTCAATTATTAATTTTTCGTCTGATTGATTATCGAACACAAAAGGCACGCAATTTCGTTCTTTCAATTTTTTAAACATCGGAATTGAATACCCTACCATTACAATATTTTCATACTCAGAAAAATCAATAATATCAAAGATATCCCCTCCGGATAATTTATTCGGCAGATTATTAAAAACAGCATTAAAAAAAGCAAGCAAAAATAATCTGTGTGTAAGATTCTCAATATCAAATAATTTTACGGTTTTGAAATCGAACTTATCGACATTTATAATATTTGCTGCCAAGCCGATATTTCCGTTTTTCAAAATAACGGCGGCATATTTTTCTCCGAGAATATATTCTTTAACAAGCGATATATCAACACCGATTTTATCAATAAATAAAATTATAGGATCAAAGGTTTTCAAATTGAGCATATTATTGTTTTCGTAAAAAGAGACTGATTACAAAACCGATAAGTAACAGAACCAAAGTAAAAAGTATCAGAATATCAAAATTAAAAGCTTTATAAATAATTCCTCCGAGTATCGGAAAAAACATTCCTATTGATGATAAATTATTTTGAACGGCAATATACATCGGACGTTTATCAGGCGGAGCAATAATTAAAATTAAGTTACTGAAAGCCAATCGAAAACCGTCAATTGCTGCCCCTATTAAAAAATAAACAATGTAAAGATACCAAAAGTGCGTTGCAAATAATGTTAAACTAACTGAGAAAACAGCAATTATAAATGAAATTAAAATGACATTTTTATTTTTATTCTTTCCCGAAAGGTATCCCCAAATAAAGTTACTCAACACAGCACCTGCCATTTGAACAGAAATAATTAACCCTACAGATTTTCCCGAAACACCGAATTTATCTTTTGCATGCAGAATTATAAAGGGCAAAACCAAAAACAAAGCATAAGACACCAATCTACTGAATACCTGCAATTTAAGAGCCTTATCAGAATTAAATAATTTGACGGCATTTTTCAAAAAAATTCCGAAATGTTTTTCTTTGATTACGGTTTCTTTTTTCGGTTCTTCTTTAAAAGTCCAAAAAGCCCAAAACCCCAAAGCCATTATCAAACCGCTGAATAAAAATAGAAAGGCAAAACTGTTCGGTTTCGAAAAATATTCAAGAATAAATCCTGAAATTCCGCCGCTTAATATACCTGCAATTCCCGCTGCAATTTGTTTATAGGAAATCGCTTTTCCCCGATATTCTTTCGTAAATGATTTTCCTAAAATTTCCTGATAATAAATAATACCGATACCTGCAGAAAAAGAAAATAAGAATAAAAAAATGCTGATTAAAATAAGAATAAGATAATTAGAAAAATCAGCAAAAAACAAAATAGATAATCCGACAAAAAACCAAGACAGAAATCGGAAAATAAATACTTTTTTTAATGAACCCAAAACCAAAGAGCGTTCCTGTGCTTTAAAAGCTGTCCAAAGCTGCATAATAACAGCTCCTCCTTTCATTAATGATGACAACACACCTACCAATATTTTACCGCCGCCGAAATAATCAACTATTAAAGGCAGTACCGTAGAAGTATCAGCCACAGCAACAGCTGTTGCTAAAAAGAAACCTTGTATAATAAATTTTGTACGATTTGATTTAAGATTGATATAGTTTGTAAATTTCGGCATTATTTTTTCAGTATAAAAGATGCAAATTTAGAAAACTTATCGTTTAAGTATAAATTCTGTTTCATTTAGTTACCCTAAAAATTATAAAAAAGGAATTTAACAATGAAATGATGCAAAAATTAAAGTTTTTTTTTAAATTTGTTTCTTAATAACAATAAACAATCGAAAATGGAAAGTCAAAGTTTATTTACCAGAGTAACGGGAAAGAATGTATTGATGTCATTTACAGGACCTTTCGATACAGAAGTTCTTTCAATATTCGGTAAAAATATTGAAAATTCAATTTCAAAAAACTTAAAACTTAATAAAACAATATTTAAAGTATTTATTGAATTAGCACAAAATGTTTCATATTATTCGCTTGAGAAAGAAATGACAAAAAAAGGTGAACATGCAGGTGTAGGGACTTTTATAATTCAGGATTTTAAAGACTATTATTATTTTATATTAGGAAACCCGATTGACGAAAAACATGAAGCTATTCTAAGAGATAAATGCAGTAAAATAAATTCATTCGACAGAGAAGGATTAAGAGCCTATAAAAGAGAGTTAAGAAAATTACCTCCGGGAGAACGCGGTACGGGAAATATCGGATTGGTGCAAGCCACATTAGTTTCCCGAAATCCTTTAGATTATTCTTTCATTGAACTTAATGATAAAGAAGCTTTTTATATAGTTGCAGTAAAAATTAATAAAGAATAAAATGAATACAATAAATAAAAAAATGAGTTTAGGGCAAAGTTTGTTTTCCGAAGAAATCAGAATATCATACAAAGGTCCTGTTGACGGTAAAATTATCACATTTTTAGCAGATTACATATATGTTATTAATGAATTATCCGAATCAGCAACAAAGAAAATTTTTAAAATATTTTTTGAATTAGCAGAAAATATTTCGAAATATTCGTCAGAAAAAATAAAACTTAAAAACGGTAAAGAAGTCGGTACAGGAACAATTATCCTCAAAGAAACCGTTAAAAATTTTATTTTAGTTACCGGAAATCCGATTAAAAATAAAGATCTTATACCTGTAATGGAAAACAGTAAAAATATTAATACTTTAGATCATGAAGAATTGAGAAAAATTAAAAGAGAGGTACGAAAAGACAATACCGTTGAAAGAGACAGCCCTAATATCGGATTAATTGCAGTTGCTTTAACTTCAGGAAATCCCCTTGATATTGAAATAAATCCTATTGATGAAGACAGTTCATATTTCTCATTAGCAGTAAAAGTTGATAAATAAATAAAAATAATAAATAAATGGAAAATATAAATATTGAAGGATCACATACCAATTTTTTTGTTCCGTCCGTAGATTTTAATTTTGAAACAGGAGTTTGTACTCTTTCCGGAGAATCGTTTTTGGAAGATACTATTGAATTTTATGACCCCTTAGTTCAATGGCTGGAAGAATATACATCAGAAATAAAAAAACCTATCACTTTTGAAATCAAACTTACCTATTTCAATACAAGTACTTCAAGAAGTATTCTTGATTTGTTAAATATATTGAAAGAATATGAAGATGACGGAGGTGAAGTAACCGTTAATTGGCATTATGATGAAGATGATATTGATATGGAAGAAGATATTGAAGATTATATGCTTGATACCGGATTAGAAATCAATATGATACCTTTTGACGAAGATATGGATTATTAATTATGGCGAAAAAAAACTTCTCTTATAATGAAGCAATTCAAGAAATAGAAGAAATTCTTTATGAGGTTGAAAATAATGAAATCGATATTGATAAGTTATCTGACAAAGTTAAAAGAGTTTCATTCTTGATAGGTGCTTGCAAAAATAAATTGTTGAAAACAGAAGAACATATAGACAAAATTCTGAAGACAAATAATGAAGAATAAAAAAGTATCAACAATTTGATACTTTTTTGTTTAACAGAACAATTATTATTTCCAAACCATATGAAAAAAATTTCATTATTAATAATATTTTTTTTTCCGTTTTTTATTAATGCTCAAACTTTAAGCAAAATAAAAAAAGAAGGTAAAATTAATATTGGATTAACCGAAAGTTGGAAAAATACAGTAAATTATAAAATAGCCGAAGAATTTGCTAAATTCTTAGATGTAAAATTTAATCCTGTTACAATTGATTGGGAAGAAGTCTTTTCAGAAAACGGAAAAATCCCTGATGACTATAAAACAAATCCGAATGTTTCATATACTCCCGATGCACTGACAAAATCTGACGTAATTTGCGGAACAATATATGTTCTTGATTGGCGTAAAAAATTCTTTGATTATGCAGGTATCATTAAAATAAGCGATTTATTGATTATTGACAGAAAACATTCAAAAAAAGTAAAAAATTATAAAGATTTAAAAGGACTGAAAATCGCCATACTCGAAAATTCTACTTACGAAACTAATATTAATAAAATTAATGATAAAATTGGCGGAGGAATTACAATAGTAAAAACAAAATCTGAAAATGAATCTTTAAAATTACTAAAAAGTCACAAAGTTGACGGACTTATAACAGTTTCATTTTTAGCACTTTCATATTTAAAAGATAATCAAAACCTTAAACTTGCTTTTCCTGTAAACAAACCGAAAGAAGTCGGTTGGGCAATAAAAAAAGGACATTCCGGGATTAAAAATGAAATACAAAATTTCTTCAGAACAATAAAAGGAAACGGAAAATTAGACGAACTTTTCCGAAGCCAATACGGAATTGACTATTCTACATATCTTGAAATTATAAATTCCTATTCAAATGCCGGAAAAGATGCAGAAACACGAGATTTTGACGAGATTAAAAATTCAGGAAAAATAATTATTGCACTGAGAGACAGGGATTTAGTATGGCATCCCAAAGGCAAAAAACAATTCAACACACTCCTTGCCGAAAGTTTTGCAAAATATTTAGGATTAAAAGCCGAATACGTAATAACACCTAAATTTTCAAAATACTGGGAAAATAAAAACGGTAAAATTATTAAAGACAGTTCATATACTCCCGAATGGTTTAATCATTTTGACGTTGCCTGTGACCTTATCGACCCGTTAGATTGGCGATTAAAAAAAGTTGATGTTTTAGATTTTATGCCTAATGCAAAAGTTGTTATCGGCAGAAAAGATACGAAAATAACCTCTGTAAACGATCTCAAAAATCTAAAAGGTGTTACGTCAAAAGGCTCTTCTTATGAACATGCCCTGCTCCAAAATAATATCAGCAATTATTATTATAATACAGGAAATAATTTTTTCAGCGATGTTATTTCAGGCAAAGCAGACTATACCATTTCAAATATTTCAGTTTTTAAACTGGCGGATTATCCTAAATTAGAAGCAAAATTTATTATCGGAGAAATACGAAAAATGGGATGGGCAATTAAAAAAAATCAACCCTTATTACGACAAAAAATACTTGAATTTTTTGAATACGCCCGTAAAAACGGAATTTTTGACGAATATTTTAAACATCAGGCAGGTATGACAATGCAGTCTGCACAAAACTATCTGACGGTACTGCACGAAACTTACCAAGAAGGATATTTTCCTTTTGTTTTTTACGGTAAAGACAAAGGTTTGCCCCAGGAAGATGTTCTGTCAATATTTCAGGATAAAGAAGGCTATATGTGGTTTGGCACATACTCGGGTGTAGTAAAATACAACGGCCGAAAAATGAAATTATATAATAAAGAAAAAGGATTAGTCGGCAATTCGGTTTTTGCAATAAATCAAGATAAAAACGGAAAAATATATTTTGCGGGATTAGACGGAATTTCAATATTAGATAAAAAAACAGAGAAAATTACAACAAAATTTAAAGGAATTCCTTTTAAAGGAATATTTATCGATGATACCGCTGTTTATTTTTACGGAGACTTCGGATTGTTTAAAATTGATAAAAACGGAAATGAAATCCGTTTAAATAAAAAATATAAAAACCTGCCGGTCAGAATAAATTCAATTTCAAAAAATCCGAAAACCAATCAATTTATTATTGCATCAGGAAACGGTATTTATCTTTTTAAAGCCGGCAGAGTAAAAAAAATATCAAACGAATTTTGCTTAACAGCGTTTTTCGATGTTGACGGAAATGCATGGATATCAAATGAATCAGGTATATATTATACAGACAGCATCAATAACGGCATAAGTAAGTCTGATAACATTAATGATTTATTAAACATTCATGATATTCCGATTAATAAAATTAAAGAAACAAAAGACGGATCAATTTGGTTAATTTCAGATTTTAAAATCTACCAACTTCTTACATTAAAACAAAAACCCATTGTTTATGACAGCAGAATCGGTTTAATGAACCATAAAATACTCTCATTCATAACTGATAATGAAGGAAATCTCTGGTTCGGATTTTCCGGAGGAATTCAAAAATTAACAAACAAAAGTCTGCGTAACCTATATCCCGAAAATTTAAACAGTACAGTAAATTCCGTATTTAAAGATAAATCAGGAAGAGTATGGATAGGCATGAGTTCCGGTATTCATTATATTAAAGGAAATCTCACAAATTTTACCGATAAGCTGAAATTTAAAAACAATTCGTTTGTAATCGGTCAAACAAAAAATAAAAATATAGTAATTGCAGATAATAAAAACATATATTATGTTGACCAAAAATCACTTAGAATAATAAAATCTAAAAAATTCAAAAACCCTTTGTTTCATTTAAATGATATTTTTATTTCATCCGATAACAAGATTTTCCTTCTTACCGGAAGTGCGGGCATTGTATATTATCTTAAAGATTTTAATTCAGATTTGATACATATTGAAAATAAAAATACAACACTTCTGACACAACTTACCGAATATAATAATCAAATCATCGGTGCAAATAATACCGGTTTGGTCGTGTTTGATTCAATAACTTTTAAACCTCTTAAACAATTAAATTATCATACTTGGGCTTTAAGACTGGATTCAATAAAGAAAAAAGATGCAGAAACATATACCAAGTTTATTTGGATAGGCACACAAAACGGCTTAGCAAAATATATGAATGATTCTTTAAGTTTTGTAAATAATAATATTTTATCGGGAACTTTGGTAACCGCCGTTGAACATGCAGAAAACCCTGATATGATGTGGATAGGTACTGATAAGGGCGTTAAGTATTACAATAAAAAAACAAATCAAATTGAATTTACAATTGATTCCAAAGACGGATTGCTGGGAAATGAAATCTCAGTTGACGGACTGTATCTTGATCGTTCAAATATCTTGTGGATAGGGACTTATCACGGAATTGCCACTTTTGATTTAAAAAAGAAAAAAACCGAGAAAACAACTCCGGTTTGCAGAATCGAATCAATAACTATCAACGGAAAGAATTATATTAAAATGCCTGATGAATTAAAATCTAATCAAAATAATATCAGTTTTGAAATTTCAGGTCTTTCTTTTAAAGATGAAAATTCCGTAGAATACGAATATTATCTGCAAGGACTTGAGAATGAATATGCATCGTCGAAAGGAGATAAAAATATTGCAATATTTCCTTATTTGCCGCCCGGAAAGTACAGTTTTAAATACAGAGCAAAAGGAAAAGACGGCATTTGGAGTTATTATCAAAGTGTTGATTTTATAATAAGAAAACCTTTTTGGCTGGAATGGTGGTTTATTATTCCTCTTATTTTAATTGTACTTATTGGTTTTTGGTTAATTTCAAAATGGCGAATGCGAATTCTGCAAAAGAAAAATGAGAAGTTAGAAAAATTAGTGGAAGTAAGAACACACGAAATTACAGAAAAAAATACCGAACTGGAAGCACAAAAAGAAGAAATAGAAGCACAAAGAGATTTAGCAGAAGAACAAAGAGACGAAATTACTCATCAGAAAAAAGATATTGAGGACAGTATTCTTTACGCAAAGCGTATTCAAAATGCTATATTACCGCCTAAAAAACTCATAAGTAAATCAATGCCCGAAAATTTCATTTTATTTAAACCCCGAGATATTGTAAGCGGCGATTTTTACTGGGCAGCAGAAAAAAACAATATAACTTATTATGCAGCAGCTGATTGTACCGGACACGGAGTTCCGGGTGCATTTATGAGTATGCTCGGTATTTCTTTTCTTAATGACATAATAAGAACTTCTAAAACAGAATTGAAAGCATCCGATGTTCTTGATAAATTAAAAGAAAAAGTAATTGAAGCCCTGCACCAAACAGGTGAGGCACAAGAAGCAAAAGACGGAATGGACATTGCCTTATGCAAAGTAAACAGCAAAAAAGGAATTGTTGAATTTGCCGGAGCTTTTAATCCTCTTTACATCGTCAGAAATAACGAAATTCTAATTTATGAAGCCGATCGTATGCCTATCGGTATTTATGATTTTGAAGGTGCAGGAGATAAATTTACCAATAATGAAATAAAACTTCTTAAAGGCGACTCACTTTACACTTTCTCCGACGGTTATTCAGACCAATTCGGCGGACCGAGAGATAAAAAATTTATGATAGGAAGATTTAAAAAAATGCTTTTGCAAATTCAAAATTTATCAATGGAAGAACAAAGACAATTTCTTGATGATACTATTGAAAGATGGATGGAAAATTACGAACAGGTTGATGATATTTTAGTAATCGGAACAAAATTCTAAAAATTAATACAACCGTTTATGATAACTTCATATCATTAAAATAACTCCGGCTTAACGAACATTCGAAATGTATAAAATATTTTTATTCACACTACTGTTTACAGTATCAATTTCATATTCTCAAAAATCTGTTCCTGATTTTAACATAACGGATATATACGGGCATAAACATAAATTATATACCGATTATTTAAACAAAGGGAAAAACGTATATATTAATTTTTTTTCGGTCGGATGCCAATCCTGTCAAGACTTAAGTCCGATTGTTGATACTGTTTACCGTTATTTCGGTTGCAACTGCGGAGATGTAATATTTTTAGGAATTGACGGTAATTACAATAATAATGATGTTTGGAATTTTACTCAAAATTTTTCAATGACTTTTCCTGCCGTCAGCGGAAATGACGGAGGCGGCAATGATGTTTTTACTTCTTACACAATAAATTATTATCCTTATGATATGCTGATTGATAAAACCGGTAAAATTATTTATGATATTCCGGATGCATACAATATAAACAATGCAACGAGTTTACAGGATTCTTTAATAAAATATAATTCGGAATTACAACAACGAACTTGCTCGGGAAATAAGTTTTTATTTTATTCTTTAATTTCAAAAAACGACTCAATTGTCGGAGAAATTAACGAAACGGATAAAACTGTGCTCCTAACAATGCCCGGCGGAACTGATTTAACTCAATTAAAAGCTTTTTTTGTTGCCGAAACAAACTCTGTTGTTAAAGTAAACGGAACAGAACAAATAAGCGGCGAAACAACCAATGATTTTTCGCAATATGCCGTTGTTTATGATATAACTTCCGAAGACGGAAACTCAAAAACTTGGACCGTTAATGCCTCAATAACTTCAATAAGAAACTTTTTACAAAAAAATATTGAAATATACCCTACCCTTGTTTGTGATGTTTTTTTTATTGATTTTAACAAACTTAAAATCTCTAATGTTCAATTAAATATTATTAATATTGAAGGTAAAACTGTTAAAATACTTGAATTAAATAATTCGACTTCTCAAATTAATATTGCCGGTTTTCCTAAAGGTATATATTTCCTGAAAATAAATGTTGGTAACACAGTATTATTTAAAAAAATTATTAAACAATAATTCGAAACTGTTATTTTTAAAAAGCAATACCTGACAGGTTTAAAAAACCTGTCAGGTATGAGAAAGTTTTATTCGATATTACTAACCTGAACTCGATATAAGATTTCTCTCACAGAAATCTTATATCGAGTTCAGGTTACTGTGAATTATTTCACATTTGCAGATTCAAGCAATCTGTTCCATCTGATTTTTCCGGTAAATATTGTTTTGTCTTTATCCATCGACATCCAAATAAATATCGGTTTGCCCACAATGTGATCTTCCGGAACAAATCCCCAATATCTTGAATCGGCAGAATTGCTTCTGTTATCTCCCATCATCAAATAATAATTCATTTTAAAAGTATATTCGCCGGTTTCTTTTCCGTTGATAAATATTTTACCGTTTTCAACTTTTAAATTATTACCTTCATACACTTCTATAATACGTCTGTATAAAGGCAAATTAAAGGTATCAATTTTAATCGTTCGTCCTTTTTCAGGAATATACAAGGGTCCTAAATTATCGACATTCCATTTAAAGTTAGGACTGTGAGGAATAATATCCGGATTATAAACACCGGAATCTTCAACCATTTTGACAACTTCTTTAACACTTTTAAATTTCTCAATCTTTTTCAAATATTCTTCTGTCAGCGGCAGTACATATCCTTCAACAGGATATTGTCCGGAATATCCGAAATCTTCTTTACTTATACCCATATCGTACAATGCCTTCGGATTTAACGATTTTCCAGGCTTCATAATAATATGATAATTATGTTCTTCAAATTTATGAATTTTCCCCTTTTTACCGTTGATATAAACAAAACTTTTTCGCATTTCCAAAGTATCACCGGCAACAGCAACACATCTTTTCACATAATTATCTTCTTTATCAATAGGCCTGGTAACAATTGTATAATTTCTCTTTACCAAATCTCGTGCATTATTAAGATAAATATTACCATTCAAAAGTTTCTTACCCGACTGTATGTCAGCCTGTTTCAATTGCCAAGCATAGTTTCTGATAATTTTATAATAACTTTCTGCAGAACGTTCTAATACCACTGTATCACCTTCCGGAAAATTAAAAACTACAATATCATTTCGCTTAATATGTCCTAATCCTTTTAATCGTTTATAAGGAGCTTTAATCCATTCAAGATACGGTTCAAAAGTACTTCCCTGAAAGGTGTGGGTAAAAGGAATTGCTATCGGTGTCATAGGCATTCGAGGTCCGTAACTGACTTTGCTGACAAAAAGATAATCACCTACAAGCAATGATTTTTCCAAAGATGAAGTCGGAATCATATATGCTTCAATAAAGAAAGAACGAATGATTGTTGCGGCAATTACGGCAAATACCAGAGCATCAACCCATTCAATCAGTTTACTTTTCTTTTCCAAATCACGTTTTTTCCAGAATGTCCAATTAACTTTTTTAGAAATGTAATAATCAAAAATTATCGGAATTCCGATTAATAGCCACCAACTTTTTATCCATAATACAAACAGGATAAAAACAACGGTCCAAAAAACGAATTTAAAGTATTTATTTTTCAGAAATTTAAAATATTTATTCATTTTACAGAGTTTTAAAATATAAAAGTAACAATTATTCAATTAAAAATTCAACAAATCCGCCATACTTAAAAAACCGGATTTTTTTTGTGTTAATTCTGCAGCTGAAACAGCTCCCAAAGCAAATCCTTTACGACTTTTAGCACTGTGTTTAATTTCAATGTAGTCAACGTCGGATTCATATGTTACAGTATGTGTGCCGGGAACTTTTCCTTCTCTGAACGAACGAATTACAAGTTCAGTATCACTAACGGCATGTTCTTTAACCCAATTTTCCTTTCTATCAGAATGTTTGATTATATCTTGTGCAATTGTAATTGCTGTTCCGCTCGGTGCATCTTTTTTTTCGGTATGATGGGTTTCCGAAATCGAGACATCATAACCTTTAACAGGATTCATTAAATCGGCTAAAAAATTATTCAATTTAAAAAACAGATTTACGCCTATACTGAAATTTGAAGCATAAAAAAATGTTTGATTATTATTTTCGCATTCATTCTTAATTTCCGGCAATTTATCAAGCCAGCCGGTTGTGCCTGAAACTACGGGAATATTTGCTTCAAAACATTTCATATAATTTTCGTATGCCGAATCCGGTTGTGTAAATTCAATGGCAACATCTGCTTGTTTTAAATTTTCAACCGTAAATTCATTTTTATTGTTTACATCAAATTTGAATAAAATCTCGTGTCCTCTTTCTCGGGCAGTTTTTTCAATTTCTTTGCCCATTTTTCCGTATCCGATTAGTGCGATTTTCATAATATTCCTTTAAAATAAACTATTTCATTCTGCAAATATATAATAATGATATATAGAACAGTCCGAAAAAATAAAATTATGAAAACAAAATATTTTTTTTTATAGTTCATTTAAGCGGTCGTAAATAGTATAGGATCTTTGCAAGCCCATTTTTTTACGAAGATTATATCTTGCTGTTTTCACACTGCCGTCGGATATGTTCAGCAAAGATGCGGTTTCTTTTATGCTGAAACCTAATTTTACCAAAACAGCCAATTTCATTTCTGAAGGAGTAATATTTTTATTTATTTTTTTAAGTTTCACAAAGAAGTTTTTATTAAGCTCTTCAAAATATTTACGAAAAACTTCCCAATCTTTTTCCGATTGCATACTGTAACGCAAACGCCGCTTCAATTTTGTAAGTTCTTTATTATTATCGCTTCCGGTTATTTCAATTTCGGATAATACATTTGATATTTCTTTTAATAATTTATTTTTTTGTAACATCATAAGTGCTTGAGATGTCAGTTCTCGAGTTTTATATTGTAAATTTTCATCAAGTTTTTCTTTTTCGGTCTTTAAGAGTTCTTTCTCCAAAATATTTTTTTTACGTTTTAATACAAAACTCCTGATAATGAGAGCAAAAATTAAAATAAAAAGAAACAACAGAGCCAAAAGCATTATTCTTATTTTAGTATCGGATTTTTGTTTTTCTTCTAATTTTTCAATAGTCAATTTATTTTTTGCGTTTTCATATTTTGATTTTAAATTTTCAATTTCTACGTTTGCCTGTTCATATTTTATTGAATCTTTTGCCTCATAATATTTTTCGTGATGATAAAGTGATTTTTTATAATTTCCTATATTTTGATAGGACCGATACAGATAAAAATGTGCAATTTCTTTTCCGTTAAGATTATGTAATTTTTCGGAAATCTCAAGCGATTTATTTAAAGGTGCAATACTTTTAAAATATTCCTTTTTTTCAAAATACGTTTTACCGATTGCGGCATATACGGCTTTTTGCAAGTTAATATTATTCTTGTTTAAAATTTTTAATGTTAAATTTAAATAATACAATGCAGAATCTTTATTTTTTATGTAATGCCCGTACAAATCGCCTATATTGTAATAATTTGTCGCTGTTTCGTTAATAAAATTATTTTTTCGTGAAATTTTTAAAGATTTGTTATAATACCATATCGCACTGTCGGACATATTTAAATGTTTATACTGCGAACCTATATTAAGAAACAATTTCACTTTCAATATTTCAGGGATTTGTTCGGATGATTTTAAAACCGCAAAATAATATTTAAGTGCTTTTTTAAAATTACCCGAAGCTCCGTAAAGACTTCCGAGATTGGAATAGGCACCGGCTATACCTTGTTTGTCTTTTAATTTTTCAAATATTTTCAATGATTTAAAAGTGTATTCAACGGATTTTGACAAATTATTATTATAATAATTTATTCGAGACAATTCCTTATATACCGATGCAAGTTTTTTGTATTTTTTTTGTTTCTTATATATTTCAACAGTCTTTAAATATTCTTCCGCAGCTTTTGGAAATTTTCCGTTTCTGAAATAAACCATCCCCGTATGTTCGTATGATAAAGCCATAAAACTCTTATTATTAGTATCTTCTGACACTTTTCTTAACTCCTCGGCATAATAAAATGCAGTGTCGGTATTTACATTTATATAGTATTGAAATAAAACATCTAAACTGTTCATTTTTTCAATCCCGCTTTGTAAAGCTATAATTCTTAATACAGAATCTTTATGAACCCGAGATGTTTGAGCTTGCATTTTAAAAACAATTATAATAAATACAAGCCAAAGATATTTTTTAATAAAATTCATTTTTTCAAGTTATCGGTAAATATTAAATATTATGCTTGTTGGTAACACAAATATACTGTTTTTGACTTTCCGAAAAAAACTATTTGCCTTATACTTAAATATATACTCCTGTATATCAAGAAATAAAAAATAAATACCTGACTTTTTACTGACATCTTTTTTGCCTATGACTGACTTTATATTGACATTGATTATTTGCAACACAGGTAAAATGCTCATATTTTTACTTAAAATTATTTGCAAACATATTTTATTAATCTAAAAAAATTAAGTTATGAAAATTAAAATCTTATTATTTACGGGAATATTCTTATTATTTTTTACTGCAAACACAAATGCTCAAACAAACAAACTCTACGGAACATTTTGCAGTTATTCCTCTTCGGGTTACGGTTCATCTTCTTCTTATTCTTCATCAGAACACATAACTTTTGACGGAAAAGGTCATTATCAATACAACACAGAAAGCTCATACAGCGGAGGAGGTAACGGATATTACGGCGGAAACGGAGGATACGGAGGAACTTACAGAGTAAAAGGCAACAAGGTAATTATTACTTCGTCAGACGGAGAAGTATTTGTTGCTTATGTATATTACGTGCAATCAAGCGGAGAAATTACCGAACTGAAATACGACGGGACAATGTATGCAAAATCATTATGTGACTAATTAAAATTTTAAACTATTTATATTAACCTTTAAATCATAAAAAATGAAACAAAAGAAATTATCAACAGTTATTTTATCATTTGCAGTTTTTGCAATTTTTTCAAGCTGCCAAAAACAACCCGAAGCTGATTTTACAATGAATAAAACGGAAGCATTTACCGGAGACACAATACTTTTTACAAACACTACAATTAACGGAGATCATTATAAATGGGATTTCGGCGACGGGGCAAATTCAACAGATGATAGTCCTTCTCACATTTATACAAAAGCCGGCGAATACAACATTGTATTAACAGCCTATTCCGAAAAAGACAAAAAAACAAGTAAGCGAGAACAAAGTATTAAAACAGAAAAAGCAAACGAAATTGAATACAACGGTAATAAATATCCTGTATCAAAAGCGTATGTTGACATTTGGGGCGACCACAACGGAACTTACGATTATTATCATTTTTCGGTGTCTTTAGTCAGCGAAGGAGTAACTTTTACCGAAGATGACGTACTCGGTATCGGGAATGTTATTATGGGCAGTCTTTGGTCCCCGTCACCAACGAGCATTGTTCCCGGAATTTATACTTTTGCAGATAATTATGCCGCTATGTCTTATAATTTCGGACTTACAGGTTTAAATTATGATGTTGCAAACGATATCGGAACCTCTTTTGAATGTACCGGCGGAAGTATAAGTGTAGCACAAGAAGACACAGAATACATTTTTGATTTTAATTATACATTGGCAACAGGAAAAATTGTCAAAGCACATTTTAAAGGAACTCTGCTATTTTACGACCATACTGACAAACAATTTCTAAATACAAATAAATTCAGAATTCTTTCAAAAAAATAGTATCCGAAAAAATACTGTTTTTAAGAAAACATAAAGCCCGAGAAATTCGGGCTTTTTATATTTCAGAAATCAGATACATTAATATTTACTTAACGGCATCAACGATAGCTTTAAAAGCATCGGGATGGTTCATTGCCAAATCGGCAAGAGCTTTTCGGTTAAGTTCAATACCTTTTTTATGGACTTTTCCCATAAATTCGGAATAAGACATATCGTATTGTCTCACGCCTGCATTAATTCTTTGAATCCACAAAGCTCTGAAATTTCTTTTTTTCGTTTTTCTGTCTCGGTATGCGTATTGCAAACCTTTTTCGTGTGCATTTTTTGCAACTGTCCAAACATTTTTTCTTCTTCCGAAGTATCCTTTTGTTTGTTTAAGGATTTTTTTTCTTCTGGCTCTTGAAGCCACTGCATTTACTGAACGCGGCATAATTTAATTGTTTTTGAATAAGGCGACCGAATTTCCGATACTTAATGCCTTTTTTCTTGTTAATAATTCTTTTTTTTTAGCGAATGCGATCTTTAAAGATTCTTTATAACATTCAACCGGGTATTAAAACCGAAATTTACTTATTTTAAAGCAAGAAGTTGTCTTACGTTTCTGTCGTCAGCTTTATGAACGATAGCCACATAACCCAAGTTTCTTTTACGCTTTTTACTTTTTTTTGTCAAAATATGACTTTTATAAGCATGTTTTCGTTTAATTTTACCGGTTCCTGTTAATTTGAACCTTTTCTTTGCTCCGCCTTTTGTTTTCATTTTAGGCATAACTCTTTCCTTTTTTTAATTAATAATTATTATTTGTTAATTTCTGAATTTACTTTTTTAAAGGGGCAATAAACATAGTCATTTTTTTACCTTCCAATTTCGGCATGGATTCAACTTTTCCGAATTCTTCAAGTGCTTGAGCAAATTCCAATAATTTTATTTTC
Organism: Chlorobiota bacterium; assembly: GCA_013152535.1. Classification (GTDB taxonomy): domain Bacteria; phylum Bacteroidota; class Bacteroidia; order Bacteroidales; family JAADGE01; genus JAADGE01. The sequence goes on from JAADGE010000001.1 coordinate 161,821, forward strand.
CCTTGGTCTTTATATACAATTGTTCTTCCCTTGAAAAAAACAAAAACTTTAACTTTTGCTCCGTTTTCTAAAAATTTTTGAGCATGATTCAATTTAAAATTGAAATCGTGTTCATCAATATTCGGTCCGAAACGGATTTCTTTGACAACAACCTGAGATTGTTTTGATTTCAGTTCTTTTTGTTTCTTTTTTTGTTCAAAAATAAACTTTTGAAAATCCGTAACTTTACAAACAGGCGGATTAGCATTAGGAGATATTTCAACTAATGTCATATCCAAATCTTCAGCAATTCGTAAAGCTTCATCCAGCGAATATATTCCGTTTTCAACATCCTCGCCTACCAACCTTACTGTTTTGGCACTGATATATTTACCCGTTTTGTATTTATACTTCAAGTCGTCTTTTCTGCGACCGGAATAATTTGATCTTCTTTTTGCGATTTTTTAGGCCTCCTATTATTTAGTTAAAAAAATTCAATTTGCAAAGATATAATTTATTTTAATTCTTCTGCAACTCTTTGAGTAATAAATTCTGCAAATTTTTCAATTATCATTTTTCCGATTTCTCCTTCACCTTGTTTTCTTACCGATAATGTTCCGGATTCAAGTTCTTTTTCTCCGACTATTACCATATACGGAATACGTTTCATCTCATTGTCTCTTATCTTCTTACCGACTTTTTCATTACGGTCGTCAACAATTGCTCTGACATCACTTTCATTTAATTTTGCTTTTACTTCATATGCAAAATCATTAAAACGTTCACTTACCGGAAGAATTGCAACTTGTTCGGGCGTTAACCAAATCGGGAATTTTCCGGCTGTATGTTCAATTAAAACAGCCACAAAACGCTCCATAGAACCGAATGGTGCTCTGTGAATCATCACAGGTCGATGTTTTTTATCATCACTTCCGGTATATTCCAATTCAAAACGTTCGGGTAAATTATAATCCACCTGAATGGTTCCGAGTTGCCAACTTCTGCCGAGTGCATCTTTTACCATAAAATCGAGTTTAGGTCCGTAAAATGCCGCTTCACCGTATTCTACAACTGTTTTCAAACCTTTTTCATCACAAGCTTCTACAATTGCAGCTTCTGCTTTTTCCCAATTTTCATCCGAACCTATGTATTTACTTTTATCTTCTTTATCACGTAAAGATATTTGCGTTGTAAAATTTTCAAAATCCAAAGTTTTAAAAATATATAAGACAATATCAATAACTTTAATGAATTCTTCCTTCAATTGATCGGGACGACAAAAAATATGTGCATCATCCTGGGTAAATCCTCTTACACGTGTTAGTCCGTGTAACTCACCACTTTGTTCGTATCTGTAAACGGTTCCGAATTCGGCATATCTTATAGGTAAATCTTTATAGGAATGCGGTTTAAATTTATAAATTTCGCAATGATGCGGACAATTCATCGGTTTCAAAAGGAATTCTTCGCCTTCGGCAGGAGTATGAATAGGCTGAAACGAATCTTTACCGTATTTTGCATAGTGTCCGGAAGTTACATACAATTCTTTTTGTCCGATGTGCGGTGTTATAACCGGTTCATAACCGTATTTTTTTTGAACATTTTTCAGAAATTGTTCCAAACGTTCGCGCAACATAGCACCTTTGGGTAACCATAAAGGTAATCCGAGCCCTACTCTGTTTGAGAAGGTAAATAATTCAAGTTCTTTTCCGATTTTACGATGGTCTCGTTTTTTTGCTTCTTCAAGTAAAATCAAATACTCATCCAGCAATTTCTTTTTCGGAAAGGTAATTCCGTAAACACGGGTTAATTGTTTATTATGTTCATCACCTTTCCAATATGCACCGGCAATACTCATAATTTTTACGGCTTTAATGTATCCGGTATTCGGCAAATGCGGACCGCGACATAAATCCGTAAAATTGCCTTGCTTATAAAATGTAATAGTACCGTCTTCGAGTCCGTCAATTAAATCAACTTTATATTCATCTCCTTTGTCGGAATAAAATTTCAATGCTTCTTTCTTGGCAATTTCAGTTCTCTCAAATTTATTTTTTTGTTGTGCCAGTTCAAGCATTTTCTTCTCCAGTTTCGGGAAATCTTTATCGGTAATTACCTGTTCTTCAGGCAAATCAATATCATAATAAAAACCGTTTTCAACAGCAGGACCGACCCATAATTTTACGCCGGGATACAGAACTTCAATCGCTTCGGCCATAAGATGTGCCGATGAATGCCAAAAGGCGTGTTTGCCTTCATCATCATCCCATTTGTAAAATACAATTTTCGCATCTTCGTTAATCGGACGTGATAAATCAAAAGTTTCGCCGTTTACTGCTACGGATAAAACATCTTTTGCCAATCCGTGACTGATACTTTTTGCAATTTCATAGCCGGAAATTCCTTTCGGAAATTCCTTGGTATTATTATCGGGAAATGTAATTGTTATCATAATTATATATTTTTTGTACACAAATACAAAATGTGCACAATATTAAGCCGACAAAGTTAATATTGAAAATTAAAATATGAAATTGTTTTTTAATTAATTTTGTAAATCTGAGACTAATATACATTTAATGAGACGCACGTAACAAGATAAAGTTTCATAAAAATGCAGACCTGTCAGATCTTTATTAAACTATTTCTTAGGGAACAAAGGCAACTTATACCGCCTGATTTTGTCAAACTGATAATAAGCATTTGCAACTGCTCCTGCTGTCGGAACCAAACCTATTTCTCCGATACCTTTTGCTCCGTACGGGCCGACAGGGTCGGAAACTTCAATGCCTTTGACAATTATTTCCGGGGTTTCGTGAGCACGTAATATGCCGAGTTTTCTGTACTTATCGTGAACAAGATACCCGTCTTTCATAGGCAAATTTTCGGTAAGAGCATAGCCCAAACCCATATGTACACCGCCTTCGATTTGTCCTTCAAACAACATCGGGTTCATAATTTTTCCGGCATCGTGAGCAGCAACAAATTTTTCAATCTTACCTTCATCGTTAATAATACAAAGTTGTGCCGCATAACCGTAGGAATAATGAATAATCGGATTTTCAACATTATCAGTCGGTTTATTGGATAATGTAAATTCAAACTGTCCCTTATATTTTTTTCCGGCAAGTTCCTGAAGTGATTTTGTTTTTAAATCTTCTGATAATGATTTTGCCGCATTAATAACAGCGAGCCCTACAAGTGCCGTAGCTCTTGACGATGTGGTCATTCCGGTTTTTATTTGAGCTTCGGTATCTACTTTTACTTCAATTATTTCCGGATTAATTCCGGTTTCTTCGCAAAGAGTTTGAAGAGCCATATTATGAACGCCTTGTCCCATTTCAGTCCACCCGTGTTGTAACAAGATTTTGTTTTTTGAAATTATATCAATAATAACTTTCGATTCGTCAATCATACCGTTTCCTACACCCGAATTTTTAATTCCACAGGCAAGTCCGGCATATTTTGCATTATAAAAATCGTCTTTCAGAGCTTCAAGACATTGCCTGACTCCTACTCCGTAAACAGTTTGACCTGTTGAAGTTTTAAGTCCGTCAACAAGTGCATTATTCCAGCGAAATTGCCAACGGTCAAAATTGCCTTGTTCGCAAATGTCGTCAATACAACTTTCCAAAGCAAAAGTTACTTGATTTGCACCGAAACCGCGCATAGCACCGCACGGAATATTGTTTGTATAAACGGTTTTAGCAATCATATCCACATCCGGAATAAAATAACCTCCGGCAGCATGCCCGGCTACGCGTTCCAAAACTTTCATTCCTACGGAAGCATAAGCACCGGTATCACCTACGGCATTTAATTTTAAAGCAATAAGTTTTCCCTTTTCATCGGCACCTACTTCAATATCCATAAAAACGGGATGACGTTTAGGGTGCATACGGATAGATTCTTCACGTGTAAGTGTTATTTTAACAGGTTTTTTCATAAGAAACGCAAATAAAGACGTATGACCTTGAATTGTCATATCTTCTTTACCTCCGAAACCTCCGCCGTTAGGAATAAGAGTAACACGAACTTTATCTTCCGGTAAATTTAAAATCATTGCAACTTGTCGACGGTCTTCATAAATACCTTGTGACTGGCTTAACAATTCAATACCGTCTTTTCCGTCAGGTTGAGCAATTGCCGCTTCTTTTTCAAGAAAACCATGTTCAATACGTTGAGTTTCGTAATGTCCTTTTGAGATATATTTTGCCTTTTTCATAGCCTCGGCGGCATTTCCTACAGTAAATTTAACGGTATCGAAATTATTCGGACGTTCGGGGTGTATGCGTTCTGCTTCAATTGCTTTAAAAACATCGGTAATCGGTTCATATACCTCGTATTCAACTTTTATAAGTTCGATTGCTTTTCGAGCAATTTCATCAGTATCAGCAACAACACCGGCAATAACATCACCGATATAATGTGTTGTTTCGCCTTCATCAATCATTACTGACCAATCTTGTAATATTAAACCTACTTTTTTTTCACCCGGAATATCTTTTGCTGTAAAAATACGATGCACACCTTCGAGTTTTTCAGCTTCAGAAGTGTCTATGTTTAAAACTTTTGCTTTCGGATAATCACTGAATTTTAAAACCCCGTAAAGCATACCGGGAAGAGTTATATCGTCAACAAATTTACGTTCGCCTGTTGCCGTTTCATAAGCTTCATACTTTGGTTGAGAAACACCAATTTTCCCTGATGTTTTTCGAATCTCAAGAGTTTTATGATGTTTTACGGCTTCAGCTGCCGTCAAAATACCTTTTTCTATTTTTTTGTAACCGGAGCATCTGCAAATATGAGATTTTACGGCTTTACGAATTTCTTCAATTGTAGGATTCGGATTATCCTGAAGTAACACCTTGGTTCGACTGATAAAACCGGGAGTACAAAATCCGCATTGTACACCGCCCTCATTTACAAAAGCTTTTGCTATGGTATCTTTAACATATTCAGGAAATCCCTCCGGTGTAAATATCTCGGTATCTTGTAATTTACTCATTTTAGTTACACAAGACAAAACAGCTTTTCCGTTTATTTCCACAGTACATGCACCGCAAGCCGCCTGACCCGAACAACCGTCTTTCACTGAAGTTAGATGTTTGTCTTTTCTGATAAAATCAAGTAATGTTCTGTTTTCATCTCCTTCATACCTAATTTCTTCATCATTGAGTTTAAAAGTAATCATCATATTATTCAATTTTCGACAAATATAAAAAAAGTCATGTTTTCATTAACTAAACTTAATACATATTATTCCGGTAAACAGAAAATATTAAAATAAAAACAATAAGTTGTTGAAAAAATCTAATTTTATTGTATTTTTGAGTTCACAAATAAATAAAAAAACGATTACTATGTCAGAAAAAGAAACAATTAAAAATCAGGTTATTTTTATAAGAAATACATTTAAAGAAATGCGTAATAAAACAGAACGTTTTTCTAAAGACAGAGATTTTAATATGTCCAATCCTCAGCTTTTCACTTTTTTATATAATGCTCCGGCAACTTTATCAATTGCAGGTGACGGAACAGTTGACGAAATTGAGATTGCTATTATTGAGAAACTTGCCCGTTCCATTGACGTAAACAAGACTGTGAACTTAAATCTTTTGGAAATTATGTCTGTTGCTCCGGAACCTGAAAACTGTATGACAAATGAAGAATTTAATCTTCGTGTAGGTTCCGAATTACTTTATTTAAGCAGAAACATGGAAAAATATGAACGCGACTTTATTGAAGGAATTCAAGCACTTTTAAAATTTGACAAAAATCCGAAAAAAGATGGTTCTATGACTTCTGCTTTGAATAAATTAATGGATTTTGTAATTGAAAACAATGCCGGACAAAGCAAAGTAAAAGAATTACGAAAAGTGAAGGATTATAAAAAACGACTTGGTCTGTTGTAAACATAAAACTTCGGGTTTTTCGCTCGAAGTTTTATGTTTTTATAAACCAAATTACAATTTTTTTATACTTTCGCAGTTAAATCTGTTAAGAACAAAAACACAATAACTATGTACCCGAGAATAAGTGATTTTTTAAGAGAAATATTCGGAATTGAGATTCCTTTACCAATACAATCCTACGGTTTTTTTGTTGCAAGTGCTTTTCTTATAGGTGTTTGGATTTTAATAAAAGAAATAAAACGGAAAGAACGACAAGGTTTATTTTATGCAAGTGATAAAAAAGTTTTGGTGGGTGCACCGGCAAGTGCTAAAGAAATAATTTTTTCTTCGCTAATCGGTTTTCTTATCGGTTACAAACTTATTGATGCAGCATTAAGATACTCGGTATTTGTTGCAAATCCGCAAGATTTTATTTTATCATCAAGCGGAAATTTTATCGGGGGAATAATTGTTGCCGTAATATCAGGTTTCTTTACTTGGAGAGATAAACATAAGAAAAGACTTGAAAATCCGAAATGGGAGACAAAAAAAGTTTATCCTCACGATTTAGCAGGCAACATTTTAGTTATTGCCGGTATTTTCGGACTTTTAGGAGCAAAGTTATTTGATAGTTTGGAAAACATAGACAGATTAATTGCCGACCCCATAAATACATTAATTTCATTCAGCGGATTATCTTTTTTGGGCGGATTAATACTCGGCGGTATTGCCGTAATTTGGTATGCAAAAAAAAATAATATCAGTATTATTCATCTTGCCGATACTGCCGCAGTTGTAATGCCGCTCGCCTATGCTGTAGGCAGAATCGGTTGCCAAGTCTCCGGAGACGGATGTTGGGGTGTTTACAACGAAGCATTTGCCGATCCGGGAACTATCCCTGCCTCAGCATATCAATTAGGACATGTTGCATCATTTGCACCGCCGCATTGGCTGAGTTTTTTACCCGATTGGCTTTGGGCATATAATTATCCGCATAATATCATTAATGAAGGTATTTTAATACCGGGATGCGACGGCAGTGCCTGGGCAAATTGTCATGTGTTATCTGCTCCGGTTTTTCCTACTCCGTTTTATGAAACAATATTAATGACCCTTGTTTTTATTGTTTTGTTCAGTATCAGAAAAAAAATAAAAATTCCGGGTTTATTGTTTACACTTTATTTCATATTAGCCGGTTTTGAACGTTTCTTTATTGAAAGAATTCGTGTTAACAACCTCTATGATGTCTTCGGCTTCAAATTTACACAAGCTGAGTTTTTATCAACTCTTATGGTTGTTTCAGGTATCATCGTTTTAATTTTATTATTTAAAAGAAAAGATAAAATAATTGCCAAATACGGAGATGCCTCTGTCGCTGAGACTATTCTGATTGATGACGAAAAAAACAAAAATGAAAAGAATTAGGGAGTTTCAGGAAATGTTATGTGTTTATATTTCAGCAAATCGCCAATGTCTTTTTAATATAACTATTCCAATTTAAGCCTATTTTGTGTATTTTTGGGGTAATTTATGTTTTCTTTTACTTTTTTCTTAATATATGTTTTCTTTTACTTTTTTCTTAATAAAAAAGTAACAAAAAATCAAGACTGCAAATAAACTTTGTATTTTCTGAAAGTCCCTAAAGAAATATCCGAGAATTTATAAAATAACTCTGTTAATTCCGATTTTATATTCCCGATTAAAAATAACATCCTTTATTTTATTATAATCTTTTGGATTTCTGACAAAATCAATGTTATTAGTATCTATAACCAAAAATTTATATTCTTCACTGTGTTGTTTCATATATTCAAAATATCCGTTTTGTATTTTCTGAAGATATGAAGCTTTAATTTGTTTTTCGTAATCTCGTCCTCTTCGCTTAATATTTTTAATTAAATGATTGATATCCAAATATAAATAAACATAAATATCCGGTTTTGGAAGAGAAGTATATATAATATTGAATATTTTTCTGTAGAGACCGAATTCATCGTCGGTTAATGTATTTTTTGCAAATATTAATGATTTTGTAAAATAATAATCTGCGACAACAAAAGACTTAAATAAATCTCGATTGCTTATTTGTGTGTTTAATTGATAAAACCTGTCAGCAAGGAAAGATAATTCCAGTGGGAAGGAATATTTATCCGGATTTTTATAAAATTTCGGTAAAAAAGGATTCTCGGCAAATTCTTCGGGTATTAACTTTGCATTATAATCTTCGGCGATTTTTTTAGATAAACTTGTCTTACCTGCACCGATATTTCCTTCAATAACAACAAAATTATAGTTCATTACAGCAAACCACTCTAAAATTTATAAAAAAAGACCCGACACGTATAATAATATCGGGTCTGTAATAATAAAAAAATTATTTATAAGGTACTACTCCGATATTTTTAAATGCAAATGCATAAATATCAGCACTTTCTTCAATTTGTTTGGCAATCGGTTTTCCGGCACCGTGACCGGCTTTTTTCTCAATACGAATTAAAGTCGGATGATTACCTTTGTATTTGGCTTGCAAAGTAGCAATATATTTAAACGAATGTGCCGGAACTACTCTGTCATCGTGATCGGCAGTAAGAACCAAAACAGCAGGATATTCAACACCCTCTTTGATATTATGAATCGGTGAATATTTATAAAGATATTGAAACATTGTTGAATCTTCACTTAAACCGTAATCAGCAGACCAAGCACGCCCTATTGTAAAATACTGATAACGAAGCATGTCCATAACTCCGACATGAGCCAATGTAACGGCAAACAATTCCGGATGCTGATTGGTAACAGCACCCATTAATAAACCGCCGTTTGAACCGCCTTCAATAACAAGTTTTTTCGGTGAAGTATATTTTTTATTGATTAAATATTCAGCAGCAGCAACAAAATCATCAAATACATTTTGTTTGTTTTTCAGTGTTCCCGCTTTATGCCATTCTTCACCGTATTCACCTCCGCCTCTGATATTTGCAACCGCATAAACACCTCCGTTTTCGAGCCAAATCATTCTGGTAACACTGAAACGCGGAGTAATACTGATATTAAAACCGCCGTAAGCATATAATAAAGTCGGATTATTTCCGTCGAGTTTAATACCTTTTTTATGGGTTATAAACATAGGAATTTTTGTACCGTCTTTACTTGTATAAAAAATTTGTTCGGTAACGTAATCGTCAAAATTTATTCCTTTTATATTTGGTTTTCTGTAAATTTCCGATTTTCCGTTTTTAATATCGTATTTAAAAATAACCGAAGGAAATGTGTAGGAAGTGAAAGAATAAAATGCTGTATTATCTCCTTTTTCGGAGCTGAAATCTCTCATTGTTCCTATACCCGGTAATTTTAATTCGGTTTCGTTTTTTCCGTCGAAATCATAAATTAAGACTTTACTTTTTGCATCTTGCATATAACTTGCTATTAACTTATTTCCGCCTATATTTATACTTCGTAAAACTTCTTCTTTCTCAGGAATAATATCGGTTTTTTCGCCGGTAATTATATTATAAGTAATTAATTTATAACGCGGGGCATTTTCGTTGGTTTGAATTAAAAATTTCCCGTCAATATCATCAACCACACTGTAATCGTAATCAAAGCCGTCAGCAATAAGTTTAAAGTCTGAATTACTTTTTAAATCCTTAAAGTACAGCCCGTTACCACTTGTTGTTTCAGAAAAAGAAATAATTAAATAAGTCTCATCATCAGTAACTTTTGCACCGAACATTCTGTTAGGATGTTTACTGTCTTCAAAAATAATTTTGTCATCTTTTTGAAGAGTTCCGATTTTATGATAATACACTTTTTGAAATTTATTGGCTTTGGTCAAAACTTTATCATCGGAAGGTTCGGGGTAGCGGCTGTAATAAAACCCGTTTCCTTGCCATGAAATACCGGAAAATTTAACCCAATTGATTTTATCGTCAAGCAAAGTTCCCGTTTTAATATTTTTAACATAAATTTCATTCCAATCCGACCCTCCTCGGGCAACAGAATATGCTAAATATTTACCGTCTTTAGAAATTCCCAAACCGGATAATGCAACCGTTCCGTCTTCAGAAAGTTTATTCGGGTCAAGAATAATTTTCGGTTCAGCATTCAAGCTGTCCTGCATATACATAACACTTTGATTTTGCAAACCGTTATTTTTAAAATAAAAATATTTACCGGCTTTTTTAAAGGGAGTTGAATAGCGTTCGTAATTCAAAATTTCGGTTAATCGGTCAATAATTTTTTGTCTGAAAGGAATTTTATGCAAATAGTTAAAAGTAACTTTATTTTGAGAATCAACCCAAGCTTTTGTTTCTGCGGAATTATCATCTTCTAACCATCTGTACGGATCGGCAACTTTTGTTCCGAAATAATTATCGACAACTGTATCTTTTCTTGTTTCGGGGTAATTTAATCTTTTTTGTTTCACATCTTTTTGATTACAAGAACTTATTAATATCAAAAAAATTGAGCAAACGGAAAATAAATATTTCATAACTTATTTTTTTAGTTAATATATCGTTTTATGATGTTTATAATATTAAATCACTATTTTTTTTAACTTTATCTTTCCTGTTTCCGTATATTCTTCCTGCTATAATTCCTATCGTAAATCCTAAGAATAATCCCCATTTTAAAAATACGTTATTAATGAGATATGCTGTAAATCCGAAAACTAAAGTACCGAATAAAAGACCTGTTAATGACCAAATTGATGAATAATATTGTTCGGGGACTAAACCGTGTTTTTGTTTCAAATGCTTAACGATTTTATCAGTTCGTTTTTCATATTCTCCTCGCATTCCGGGTGTTCCGTTAATATATTCGGGCAATTTACTCACAATATCTTCCGCTTCTTTTTTAAAATTTTGACATTGTTCACAATTATCGGAAAAAATATCAATACGTTCATTAATTCTTTCAAGACGGTCGATTTTAAAGAATTTATAATCTCTTTTAAATATTTCTTCTTTTTTCAACTCAATTTCATCATTTAATTTCTTCGACCAAACTTTTAGCTTTCCCATTTCAAATTTAATATTTTAATAATCTGATTTATTGTTAAATTTTTAATGTGTCGTTAAAGGAAAATTTTTCATCAACTCATTAACTTCTTGCCTAACTTTTGCGATAAGTTCTTCATTTTCAGGGTCTGTAATTACTCTGTCAATTTTATCAACAATTATCGACATCATATCTTCTTTTACACCGCGAGTTGTAATTGCCGGTGTTCCCACTCTTATTCCCGAAGTTTGAAAAGGCGAACGTGTATCGAAAGGCACCATATTTTTATTTAAAGTAATATCTGCTTTTTCAAGTGCTTTCTCAACAATTTTTCCTGATGTTTCGGGCACTTTAGTTCTTAAATCTATTAACATTGAATGATTATCCGTTCCGCCGGAAATCACTTTATATCCTTTATCGGTAAATGCTTTTGCCAATGCTTTGGAGTTTTTCAGAACCTGTTTTTGATATTCTTTAAACTCATCGGTTAATGCTTCACTGAATGCAACCGCTTTTGCAGCAATAATATGCTCCAGCGGTCCGCCTTGAGTTCCGGGAAAAACTCCGGAATCAAGAATTGAAGACATCATTCTTATTTTTCCTTTGGGTGTTTTTTTACCCATCGGGTTTTCAAAATCTTTACCCATCATAATCAATCCGCCTCTGGGACCTCTTAATGTTTTATGTGTTGTTGTTGTAATAATATGAGCATAAGGTAAGGGGTCTTTTAATAATCCGACAGCAATTAATCCGGCAGGATGTGAGATGTCAAACATCAATAATGCACCGACTTTATCCGCAATTTCTCTCATACGTTTATAATCCCAATCACGCGAATAAGCAGAAGCCCCTCCGATAATTAATTTCGGTTTTTCTTTAACAGCCAATTCTTCCATTTCGTCATAATCAACGGTTCCTGTTTCTTCTTTGACGTTATATGAAACGGCATTATACAAAATACCGGAATAATTTACGAACGAACCGTGAGTAAGATGACCGCCATGAGATAAATTAAGACCGAGAAAAGTATCTCCGGGTTTTAAAACAGCTAACATTACGGCAGCATTAGCCTGTGCTCCTGAATGCGGTTGCACATTTGCCCATTCGGCACCAAATAATTCTTTAACTCTGTCGATAGCAAGTTGTTCGGTTTGATCTACAATTTGGCAACCTCCGTAATAACGTTTACCGGGATAACCTTCGGCATATTTATTGGTTAAAGGCGAACCCATAGCTTCCATAACTTGCTTACTGACAAAATTTTCTGAAGCTATCAACTCTATACCTCTTTTTTGTCTGTTTAATTCTTGTTCTATTAAATCAAAAATTTGAGTATCTCGTTTCATTATTTGAATTTTTATATTTTTGTGTTAATCATGCAAATTTATAAAAGAATGCTGATTTTTATAAATTTGAGTTACATAAAAAAAGTATTATTAAACATTTCTTAATTTTCCGGTAATTTCCGAAATTTTTCAGGAATACCGGAAATTACTAAATTATAAGAATTATTTATCAACTCAGTAATGAAATTATCAGAAAGTGAACCGTCAATTTCGATACTTATCCAATGTTTTTTATTCATATGATATGCTCCGGAAATACATTTATATTGTTCAATCAATAAAATTACATCTTCAGGTTTTGCTTTAAGCACAATTTTAAAATCTTCTTCCAAATCTGTTAAAGCGAATATTTTATTAAAAACTTTTAAAACCAAAGTAGTTTCATTAAAAGGAAAAGATTCCGATACACTATTTTTTTTCAAACAATAATTTCTGAACAATTCAATATTCAACATAATATATAAAAAAATATATCAATTAACAAATTCATTTATAAGACAATAAAAGTACTAATTTTTAAGTTATTAAAGAAATTTATCAAACATTATAAAATATTATAAAAAAAAATAGGTGCTTTTATAAAAATTATATAACTTTGTAATATAAGTTTAATTTTTTAATACAATAAAATGAAAAAAATACTTTCTGTTTTCGCTGTTTTATTATTCACATTCGGTATATTATTAACATCTTGTAATACAAGCAGCAGATTATGTCCGGCTTATCCGCCCTCTGTTATACAGGGAGATGCAGGATCACAAAATATTAATCAGGCTATTCCTGTAATTAATCAGAATTCTGATTTATAATATTTTGTTTAAATAATTTTAACAGAGTTTGTAATTATTTTTACAAACTTTGTTTGTTTACGGCTGTATGAAATCACTATTTACAATATTATTAGTTATATTTTTTTATCAATCTGTATTTTCACAGGGAGAAATAGATACAGAACATAAAATTTTATTTCGAAATGAAAAAAGTTACGGTATTAATATAAATACAAACGGATTCGGTGTCGGATACAGATACGGAAAACGTATAAATATCCACAGAAAACAACTATTTGAAGGAAATATAAATATTGTAAGGCACGAAAAAGAAAAAAAAATAAGAAATCCTTACAGTGAAAATCTAACCAGATTTGTTTACGGAAAGACTAATTCTGCATTTAATCTTCAAATCGGTTACGGAATGCATCATGAGTTATATAAGAAATTTGACCGTAACAGTGTTTCAATTCGATGGTTTTATATTGCCGGTATTACGGCAACATTTCTTAAGCCCATTTATTATTATGTGTATAATAAAGATGCAGAGAATTTTGAATGGCAAAAATTTGTTAAAAACACACCATATTGGTATATTTACGGAAAAGAATCCTATTTCTACGGTATCAGCGAAATGAAAATTATTCCGGGGATATATGCAAAAACAGGATTTTGTTTTGATTTCGGAAATACCGACAAGAAGTTAAATATACTGGAATTAGGTTTTAAATTTGAAGCCTATCCTAAACGAGTTAAGATAATGGAAACAGAAAAAAATCCGCAATTTCTCCCGATTCTGTATTTAAGTTACCGTTTCGGTAAAGTTGAAAGCGGCTATTATCTTAAAGAACAAGATGAAGGAATTCCTTCCTCAACCGACAAATAAATTATCAAATTATTTTTCAATAGGTCTTAATACTAATTTATCCTTACAAACAGAAATAATTTCCTTTTTATTCATCATTTGTTTTCTGAATTTTCCGTCATTATACATTTGTGCCTGGTCAGCATAATGTTTGCTCATAAATACTCCGGACTGACCTGTAGGTATGATACTTACAGAATTCTCAATATCAGAAAAATCAAGGATAATTCGCATAGAAGGTCCGGAATTCACCTGATATTTTCCGTTCTTACTCAAATTAAAATTTATTTTATTTATTACTTGTCTTCCTCCCCAAACTCCAAACGGTCCGACATTAAATATTTTAGCAAATAAAGGTGAAGCATTGCCTATGAAATGGTGATATTCAACAGTATGTACATCTTTCCATTTATAATTATCAACATCATTTCCCAACTCGTTTTCCAAACAAACCACAGCGGAATCAAATGCAGCAGTAAAAATATCTTTTCGTGTTTCTTTAACATTCTTTGTGTTTATATTATCCCACCAAACCGAGGAATCATCATTTATTAATACCGGAATTGAGCGTGCTGCCGTATGCCCGTGTGTCATAAAGTCAAAATCTTTTTCTCCGAGCTCATCTTCCATTGCAAATTCAAGAATTTTTCGTAATAACCGATAATATATCACGGGAGCAGTACTTTCCTTCAAATGATTTCCGTCCCATTTTTTAAGAATATCGAATACTTTTTGATGGTTTTTCGATTTTGAAAGAATATTTTTATCCATAACATTCAAAATTTCAGCAACAATTTTCGGTGCTTTAACAGAAGTTACATCCGTACTGATATTTTTAATTTTATCAACAGTCCAATCAGAATCGGAATTTATCAAACTTATAATTCGTTTTGCTCTGTCTTCCGGTGCATAATAACCCGGATATAAAATTCCGTTTACAGAGTCCGGTTGATTATTAGCGGAATAAACAAAGCCGGAAGGCGGATTTACGGATTGCGGATTATCTTTAAAATCATAATAAGCTACAGGAACATTCTTCCAAGATTCTATTCTGTCTGTTTTAACAGAATCATCATATTTAAGAATTGAAGCCGATGCCCAATAAGCAATATTTCCGTTTTTATCTCCATACATAATATTAAGACCGGGTGCATTAATCAACTTAACAGCTTTTTCTGCTTCTTTAATTGAATGCATATTATTAAAACCGTAAAATGCTTGTATAATACTTAACGGTTGATGTGTATAAGTCCAAAAAACAGATATCGGATTTTTATCTTTCAATCCTTTTGTAACATCATTAATAACAGGACCTCTGTCAGTTGTTTTAATCGAAATCTTAACATCGGCACTGTCTTTTACCTTAATATTTTCTGTAATCGTTTCAAATTTTTTCCATCCGCCGGCCACTTTGTATTCATTTGAATTTTCAGGATTCAGTTCCTCGAAATAATAATTCACATCGTCATTTTCAAACATTGTAATACCCCATGCAACATCGTGATTATGACCGATTAATGAAAAAGGAATTCCGGCAATAAAATTTCCGTAAAGATTAAAATCGGGTGTTTCCAAATAAGCTTCATACCAAACTGAAGGCTGAGAATAAGCGATATGTGCATCATTAGCAAAAATAACCCGTCCGGATTTTGTTCTGCTTCCCGAAAGCACCCAAGAGTTGCTTCCGTGAAAAAAAGGTATCGATAAATTTTCGGTTAATTCACTAACACTCGCCGTTATATTGCTCAAAACGGAATAATCAGCCGATGCATCTTTATACAACGGAATACGCTCTGTTCCGGGCACATATGAAGAAACTATATCCTTTAAATAATCTTCGCCCAATGTATTTCTGATTTTAGTAATCATTGGATCAGATTTAAAACCTTCCGCAAAACTGAAAGCCATATATCCGGCAATGTTAAAAATATCTTCGGGAGTAAAATCCTCTTTTTTAATTCCCATCAGTTGGTATTCAATCGGAGTTTTACCATTGTGAAGAAATTCATTAACACCTTTTAAATAATTTTTTGCATCTGCGGTAAAATCGCTGTTGTTATCAGAAAAAAAATGTTTAACTGCTTCTTTTGATTTCCTGTTAACTTGTAAAGTCCTGAAGAACTTATCGTATTTCAGTGTTTTTGTTCCTGCAATTTCCGATAATCTGCCGCTTGCTATTCGCCTTAATATTTCCATTTGAAACAAACGATCTTGAGCATGAATATATCCGAAAGCATAATATAAATCTGCTTTATTTTGTGCATAAATATGCGGAATACCGTAATTATCAAAATAAACATCAACTGTATTTTGCAAACCGGGCAATTCCTTTAAGCCTGAATATTGAGGTTTGAAACTGCGTAAATAGAAAAATGCAAAAATTGAAATAAGTGCAATAAAAATCAAAAATATTTTTAATATTATTTTCAGAATTTTCATAGAAGTATTTTTAAACAAATTAAATTTACAAATAATCGGTTAATCTTTTTTGCTATTTTTATTTTTTCCCTTCATCTGATTAATAATAAGAAAAATAACTACACCAATTAAAATCGGTAAAGTAAATAACTTTAAGATTGCAATAATTTTAAACATATATATTTTATAAAAGTGAACTGTCTTTTTCTAAATAATATTGAATTCTCAGTCTCTAGCCGGAATAAACTTCATCTTGTGTGATAACTGCCAATACCCAAGAAAAATCTCCGTTACTGATTTTTGTACCGCAATATTCACAAACTCCTGCTTGCCCCATTTTATCGGCAGGTGCACCGCAGTTCGGACAAGTTGCATAATCATAGGCATCTTTTTCCACACCTGTTCTTCGAATAAATGTCCAATATTCGCTGAATGTTCGCGGTCTTTTATTTGATCCTCCTTTAACATCTCCGTTTGCATCAACAACATAATCTAAAGAAGATGCAAAAATACGAACAGTAATTGATTCATAAAACCTATCTGAATCAATTCTTGCAAATTGAATATTCTGAATAGTTATATTCTCAAGTTTATTAGTTAAACCGGCATTTTTATAGGCATTAATCCAAAACATAAACGATTCATACAATCTGTCGGACAATAAATTACGAACATTGTCTAATTTATTTCTGCTCCAAGCATCATATATTTTAATAAAAAAAGCTTTAACAACTTTATCTGCAAAAGTAAGTCGCCACGAGTTCCAATCCAAATT
Source organism: Chlorobiota bacterium (assembly GCA_013152535.1). Lineage (GTDB taxonomy): Bacteria > Bacteroidota > Bacteroidia > Bacteroidales > JAADGE01 > JAADGE01. Next base: position 178,869 of record JAADGE010000001.1, read on the forward strand.
ATGCAATTGAGCAAATTCTCCGGCATAACTCGTAATTCCGCTCTGATAAATTGTTTGTAAATTTGTTCCGCTTTCCGGTTCGTAATGTGCCAATCCGGTTGTTCTGAAAACTTCCTGACTTAAAATTTTATGTTTTTTTACAAACCATTGCATTTCACCTAAATTAATTTTTGTTCCGCAACTTTGACAAACACCGTTATCGGTAAAATTTACGGGTGCACCGCAATTCGGACAAGACAATTTGTGCATTTTGTCCGGTTCGGGAGATAAGATTCCGTTTTTACGATTGAAATACCAACGCTCAGTTATAACGTAACGCGTTTTTTTACCGTGAGTTTCAAATGTGTAATTGGCTTCAATATCGACAGAAATACCTGTAATATCCTGAAAAAAATTAATTTCGCTGACACGCATGTTTCCGATAACTATTTCTGTTATTCGTTGATTATTTCTCAAACTTTCAGATTTCAGGAATTCATCTTGTCCGAAAAACGGAGACAAATTTTTAAATTCTTTTGTCCCGAACCAAGTATAGTATTTATTGAAAATTGAAGATACAAAATCAAGGAATAAAACTTTTGAAAAATTCGGATCGACACTTTTCAGCTGCAAAACGGCATTTTCGACATTATTGTGTCTTACTGTTCTTGCTTGTATGCCGGGCGATGATACTATTGTTGTCCTGTCACTGTTCTTTCTTTTTTGCAAATAAAGTCTCAGCACAATAATTCCTATTATTAAAGGAATAGAAATTTGAGGCGGTAATTGGCTGAAGATAAGATAGATTAGAAATCCTATACCTTCACCGCCGCCTCCGCCGCCTCCGGAAAAAGAACCTCCGCCACCACCGGAAAAAGAATGTCCGCCTCCGGGTCGTGCCCATAATAAATCTAAAAATAAAGGACTTATTACGAAAATGACAGTCAATAAACTTGTTATTATTATAAATAATCGTTGATTTTTCTTTATCATAATATTCAGATTAATAAAATTAAAAAAGATTAGAAATTAACTTCCAAATCATCAGGGAGTTCATTAATGTCATTTTCTACAGGTAAAATATATTTTGCAAATATTTCTTTACATTTTTTCAATTCGGCAATATAAGCATCAGCCGGATTTTTTTCGGAAAAAACGGTCAGAAATCGTTCATTCATTTTTTGCCATTCTTCATCGGGAACTGCTGTAAAAGCACCTCTGTCAGGCAAAATAAGAACTTGTTTTTCAAATAATGAAAGATAGAATAATACTCCGATACGTTCATTTGTAAATCGAATTCCGCCTTTTTGAAAAATTGCTCTTCCGTATATTTCAACGTTTCTTTTCATCCTCTTTTTCTTAACAAAAAGATATTTCCATGGTTTTATTATTTCCGTCAGCAGATACACAATAATAAATGTTAAAATCGGTATCAGCCAAATTAACCAAACACTGAATACAATTCGAGAAAACATCATCCAAGAAGAAACCGAGAATAAAGAAATACTCGCAACCCATAAAGAAATATCTCTGTATAATCCTGATTGGGATTTAATTATAGATACAATTTCAACAAGAGAATTATTCTCAATGTCTTCAATCGTTTCGTATAATTTTGATTTAAAATCGTCATTAAATCGTTTCATTTGTATTTTTTTAAATTAAAATCTAAATTTATATAAAATTAACAAAAAGAAAAAAATTTGTTTATGAATGTGAGAAATTACATTTTTGAATTTTAAAAAAGTATTTAATTATATATTCTGACAATATCAAAAAAATAAGCTATGACAGGCAAACTTATTGTATTTTCGGCACCTTCGGGAGCAGGCAAAACAACTATTGTAAAAGAACTGTTAAAAGATAAAGGTTTTAATGCTGAATTCTCGGTTTCTGCAACCAGCAGAGCAAAAAGACCGCATGAAAAAGAAGGAAAAGATTATTATTTTTTATCTGTCAATAAATTTAAAGAAAAGATTAACAACAAGGAGTTTGCTGAATGGGAAGAAGTTTACAATAATCAATTTTACGGTACTTTGAAATCTGAAATTAAAAGTATTACCGAAAGAGGTCATAATGTGATTTTCGATATTGATGTTGCCGGAGGGCTTTCAATAAAAAAACTATACAAAACTATTTGTCTTACTGTTTTTATAATGCCTCCCTCAATTGAAGAGTTAGAAAAACGCCTGCGACACAGGGGAACCGAAACCGAAGAAAGTTTAAAAAAACGTTTGGCAAAAGCTTCTAAAGAAATGGCTTATGCTGAATATTTTGATACTGTAATAATTAACGATATTTTAGAAATTGCAGTTGAAAAAGTCAAAGAAAAAGTTATTACATTCTTAAATTCAACAAATTAATCGGTATTATTTTTCACTTAAAATATCTAAAATAAAGGCATAAATTAAAGCTGTTTCTTTATATGCTTTATATCTTCCGGACATACCGCTGTGCCCGGCATCCATATTTGTGAAGAGATAAATAGGATTATTACTTGTATTGTATTCTCGCAATTTTGCAGTCCATTTTGCCGGTTCCCAATACTGCACTTGAGAATCGTGTAACCCGGCAGTTATTAACATTGCCGGATAAGCTTGCTTTTTTACATTATCATAAGGCGAATACGACAACATATAATCATAATATTTCTTTTTATGAGGATTTCCCCACTCGTCATATTCTCCGGTTGTGAGCGGTACAGATTCATCAAGCATCGTTGTAACAACATCAACAAAAGGAACTTCCGCAATAATACCGGCATACAAATCGGGATGCATATTAGAAACCGCTCCTGTAAGCAAACCTCCGGCACTTCCTCCTTCCGCAAAAGTATATTCAGGAGAGGAATATCCTAAATCCTGTAAATACTTTGTACAAGCAATAAAATCAGTAAATGTGTTCTTTTTATGAAGTAATTTTCCGTCCTCATACCATTTTCTTCCGTTCTCCTGCCCGCCTCTGACATGAGCAACTGCGTAAACAAAACCTCGGTTTAACAGACTTAAAACAGAAGAATGAAAACTTGCATCTGTACTGTAACCATAAGAACCATAGGCATATATCAGCATAGGATTTGTACTGTTCAATTTTAAACCTTTTTTATAAACAATCGAAATCGGAATTTTAACTCCGTCAGCGGCTGTTGCATATAAACGTTTTGATTGATAATTATTTTTATTAAAAATTTTTCCTGCAAATTTCTGTTTTAATAATATTTTTTCTCCGGTTTTCATATTATAATCATAGTATGAAACGGGAGTTGTCAGTGAACTGTATCCGAAACGCAAAATATCGGTATCGAACTCATCATTATCGGAAATCCAAATTTCATAGGCATCTTCACCACAATCAATATATTTACTTTCAGAAGTCTTTAAATTTAAAACTCTCAAACGCATCAAACCGTTTTTGCGTTCATTAATAACTAAATAATTTTTAAAAACATCAAAATCTTCAATAAATACATTTTTATTATAAGGAACAATTTCAAATGCTGTTTGAATATTCGGCTTTGCGAATGAAGTTTTAACAATTTTAAAATTTACGGCATTTCCGGCATTTGTTAAAATGTACAGTCCGTTACCATGCGGTTCGGCATGATATTCAAGATTCTCAGAACGCGGAATTAATATATGAAATTTGTCATTCGGCTTTTCTGCATTTATATATCGATATTCTGTTGAGAGAGTACTGAATACAGAAAGAAATATATATTTATCTGATTTACTTTTGGATACAGAGATATAAAAGGTGTCATCATCTTCTTCATAAACTTTAATATCTTTATCGGGAGACGTTCCGAGTACATGTTTCCAAAGTTGATATTCTCTTAAAGTTTCTTCGTCTTTTCTTATATAAAAAACTGTTTTATTATCATTTGCCCAAACAAGTTCTCCGTCAGTATTTTTAATAATATCCGATAAATTTTCTTCGGTTTCAAGATTTTTAAAATGTATCTCATATCTTCTTCGGCCTAATGTATCAACAGAATAAGCCATTAATTTATTATCATAACTTATGCTGAAATCTTCCACATTAAAGAAAGGATGCCCTTCGGCAAGCTCATTTACATCTAATAAAATTTCTTCCGGATTTTGGAGTTTTTCTTTTTTTCTGCAATAAATAGGATGTTCTTCTTGCTCTTCATATCTTTGATAATAATAGTAACCGTTATCTTTATACGGCACCGAACTGTCATCCGGTTTTATACGTTCCGCAATTTCGTCAAACAGAGTTTCCCGTAATTTCTCCGTATGCTTCAAACTCTTTTCTGTATAGGCATTTTCGTCTTCAAGGTATTTTAATACTTTCGGGTTTTCATGTTCATTCATCCAATAATAATTATCAATTCTGGTATTGCCGAAATTCACAAGTTTCTTTTTTATTTTTTCTGCAACGGGAGCATGTATAGTATCATTCGTTTTGCACGAAGTTGTAGTCATAATTTCTGAAATTATTAATAAAAATACTGTAAAGTAAAGTAGTCTTTTCATACTTTATTATTTACTTTTTTTTGGTACTCAAAAGTAGAATTTTATCTGTTAAAATAAAAAAAGAATAAAACTTGTAAGATTTATCTCAATTCGAAGTTTTTACCAAGATATTTCTCTCTTACTTCTTCATTATTTGCTAAGTCTTCGGCAGTTCCGGATTCAAGAATTCTTCCTTCATACAGCAAATAAGCACGATTTGTAATTTTTAATGTTTCATGAACATTATGATCGGTTATTAACACTCCGATATTTTTCTCTTTCAGTTTAGAAACAATTCCCTGAATATCCTCAACGGCAATGGGATCAACACCGGCAAAAGGTTCATCTAATAAAATAAAAGCAGGGTCAATTGCCAAAGCACGAGCGATTTCAGTTCGTCTTCTTTCTCCTCCCGAAAGTTGAATCCCTTTACTTTTTCGAATCCGGGTAAGACCAAATTCTTCCAGAAGTCGTTCGGTTTTCATTTTTTGTTCTTTACGTGAAAGATTTGTCATTTCAAGAACACTCAAAATATTATCTTCAACACTTAATTTTCGAAACACAGATGCTTCTTGCGGCAAATAACCAATTCCCATTTTTGCTCGTTTATACATCGGCAGATTAGTAATATCCATATTATCTAAAAATACTTTTCCCGAAAAAGGTTTAATAAATCCGACAATTATATAAAAAGTTGTTGTTTTTCCGGCACCGTTAGGACCCAAAAGTCCGACAACTTCGCCTTTATTAACTTCTAACGAAATACCTTTAACAACTGTTCTTTTACCGTATTTTTTTATTACTGAATCTGTATATAACTTCATTTAGAAAATATTTTAACACACCATAATGCTTATTTAACTGCAATTATACATTATTATTTTATGAGATAAAAATTTTATATAAAATAGCTGAGAAAGTTTAATTTTGTAATAAATTTCAATTTATATAATGTATAAAAAGGCAAAATATTTTATATCTGGAAATGCTGTTATTGAAACTGTAAATTTTGATATACAAGAACTTGAAATCGGTTTTTCTGTTTATGAAGTTGTTAAAATAATCGGAGGAATCCCTTTATTTTTTGAAGATCATTTAAGACGATTGTATCAATCCGCCGGATTTAAAAATACGAAAATAACTTTTAAAGAAGAGGAAATTAAAGAAACTGTTTACAAATTGATTCAAATTAACACTATTCAAGAGGGCAGATTAAAATTTGCGGTCAGATTTCATAAATCGGGGAATAAACTAATTTGTTTTTTCTTAAAACCGATAATTCCGACTGAAGATAACTATAAAAACGGAGTAAAAATAATTTCGGTACAAGCGGAAAGAGAAAACCCAAATGCGAAAGTAATTAACTATAATTTAAGAACATACATTAATAAAGTCATCGAAAATAATGATATTTTTGAAGTTTTGCTTTACAACAAAAAACATATTATAAGCGAATGCGGAAAATCAAATATTTTTTTTGTAAAAGATGCTGTTATTTATACTTCGTTTTCCGAGAATGTATTGTCAGGGATTACAGGAAGTTATATTTCGGAAATTTGCAAAAATGAAAATATTAAAATTACAAATTGTAATATTAAACTTTCGGATATTCCGGAATATGAAGCTGCATTTATAACCGGAACATCAATTGCTGTTCTGCCGATAAAGCAAATTGATTCATCTTATTTTTCAGCAAATAACGAAGTAATTAGCTTACTATCTGATAATTACAATAGAATGGCAGCTAACTATATTAATTCAAAAAGATTACAGCAAATATAACTGAACAACAATTCGATATATTTTTATCAGTATTTGATTATATGGCAGCAGACAAGCTGAAAAAATAATTTCTTCCGGGAGCCACAATTCCGGATGAATAAGGTCTGTATTGCAAATCAGTTATATTTTCGACTCCGCCTTTTAATCTAAAATTCTTATTTAACTGATAAGAGATACTAAAATTTAATGTGTGCCAAGCCGGTGAATATGGATTTCCTTCATTATCAACAGCATACATATAGGTTTTATCTCTTTCGGAATCTGCTAAATCGGCATAAGAGACCTCAGCATTATATTCGGCAAAAAAGTCAGCTCTTATTTTATTCGTTCTAAAAATAAAATGTGCTGTTCCGAAAGCCGGGGGAACATGCCTCAAAGGTTTATTAAAAGAATCTTTTCCTTTGGAATAATTGTATGTTGATTTTACACTGAAAAGTTTAGAAATATCAGCATTAAAAGTAATATTAAATCCGTAAACATTTGCAAAATCAGCATTTATAACTGCCTGAACTCCACTCATTTCTCCGTCATACATAATTGAATCTGCACCGTTAAAAATATAGTCTCCTCTAATTAATGCATTATTAAGATAAGACCAAAAAGCAGAAATATCAATTTGAAATTTATTTAAAAAGGTTTTTGAAATTCCTAAATCCGTATTGTAAATATATTCAGGTTTTAGCTTATCGTTCGGAACGACAACATTTCCGGGTTCTGAGTCAAATATTTTTGCCATATCGTCAATATTCGGAGCTCTGAATCCGGTACCCGCATTAAATTTCAAAAGCCAAGTTTGAGGTCTGTATGTTATTCCTATACTTCCGTTTAAAGCTCCCGTATTCAAATTAATTTCCGTAAACGGAAAATTATAAAAACTTGTATCAAGTACGGCATCGGCATAAATTCTGCTGTAACGAATTCCCGAATTAATTGTCAATTTATCCGATAAATTATTTTTAAACGAAGCATAAGCAGCATAAGACGAATAATTCGAATTATTAGGATATCTGCTTGAACTTGTTTCAGTTACACCGGTAAAAATATCACGTATTTCACCTCTTGAAAAAACTTTATTCAGCACTGCTTCACTGCCGTAATAAACTGAGGATTTATCGGAAATATGTTTTACAAAATCAAGGTTAAAAGAAAGTGCTTTCACATTTTCATAACGTTCTCTTATTTCACTCTTCCCGAATTTTCTGTCATGTCTGCTTTCGGAATAATCTTGATATGCAGTCAGAAACTTTATATTATCAAATAGTTTCGTATTTTTTTTATATTTAAGTTTTAAATTATGCATCATCCATTTCTGCGGACCGTAATACCATTCGGCATATTTTAATTGACCGCTTTTGTATTGCAACAATCTGTCATATCTCGGAACATCAGAAGATTCAGAAAAAAAGAAACCATAATCTGCCTTTAATTTATCGGAAATTTTCCAAGAAAATCGTTGTAAAAAATTTAATTGCGAAAAACCGGAATATTTTTGAATTAAAGAATTTTCATTTTGAATAATAAAATCAATTCCGTTTACGGTTTTAACATATTCTTTTCGTAAATATTCATCGTGTCCTCGGTTTTTACCCATTTTTAAATCATCATAATTACTGTATGAAAAACTTGTTAAAGAAGCAAATTTTCTTGTTCCGATATTAAAATCTATATGCCCGGTTTTTTCGAAATCTGCCGATGAAAATTCAGTCAGAAAATTACTTTTAAAATAGAGTTTCTGTTTTAACGAAAATTTTGGTTTTAAAGAGTGAAAATCTATAACTCCGCCAATTGCATCGCTCCCGTATATAACAGATCCGCTTCCGAGAATAACTTCAGAACTTTCAATGCTGTGTGCATCTAATAAAATTACATTCTGTAAATTACCGCTTCTGAAAATGGCATTATTTATCCGCACACCGTCAACAACCAATAAAATACGATTTGCAGAATAACCTCTGATCATAGGACTGCCGCCGCCGAGCTGACTTTTTTGAATAAATACTTCGCCGGATAATTTTAATAAATCTGCCGTAGTTTGAAAGTTTGCATTTGCAATGCTTCTTTTAGAAATTATTTTTATACGATTTGATACCTCATTTTTATTTTGTTCCCAACTGTTAGCTGAAATAACTACTTCATTTAAATCTAAAGCACTTTCAACCATCATAATTTTAAAATTCAATTTTTCAATATCAGAAAAAGTCAAGTGTAAATCAAAAAAAGATGTATGTTTAAAAATAAAATTTGATGATTTATCGAAATTGCTTATATCAGCTTTTCCGTATTTATCGGTCATTACATATTTAGATTTACCGTAAATGAAAACATTTTCAATCGGTTCTAAATTAGTTTCATCAACAAGTGTAACTATTTGAGAATAAAATGGTAACGATATAAAAATCAACAAAAAAAATAAAATGTGTTTTTTCATATTTTATCAGATATAAATACTTTGAAAAACTTTACCGAAATTTAAAATCGTTTTTTTTTAATACGAACAAAATTGTACAAAAAACGTGCAGTAATGTTTAATTTGTGATATTATCAAATACAGAAATCAGTTTTTAAAATAAAAAATCCTGATTCTTCAATAAAAAATCAGGATTTTGAAATTATTAATTAAAAAAATTATAAATCAGAATTCATTGAGATAATAAATTCTTCATTGCTCCGGGTTGATTCAATCCGTTGTTTCATAAACTCCATAGCTTCAACAGGGTTCATATCGGACAAATAACGTCTTAATATCCAAAGTTTATTGAGCATATTCCCCGATAACAATAAATCTTCCCTACGCGTTCCGGAAGCATTAATATTTAATGCAGGATAAATTCTTTTGTTTGAGAGATTTCGGTCTAATTGAAGCTCCATATTACCGGTACCTTTAAATTCCTCAAAAATTACTTCGTCCATTTTAGAACCGGTATCAATTAATGCTGTTGCAATAATTGTAAGGGAACCGCCGTCTTCAATATTTCGTGCTGCACCGAAAAAACGTTTAGGTTTATGCAAAGCACTTGCTTCAACACCACCGGAAAGTACTTTCCCCGATGATGGTGAAACAGTATTATAAGCACGTGCCAAACGCGTTATAGAATCTAATAATATTACCACATCATGACCCGACTCAACCAATCGTTTTGCTTTTTGAATAACCATTTCAGAAACTCTTACGTGTCTGTCGGCAGGTTCGTCAAAAGTTGAAGCAACAACTTCCGCATTTACACTGCGTTCCATATCCGTAACCTCTTCCGGACGTTCATCTATTAATAAAATAATCATATAAACTTCAGGATGATTGGCTGCTATGGCATTTGCAATATCTTTAAGGAGAACTGTTTTTCCTGTTTTAGGTTGTGCCACAATTAAACCTCTTTGTCCTTTCCCTATCGGTGAAAATAAATCAATAATTCGTGTTGCCGTTGTTGACGCTTTATCTGTAATATTAAATTTTTCTTCAGGAAATAAAGGCGTAAGATGTTCAAAATGAATTCGATCTCTTATTTCTTCCGGTTTTCTTCCGTTAATTGCGTCAATTTTAATTAAAGGAAAATATTTTTCGCTGTCTTTAGGCGGTCTGATTTGTCCTTTTACCGTATCACCGGTCTTTAAACCGAATAGTTTAATTTGCGATTGAGAAACATAAATATCATCAGGCGAGTTAAAATAGTTATAATCCGATGACCTTAAAAAGCCATATCCGTCGGGCATTATTTCCAGTACACCTACACTTTGGATTATTGCATTAAATTCAAATTTTGAATTAAATCCCTTACTCTTTTCGTATGAATAATCTTCATTTTTTCTTCCGGAATGAGAATTTGAATGTTCGTTTTGATTATTATGAGCTCTTTTATCAAACGTTTTACTTTTATTATCATTTATACCGTCTGTTCTGCTTTTATTTTTACTAAACGGTTTACGATCACGGTTTTTAGGATTTTGATTTACAGGACGATCCGGTTTTTTATCTTCCTTTAAATCAGTATCCTTTTTCTTATTCTCCGCAGTATATTTTTTCGGACTCTCCGGAGCATGTTTCTTCGTTTTCTCTGAAATATGTTGTTTCGAATCTTCGGATTTTATTTTGTCAGAAACAGGATTGTTGGCTTTTTGCAGTTTTTCCGGCTTCCCGACTTTTCGTGTTTCTTTATTTTCAGAAATAACTTTTTTTTCAGGAACAGGTTTTTTATTCCGAGTTTGATTTCCTTTAGTTTTAATTTTATTAACAGGATTTGATTTTACAAGATTAGATTTTGCAGAATTTGATTTTGCACCTTTTATAGCTGCCTGATCTAATATTTCATATATTAAATCTTGTTTTTTAAATTTTTCAACTCGTTTTATATCAAGTTCTTTTGCAATATCTCGCAAATCTAATACCTTCATCTTCTGAAGTTCCAGAATATCATACATGTATTTTTAAATTTAGTTTAATAATTTTGAAGATTTTAAAATAGTATATTTAACAGTAGAATACTGTATATTTTTTTATCATAAATAGATAGTTATCGAAGCAAAATTATATATAAGATTTTTATTATTGAGATGAGATCCTAATTGATCGTTATATTTTGATAATGCAAGTGTAAGAATAAAGTTTTAAATAAAAAAATATTCTGCATTTTTAATTCAATATGACACAAAAAAAGTATAAACCGGTTCATTTTATCTAATATTCTGTTTTTATGTATTAAAAATAAACATATATAAGTTTGATTATTTTTTTTTAATTTTGTTATTTTTATAAAATAATCATAGTTAGTGAAAGAGATTATTATTGAAATAAGAGATTTTTTAAAGTCCGATTTTAATATTTACGCATACGGTTATACCTTTTTTTTCTTAATTGCAGCAGTATTTTTTAATTACAAATACGATTTTGAAGACAGCTTTATTAATAGTTTTTACGGCAAACCAATTAGTTTCCTGATATATTTTTTATATTACATTACACCTTATTTATTAATTCTGATTCCTGTTTTATTAATTAAAAAAAAACACTATTTATTAAAACAATCGGAATTTTGGATAAAAAGTATTATTTTTTTCGGCATTTTCGGTATTATGATTGCTTTTTGGCAAGTCAGGTATCTTTTTGATTTCTCAAAACTAACTTATTCCGAAAAAAATTATGTTTATAACCTTACATTTAATTTAAAACGTATCATCCCGTTCCTTATTGTTTTTTTCGCTGTTAAATCAATTTATGATAAAGATTTAAACCATTTGTACGGGTTAAGATATAAAGGAATGAATTACCGACCTTTTTTTTTAATGCTTCTGTTAATGATTCCGTTAATTGCAATTGCATCATACCAACCAGATTTTCAAAGAACATATCCCCAATATAAATTTTATAATTATAAAGGTGTATTCGGATTAAGTCCTGTCCAAAGTGAAGGTATTTTCGAGCTTGCTTACGGATTAGATTTTGTAAGTGTTGAACTGATGTACAGAGGTGCCTTAATAATAGGAATGGCACGATTACTCGGAAAAGAAGCCGTATTGCCGATGGCAGGTGCTTATGTAATATTACATTTCGGGAAACCGGCGGGAGAAGCTGTAAGTTCATTTTTCGGCGGAATGATTCTCGGAATTCATGCATTAGCTAAAAAAAATATTTTAGGAGGTATAATTATACACACAGGAATTGCATATTTTATGGAAATTGCTGCTATATTGCAGCATTATTACAGCCATTAAATTAATAAAAATGAGAATTGATATTATCACGGTATTACCGGAATTATTAAAAAGTCCGTTTGATTATTCAATAATTAAAAGAGCTCAAAATAAAGGAATTGCTGAAGTTCATATCCATAATTTAAGAGATTTTTGTGAAGATAAGCACAGAAGAGTCGATGATTATTCATTCGGAGGTGATGCCGGTATGGTAATTAAAATAAAACCTGTTGATAATGCAATTACATTTCTGAAATCTCAGAGAGATTATGATGAAATAATTTATACTTCTCCCGACGGCGAATCATACACACAAAAAGAAGCAAATTTATTATCGCTTAAAAAAAATATCATCATTTTGTGCGGACATTATAAAGGTATAGACCAAAGAATCAGAGATACTTATATTACTAAAGAAATTTCAATCGGAGATTATGTGTTGACAGGCGGTGAATTAGCCGCTGCAATAATTGCTGACAGTATCATTCGCCTGTTACCGGGTGCAATTTCCGATGAAACATCGGCTTTAACAGACTCTTTTCAAGATAAATTATTAGCGCCTCCGGTATATACTCGCCCTTCTGATTATAAAGGTTTGAAAGTTCCTGATGTTTTACGATCAGGGAATTTTAAAGAAATTGAAAAGTGGAAAATCAATCAATCGTTAGAACGAACAAAAAGATTACGTCCTGATTTGTATGATGATTTAATGAATCAAGAATAATTTAAGATTACCGGATATTTTTCATAAATTTGTAAAAGATTTAATTTTAATGGATACAAAAAAAGAAAATAAACTTTATTATTCAATCGGAGAAGTTGCAAAAATGTTTGATGTAAATGTTTCTTTAATTCGATATTGGGAAAATCAATTCAGTATTTTAAAACCAAAAAAAAATAAAAAGGGAAATCGTCTTTTTACACCAAAAGATATTGATAATCTTCATCTTATTTTCCATTTGGTAAAAGAAAAAAAGTTAACATTAGAAGGAGCTAAACTTAAATTAAAAGAAAACAGAGAAAATACAGTTCAAACTTTTGAAGTTATAAAACGACTGCAAAATATAAAATCAACACTTCTTGAAATTCGAGATTCGATTTAAATGAAGAACAAACTGTTAAAAATCCAGATACAGTAAATATTTTTTACGCATATTCTTATAAGAATCCAGATCTTTTTGCCACGTTTTTCGAATAGCTTCTTCCGACATTCCGGAGGTAATTTGATTATAGAGTTCAGAATTTCCGGCAAGCAAATTAAACCACTTCTTACGAGTTATGAATTTAGATTTATCGGGAAATTTATTATAAAAATCAATGAGATATTTCAAAGAAAATTTAACATCTTTTGTATTTCTCAAATCAACACCGTAGCATCTTATGCCTTCTTGTACCGGATTCATTTGCATACCGGGAATATCTTCGGGGATAAAAGAAAATTCTCCGAACGATTTATTCGGAAAACCAATTACCTGAAACGGAAATTTTGTCCCTCTGCCGATACTCACTTCCGTTGCTTCAAAAAAGCATAATGAAGGATACAATAATACAGATTGATAATTTGGTAAATTCGGCGAGGGTTTTACGGCAAGATGCCAAAAATCCGAATGTTTATAGTTTTTTATTTTGACTACCGTTAAATCACACTTCATATGATTTTTTAACCATCCTTCACCGTTAATCATCAAAGCGAGTTCACCCGTTGTTAAGCCGTAAACAACCGGAATCGGAAACATCCCGACAAATGATTTATATTCTGATTTTAAAACCGGGCCGTCAACATAAAATCCCAAGGGATTGGGTCTGTCAAGTATAATTAACTTCTTATGATTTTCGGCACATGCTTCCATCATCAAATACATACTGCTGATATAGGTATAAAATCGCACACCGACATCTTGTATATCAAATAATACAAAGTCAATATTTTCAAGTTGTGCTGCTGTCGGCTTTCTGTTTTTTCCGTACATTGCAACAATAGGAACACCTGTTTTCTTATCCGTTTTACCCGAATATTCCTTTCCTCTGTCAATATTCCCTCTAAATCCGTGTTCAAGTGCAAAAATTTTAACAACATTAATATTTTGAGAAATTAAAAAATCAAGCAAATGCACAGAATCAATCATGGACGTTTGATTTGAAACAATTGCAATTCGTTTGTTTTTAATTAAAGGAAAATATTCATTGAATTGTTTATCACCCGTTTCAATACTTATTTTCTTTTGCGGAGTATTTTGTTTAACGGTATCGGATATACTAATTTCAGGTACATTTTTAATTGTATCACTACAATAATTATCAGAAATAATTGTATGATTGATTCTGTAACTGCAAGAGAATAAAAACAGGCTGATAAATAAACTTATACAAGCAGTTTTTAAAAAATTATTAAAAAACATAAAAAAGAATAATTAAAATTCGGCAAGTAATTCCTGAAATTTCTCATTAGGTTTGGCGGGATCATTATTTTCACGATATTTGCTTTTTAAACCTTCAACAAAATACATATCAATTTCACCTTTATTTTTTGCAGGTATTTTACCTCTGTACGTACAAATAAAATAATCCTTTACGTATTGGTATGTTTCTCCCGAGATATTTATTTTTCCCGGTTCTCCGGCAGTTTCTAATCGACTTGCCGTATTAACAGCATCGCCCCAAATATCGTAAGCAAATTTTTTTGAACCGATAACTCCGGCAACAACCTTTCCTGTATGAATTCCCAATCTCAATTCCCAAACTGTGTAACCTTTCGCTTTTCTGAGTGTATTATATTCTTTCATAAATCGCTGGATTTCCATCGCAGCCAAAACAATATCAATAGGATTACTTTTATTTCTGAGCGGAAGTCCGCCTACACACATATAAGCATCTCCGATTGTTTTGATTTTTTCAATGAAATGATTTTCGGTAATTTCATCAAATTTTCTGAAATAAACACCAAGTTCTTTAATAATATCCTCAGGTTCAAGTATTGAAGAAATCTTTGTAAAATCTTTAAAATCGGTAAACATAATTGTTACCATTCGATATTTTTTTGCGTTTACCTGTCCTTTATTTTTAAGTTGTTCAGCAATTTCGTATGGCAAAATATTTTGCAACAGTTCATCGGTTTTATTTTTTTCAATTTCTAATTGTTCATTCTTTTTCTCTAATTCGGTAGTTTTTGAAGCCAAATCTTCAGCTTGTCCGGTTATTCCTTCAATTAATTTAAATAAAGCCAGTAACGATTTTACCCTAACCGTAAGTTCCAATTTATCAAAAGGTATTTTCAAAAAATCACCGGCACCGAACATCACAGCTCTTTCAATATCTTTGTTGCTGCTTGACATTACTAATACCGGTATCTGCATTGACAATTCAAATTCTCTTAAATCCATTAATAAATCCAGACCTTTTGTATCTTCTCCGTAATCAATATCCAGCAAAATAATATCAGGTTTTTGATCTTCAATAATATCAAAAACTTCACCGGATATTTTGGTTGCAGCAATAAAATAAGATTGAGCTTCAGCTTTAAAACTGTTTTTAATAATATTAATTATTTTTTTATTATCAGAAACAGTAAGAATTATATATTCAGAAAGATTAATCATTTAATTAAATTTCAAAAACTTTAATTATACAATACAAAAATTTTGCCCTAAATATAAGGTTTTAGAATTGATTATAAAAATTCAATTTATATATTTGTCGTTTTAATTGATAAAGTTAAACATTCAATATATGACGAATAAAGAAAAAGCCGAAGAAATCTACAAACGCAGAGATGCGTTAAGGGGGTATCTTTGACATTGATGAAAAGAAAAAAATTCTGTCTGAAAAGGAAAAAATAACTCAAAAAACGGATTTTTGGAATGACTCAAAAAAAGCAGAAAAAAAATTAAAAGAAATTTCACGAATAAAATCTTGGATTACAGATTTTCAAAAAGTTGTTTCTGCAACGGAAGATTTAGAAGTTATTTTTGATTTTTTTGAAAGCGGCGATGCTCAAGAATCCGAACTTGATAATACGTATAATAAAGCACTTGAATTAATTGAAGAGTTAGAATTCAGAAATATGCTTCGAAATGATGAAGATATTTTAAATGCAATTTTAAAAATTAATCCCGGTGCCGGCGGAACCGAAAGTACCGATTGGGCAGAAATGCTTATGAGAATGTATATTCGCTGGGGTGAACGTAATAATTATAAAGTAAAACAACTTTATTATCAAGCCGGTGATGAAGCAGGAATTAAAAGTGTTACATTAGAATTTGAAGGTGAATATGCATACGGCTATTTGCGAAGTGAAAACGGTGTCCATAGATTAGTGAGATTATCACCTTTCGATTCAAGTAACCGAAGACATACGTCTTTTGCATCAGTTTTTGTTTCTCCCGCTATTGATGATTCTATCGAAATTAAGATAAATCCGGGCGATATTACTTGGGAAACATTCCGTTCCGGAGGTGCCGGCGGACAAGGTGTTAATAAATTAGAAACCGGTGTAAGAGTTCGGCACAAACCAACAGGAATTGCTGTTGAAAACACCGAATCTCGTTCTCAATTAACCAATAAAGAAAATGCTTTACGTATTTTAAAATCGCATCTGTATGAAATTGAATTACGAAAAAGGCAAGAAAAACAAGCTGAAATAGAAGGAAATAAACTAAAAATTGAATGGGGTTCGCAAATACGAAATTATGTTATGCACCCCTACAAATTAGTAAAAGATAACAGAACAGGATATGAAACTTCCGATGTAAACGGAGTTATGGACGGTGATTTAAACCCGTTTATAAAATCTTATTTAATGCAATTCGGCGGTAAATAAAATTTAACTATGTCAATAATTCATTATTTTTCAAAAGATCCGGATAAAAGAGCCCGGTTTATTTTTAATTTTATAGCACCCTATTATGCAAAATTTGATAAATCCCTGCAAGAAGGTTTTGAAGCATCTGTGAAAGAACTTGATAAAGAAATTATTATTGCCGGAAAAACAGTTTTGGATATAGGAACAGGAACCGGTGCTTGGGGAGCGGCAATTAATAAACTCGGACCTTCTGAAATTGAAGGTGTTGATTTTTCCGAGAAAATGATAAAACAAGCAAAAAAAAATCATCCCGAAATTAATTTTCATCATACAAATGCTGAAGATTTATCGGAATTTAAAGAAAATTCTTTCGATGTTGTTACGGCATCATTTGTTATGCACGGTGTTAAAAAAGATAAAAGACAAAATTTATTGAATGAAATGAAGCGAGTTTCCCGAAAATATGTTGTTTTGCATGATTTTATCGGTAAAACACCCTTTTCAATTAAAATATTGGAATTTTTGGAACGTAGTGATTACAAGAATTTTAAAAAATACTTTTGTGATGAATTAAAAGAAAATTTTTCCTCTACAAAGAAAATTCCCGCTCGATACGGTTCGGGTTTATACATTGCCGAAAAATAAAAAATCCAAATTAATTATGATAAAAATATACCATAATCCGAGATGTAAAAAAAGCCGTGCCGGCTTACAATATTTACAAGAAAAAAATATTGAATTTACAATTGTTCAATATCTGAAAGACAAACCTTTTACGGAAAAATCGTTAAAAAATGTTTTAAAAAAGATGAATGTTAAGCCAAATGATATGATTCGAATTCAAGAAAAAGAATACAAATTAAATTACAAAGGAAAAACTTTTTCGGATGATGAACGGATAAAAATAATGGTTGAAAATCCGAAGTTTATCAATCGTCCGATTGTTGAAACAGATGACGCAGCTGTTTGGGGAGATCCGCCGGCAAATATTGACAATATACTTTAAACGACGAATTATATGCTGATTTCAAGTGAATTAAAACAAACAAATATTGCCGAATATATTTTGTATATGTGGCAAACAGAAGATATTCTCAGAGCTTTTGATTTCGATATTAATAAAATTAAGTCAGAAATTATTGAAAAATATAATGTCGATAACGATACAAAAGAGAATATCACATCGTGGTATAAAAGTATGATACAAATGTCTGAATTAGAAAATATTAAAAAATCAGGTCATTTGCAAATTATCAGAAATATTGTTACGGATTTGAATGATTTGCATCTTTGGCTGCTCAACCATCCTTCAGAAACTCAATATAAACAATATTTTGATATGGCATTGCCTCATATCAAAGCATTGGAAGAAAAAATGACGGGAACCGCCGAGAATGATATTGATGTTTGTCTGCACGGATTATATGCCGTTATGCTTTTAAAAATGCAAAAAAAAGAAATCAGCAGTGATACAAATGCTGCTGTTGAAACATTCAGACAATTAATTGCTTCAGCAGCCGCAAAATATAAAGACAGAGAAGAACATCCCGAAAAATATTATGATTAGGTTCTGCTTCTAATTCATTAAGAGTATTAACTTTAATTCGGAATTGCAGTTTACTGAAATCAAGAATATTAATCTAAGTGAATTTTTTCGCCCAAAAATTTAGGTTTAGTTTTCAAAATATAAATATCAAGAAGAGCTTTCACGCGAGCAAACAACTCTCGAAATCTTATTTTCGTTCCGTTTATTCCCGTAACTTCTTTCGCATTGTACGCAACAGCATTAATACCGAAATGTTTTGCAATAAATACAGCTCTCAAATTATGAAATCGTTGTGATATTATAGTAATACTGTTTTGTCCGAACACTTCTTTACTTCTTACAACCGAATCAAAAGTTCTGAAACCGGCATAATCGGCAAAAATTTTATTTTCGGGAATTCCTTTTTTTATCAAATCTTTCTTCATGATTTTCGGTTCATTATAGTTTTTTCGTCTGTTATCACCGCTTGCGATAATATATTTTATTTTTCCCGAAAAATACAATTTTGCAGCAGCATCAATTCTGTTCTTATAAAATAAATTTTGTTTTCCGCCTTTTAAATATTTTGAAGTTCCGAGAAGTAACCCGACTTTATTTTCGGGAATTTTTTCTATATCACTGTAACACAATCTTCTGTTTGTTTTGAAAATATTTTCGCTAATTATGAATATAAAAAGTACCGACAAAATACTTATAGAAATAATAACTTTGATTTTATGAACCGTTTTTTTCAACTTTCGGATTATTAAAAAATAAAGACGTTCAATGAACGCCTTTTTTATTAAAATATTTTCTTTAAAACTCTAAAAATCTTTTTAAGTTCTACGATTTTTTACTTTCAACTTTTTGAATTTCATACTTTATCAACTTTCAGAACTTTCTGATAATAAATCATACCATTTTTGCATTCCTTTTCCGGTTGTTGCCGAAATTTCGATAAATTTTAAGTGATGATTAACACAAAGAGCATAATTTTTTGCTGCTTCAAGGTCATAAGTCAAATACGGCAGCAGATCAATTTTATTAATAATACAAATATCTGCTTTTTCAAACATTGTCGGATATTTTACAGGCTTATCTTCACCTTCGGTAACACTCATCACTACAACACGTTTGGCTTCTCCCAAATCAAATAATGAAGGACAAACCAAATTTCCTACATTCTCAATAAATACCAAAGAATGTTCCTTTATATTTAACTTTTTTACGGCTTTATTTATCATATCAGCATCCAAATGACAACCGTTTCCGGTATTTACCTGAATTACCGGAGCACCTGCATTTCCTATACGTTCGGCATCGTTAAATGTTTGTTGATCGCCTTCAATAATATATAATTGCATTTTATCTTTCAGGTCTTTAATCGTACGTTCGAGTAAAGTTGTTTTTCCTGAACCGGGCGAACTCATCATATTGATTGCAAAAATATTTTTTGCCTCAAAGTATCCTCTGTTTCGTTCTGCCAAAAGATTATTCTGTGAAAGAATATCAATCTCTAAATCAATATGATGCGAATGATTATGAGGATGTTCGTGAGGATGATCATGAGAATGTTCATGATGATGATGTTCCGGTTCAATTGTTTCGGTTTTCTCTCCGAAAACAGTCATTATTATTTTATTTTCATTGCCTTCGCAACCACAAGTTGTACACATAATTTATTAATTTTTATTTATTAACTATATCATTATCCGGTCAATAACTACACATTAATCAACTGATATTGACTTTACTTTCATTTCTTTTCCTTGAATAATATGAGTTCTGTATGAATTACATTTCGGACATAAATTATATACATTATCAGTTTTATATTCAAAAGAACAGTCCTCACATTTTGATTTTGCGTAAATAATATTAATCTTTATTTCGGCATTTTTCAACATAGTTTGCGGCTTAACACTTTCAAAAGCAAAATTCAACGCATTTAATTCAATTCCGGAAACGGTTCCGATGTCTAATTCAAGTTCCGAAATTTTTTCGGCATGTGCTTTTTTTGCCTCATTTTCAGCAATATCAATGATACTCACCACTATTGACATCTCATGCATTTTCCGTAATTTTTCACAACAAAGGTGCAACTGAAAAAAAATACAAACAATGATATATGTCAGTATCCGGATATTTTTTATATTTTATTGAAGTGTAACAGATAAACACTTCAAAACAGCCTGTTAATTAAAGCTTCAGATTGTCTTGGCAGCAAAATAGTATCAAAAAAACTTTATTGCTTATCTTTTATAGGAAAACCCAATCTTTCCTGAATATTACTTTTGTTGAGATTATCAATAATAACAAAAATAATATTTTAATGAAAATTACAATAAATTTTAAAATAATTATTTCAAATAAAAACTTAGTTTTTTTATTCCTTTATCAACATATCAATATAATATTCAATGCGATTAATAAGATAAAAAGGTAAATTTAACAATTTGTATTCTGTTCCGTGAACTGTTTTTTCATTATCAATACTTAATTTTCCCGAGTAAACACGAACAGCATATTTGTGAGGTGATCTGTATATAAATTCATGCAAAGAACGTAACCTTCCTGTTTTTCCTTTCTTTACTTCAATCGGGAACAGTTTATTTTTATATGAATATACAAAATCTACTTCAGAATTTGTATCTTTTTTCTCGCGAGACCAAAAATTTAATTTATGTAAAGGGGAATTATTAAGTGCCAAAAGTTCTTGACCGACAATATGTTCAAGGATAAGCCCTTCTTGAATATCAGAAAGTTGGTTTGTTCCGAAAATTTCTTCTCGCAAACCTGCAAAATAATTTAACAAACCGGTGTCTAAAACCTGCAATCGAGGTGATTTCTTATAATTAATATTTATCGGCAATTCAGTATTCGTTACCGGATAAATTAATTGTAAAATCATTGCTTTTTCTATTGTGCGAAATGCTTCACCTACTTCTCGAGAACGATAATTTGAATCTCCGAAGTTTTGAAATTTTATTCGATGCCCTGCTTTTGAAAATGATTTCTCAATTGTATGACTTATTATTTGTGCCATTGTATTATTTCTTGCATATTTTTCAACATCATCTAAATATGCAGTTAATAAACTATCATATATTTTTTCAATCACTTTCAAATCCCTATTCGCACTGTATGATTGAACAACTTCCGGCATTCCGCCGATGAATGTATATTTATGAAACAGCAATAACAGTTTATCATGTCCGTATTCCGGAAATTTTTCTTTTTTCAAAAGTTCAAGACTTTGTAACTCATTAACAGCTTCTAAAAATTCCGTAAAAGATACAGGGTGTAACTTTAAATATTCAACTCTTCCTACCGGAAAATTTATCTTTTTATCTATTAAAGTTTCAAGTAAAGAACCTGCAGAAATAACAAAAAGCTCAGGTGCATCTTCATAAAAATATCGCAAAAATGCAACCGCTTCGGAAGAATTTTGAATTTCATCAATAAAAATTAATGTTTTTCCCTTTTTTCTGGTTTTATCCTTAACATAAAATATTGCCTCTAAAAGACTGTCAACAGAAACAATATCTTTAAATAATTTTAGTTCTTGCGGTTTTTCAAGGTTTAGGTATAAATAATTATCAAATTGTTTTGCGAAAATATTAACCAAAGTTGTTTTTCCTACCTGCCTTGCACCTCTTAAAACCAAAGGCTTACGATTTTGGCTTTGCGACCATTCAATAAGTTTATTTAATGCATTTCTTCTGAACATTTTAAATAAATTTTACTGCAAATATAACTAATTTTCAATTAATTTGTAACAAAGCGATACTTATTTTTATATTATTATGTAATAAAGTGATACTTATTAATGGCATTTTTTGTAATGAAGAGATATTTATTTCGTTTTATAAAAAATCATTAATATTTTTTGAATTATCTGATTTTTTTATTAATTTTAAAGAAAAAAAATGAGATTAAAATTAAACTTATCCGTATTAAGCAAACATGCTGAAATACCTGTTAATTATCAATACGAACTTTCATCTTGGATTTATAAAACTCTCAATTTCGGAAATCCTGAATTTTCGGATTGGTTGCATTCAGAAGGTTATTTAAACGAAAACAAACAATTTAAACTTTTTACTTTCTCTCGTTTACTGATTCCTAAATACAAAATAAACGGTAACAGATTAAAAATTCTTTCTGATGAAATTTCGCTTATTGTTTCTTTTTTACCGGATAAAGCAATTGAAACATTTGTTACAGGCATATTTAAACATCAAAAATTCGGAATCGGAGACAAACAAAGTCGTGCTGTTTTTACCATAAAATCTGTGGAACGAACACCAGAACCTGAATTCTCAAATAAAATGAAATATTCTTGCCTTTCACCTGTTTTTATCGATAAAATTATTGACGGCAAAACACATAAAAAACATTTATCACCTGCCGATGACAGTTTTGAGGAATTATTCTCAAATAATTTAATATCAAAGTTGCTTGCAAACGATAGATTTTCAGAACTAAATCCCGGGAAAGTAAGGATTATCATTAACGGAAAAGGTAAAAAAAACGGTGTTTTAATAAAAGCCGGAACACCCCAAGAAACACATCTTATTGCCTATATGTTCGATTTTGAATTACAAGCTCCTGTTGAATTGCAACGCATCGGCTATTATGCCGGTTTCGGCAGGTTAAACTCGCAGGGTTTCGGGTGTTGTAAAATAATTCAGAACGACCCCGGTTAGATTTCTGCTTTGAAACTAATAAACCGATATAATAAAATACTATGGCAGAAGCATCGCAAAGAAAATTAAGACAAATGTTGGCTTTGCTGACTATGCTTAACAGCAAATTCGGAAGAAGCAAAAAATCTCTTGCCGTACATTTTGATTGTTCCGTTAAAACAATCGGGCGATATATCAACACTTTCAAAGATGTGGGTTTTGTAATTGATAAAAATGACGATTTATTGAAAATTAACAAAGAAGAATCGGAATACAAAGATTTAAGCGAACTTCTGCATTTTTCGGAAGATGAATCTTTAATTCTTACAAATGCCATAAAGTCCATTGATGCGACAAACGAACTGAAAGAACAACTGAAAAAAAAGCTTTATTCGATTTATAATTTTGACCGTGTGGCAACGCCTGTTGTTAAAAAACATAACAAAAGAGTGGTTCAAAAATTAATAAAAGCAATATCGGATAAAAAACAAGTGAAACTGATAAAATACCGCTCGGCAAACAGCCAAAATATTTCCGACAGAGTTACGGAACCTTTCGATTTTACGCAAAATTACACTTCTGTTTGGGCTTATGAACCCGAATCGGGTATTTGTAAGACTTTTAAAATAAACCGAATTACAAATATTGAAATTCTAAATCAAAAACAAGCATTTCCCGAAAATCATAAAAAAAGCAATCTCGATGTTTTCAGAATGAACGGCAATGAAAAAATCCCTATAAAACTACGATTAAGCATAAAAGCTTACAATCTTTTAATTGAAGAATATCCGCGTGCAGAAATCTTTACAAAAAAAGCAAAAAACAATCACTATATTTTTGAAACCGAAGTAACAAGTCTTTTCGGAATAAGACGTTTTATTCTCGGACTGCCCGCCGATATTGAAATCATTCAACCGCAAAAGCTTAAAGATTATATTGTTTCGGAAATGAAGAAGGGAATTGAGAGGTTCGGATAAATGTAAAAATACGAAAATTCGGGGATAAAATAATATTAAAAAAAAATCACACAGGACAGCAGTTGTCTTTTTGAGGTTGTAAATTTGTAGGAAATTTGAAAATAATTTGAGATATGATACATGAAATAGAACAATTTAGTAGATTAAAAAAAGCCTCTTTAAAAGAGGCAATTCCAAAATGGTACGATTAATTTAATCTAATTAACTTTTTCAATTCCAAAATGGTTCGATTTATTAAAATACAAAATTAGTCAAATAATATGAAATAAAATAATATATATATAAAATAGTAAATTATATTAATTTAATCTACTTAACTTGGTTATTTAAATTATTTTTTATATGTTTGTAGAATAATTTATAAAAAAGTAATGATGGAAAAAGTAATTTATGTAGATTTTGAGAATTTTAAAACAAAGAAACAAGTTGAATTTCAAATAAATAAAAGAATTAAAGACCTTAAAAAAATGAATTTTTCAAATACTGAAATCTATAAGATTATTTTTGATGATAATAATTTTAGAACTAATTTTTTAGAAAATATTAATTTTTATCAATTAAAAGAAAAATATAAGGTGCTTTTATAATAATTACATATATGCGATATGAAAGGGAAAATAGAAACAATTAATTACGAATGGCTGACAAAACCTACCGGAGATCCTTTTGCCGACACCGGAGGTTATGTCATTCAATATTTGTGGGAACACCGTTATCCGGATAAAGATATTGATTGGCTTATTGAATATGTTACAAAAATATATGTGAACAAATGGGAAGGGAAATTGCATACGTTTTTTCTAAATTCAAAGATAACACAACCGGCATTTAAAGGCGATAAGAAAATATCAGAAACAGTTAAATATTTTAAAGAATTAATTTTGGAAAAAGATTATGTAGAAGATGGATGTTGCCGAATATCAGGACAAAAAGCAAAACTGTTTTCCGGAGGAAGAGATAATTCTATAATGTCCGGTTCCGGAACCTTTATTAATTTTCATCACGGTTTTGATACGGGAATTTTGCTTTCAAAAGAAATTTTAATCCGTTTACATTTTGTTCCGCTGGGGAGTATGCTGTTATCAGGAAAAGTTGCATTGTTAAAAAGTAACAATGAAGAAATTTCACGCTTTTATGTTGAGGAAAATATAAAATATAATCTTAAAAATATTGCAACAGGTATAAAAGAAGGTGTCGGTAAATCTGAGTTTAAAAATCCTGCAAATACAATTTTTGATTTTGTAAGAAAAGTAATTGAGCAGAAAAAATATATAGATAAAAATGCGTCATTAACTTTATATCATTTTACAAATTTTGGAGCAAGCCCGGAAATCGAACTTTATAAACTGCCGGCAACTGTTTTTGGTTTTTATTCTTTTTGTCATAAAATAAATTATAAAGCAGACTGGCAAAATTTCACTTATTCGCATTATTATAACTCAAAAAATAAAGGAGCAATTTATAATCCTGCGAGTAACAATTTTGAAATAGAAAAAAAAGGCAAGAAAGAGAATGTTGAATTTGAAACATATAAAATTTGGTCAAACACAATTTACAATAAACTCTTATTTGGGAAAAGCATTGTTCCGCAATTTCTCAAATGGTATAAAAACGGAAAAAAGTTAAATTTTGACATTATTAGAATTTATCAACAAAATATAAGAAACATGAAAAAACAAACAATAGACAAAATTTTGGAATTGGCAGATTTTCTTGTCAATGACAGAAGCGATGATGAAATAAAAAAGATAATAACAAAGCTGAATAAATCATCAAAGGCACATGAATTAAGAAGATTCTTGGTTAAACTTACAGCAGAGAATTATAATAAAGGGAATGAAAATCCTTTAATTACGGTCAAAGATTATACCGATTATTTGTTTTCAGATGTGGCAAATGCAGGAGAGATAACAGATGTATTACTTATTGCAATTTATCAGAAAATGCACAAACTAAACAAAAAAATAGAACTTGAATTAGAAGATGAAAATATTAACGAACAAAATTAAAATATCAAGAAAATGAAAAATTTAAAAACACAAGGATTTGTCTTATTAGACGTAGATGTTGTTGCATTAAATAATGCAGGAAAAAGTAATTCAACAAAATTTGACAATGCTGTTGCCACAAAGAAAATTTTCAAAAACGGAAAATCGTATGTTTATGTTTCCGGACAGGCATGGCGGTATTGGTGGAGAGATTCTTTGCAAAGAAACTTAGGATGGGAGGTATCACTGATTACACGAGATAAAAAGATTGCTTTCACAAATGCAAATCCAATTAAGTTTCCCGATGATGATGTTTTCGGATACATGAAAGCCGCAAAAGATGTTATCCGTGACATAGACGGAAATCCTGTTTTGGATTCAAAGGGTAAAGAGAAAACAGAAAATGTAACCGTAACTCGAATTTCGCCTCTGAAAAATACAGCTATTGTTTCTGTCGCATCGGTAAGACCTGAGGAGAATTGGTCGAGCATGGCAAGGCAAGAGGGCGATTCTGTTCCATACGGAAAAGAGGAATATAGTGCCATTATGAAAGGCATGTTTAGTTTGGATTTGGCACAAGTAGGCACGTTTTCAAATTATAACAAAACAGGTTATGTTAATCTTTCAGAAAAACTGCAAGCAGAAGCATTAGAAAACGGATTAGTTACAGAAGTTGAAGATAACTTTATAAAAGATGCGAAAGGAAATCCGCACAAATTAGCTCGTTTGGATAAAGGAATTAGAGTAAAACGAGCAACTGATACCATAAAAGCTCTAAAAAACATTTCCGGCGGAGCTATGCAAACCAGCAATATGGCAGATGTTACGCCAAAATTTATAATTCTTGCAACAACAAAAACCGGAAATCATCCATTCTCACATATTGCAAGCAATTCCGGTGCTTATGATGAAGTTGCAGAAATAAATATTGATGCAATACGAGAAATTCTAAATGATTACAAAGATGATTTTGAAGGCAAAATTTATATAGGGAAACGAGCCGGTTTTATGGATGAAAAAAATGATGAATTATCAAAATTAGTAAAAGAATTTGAAAATATTGAATTAATGACAGTTAATACTGCAATTGATAAATACTGTGAGCAATTAGAAACCCAAATGGATTAATTATGAAAACATACCGTATAAAAATATCATCATGGACGGCAAGTTTTCGGTATCCGAATTTAATTTCAGGATTTCAGCCGACACTTGACGTTCCGCCGATTAGCACGGTATTGGGTTTACTGAATGCCGCTGCCGGCAAATATATTGAGCACTCACAACTTAAAATTGCTTATTACTTTGAATATGGCGCAAAAGCCGTTGATTTAGAAACAATTTATCAGATTGGCATAGTAAAAGGCAAAAAAGCCCCGTCAAATTCAGTGAAATCAAATGTAATAAACAGAGAGTTTTTATTTGACTGCCGTCTTTATATTTATCTGGAAGATAGAGAATTAGTTGAATTTCTGAAAAATCCGTATTATTCATTGATACTGGGAAGAAGCGGAGATTTGGCAACAGTAGAAAATATAGAAGAGCTTGAACTAACTGAAAATTCGATGCCTGAAAATATAAAAGGACAGATAATTCCGTTTGCAGGAAATTTTCTTGCCGGAGAAATTCAAGCATTGCCTAAATATTTTACAAATTCAATACCAAGAAATAATATCGGCACAGAACCGTATTCCGTAATTTCTCATAATTTAAAAAATACGGAAACAAGCTCTTTAAAAACATATACCGATATTATTGATGACAAAGAAGTTGATATTTATTTTCATGAATTAGAGTTTTGAATTGATGATACTTGCAAAATCAAATCCAAAATCCACATTGCAGGAACATATTAATGACGCATTGCAAATTGCAAATGTTTTGAAACAATCTTTTACAAATATTACGTCATTAATTCCGGAAGAAGAATTTTGGGAATTGTTACGAATAAGTATTATTTTTCATGATTTAGGAAAATCACACAATGAGTTTCAGAAAATACTGCAAGGACAAACAAATAATTCGTGGAATTCCCAACGTCACGAATTATTTTCACTACCGTTTGTAAAAGCATTAAATATCAAAAATAAAGATTTGATATACAATGTAGTTGCAGGTCATCATAAAGATTACGAGAAATTAATTGAAAAACTAAACGAATATGGAGAAGACGATGATTTTGATTTAGACGGAATAGAAGAAATTTTAACTTTTGAAAAAGCTTTTAAACAAAACATACCTGTTAAAGATGTTACTTCAATTTTGAGCGAGTATGAAATTCAAATTTCAGAACCAATTATCCATAATCCGAAAAGAATATTACAGCAGTTCAAACAAAAATCTTTTACAGATTATTCCGAGTTAATCAAACTGCTGTTACTTGCCGGAGCTTTTAAGCAATGCGACCACTTGGCATCGGCAGGTATTCGAGAAATTAAGCATTTAGAAATTTCAGATTTTCAATATCTTTATGAAACAGACTACGATTTTTACACTCATCAGCAAAAATCATCTAAAATTATAGGAAATGCAATACTTACAGCCCCAACCGGTTCAGGTAAAACAGAAAGTTCTTTGCTCTGGCTTCAAAATCAGTTGAAAAAAACAGGAAACGGACGTGTTTTTTATATTTTGCCTTTCACAGCATCAATAAATGCAATGTATGAAAGGTTGAACAATGACATTCCTGAAAAAGTAGGTTTGGTTCACGGAAAATTATCAGCCTTTATTGAAAATAAATTTAAAGATGACGATTTAATTGATGAACAAAAGAAAAAAGAAATCAAAGACCAATTTAAAAATCTTATAACACCTTTAAAAGTTGTTACGCCGTTTCAGTTGCTTAAAAATATTTTTGCTTTACGTGGTTTTGAAAAAGGAATTTTTGAATGGGCAGGCGGATATTTTATTTTTGATGAAATTCATGCCTATAATCCTTCCGTTTTCGCCCAAATAATTGTGCTTTTGGAATTTACAACAAAATATCTTAATGTAAAAGCATTTATTATGACTGCCACTTTACCAAAATTTATTAGAAATGAATTGGAAAATGCCATAGGTGATTTTGAAACAGTAAAAGCTGATAATGCATTATACGAGAATTTCAAACGTCATAGAATTATTGTTAAAAATGGTAAATTAAATGAAAATTTACAATTAATTCAGAATGCTTTATCCGAGGAAAAGAAAGTATTGTTAGTTTGCAATACAGTAAAACAAGCACAAAATATTTATAAATCATTGGAAAGCAAAAATAAAGTATTGTTGCACAGTTCGTTTAATGCTTTTGACAGAAACAAAAAAGAAAAGCTTGTTTTTAATGAAAATACAAAATTATTAGTCGGAACACAGGCGATAGAAGTCAGTTTAGACATTGATTATGATATTATTTTTACAGAACCCGCACCGCTTGATGCTCTTATTCAGCGTTTTGGACGAGTAAACAGGAAAAGAAAAAAAAGCATTAGTGATTGTATTGTTTTTGAGGGAAGAAATAAATCAGACAAATTTATCTATAAAAACAAAGGTGTAATTGATAGAACAATTCAAATTTTAAAAGAAAAAGAACAAATAAATTCCGGAAAAATTAATGAAGCTGAACTTCAAGAAATGATAGATTTTGTTTATCCGGAATGGGATAAAACGGATAAAGATGAATTTGATTTGATTTATAATTTGCTTGATAATTTTATTAAAAAAGAATTAAAACCTTTTATTTATAATTCAAAACAAGAAGAAGATTTTTACAACCAATTTGATGGTGTTAAAGTGTTGCCTATTAAATTTTCAGATGTTTATCAAAAATATTTACAAGAAAACAAATTTGTAAAAGCAGAAAGCTTAAAAGTTCAGATTAGTGAGAAACGATTTCATTTATTAAATTATAAAAATGGTATTGAAAAAGAGAGAACTGTTTTTGAAAGTATTAGAACTGAAAAAATATTAGAACAGCAGTTTTTTACAATTTCAAAAAAATATGACTCTGAATTAGGCTTGTTAATAGATGAAGATGAGGATGTTTTTTTTGATAATAATCAATATATTTAATTACATATTTTATTATTGAAGAAGAAATGGAAAGTGTTGATACTTTTGTTACGCTTCCGGCAGCAGCTTACATTATTACAAAGTCAGAAAAAGCTGATGCTTTGGAAAATGCAGAGAAGAAATTGATTGAATTGATGCAAGACTTTGATTATGAACATCAATTAACAAAAAATAATTAATTTTCATATTTGCCTTTTGTTGCAATATAATTGCTGTATTGTCAAATATGCAGCTACAAAAGGTAAACTTTTTTATTTATACATACAGCCAAAAGTATAGATATTGGATTATGGATAACAATTAACAAAAATAATATCGCACCTACGGTGCTTTTGATTATATTCGTTCTGTTTTTACCATAATTGTGCATCTGCGATGCAAAGAACCATAAGTTCGTAATTACGGTAAAAATATGGTAAGAAAACAATCCGGCAAACACAGAGCCACAGGCTCAATATTATGGTAAAAAAATAACAATAAAACAATAAAAGAGCCGTAGGCTCGGTAATAATTCAATTGATAATTATGGCAAATACATATACGCAAATGAATGTCCATGCGGTTTTTGCAGTAAAAGGCAGACAAAATTTATTGACAGATAATTTCAGAAAAGAATTGTTCAGGTATATATCCGGAATATTGAAAAATAACAAACAATTCTCGTTAGCCGTAAATGGTTATAAAGACCATGTGCATATTTTCTTTGAGTTACATCCTACTACTTCTTTATCTGATATTATCAGAATAGTAAAAACAAATTCTTCAAAATGGATAAACGAAAATAATTTTACCAAAGGAAAATTTAATTGGCAAAAAGGTTACGGAGCCTTTTCTTATTCAAAATCTCAAAGAAACAATGTAATAAAATACATTATGCAACAAGAAAAACATCATCAAAAACAAACATTTCGAGAAGAATATTTTGAATTGCTTGAAAAATTTGAAATACAATTTGACAGTAAATATATTTTTGAATTTTATAATAAATAATACCGCACCTACGGTGCTTTTGGTAATCTAATTTAATTTTTACCATAATCTTGCATCTATGATGCTTTTTATCGAAAAAAAACAATGACATATATTTATCGTAATACAGCAACAATGAAAATATTTGCTAAATCAAATCCCGAAGCAATACTTCAAGAACATATTAACGACACATTATTAATCGCAGATGTTTTAAGAAAATCATTTACAAATATTGTGTCATCAGTTGATGCAGAAAATTTTCGGACGCTTCTGCGAACAAGTGTAATTTTTCGTGATTTGGGAAAATCACACAGCGAATTTCAAAAATACGAACTTAAACAAATGTATTCTGCTGATTTTAAAGACAATGTAGTTGCAAGCAAGGCTTTTTTCAAAAATTCAAAAAAAGTATTTATGCAATATCTGAAATTTTCGAACAAAAAAGAATATTGTAATACAAACAGTATTCAGAACTTTCTAATATCAATAAATTAGTTGAGATACTCAAAACAATTTACAATAACATGAACATAAATAATTTCAAAAATAAAATTAACCCCGTAATATTTGAAAGAGGCGAAAATTATTATTTCGATAATGCAGTTGTTGATTTGCAAGGCACGGAAAACGGGCAATGGTTTGCTCTTGTTGAAGGCAGCTATGCTGATGATTATGAGGTTGATATAAAGATTAATTCCGACGGCGAAATTCAGAAGTACTATTGCAATTGTCCGTATGACGGAGCAATCTGCAAGCATGTTGTTGCCGTATTGCTGAAAATTAAAGATGAAAAACAAATTACGGGAACCGAAGTAAAAAATAAAAAAGAAGCATGGAAAGAAATTGCGGATAATGTACCCGAAAACGAACTTCGTGAATTTATTAAAAAATATGCCGCAAAAAATTCTGACTTCCGTAATGATTTAACCGTACGTTTTTCGGAATACAGCAATTCAGATACCGGCGACATATACCGTCATACAGTGCAAAATATATTTTTCTCGGCAGGAGGCAAATACGGTTTTATAGATTATAATCATATCTATACTGCTATGAGACAAATAGACAGTTTATTATATAATGCAGAAGATTTAATTAAAGAAAAAAAACATAAAGAAGCCTTTCGGATTGTTTCCGCAATTGCTCCGGAGTGTATTAATAATATAGAAAATATTGATGATTCAAACGGTGAGTGCGGAGGAGCAATATATCGTTCGTTTGAACTTGTTTCAAAAATACTTAAATTATCAGATGACGAAACATTTAAAAATGAAGTATTTGAATGGATTTTTGAACAAGCACAAAATAAGAACTATAACGATTACGGATGCGGAGATGAACTTGAACCTTTGCTGATTGAAGCATGTGATAACCGGCATAAAATTAACATTGTCCATGAATTTATTGATAAAAAATTAAAACAGACAGAAAGCAGAGATGATTGGTCAGGGAATTATCAAAAAACAAAATATCTGAAACATAAAGTAAAATTATACAACATATCCGACGAAACAAAAAAAGCCGATAAAATTATATATGATAATATTAACCTTACCGATTTCAGAAAAATAATTGTTGACAGGAAAATTAATGACAAAAACTATAAAGAAGCCGTAAATCTTATTGAAGAAGGGATTAAAATTGCAACAAAAGATAATCTTTCCGGAATTACAATACAATGGAAAGAAACATTATTGAAAATTTATCAAGAACTAAAAGATATAAAAAATATAAAAAAATATGCCGAAGAATTGTTTTTCAGCGGTTGGAACGATATGTCCTATTATAAAATTCTTAAAGAAATTTGGAAACCGGAAGATAAAGAAATTGAAAAACTACTGAAAAAAAATCCGAAACAAGGAAACTATTATTATTCACTTCCTGTTTCTGTTGCAAATATTTACATCGAAGAAAAGATGTGGGACAGGCTTTTTGAATTAGTCAAACAAAATCCGAGAATAAATACATTACTGACGTACACACAATATTTGAAAGAATTATATCCTTCTGAATTGATAAAATTGTTCAAGACTGCAATTGAAAAATTTGCAGATAAAAATACAGGTCGCTCTGCCTACAAAGATATAGTAGATTATTTATATAAAATGTCAGAAATTAAAGATGCAAAAGATGAAGCAAAGAACATAATGCACGGATTATTAGATAAATATAAAAACAGACCGGCAATGAAAGATGAATTTATGAAATCGTCATTTTATAAAAAATAATAAATTGTATAAATGCAACTAACCGGAACCCATATAAACTATTACTTCATCTGCTCTCGAAAATTGTGGCTCTTTACAAACGGTATCCACATGGAACATACTTCCGATTTGGTTTCCGAAGGCAAACTGATACACGAAACGACATATCCGCAAAGGAGCGAAAAATATGAGGAAGTACAAATAGGCGGAATAAAAGTAGATTTTTATGATACGAGAAACAAAGTCATCCATGAAATCAAAAAATCCGATAAAATTGAAGCTGCTCACGAGTGGCAATTAAAATATTACATTTATGTTTTTGAAAAAGCAGGTATTAAAGGAGTCTCAGGGATTTTAGAATATCCGAAACTCAGAAAAAAAGAGGAAATTCTTCTTTCCGACATAGACAGAGAGCAAATTTTAGAAATTGAAAAAGAAATTGAAGAAATTACCGGCTCTGAAACTTGTCCCGATGTAATTAATTCTAAAATTTGTAAACGATGCAGTTATTATGATTTTTGTTATGCGGATGAAGATTGAAGCAGATTGATTGAGATTGAAGGAGATTGAATAAGATTTATGGAGATTGAAAAAGATTGAAGCAGATTGAAGGAGATAGATTGAGATTGAAAGAGATTGAACAAATTGATTGAATTAAATTTATCGAAAATGAAGAATAATGATTGGATAAATTATAAAATTGAAATAAGGGAAAGATTACGAAAGTTTGCTTTGCAAATTTTGCAAATTTCTGAAATGCTTGATAAAACAACACGGGCAAAAGTTATTAATTATCAGATTACAAAATCCGGAACTTCAATGTATGCAAATTACAGAGCCGCATTAAGAGGACGTTCAAAAGCCGAATTTTTCAGTAAACTCTCAATTACCGTTGAAGAAGCAGATGAAACCGAAATGTGGATTGATATGTTAATAAGTTCAAAAATTTTGACAAGCGATTTTATTCGTAAATTACATACAGAAAGCATTGAACTTGTTAAAATACTTGCAAATATGAGAAAAAATATTTCCTGATGTTTGAAAGAGATTGAATTGAGATTTTTTTTTCAATCTTATTCAATCTCTTTCAATCTTTCACAATCTCAATCAGTCTGAAAAAAATGAAAAAAACTTACTACTTATTCAATCCCGGAAGATTATCAAGAAAAGATAACACTTTAAAATTCATTCCGAAAGATGAAAACGGAGTTGAACAGAAGCCTCGTTATCTGCCTGTCGAACAAGTAGAACAATTGTACGCTTTCGGTTCGTTTGATGCAAATTCGGCACTCTATAATTTCTTGGGCAAAAACGATATAGCCGTTCATTTTTTCGATTATTACGAAAATTACACAGGTTCTTTTATGCCGCGTGACGGATTATTGTCAGGAAAAATGATTATGGCACAATCAAAAGCATTTCTGAACAAAAAACATCGTTTAAAAATTGCAGGCTTACTTATTGAAGGTGCAAGTTACAATATGCTTAAAAACTTGAAGTATTATAATAACAGAGGCAAAGATTTATCATTACACATAAAACAAATTGAAAATCTGCAATCACAAATTCCGAAACTTAATGACGTTCCGGAATTAATGGGAACAGAAGGTAATATCAGAAAAACTTACTATGACGGATTTGAAGCAATTATAAAAGATTTTTCAATGGGAGGCAGAAGTATGCAACCTCCGAAAAACGAAGTTAACTCATTAATTTCATTCGGTAATATGATGGCATATTCCGAAACATTAAGAGCCATACATAAAACACAATTGAACCCGACAATCAGTTATTTGCACAGTCCCGGTGACCGAAGATATTCTTTGGCACTTGATATTTCAGAGATTTTTAAACCCGTAATTGTTGACCGTGTCATATTTAAAGTACTGAATAAAGGCATCTTAAAGCAAAAAGACTTTGATGTGCAGCTTAACCGAGTTATTCTGAAAACATCTGCAAAAAAGAAATTTATTGAAGCATTTCAAAACAGACTGGAAGAAACAATTCAACACAGAATTTTGAAAAGAAAAGTAAGTTACAAGCACCTTATAAAATTAGAATGTTATAAATTGCAAAAAGATTTATTAAAAATTCAAGAATATAAACCTTTTAAAATCTGGTGGTAATATGTATGTGATAGCTGTATATGATATCGGACAAAAAAGAGTCGGGAAGATGCTTAAACTTATGCGACAATACCTTAATTGGATACAAAATTCCGTTTTTGAAGGAGAAATAACTGAAGTAAAGTTAAGCGAATTAAAAGAAAGAGCAAAAAATATAATGAAAGCAGAAAACGACAGTTTGATTTTATTTAAAACAAGGCAAGAAAAATGGCTTGAAAAAGAAATTATCGGGAAAGAATTAAGCAAACTTGACACTTTTTTATAGTTGTCGAATATTATAAAATGAGCTTTATTTTGTATTGAAAAGTATTATAAAAAAGAAAAAAGTTCTTTGACGTATTGAAAATAAAAGCATTGCAATAGTTGTCGAAGGTAAGGCGTTTTTATATCATTGCCGAATGACGACATTTAAGATTGATTTTTAATGAAAAATATTTTGAAATCATTGAAAATCAGTTTATTTTTGTGTCGTCATTTACGGCTTTTAATCGCACCATTTTGGAATTGAAACATAAAATTTCCGATCATATAACATTTGCAGAGGCAATCTTTTAATCGCACCATTTTGGAATTGAAACTTCTAACAAATGAATCCCATAAATTAAATGTTTTATCTCTTTTAATCGCACCATTTTGGAATTGAAACAGCGTTTTGCCGTTGAGCTGTAATAACTTTCTGTTCTTTTAATCGCACCATTTTGGAATTGAAACATATTTCTCAGGACGGATTAATATTCTATTTTTTAAACCTTTTAATCGCACCATTTTGGAATTGAAACTTTGCATTATTAGATTAGCTTGTTGCCTGCCGTTTCTTTTAATCGCACCATTTTGGAATTGAAACTTGTGATATGGATTATATTAGAAATTTTGAGAAGTTCTTTTAATCGCACCATTTTGGAATTGAAACACAAGCACAACAATTTATTAGTAGAAAAATAATGCTCTTTTAATCGCACCATTTTGGAATTGAAACAAATTTGCAACAGGCGGAATAGTTGGTGGATACGGCTTTTAATCGCACCATTTTGGAATTGAAACGCCGTTAACACTATGTATAGCAAATTAAGCGGTGTACTTTTAATCGCACCATTTTGGAATTGAAACTGCATTAACCGCCGTTTTAAAGGAATACACCGGCACTTTTAATCGCACCATTTTGGAATTGAAACTCAGGATTATGGTTTGTAAAACTTTTGAGTAAAGTATCTTTTAATCGCACCATTTTGGAATTGAAACACGAATTAGACACATCGTCATCCGGATCAGGATTAACTTTTAATCGCACCATTTTGGAATTGAAACTAGAGAAGTACCCTCTCTTTTAAATCCGAACTGTACCTTTTAATCGCACCATTTTGGAATTGAAACTTAATAAGCCCTGTTTTTACTTCAAGTCTTGCAATCTTTTAATCGCACCATTTTGGAATTGAAACATTTGTTCATCAAAGTCTACTGTCATTTGTTCATAGCTTTTAATCGCACCATTTTGGAATTGAAACAAACATATCATTTTATTTTGTTTTATGAATAGCTTTACTTTTAATCGCACCATTTTGGAATTGAAACAGTTGAAACTGTCTAATTTTGTCCGTTACCGGATTTCTTTTAATCGCACCATTTTGGAATTGAAACACATTAGCAGATTGCCAAGATGCAAGATTATAATCAACTTTTAATCGCACCATTTTGGAATTGAAACGTGCAATTAAGGAACTCAACCGGCATAAATCAAGACTTTTAATCGCACCATTTTGGAATTGAAACGTGCAATTCAGGAACTCAACCGGCATAAATCAAGAAAACTTTTAATCGCACCATTTTGGAATTGAAACTGGATAAAAAAAATGTGGATAAACGCGAATTTAGACCTTTTAATCGCACCATTTTGGAATTGAAACCCGGAAGAATGGTCTTTATTCCAAAATCTGTAAGTCTTTTAATCGCACCATTTTGGAATTGAAACGCGACCGATTCCGAAAACATCATTAAGACGTTCAATTACTTTTAATCGCACCATTTTGGAATTGAAACTTTGTTTTGAATTTCCTAAGTTAATATACATCTCTACTTTTAATCGCACCATTTTGGAATTGAAACTAATTAAAGATGAAAGGGTCTCGATTTCTGTTTGTCTTTTAATCGCACCATTTTGGAATTGAAACTTTGCATTACTAAATTAGCTTGTTGCCTGCCGTTTCTTTTAATCGCACCATTTTGGAATTGAAACAATTACAGAGATATTGTAATTGATGCAATTTTTGACGCCTTTTAATCGCACCATTTTGGAATTGAAACTTCGTATAACGTACTTCCATTGATTAATGAAGAAGACTTTTAATCGCACCATTTTGGAATTGAAACATAGATAGCGTTTCAATATTTCCTTTTGAGTAGTTACCTTTTAATCGCACCATTTTGGAATTGAAACTTGTTCTTCGCTGCCTTCACTGTCTATTTCTATATGACCTTTTAATCGCACCATTTTGGAATTGAAACTATTTCTTTTTTAACATTTGTTGATTTTGACCAGTCTTTTAATCGCACCATTTTGGAATTGAAACAGTTTTAGAAGCACTTATTGAAATAATATTTGAATACTTTTAATCGCACCATTTTGGAATTGAAACACGTAATTGGCGTATCATATCTTATCCGGCGAAATAACTTTTAATCGCACCATTTTGGAATATTGAAACGCGTAATTGGTGTGTTGTATCTTATACGTCGGAATAATCTTTTAATCGCACCATTTTGGAATTGAAACTTGCTACGCAAACGGCTCTGCGTGCAGGCACTCACTTTTAATCGCACCATTTTGGAATTGAAACCCATATCCTATATATGATGTTTCGTAATCGGTAAGATACTTTTAATCGCACCATTTTGGAATTGAAACTACTCAGCATTACCGACAATTCGCATATTAGCTTTCTTTTAATCGCACCATTTTGGAATTGAAACAAGTTTAGAAATATCTATAGGCTTCATTTCACTAATCTTTTAATCGCACCATTTTGGAATTGAAACCTGTGTGCTGCGTTCTTATATATTTGATAAGAAAGTCTTTTAATCGCACCATTTTGGAATTGAAACACGTAATTGGCGTATCATATCTTATCCGGCGAAATAACTTTTAATCGCACCATTTTGGAATTGAAACGAAGCTGGCAGGCTTTCTTAGAAAGCGATATTGTTCTTTTAATCGCACCATTTTGGAATTGAAACAGCGGTAGAGTCTGGAATATTAAGAAAGGTGGTAATCTTTTAATCGCACCATTTTGGAATTGAAACATCGGTTTAATAATTATAGGTGTTGCAGCTTTAATTGTCTTTTAATCGCACCATTTTGGAATTGAAACTCGGTTGAACAGATAATATTCCGTAAAAAGGATGAATACTTTTAATCGCACCATTTTGGAATTGAAACTATGCCAAAGAAGATTATGTTGGCGAAATTGATTTCTTTTAATCGCACCATTTTGGAATTGAAACAATTAACAACTGCCCGGGAAAAAGATGCTTACATGCACTTTTAATCGCACCATTTTGGAATTGAAACTCGCGAATTATGTGTATCAGCCAACAAATCAGTCTTCTTTTAATCGCACCATTTTGGAATTGAAACCTTGTTGCATAAGTAATTCATTCCCTTTTGTTGAATCTTTTAATCGCACCATTTTGGAATTGAAACCATGATTTTTTGAGCAAATAAATTTATTATCAATGACTTTTAATCGCACCATTTTGGAATTGAAACGTGCTAAAGAATTATTTAAGACATATAAATTAACACCCTTTTAATCGCACCATTTTGGAATTGAAACACGAATAAAGATAGTATCTTATCATTGAGCAGATATCCTTTTAATCGCACCATTTTGGAATTGAAACATTAAGATAATTATCAGTTTCCAAATTTCTATTTTCTTTTAATCGCACCATTTTGGAATTGAAACGAAGATTATCATTTTTTAATGAAAATTAAAGACAACTTTTAATCGCACCATTTTGGAATTGAAACGTGCTGGTGCCGGACTAACTATTTCTGCGTGTTATGTCTTTTAATCGCACCATTTTGGAATTGAAACTATTCAGCATTACCGACAATTCGCATATTAGCTTTTACTTTTAATCGCACCATTTTGGAATTGAAACTTCGCGAATGGGAAAACATACGCGGTTCGAGCGTTCTTTTAATCGCACCATTTTGGAATTGAAACACAGTTGTATCACTACCAGTTTTATCTTCCGTAAACTTTTAATCGCACCATTTTGGAATTGAAACGTAAAATCAAAATTAAAGATGAATTCTGATTTTTTATTCTTTTAATCGCACCATTTTGGAATTGAAACTTCCTTTAAAATC
Source organism: Chlorobiota bacterium (assembly GCA_013152535.1). Lineage (GTDB taxonomy): Bacteria > Bacteroidota > Bacteroidia > Bacteroidales > JAADGE01 > JAADGE01. The sequence goes on from JAADGE010000001.1 coordinate 218,484, forward strand.
AATTAAAGACTTACCAAAATCACTTTTAATCGCACCATTTTGGAATTGAAACAAAATGGAATGTTGATCAATACATCTGGAAGGCAGCTTTTAATCGCACCATTTTGGAATTGAAACAAAGATTGTTTTAAACGAAGAAAACGCATAGCCTTCTTTTAATCGCACCATTTTGGAATTGAAACATTTGATAAGTGCCTGTATTTTTTGAAATCCTATTCTTTTAATCGCACCATTTTGGAATTGAAACGAAAGTGGCGAAGGAACGCAAATAGCAAGCATAGACTTTTAATCGCACCATTTTGGAATTGAAACTTAATAAGGCAAAGGCACGAGATAATATGAACGTATCTTTTAATCGCACCATTTTGGAATTGAAACAAAACAATAAGTTATACAACAGTAACATCAACTTTTCTTTTAATCGCACCATTTTGGAATTGAAACTATTGTGAAAGTGGTAAAATAAAATTAATAAAAGGCTTTTAATCGCACCATTTTGGAATTGAAACAATATTATATGCTGTTTGTTCGAGTGTCGGTCCTTTCTTTTAATCGCACCATTTTGGAATTGAAACATACATCAAAGCGAATGAATATTGCTCTCGGAAAACTTTTAATCGCACCATTTTGGAATTGAAACAGTATTACAGCTGCTGATAATTCGATTGTGGGTTTTACTTTTAATCGCACCATTTTGGAATTGAAACATAATAATTATAATATTGATCTGTTTTGGTGTTTCCTTTTAATCGCACCATTTTGGAATTGAAACAAAAATCACAACCGGAAACGACAAAACCGGATAGGCTTTTAATCGCACCATTTTGGAATTGAAACTCGGATATTTCATATTATAATACAAATACACCTGCCTTTTAATCGCACCATTTTGGAATTGAAACAAAAAAGCTAAGAGAGCCGTTACTCCCGTTTTTAACTTTTAATCGCACCATTTTGGAATTGAAACATGGAGAACGTTACAAAACGAAACCTGAGAAGTGCCCTTTTAATCGCACCATTTTGGAATTGAAACATGTTGCCGTAAAAGGAAGCGAAGAAATTGAAATTTATACTTTTAATCGCACCATTTTGGAATTGAAACCAGGAACAAAGCTCACAAGTATTAATAAGCAAAATTGCTTTTAATCGCACCATTTTGGAATTGAAACATAATAAGCGGAAAGGACAGAAATAAAAAGACCTGCGCTTTTAATCGCACCATTTTGGAATTGAAACGCCGATAAACGAATGGGATATCCAAAATCTAATTGATGACTTTTAATCGCACCATTTTGGAATTGAAACTTTTTTGACCAAAAGCCCCAAACTTCATCAATGCTGTCTTTTAATCGCACCATTTTGGAATTGAAACTTCGGTATCTCGGCGGTTTATCGGATTAAAAAGTTTTCTTTTAATCGCACCATTTTGGAATTGAAACCTTATAAAAGCAAAAAAACAAGAACCCGAAAAACCGCTTTTAATCGCACCATTTTGGAATTGAAACGCTTGTTTTGCAACTTCTTCCGGAGAAACACCGCTTTCTTTTAATCGCACCATTTTGGAATTGAAACAAACAAAAAACAATTGTTCCGGAGAAACAAAAATTACCCTTTTAATCGCACCATTTTGGAATTGAAACAAAGAAGCGGCTTTCAGCAAAGGATCTTTTGCATAACTTTTAATCGCACCATTTTGGAATTGAAACGCAAGTCCTTTTATAAAAGTTGCGAATACTTTGGGTTCTTTTAATCGCACCATTTTGGAATTGAAACTACAAAAACGAGAGATTTTAACAACCTCGGAGGGATCTCTTTTAATCGCACCATTTTGGAATTGAAACCGAAATAAAATCACGAATGATATACATTATTTCTTATCTTTTAATCGCACCATTTTGGAATTGAAACAATTTACAAGAAGAAACGAAGTAATTAATAAATATCTTTTAATCGCACCATTTTGGAATGAAACAATTTACAAGAAGAAACGAAGTAATTAATAAATATCTTTTAATCGCACCATTTTGGAATTGAAACTGATATCGAAGATGCCGAAGAAATTAAATCTATTATCTTTTAATCGCACCATTTTGGAATTGAAACATATTTTTTTTCCTGATTCTGATTTCTGTCTTCAGCTTTTAATCGCACCATTTTGGAATTGAAACCAGAAATTGCCGCAATACAATCGGAACCGATACCGCAACTTTTAATCGCACCATTTTGGAATTGAAACAACGCCAAGGAGAAGTTGACGGAATTTCTCATAAAATCTTTTAATCGCACCATTTTGGAATTGAAACAAGTAAGAAAAGCTTTTTATCGAGGTTATCTGAAGACCTTTTAATCGCACCATTTTGGAATTGAAACTTACGTCATCGGTGTACGCCCGCCTAAATCTTGGGCTTTTAATCGCACCATTTTGGAATTGAAACTCAGGAATAACCCGTGTGCAATACAACTCAATTGCTCTTTTAATCGCACCATTTTGGAATTGAAACAAGAACTTTGAAGAGTGACACCACATTGCCGTAAACCTTTTAATCGCACCATTTTGGAATTGAAACAGCTGAAACTGTCTAATTTTGTCCGTTACCGGATTCTTTTAATCGCACCATTTTGGAATTGAAACGATCGTTAATATTAAACTCGGTTTCAAATGCTTTGCGCTTTTAATCGCACCATTTTGGAATTGAAACTTAACAGTACCGAGCATTTCGCGGCTGGCAAATTTATCTTTTAATCGCACCATTTTGGAATTGAAACAAAGTGTTAATGAATCGTAGTCATCATCTGAACTGTCTTTTAATCGCACCATTTTGGAATTGAAACTCAGTTTCATTAGTCAAAGACAATGATCCTTCGTGTCTCTTTTAATCGCACCATTTTGGAATTGAAACAATAAATAAGCAGGCAAACGTCTTGATGCTAATTCCTTCTTTTAATCGCACCATTTTGGAATTGAAACACACAGTATGGGAGTCATAAGATTAAAGGTAAAGGCGCTTTTAATCGCACCATTTTGGAATTGAAACAAAAATATAATTAGTTACTTTAAATTTTTAGATTATCTTTTAATCGCACCATTTTGGAATTGAAACTAACTATATTCGCAAGCATATACTAAATCATTAATACTTTTAATCGCACCATTTTGGAATTGAAACAAAGATTGCTTTAAGCGAATATAACGCATTGCTTTCTTTTAATCGCACCATTTTGGAATTGAAACAAGAGCTTTGTAAAGTTACCCCTGTTTGGCGTAATCTTTTAATCGCACCATTTTGGAATTGAAACAAGAATCAGCTTGTTTATGACCGCCGATTCCGCTTTCTCTTTTAATCGCACCATTTTGGAATTGAAACTGTTATAAGGATTCAGGGCGACAGTCCGTAAAGTTTACTTTTAATCGCACCATTTTGGAATTGAAACGCAAAAACGGGAGTATTTACATACACCACGCCGGAACTTTTAATCGCACCATTTTGGAATTGAAACTAATAAACAGAAGTCTTCGGAGAATTGCTCACAAACTTTTAATCGCACCATTTTGGAATTGAAACAATTAAAAGTGCCTTTGCCTTTAAAATCAATCAAACTTTTAATCGCACCATTTTGGAATTGAAACCAAGGTGAGATTATTGCAGCTACTTTTATAGGTTCTTTTAATCGCACCATTTTGGAATTGAAACAAGAACTTTGTAAAGTTACCCCTGTTTGGCGTAATCTTTTAATCGCACCATTTTGGAATTGAAACTGCGAATTATCACCGGTAAACGTAAACGGAACTTTTCTTTTAATCGCACCATTTTGGAATTGAAACATTTGTCATAATCTTGTATATCAGAAATGTCAAAAGCTTTTAATCGCACCATTTTGGAATTGAAACAACTCTTTTAGGTTCCTTTCTCGACAGCTTACGCCGCTTTTAATCGCACCATTTTGGAATTGAAACGCGTTTATAACACTTAAACCGTTTTTTTGCTTTAAACTTTTAATCGCACCATTTTGGAATTGAAAAACGCTTATCAATATAAGACATTTCCGTTTTCTGTTTAAATAACATTCAATTTAAATTAAGGAAATTAAGGCTTTTCCTTCATTATTCAATTTTTTCTTTCTGTTAAAAACGACTTTAAAAGATATTTTACTTATATTATTTTTTTTGTATCAAAAATATTACGTAATACTAAAAATTATTGGCTAACCTTAAATTTATTAAAAAAGAAAAAGCCCGATTTTATGAAAAATCGGGCTTTTTTAAAAAAGATGGGACAATCTTTAAATTTAATAGTGACCCCTCTGCGGCTCGAACGCAGGACCCACGCCTTAAAAGGGCGTTGCTCTACCAGCTGAGCTAAGAGGTCGTTCACTTTTTGTTTAAAAGCGGATGCAAAGGTAAAAGCAAAAAATTAATTTCCAAAAAAATATTCATTTTTTTTTAAATAATTTACCTTTCAAATAATAAATTTTCAATAAAATTTCTGTAATCCTTTACAGAACGTTTAATTACGTCAAAAGCTTCTTTTTTATTGTATGTATGTGTAATTTCGCAACGATACCCTTCAATACCCGGCATATCTTTATAGGTCAAAAAATAATGTTTTAATCTGTCAATAACCGCATCCGGGCAATCTGTAATATCTTTATAATCACCATAAACAGCATCACCTTTTAATACAGCAATAATTTTATCATCGGCTTCGTTACCGTCAATCATTCTAAAACCGCCAATAGGTCTTGCCTGCACTAAAATATCACCGTGCGTTATTTCTTTTTCTGTCAGAATACAAATGTCCAAAGGATCGCCGTCACCGATTATTTCCGGTCGGTTTAATTTTTTTCTGCTTACATCCGCTAAATTATCTCCGCAATATGTTTGCGGAATAAATCCGTACAAGGAAGGTAAAATACTCGAAAATTTTTGAGGTCTGTCAATAGTTAAGTACCCGCTGGCTTTATCAACTTCGTATTTTACGGTATCCGTAGGAACCATTTCAACAAAGCAGGTTAAAATTTCAGGTGCTTCATCTCCCGGTTCAATTCCATGCCAAGGATGCGATTTATAACGTAATCCCATCAATTTTCCAATCGGGTCAAGGTTTTTTTTATTCATTTTGTAAATGTGTATATTTAAATGCAAAAGTAATTAATTTATTAACGAATTAAGATTGAAACAGTTAAATTTTCTCACTTAATTCCAACCACCGCATTTCTTTTTCATCAATAATTGCAATAAGCTCAGGTAATCTTTGTGATTTTTCGTTTAATTCATCTGCTGTATAATTTCCCGATTGCAAATATGTTTCAACATCTTTTTTTTCAGCAGTTAATATTTCAAGTTCTTTTTCAAGTTCTTCAAATTCTCGTTTTTCTTTATATGTAAGTTTTCCGGTATCTTGTTTTTTAATATTTTTTTTCTTAGTTGTTGAAGCAGTTGATTTATTTATTTCAGATTTTTTTTCGGAAATATGACGAGAATAATCTGAATAATTTCCGGGGAATTTCTTTATTTTTCCGTTTCCTTCAAAAACAAAAAGCATATCGGCAACAGCATCAATAAAAAACCTGTCGTGCGAAACAAAAAGAACCGTACCCGTAAATTTTAATAAATAATCTTCAAGAACAGCCAATGTCATAATATCCAAATCATTAGTCGGTTCATCAAGTATTAAAAAATTTGGATTTCGCATTAAAATACTCAATAAATACAGGCGTCTTTTTTCACCGCCGCTCAATTGCGATAAGCGGTTATAGTGCATTGAACGCGGAAACAGGAAATATTCCGCAAATTGAGCTGCCGTCATTTCTCTGTTTTTACCTAAAGACACAATTTCAGCGATACTCTTAATATAATCAATCAAACGAATGTCTTCAGTTGTGTTAATTGCCGTTTGCTCAAAATATCCGATTGAAACTGTTGCTCCCTGTTCAATTCTTCCGCTGTCAAGAGGAATTTTATCGGTTATTAAATTTAACAATGTACTTTTTCCGATTCCGTTATTACCGAATATTGCAATTCTTTCACCCTTCGAAAATTTATAAGAGAAATCATCGATTAATATTCTGTCATCAAACTTTTTACTGATATTATAAATATCTATCAATTTGTTCCCTAATCGTTTTCCTTCAATTTCAATATCAAACGACTTATCATCAATTTTTTTTCCAGCTTTTTCTTTCAGTTTATAGAAATTATCAATTCTTGACTTTGCCTTAGTTGCTCTTGCCTGCGGCTGCCTGTTCATCCATTTTGTTTCGGTTCTTAACAGGTTTTTAGCTTTATCAATTTGAGCCGTTATATTCTCAACCCGTTCCTTTCTTTTTTTCAGAAAGAATTCATAATTTCCCGAATATTTATAAACATTTCCGTCTTCAAGCTCTATAATAACATTACAAACACGATCTAAAAAATAACGATCGTGAGTTACAAGCAGTAAAGTTAAAGATGATTTTGCAATATAATCCTCCAACCATTCAATCATCTCAAAATCAAGATGATTAGTAGGTTCATCAAGAATTAAAAAGTCGGGTTTATTGAGAATTGCAACAGCAAGAGCCAATCGTTTTTTCTGTCCGCCGGATAAAAGTTCCGTCGATTTATCAAATTCGGATAATTTAAGTTTCGTTAAAACAGTTTTAACTTCCCTTTCAAAATCCCATGCATTTAATCTGTCAATTTCATCGGTTGCTTTTTGTATTAATTCGGCATTGTCTGTTTGTATTGCTCTTTCATATTTTTTTACCGCAAGTGCAACTTTATCCGACGAATTTAAAACTTGTTCAATAAGGGTTCTGTGAGTTTCAAATTTCGGTTCTTGTTCTAAAAATCCTATAGTAATATTATTAGATAAACTGAAAGTGCCGGTATCTGCAATATCTTTTCCTGTCAAAATATTCAGCAAACTTGTTTTTCCGGTACCGTTTTTTGCTATAAACGCTATTTTTTCTTTATCATTAATTACAAAAGAAATATCTTCAAATAGGGTTTTATTACCGTATGCTTTTGAGAGTTTATCAACTTTTAATATTTCGGACATCACAAATCAAATTAAAATTCTCGCAAAAATAACATTTCTGATTTATAACATATCATTTATATGAAGACTGAGCATAATTTACACCGTAAAATTCATTTTTTTTTCGTAAAATTGTATTTTAATTTAAAATTTGAAATCATCAAAATACTTGATATATTTTTAAAACCGTCAAATAAAAAACCGAATGAAAATGCTGACAAAAATATCTGATTTATATTCATTAAATAAAAATAAGAAAACATTAGAACGACTTGTTTTAGCATCTGCCGCCGACGAACATTCTTTGGAAGCAGTTTTTGAAGCTCGTAATAAAAACATTATTGAACCGATTTTAGTCGGAGATAAAAATAAAATTTTAAAAATTGCCGAAGAGAAGAACCTGAATATTTACAATACTGAAATCATTGATATAAAGGATAATAAGGCAGCCGTTATTGAAAGTGTTAAAATAATAAAAAAAGGGAAAGGTGATATTCTTATGAAAGGATACACTTCTACTGCAACACTTTTAAAAGCTGTTTTAAATGATAAATACGGTTTGAAAAATTCGCCCTTATTGTCGCATTTTGCTTTATTTGAACTCCCGAATTATCATAAACTTGTAGGAATTACTGATGTTGCTATGAATATTGCACCTTCATTGAAAGAAAAAACCGGCATTATTTCAAATGCCGTAAAATATATGCACAAAATCGGATACAAAAAGCCGAAAGTCGCCGTAATCGCTGCCGTAGAATTGGTAAACGAAAATATGCAGGCAACAATTGATGCTGCAATACTTTCAAAAATGGAACAAAGAAACCAAATACCGGATTGTATTATTGACGGACCTTTGGCTTTTGACAATGCAATGAGTAAAAAAAGTGCAGAACATAAAGGTATTATTTCGGAAGTTGCCGGAGATGCCGATTTATTGGTAATGCCGAATATTGAAGCCGGAAATGTTTTATATAAATCATTAGCTTTCAGCGGAGCAAAACTTGCTGCCGTAATTTTGGGAACATTGGTTCCTGTTGTGCTGACATCACGTTCCGATTCGGAAGAAACAAAATTGAACAGTATCATTTTAGCTGCTGTGTCGTAAAACTGTTAAAGTAAAAAGACCTGTCAGGCTACATACCTCTAAGATTTGAATAAAAATAAAAAATAAAAATTATGAGCATATTTGAACATATGAGAAAAAACAACAGTCGCGAACTGCTTTTTTTTGAAGAACAATCTTTAAAACTTCAAGCCATAATTGCTGTTGACAGTATTGTTTTAGGACCTGCCAATGCTTCGGCAAAATTATTTCACTATTCCGATGAAGATGATGCCATTGCCGATGCTTTAGATATTGCTTATTATAATTCTATGCGGGCTGCATTACTTAAAAGGAGTATGGGCGGAGCTTCTATTATTTTATGCGGTAAGCCGGAAGAAGTAAAATCCGAAATGTATTTCAGGGCATTGGGAGTTTTCTTAAATCGTTGGAACGGGAACCTTTTTATGTCTATAAGTAAAGGTGTGTCATATAAAGACTTAAAGCATGTAAGAAAGGAGTCAAAATATATTCTCGGTATGGAAAAAACACACGGCGGTTTAGGGCAAATATATGTAAACAGAGCCAAAGGAATGATAAAAGGGTTGAAAGCCATTGCAAAATTCAAACTTAAATCAGGAAGTTTAAAGGGACTTAAAATTGTTGTCCAAGGCATAGGAGATTTGGGTTCTCAACTTGTGAAACAACTTATTGAAGAAGGTGCAAATATTACAATTACGGATAAAATCTACGACAGAATTAAAGCTGTTCAAGATAATGTAAGAGATATTAAAATTGAAAAACCGGAAAAGATTTATGATGTTAAATGCGATATCTTTTGTTCGTGTGCTGCCGAAAAAATGATTAGTAAAAATGATTTGTCAAAAATAAAAGCTAAAATATTAACCGGCGGAACAAACCAACCGTTAAAAAATCTTAAAGATGTTGAAATATTAAAACAAAATAACGTTCTTTACGTTCCGGGATATATAATAAACGGAGGAGATATTATTCAAATGACGAATGAAATAGAAGGGTACAAAACCGATAAAGTTGAAAATGAATTAGAAGATATTTATCATAATACCCTGAAATTACTGGAAGAATCAGAAACCGGCGGAACCTTTTTATGCAAACTTGCCGTTAATAAAGCAGAAGAATATGTTACTAATGTTTCGGCAATAAAATTATTAAGATAAGAACTGACTGTGAACCGTAAGATACTGAGATTATATAAATTATTTTTACTGATTATTTTTGTCTGGTTAAGCAAATATACTTATGCACAACACGATGCTGATTCGCTGACAAATATTTTACTCACTCAAAATCTGAAAGATAATTTTACGCCGAAAGAAATACCGTTTAATGACAGTATTTTAGATTTTTTTCATATTGCTGAACCGCTGTTAAAAAATGATATCCTTAATGCCGATTTAGGGAATATCGGATCTGCAAGTATTTCTGAAGATTTTTTTAAAAGAGATGATTTTTATAAAAGAGATTTTCTGTTTAATTCATTTTTTAATAACTATATAAAAAATTCAGAAAATGTTATCTATTTTAATACCCGAAGACCCTATACATCAATAATGCATACCACAAGTTCTAAAGTCAGAGATCTTCAAACTATTGATTTTATACATACTCAGAATGTAAACCCCAATTTAAACTTCGGTATTCAATATAATTTCATTTCTTCAACCGGTCAATATTTAGACCAATCAAACGGATTAAATTCAGTAGGAATTACAAGTAATTATAAAAAAAATAAATATTCTGTTTTTGCTTCATTTGTTACCGATAAATTCAAATTGCAAAACAGCGGCGGATATATCGACACTATAGGTTTTGACCAGACTGTTCCCGAGCATTTTCTGTTAAATTCGGGAACTATACTTTCAAATAAAGAATTATCAATTACTCAAAAATACAGTATCGGAAAATATAAAAACCTCGCATATAAAGATACGATTATAAAAGTTCTTGAACCGAAAGTGAGCTTTTCGCATAATATTCAATTATCTGCAAGATATTTTTTATATAAGGATCAAGAAAAATCGGCAAATACCTTTTATATTCACAACTATTACCTGAATAATTTCAGTTATGATTCTGTTGCCGTTAAATCATTATCAAACAAATTTCGTTTCGGAAGTGAAGAAATTTTTGAAAAGCAACACAAACTCGGGTTTTCATTTGTTCTGCATAATAATGTGTATAAAATTTATAATTTTAAAGATTATATAACTCTTCAAAATACGACTGTTTTTTTAGAAAACCAAGTTATCGGAAATTTCTACACTTTATTTAATAAAGGATTAAACATCAATGTATCAGGAAATTACTATTTTACCGGGTATCGAAAAGATGATTATCGAATAAAAACCGCAGTTTTAAAAGATCTTTTTCAAAATAAGTTGAAATCATCAGTTCTTTTAAAACTTACTTATTCAAATATGAAAGCCGATTACTTTCAAAATACATATTATTCCAACCATTTTATTTGGGAAAATAATTTTAATTCTATACAAAGAGCAGATGCAACATTCAAATTTACAATGAAATATCAAAAATTGAATTTCCAATTTAAATCGGCTTATATTAAAAATTATATATATAACGACATTTCTGCCTCACCGGTTCAGTTCGATTCAAGTATTCAAGTGTTTTCCGCTTATGCTGAAAAACGTTTTAATTTAAAAAGATTTATCTTTGAAAATAAAGTAATTTGGCAGCATTCTTCAGATGACAACATAATCAGTTTACCGCAATTAGCTGTATATCAGTCAACTTATTTTATAATGCATTATCAAAAAGCTCTTCTCGTACATGCCGGCTTTGAGGTATATTATTCAACAAAATACAAATCATACAGTTATAATCCCTCAACAGGACAATTTTATTTTGAAAATAATGATAAAAAATTTGCCGGAAATTATCCGTATATAACGATATTTGCCAATTTAAAAATTAAACATAATGTCCTTCTGTTTTTCAAATTAATGAATATAAGTTCCGCTGTTATTAAAACTGACATTCTTCCATATTATGTAAATCATTATCCTTTGCAAACATTAATGTTTAAATTCGGAGTAAAATGGACTTTCAGAAATTAATTTTTTAAAGTTTTTTGATAATATTTGCACCATTCGGTAAGTCCGCATTTCTCACATTTTGGTTTTCGTGCAAGACACACATATCTGCCGTGCAGAATAAGCCAATGATGAGCTACAGATAACAATTCTTCATTTATATTTTTTACAAGTTGTTGCTCAGCCGCTAACGGGGTTTTGGCATTTACGGTTAATCCCAAACGTTCCGAAACTCTGAAAACATGTGTATCAACAGCCATAGCAGGCTTATTATAAACAACCGATGCGATAACATTTGCTGTTTTTCTGCCGACACCCGGAAGTTTTTGCAGCTCTGTAACATCAGAAGGCACAACATTTTGGAATTCTTCCGTAAGCATCTTTGCCATACTCGTAAGATGCTTTGCCTTATTATTAGGATAGGAACATGATTTTATATAATCAAAGACTTCTGATACTTCAGCTTTTGCCAAATAATGTGCATCCGGAAAACGTTCAAAAAAATCTACTGTTATTACATTTACTCTCTTATCGGTACACTGTGCCGAAAGTATTACAGCCACAAGAAGTTCGTACGGACTGTTATAATTCAATTCAGTTTCCGCCACAGGCATATTTTCCTGAAACCAATGTATTATTTCAGTATATCTTTCTTTTTTAGTCATAATAAAAAATGCCGAATTTAAATATCCGAAAATGTAATTATTTTTTCAAAAACACATCTTTTTTATTTGTTGGTAAAATAAAAACCGATTGTTATTGAATGATTAATGTATTTCATTTTAGGAGCAATTTCTCCGGCAGATTCAATATCAGAAACAAGCTGCGACGGAACCATATTTCTTAAACCGAAACTTAAATTATAAGCAATTTGTACATGACTGTAGCCAAAACCGAGAGAAGTATTTATACCGAAATCAATAGGTTCAAAATCATCACTTGATAATTTTCCGAATTTCATTTCAGATGAAAATGTTATTGTTCCGGTTGTATCAGCAGCAGCAGCTTCTTCGGCAACAATATCTTTCTTTATACCTTTATATGATGCTGCAACATAAGGTCCTGCTGATGCAAATACATAAGCCTCCCCTCTTTTACTGAAAAAATATTTATATTTTAATTCCAAAGGAATATAGGCATTATGAATAAGATAACGAACACTGTCATTATCAGCAGAAAATCCGCGACTTATAGCCTGAAGACCAAATTGAAAATATAGTTGCTTTTCAATAATTATATTTTCAAAATTAAATCCGCCGTAATATTCCGGCAAAAATGTCATTTCCTTATTTATTTCTTTATTATAAGCTGCGTCATCCGTAATCATTCTCATATCACTAATCCCGCCGCCGACAAAAATACCGATATTATTTTGAGAATTTATAAAACCTGCTGTAATAAATATAAAACCTGAGAGGATAAAATATTTCTTCATTTAATTATCTTTAAATTAAACATTAAATTATTGCCTCTGTAAAAATAATAAAAAGTTATAATCTTTAAGAATCAGTTTTCTTAAACAAGCTGTTTTTTTGATAAAAGACCTAATTCAAGTGCTAAATTAACAATTTTCTCTGCTCTTTTTACAATCGGAGGATCAATCATTTTTGTTCCGATTGAAATCACACCCAATCCTTTTTCTTCGGCTTCTTTGAAAGCTCTGACAATTTTTATCGCTTTTTCAATTTCAGCATTATCCGGAGCAAAACTCTCGTGAACAATAGTAATTTGTCTCGGATGAATACAGCCGATTCCTTCAAAACCGAGCATTTTGCTTTCTTTTAAGGTAGTTATTAATCCTTCTTCATCACCTACATCGGAAAAAACAGAATCAATAGGTTGTATTCCGGCTGCTTTGCAGGCATTAACCATTCGCATTCGAGCATATAAAGATTCTTTCCCTTCTTTTGTTCTTTTCACACCTAAATCTGCAGTAAAATCTTCTAATCCGATTGCCATTGCAGCCACATTATCGGAAGCTTTTGCAATTTTAAAAGCATTTTCAATGCCGAGAGAACTTTCAATAATAGGCATATAATAAATCGGATAGGCAAAACCGTATTCTTTTCGTAATTTTTCAACTTCTGAATCAACTTGTTTTATTTGCTCAGCGGTTTCGCATTTAGGAATTAAAATCATATTAACATAATGCGGTGCAACATATCTAATATCATCTATACCGGCAGGAAGTTGATTAATTCTCACCATTCTTTCGACACCGTAAAAATCAACATTACGCAGTGCATTCCTGACAATAAACCGTGCTTCATGTTTTTTTGACGGAGCAACAGAATCTTCCAAATCTAAAATAATTCCGTTTGGTTTATGAACACCTGCATTCAACATCATTTTCGGACTGTTTCCCGGCAAATAAAGTCGTGAAAAACGAAATTGATCTTTTTTACTTGCATATTTATTCTGTTCAAGAATATCAAATAAAAATTCCTTATCAGTTTTTATCACTTTTTTAATTACAGCTTCAAGTCTTGCTGCAACAGTAAAATCTAATGCTCCGGTATCAATAATTGTTAAATAAGCATGCTTAATACCGAAAAAAGTTAAAACTTCTTTACTGAGGTTGTTAATTGATTCTCCGTATAAAGATGCAACTTTACTTTTTAAATCAATAATCAAACCTCCGGAATTTTTAATTTCTAATGAAACAAAACAATCCGAACGAGATTTAGGATTATTATCTCCGGCAGTGAATACTTTATTTTCAGCCATCATAATTATTACTGACAAATTGCTTTAACAATATCTACAAAACTTACTTTAAGCGCTGCACCTCCGATTAAACCGCCGTCAACATCCGGCATAGAAAAAATATCTTGTGCATTTGCAGGTTTCACGCTTCCTCCGTAAAGTATAGTTAAATTATCCGAAATATTTTTTCCGTATTTCCGAAAAACAATATCTCTGATAAAAGCATGCATTTCCTGGGCTTGTTCTTTTGAAGCAGTAACTCCGGTTCCGATTGCCCAAACAGGTTCGTATGCTATCACAATTCTTGTAAAATCATCGTCCGAAAGATGAAATAATCCTTCAGAAATTTGATTTTTTACAATATTAAAATGATTTCCGGATTCTCTTTCCTCTAATTTTTCACCGCAACAAAAAATAGGTGTCATATGATTTTTTAAAACTTGTTCTGTTTTTTTAACAAGAATATCCGAAGTTTCGTGGTAATAAGCACGCCTTTCAGAATGTCCTACAATAACAAAAGAGCAACCTGCCGATTTCAACATTTTTGCCGAAACTTCACCGGTAAATGCACCTTCACTCTCGGCTGCACAATTCTGTGCGGCAATATGTATTTTATTTCTGTCGGTTACTTGTTCAATAAACGTAAGATGCGTAAACGGAGGTGCTATTATTACCTGAACATCCGACGGTAAATTGACGTTCTTCAACTCTTTATTAATATCTGAAGCCAAAGCAACGCCGTCTTTAATCCCTGTATTCATTTTCCAGTTTCCTGAAACAATTTTTTTTCTCATAACATTATTGATTAAGGTTTTTTATTTCTTTAATATTCGGAATATTATAATAGTGGAATTTTTTCAGCACTTTTGCATCTTTCAAAACAACAAAACCGGGATTAGAGCGAATGAATGTTTTCAGCATTTTTTTATCTCCGGTTAAAATTTGAACATAAGGCGGTAAACTGTTTTTGTATTGGTTAATTATTGAAGATTGGGATGAAGTAAAGCAATAAAAGTGATAATGATTATAATCCGTGTAAAAAGCTATATCATTTAATTCTTTCTTATAATTTTGTAATCTTTTAATCCCTTTTTTAAAATCAGGCATAATAAGAATACAACTTATTCTTTTATCGTTAAGAATACTTTCGGTAATGTCTCTGCCTCGTAAATCCGATAAGAAAAAATCATGAATCGGCGGTTCGTAACCTTTTTTTATCAATTTTGTTATCGTGGTATCATAAGCCCAGTTCAAGGTATCTTGGTATGGAATTGTATTAATATCGAATGCCTTCTTTTTTCCGGTTTTAAGATTTTTATAGTAAAGAACCGTTTCATAAATATCTTTCGGAGCATCTGCAGGAAAGCTGATTGATTTTTTTATATTTGTTCCTTCTTTAAAAGGTCTGAAATCAATAATCGGGAGATTATAAAAATTGTAAAATTGAAAACCAAAAGCAAAAAGAATAAAGACAGCGAACAGAATTTTCGGTTTCTTATTTTTAAAATCACTTCCGTATTTTTTTCTGTAAAAGAAAATAATAAGAATAAACAAAAGCAACAGCACATTTTTACCGAAAGTTTGCCAATTTGTGAGTTTAACGGCATCACCGAAACAACCGCAATCCGTTACGGGATTTGCAATTGCAAGCCAAAGAGTTAAGGGTGTGAAAACCAATAAGAAAAACAATCCGATCCAATTTGCAAATTTTGTAAATACATTAAACAATAACATCAAACCGACAGTTAATTCCGCAGCATTCAGCAAAAATGAAAAAATTAAAGCATACGGCATTAAAAATGCCAATCCCATAGCTTCAAAGTAGTCGCTGAATTTAATTTGAGTACCTACCGGATCGACTGCTTTTACAAATCCTGAAAAGGTAAAGACCAAACCGGTTAAAATTCTGCTGAAATGATATAATCCTTTTTTCATGTAATTAATTTTTACAATTTTAATATTGAGTTCACTCTAAAAAGTCTGAAAGTTACGAATGCACAAACATAAAAAAATATTAAAGTGTTATAAATAAATTTATTTCGCCTTATCAATTTAACCCATTTTTACGAAAGCGTTGTTTTAAGAGCATATTAACTATTCCGAGATTATTATTTTTCAATAAGCATTTTTATTAATGCAAAAACTGCATAATTAATCATATCATAATAGTTTGCATCCACATTTTCAGAAATCAGAGTTTTGCCGTCATTATTCTCAATTTCTTTTGTACGAAAAATTTTCATTAAAATTAAATCGGTAAAAGAACTGATTCGCATACTGCGCCAGGCTTCATCATAATCATGATTTTTATTCATCATCAGTTCTTTTGCTTTTCTGAAATATTTCAAATATAGGTTTTCGGCTTTTTCGTGTTCTAAATCAACATTCTCAGAAATTCCGAGTTCAAGCTGAATTAATGCAATGAGTGCATAGTTTATAATCCCGATAAATTCGGGAACAATACCTTCATCAACTTTCTGTATTTTTTTTGTTTCCAGACTCCTGATACGTTGAGCCTTAATGAATATTTGATCGGTTAATGAAGATGTTCTCAAAATACGCCAAGCCGTTCCGTAATCTTTCATCTTTTTTATGAAAATATCTTTACATATTGCAATTATTTCTTCGTATTCTAAATTTGTATCAGGCATTTTTTTTTCAAAATTAAAAATTTTACAGTATATAGAATAAATTACCGATATTTTTTTAATCATCAGAGAATTTACGAATAATTCTTCTGTATGAAGAGAAAACATTTGCTCGCGAAACAAAACCGACATACTTTGTACCGTCAAGAACAACTACATTAAACAAACCGCTGGATTGAATTTTTTTTGCAACTTCCGCCATTGTATCCTGGATATTGACAATAACCGTCGGTTTATACATTATCTGACTTGCAAAAACGTGTTCATATTTTTCTTTATCAAATATAATATTTTTAAAATTCTGTAAAGTAATAAGACCCAAAAAATTATTATCATCATCAACAACCGGAAAAATATTACGTTCGGATTTAATAAAGGCATCTTTTATTTGTTTCAGATTATAGTTTGGTTTTAATTTTACAAAATTATTTTCAATCAAATTTTTGATTTTCATCATTTTCAAAATATTCTTATCTTTATGATGAGTCATTAATTCTCCTCTTCGAGCCAATTGAATAGTGTAAACAGAATTTTTATGAAAGATACGAACGGTGGCAAAAGAGATAGTTGCTACAACCATTAAAGGAACAAATAATCCGTAACCGCCGGTTAAATCACCAATAAGGAATATGGCAGTTAAAGGGGCATGCAACACACCGGCAATCATACCTGCCATTGCTACCAAAGCAAAATCTTCATGAGATAAAGTTCCCAATCCGAGAGAACCGATAATTAATGTAAAAAACAAGCCGATATTTGCACCGGTAAATAATGTAGGAGCAAAAATTCCGCCTATACCGCCACTTCCGAATGTAATGGAAGTTGCAACAACTTTAAATAATATAATGACTAAAAACAGAATATAAATTACAATTTGATTAGCGTTATAACTTTGAAACAGCGTGTTTTTAAATAAATAATCAAAATTTCCGTGTAACGCAGAATTTGTTACGTCATAACCTTCTCCGTAGAAAAAAGGGAAAAAATAAATTAAAAAACCCAAACTAAAACCGCCGATTAATAATTTATACCAAGGGTTCTTTATCTTAGAAAAGAATTTTTCAATAACAACATATACTTTAGTAAAATAGGCAGCAATCAATCCGGTAAGAACTCCGAGAACAAGGTAATAAGGTAAATCACTCATTACAAACGAATCATGCATCTGAAAAGGATAAATTGCTCCGAAACCCAACAAAAAATAAGCAGTAATTGCTCCCGTAACCGATGCAATTAAAATCGGGACTACCGAATACATCGTTAAATCAATCATAATTACTTCCAAGGCAAATACGACACCTGCCAAAGGGGCTTTAAAAATGGCAGACATTGCACCGGCAGATGCTGCACCGAGTAATAAAATACGGTTTTTATAATTCAGATGAAAAAAACGACCTAATGTTGAGCCGTATGCTGCACCTGTCGCAACTGTAGGACCTTCCAATCCGACAGATCCGCCGAAACCGACCGTAAATGCACTGGTTATTATCGATGAAAATAAATTGTGCATTTTCATAAATCCGTGAGTTTGTGATATCGAATATAAAACACTCGGAATACCGTGTTCAACTTTACGTTTAATAATATATTTTATAAATATAAGAGTCAGAAAAACCCCAATAGTCGGAAAAACAATGTATAAAATATTGCGTGTATCCTCAAAAAAGCCTCCTTTTAAAGTCAGCTCAATAAATCGAACAGATCTTTTAATAATAAATGCTACAATTCCGGCAAGTACACCCACAATCGCAGATAGAATAAACAGAAACTGCATATCAGACAAATGCCTTAATCTCCATTTAAACAATTTAAATGTATAAAGGTGCATAAAACGCCTGAATTTCTTCTTATTAGTTAATTTAAAAGACATAAGTATTAAAATAAAAATGGCTGCAAATGTATTACCATAAACCGGACTTTCAAACAATTTACAAGATTTTATTTACGGCAGTAAAAAAAACAAATTAAACTTACGAGAACAACTTTTTTACTAAATCTTTCCGCTTCATTTTCAACAGTTTATCTTTAATTTTTTGACGATACTCTTTTTTATACCAAAAGAAAAACATACGTTGTGCCAATTTTTGTTCTTTGCTGTGCGGGGTATAAATTTTTTCAAGTGTGTACGGATGAAATCCTGAATAATAAATAACCGCAGCAACCGTCATCGGTGTAGGTGTCATATCCTGAACTTGTTCCAATTTAAAATTCAACTTTTTTGTTTTTGCTGCAAGTTCCGCCATATCCGAATCTTTGCTGCCGGGATGACTTGAAATAAAATACGGGATAATTTGCTGATTTAAACCTTCCTTCTCGTTCAGAATATCAAAATATTTTTTGAACTTATAAAATAAATCAAAAGACGGTTTACGCATAATTTTCAACACATTATCTTCGGTATGTTCAGGAGCAACTTTCAGCCTGCCGGAAACATGATACCTTATCAGCTCTTTAGCGTACGCATCTTTATCACCGTTTATCTTTCCGTTTTTGTCGAAAAGTAAATCATAACGAATACCGCTGCCGATGAAAGCATGTTTCACTTTGTGATGATTCCGTGTTTTTTTATATATCGCGGTAAGTGCCGAATGATTTGCATTCAAATTAAAACAAATTTCAGGATAAATACACGACGGGCGTTTGCATTTTTCACAAATTGACAAATCTTCGCCCTGCATTTTATACATATTTGCCGAAGGTCCGCCAATATCACTTATTGTCCCTCTGAAATCAGGCATATTCGCAACTTCATCAACTTCTTTCAATATTGATTTTTCGGAACGACTGATAACAAATTTCCCCTGATGTGCCGAAATAGTACAAAAACTGCAACCTCCAAAACATCCGCGATGCATATTAATCGAAAATTTAATCATTTCGTAAGCCGGAATATTGCCTTTATTTTTATATTTCGGATGCGGTAAGCGAGTATAAGGCAAATCGTAAAAACTGTCAATCTCTTTTTCCGTTGTTATGGAATGCGGCGGATTTACAACAACATATTTATTTCCGGTTTTTTGCACTAAAATATCTGCTTTTCTTAAATTGGACTGAATTTCAATTTGTTTAAAATTCTGAGCAAACTTCTTTTTATCTCTTAAACATTCTTCATAAGAAAATAAAGAAATTATTTTATGTTTTCCTTTTTTATTAACAGGCAAATTATCAGATAAATAAACAGTTTGCGGAATGTTTTTCATCGAAGAAATCGGTACACCTTTATCAGCCAAACGAGCTATTTCAACAATTGATTTTTCACCGCTGCCGTAAACCAATAAATCAGCTCCGCTCTCAGCCGAAATTCCGGATTTTAAAGTATCCGACCAATAATCATAATGGGTCAGTCGTCGTAATGATGCCTCGATACCTCCGAGGATAACAGGTGTATCGGGAAACAGCTTTTTTAAAATTTTCGTATAAACAGTTGCAGCATAATCGGGTCTGAAACCCGACTTTCCTCCGGGAGTGTAGGCATCGTCAGACCGCAATCGTTTATTTGCCGTGTAATGATTAACCATACTGTCCATATTTCCGGCGGTAACACCGAAAAACAAGCGCGGTTTACCCAACTTCTTAAAATCCCGTAAATCATCTTGCCAATTCGGTTGCGGAACAATTGCCACTCGTAAGCCGATATTTTCCAATACTCTTCCGATAACGGCAGCACCGAATGCCGGATGATCGACATAGGCATCGCCTGAAAACAGTATAACATCGGGCGTATCCCAATCGAAAATTTTAAGTTCTTTTCGGGTTGTAGGTAACCAGTCGGTTATTTTATATTCTTGTTTCAAAGAAGAAATTAATTTCCGACAAAGATATTATTATTTACGACTTTTTCTTACCCGTCCATTTCAGACCGCTGTATATCAAAGCAGCACCTGCAATAAAAAAGATGAAATTATTAATTACGATATCAGAAGTGATTTCATCATTTTTAAAAATTGTATAAAATCCGGCAAGGAAAATTAAAATTCCGCCGAGCAGCATAAACATTCTGTATATTTTTTGTTTTATTGTTATTTTTGTCATTTGATTGAATTATTAAAAACTTCGGGAATTAAGTTGTAAAAGTAAATATTTAAACTATTCTCAATCTAAGCCATTAAAAAATCCTTTTTACAAAGATAATCTAAATATCAAATAAATATAGAATTAAGTTCGGTGGTTTTTTCACTAACTGCTGACGTATTGGATTTTGGGCATTGAGTATTTCAAAACACTTTGCTTTCAATTTGTGATTCTTTTTCGTTACTTGTATAAACTTCAAATTAACTGTATTAACCAATGATTGATACATTTTTTGTTTTTTCATACTTTATATTTTTGTCAGCGACGGCAAAGAATATACTTATTGAGAAGTTTTGGTTTGTGCTATTAGGTTTTCAAGCAATTCAAGTAATGTGTACAGCTTTTATGGTTGGCACTATTTCCGTTTTATTCTATAACCGATATTCCATTCAATAAAATCGGAAATATGAAAATTATAATCTCTGAGTGTTATTCCTACAAAATAATTATCAGTAAAATGGTATTTAATTCCTATTTTTTGATAAAAAACAGGTGTTTGATTTTTCATTTTTTTACGATAAAGATAAAATGCAGGTTGTAAAACTATTGATATTTTATGAATTACCAACTCATAGGAAGGGTAAATACTTATTTGAATTTTATCACTTAACGGTCCGTCAATAATTTCCAAATCATTATTATCAACAGCCGCTTGTGCATTTACCGAACCGTTATAAGAAATTGACATTCCAATTCCGATTTTTGATTTATAACTGACTTGGCGGTTATAAGTTGTTGAAATACCAAATACGGGGAAATATAATCCTTCATACTTTTCAAGAATATCAATGTTAACCGAATCAAAAATTACGTTTTTAGTACCGCCAAAAACTAAAAACAGCAATTCATTCTCCGGAATATATTTTGAAATCTCTTGTTTAATAAAAACCGGACGATCAGCAAGATTATAGGTCAAACTTATTTTCGGGGCAATTGTATTTAATCCGAAATTTGGTTTTTTGAGTGCCCCGTTCGAGAAATGTGACAAAGAAAAACCTGCTTCAGCATTAATTCGTTTTGTTAAATAATATTGCAAAGTCAATCCCGCATCTATAAAAAAAGATTGTCCTGCTCCGATAGCAATATTGTATTTATTAGTAATCGGATTAAAAGATTTCCAATTAAAAGAAGCCCCAAAACCGATTTCATAATTAAGACTTAGCTTATTCCATCTTTTAAAATCTGCTTTAAAGAATCCGTAAAAAGAAAAAGGTGTTCCAATCTCTTCGGGATTGTGAAAATCAAAAAAAAAGAAACCCACGCCATAAACCGGATAGTTATATAATTGTTCCCATTCATTTTTACCGGTCGTTTGCTTTAACAGTTTTATTGAAAATGATTGAAAAATATCTATTGTATCCCTTTCAGCATTACGTCCTCTTATAAAGTCATTTGTAGGAAAAACATAGCCATTTTGATACATTCCTGCTACAGCTAAATTTTCAAAACTATTTTTTTTAACAACTGTTGAATCATTTTGTGCCGAAACAAAAAGAGGTATAACTACTGTCAACAAGAATATGTAAATAATTCTTACCATCATTTGTTTTGATTATGAACTAATTTTAATAATGAAGGTAAAACAATCAGCAGCAAAGGCAAGGCAATAATAAATCCGCCGATAACTGCAATAGCAAGAGGTTGATGCATTTGTGCCCCTGTGCCGATACCGAGAGCTAACGGAGACAATGCTACTACAGCAGATAAAACAGTCATTAAGCCGGGACGCAAACGTGCAGAAACAGCAACGGACAACGCTTTTGTTGTTGTTTTATCTTTTGCCTCAAACAGAAATTTGTGAATAGTAAAAATTGAATTTTCTCCAATAATTCCAATAATCATAATCATTCCTGTATAACTTCCGACATTTAACGGTGTATTGGTTAAAAATAGTGCTGACACGCTCCCTGCAATTCCCAATATGCTGATTAACAATACTGTTAATGAAATCTTTAAACTCCTGAACATAAATAATGCAATGGTTAGTACCAACATAGCACCCATTATTAAAATGATAAGTAATTCTTTAAATGACTTTTGTTGTTCAGCATAAGAACCTCCATATTCAATTTGGTATGACGGCGGTAAATGTATTTTACCAAGTTTCTGCCTTATGTCTTTCATTACGCTCCCTAAATCTCTATTATTCAAGCGGGCGGTAACAACACCAATCGTTTGCAAATTTTCACGCTTTATTTCTGCTACACCGGATTTAATAGAATAATCAGCAAAAAAGGATAATGGTAAATAGTTTCCTGTATTCGTACTTATTTTAATTTGTTCCAATTTTTCAATTGGTGTTCGGTAGTTTTCAGGGTGAATTACACGGATATTTGTCAATTGTTCTTTTTCAAGGACAACACCTGCTACGGTTCCTTCCAAATAAGTTTGTATCTGACTTTGAAGATTAGACGAAGTTATTCCATATTGCTTTAAAACAGCTTCTTTAGGATGAATACTTAGCATTGGTCCTGCAATAACAATTCCGTCAAACACATCAGCAGTTCCTTTTACTTGTTCTACTTTTTCTGCTGCCTTTTTTGATAATTCTTTTAATTTTTCGTAGTCAGTACCAAATATTTTAATTGAAACAGGTTGTACACTGCTCATTAAATCACCCAGCATATCAGTGATTACCTGACCAAAATCAACCGTTAAAGCCGGTACGGAAACTTCTGCACGTTTTCGGATAATGTCTGCAACCTGTTCGGTTGTTTTATGTCTTTTTTTATGCAATTCAATTAGATAATCACCCTTATTAGGTTCGGTAATAAAAAATCCCATTTCTGTACCTGTTCTGCGTGAATAAGCTTTTACTTCGGGTATATTATCCAATATATTATCCACTTTATTGAGCATTTTATTTGTTTCATCAAGAGATGTTCCCGGAGGACTGTTATAATCTAATACAATTGAGCCTTCATCCATATGCGGCAAAAAACCTGTTTTTAACTTGGGCAAAATCATTATTATCCCAACTATTAAAAAACCGATAATAATAAAACTGATATAGGGCTTTTGTGTGAAAAAACTCACCCATCTGTATTCCTTCTGATGACGAGCTTTAATATTTTTCTGTTTACTGTTATTATTTGAAAAAAGTAAATAGATCACAGGTGTCCCTATCCACGTAATAAAAAATGAAACACTAAGGATAAGAATCATTGTTTCCGTTAAAACCTTAAAATATGCTCCGGCAACTCCCGTCATCAATATAAAAGGAATAAATATTACTATAGTACTCAAAGATGAACTTACCATTGCGGGAAACAAAAATTTAATTGCTTTTCCTATTAGATTTTTCGGAACTTCGTCAGGATGTTCTTCGTGTGTCCGATGGATTTGTTCTACAACAATAACGGCATCATCAATGATTAATCCTACGGAAGCGGCAATAGCACCGATTGTCATAATATTTAAGTCAAAACCGAGTGCTTTCATCAATATAAAGGTAAGTCCCAATGTAATCGGTATAGTGATTAAAAGCACACTGCTTGCTTTTATCGACCGAAGGAAAAGTATTACCACAATAATAGCAAGAGCTAAACCAATCCAAAGAACATCAATAATACTTTTCAGGCTGTCGCCTACAAAAGAAGCCTGATTGTAATATTGCTTGAGTTGAACACCTTTCGGCAAAATTTTATTCAATTCATTTATTTTTTGACTTACTTTATCGGCTACATCAATTAAATTGCTGCCGGGTTGTTTTAACACAGCAATCAGCGGAACATTTTTTCCGTCAGCTTTAATTTTTACAAATTCGGTTTTTTCAGAAATACGTACTTGAGCTATATCTTTTATTTCGATTTTTCTTTTTGCATCATCAAATATCACCAAATTTTCCAAGGCTTTTTTGTTCTTGACAGTTGCATCGGTAACAGTTAAATAGAGTCTTTTATAATCGACAGTATATCCGTTAGATCGAATAAAACCGGTCTGTTTAACGGCATTGATTATGTCTTGCGGCTTCAGTTTTAAAAGGCTTAGTTTATTTTGATTTAAAAGGATTTGATATTCTTTTGTCTTTCCTCCTATAACTTCAACAGCAGCAACACCTTCTATTCTTGATAAATATGGCTTTACAATATATTCGCCAATCATTTTCAGTTCCACTTGGCCCTTTACATCCGACTGCAAAGAATATCCCATTACAGGAAGAATAGACGGGTTCATTTTTTCTACTGTAATTTGGGTATTGGGCGGTAAATCATTTTTTATTTGTGCAATGCAGGATTCCACTCGCTGTTTATCAATATTTATATCAGAACCCCAAACCATAAAAGCCGAGATTTCACAACTTCCCATACCGGTTGTGCTGCGAATCAGCTTTAAATTTTCTACTCTTTTTATTGCATTTTCCAATGGTTTTGTTACCGTTACCATCATTTTATCAACTGGTTGCTGTCCATTATCTGCAATAATCTTTATTTTCGGAAAAGTTATATTAGGAAACAGCGAAGTATTTAGATTTTTATACGAATAGGCACCGCCAATTATTATCAACAATAGAATTATGGCTATCGGACTTTTATATTTTACAAATATCTTTTCCATACTATTTTACAATTTTCACCAATGAACTGTCAGGTAAACCATAACCATCTGTAATTATCAAATCATTTGCTTCCAAGTTTCCTGATAATATCTCTATTAGGCTATCGTTTACTATTCCTTTTGTTATAGGCGTTTTAACGGCAATACTGTCATTAACAATTTTCATCACCCAAAAATTGCTTTGCTTCTCATTAGTCAGAACAGCTTGTTTGTCAAGTAATACAGAATTATCGTGTTTACTTAGAATAAATTCTATCAAGAGATTTAAATTTTCAGGTAATTGTTTACCACCGAGCGGTTTCAATAATACTGTTTGAGTTTGGTCTGTTTCGTTTATCATTGGTAATATTTTGGAAATAACAGCTCTCATCAGCGAATTATCGGGTAATATTATTTTATAATTAATTCCCCTTTTTAACAGTTTATTGTATTTATAAGGCACATTCATTTGAATCATTACATCTTTATTCTCAACAACAGAACAGAGCAGTTCTCCTTCGCTAACATAAGTACCTTCCTGATTGATTAATAAACTTACTATCGTACCGTTTGATGAAGCAAATACTTTTATGTTGCCAACTGTGCTTTTTAATGCTTTACTTTCTTTGGTTTGCAGTTCAAACAACAAATCATTTTTTTTAACAAAATCTCCGAAATGAACATTTATCGTTTTTACATAAGCTGAAATCGGTGCCGCTATATTGTTTTTTTTAAGATAGACGGTTTTTCCGTTTAGGATTACTTTTTTTTCAATGCTCCCTTGTTTAACACTTGTGGTTTTTACCGATATCAGAGATATTTGCTCTTTTTGGTCTGTATTTTTCTCTTTGCAGGAGAACAACATTAATTGCATTAAAACAACGATAATAAAAAAACTTATATTTTTCATAAATACATTTTTAATAATTCCAATAATTATAAGAGTTAATTAAGGTTTGTCTCTCCGTTTCTATTAATATCATATCTTGTTTTTTAACGGCAAATTCGTTCAATATTTTTTTTAAATCCATTACAGAAATTTGTCCGGAAGAAAGTTCTTTTTTATAGGTGTCAATGAGAACTTTATATTGATTGATTTGTTCTTCAAGAATCTTTTCTTTTTGTTCGAGTAATATAATCTGCTTGAGTATTTTGTTCTTTTGAATATGTTGTTGAGTAATGAAATTCTTTTTTTTAAAATCAAGAGTATTGAGGTTTATATTTGTTTTCTGTTGTTGAAGTTCTCGCTGACGGCCGTCAAAGATTGTCCAACTAAAGGATACTCCCGTGCTAAATCCAAGCCGGTTTAATGTTGGTAAATAAGTTGCATTTAAGCCTGCATCGGCAAACAAAAACAGTTGTGGCTTATATTTTTGTTCATAAATTTTTAAGTCAGCCGAATAATTCATACTGTCAAGTTTATATGTTGTAATAAACTTAGAATATGCAAAAATATCCGGTTTTAAAACAAAATCGGTTTCCTTAATATCAACTGTGGCTGTGTCATTAATTCCGCAAATAAGATTCAATCCGTAAAGATTGTTTTCATAATCTGAACGAAATGTTTTATATTCAATTTCATAATCTTTACAGGTTATTTGCAAAAGCATCAAATCGGTTTGTTTGTAAATGGCATTATCAACCAATTTTTGCATTATATCTATTTGTTTTTTAACTTGATTTAATATCGACAAACTATTTTTTGCTTGTTTTTTTGATTTCATACAAAGTATATACTGATACCCAACAAGTTGTTCTAATTGATGAACAGTTATTTCAATGTTATTTTGGTTTATTTTTTTTGATATGTCAGCTTTGTTTGAGAAGGATTGAAATTCGGATTTTTTGAAAAGTGGTTGTTTTATTAAAATCCCTGCGAGATATTGCCCTCCGTCTGTCGAAGCCAAGTCGTATCCCGTATAGTTTACCGCACCTTTTGAAATCCATTCAAATTGTTTGGCATTGTTGTCGCGCGAAACTATAGGAGCAAACAAAACGCTGCCTGAAAGACTTATTTCAGGTATTGAAAGAACACGTTTTATTTGTTTTAAATCAAGTTCAGCAATCTTAATATCATTTTTACTTTTATTTATTAACGGACTGTTATGTTTTGCCTCATTTATAAAATACTGTAAAGTATTTTGAGAATATGATTTTTGCCAAAATCCTGCAACCAATAAAAGAAGTAGTATTATATTTCTCATTATTTCTTATAAATTGAGTTATATTAAAAGGTCGGACTTATTAAATCCGGCCTTTTTACTGAAAATTGTTTGTTTAATCATTGTCATCTTCGTCATTTTCTTTTTTCAATTCTTTTTTCACGACTTTACCGGTTGGTGAAACAGCAACTTCCATTTCGGTTTTTTCTTTTCTCAATTCAAATTCATACACTTTTCCTTCAACAGTTTCAGAAATTTCTGCTTCTTTAATTTTATATCCTGAAAATTCATTGTCAATTGTATTTTTTACATTTGTCGGAATTTCTGATTTTCTGATTTCGCTTTCTGTTTCTTTCCAAATTCCGTCAACAGTAAAATTTGCCGAATACTCTTTACCGTTCATTTTAAATTCAGCTTCCCATTCTGTTTTTCCTTCTTTATCCCATTTTATTTTTGCAGCATCCGGGAATTTTTGTGAGAATGCAGTTTTTACTTTTGTCGGAACATTTTTGTTTTGTCCGCAAGCCGAAAAACTAAAAACAGCCAAAATCATTGAAATAAAAAATAAATTTTTCATTGTATTAAATTTTTAGTGAATATTAATTTCACTGCAAAGTTGCAATACGATTTTGAAGAAAGTTTGAATTTTTAGAAATGTACTGAAAAGAAATGGAGATTATTGGAAAAATTATATGAAACAGTCCAATTGTTTACATCAGCAATTTTTTTCACAATTGCCAAGCCTAAACCGGTACCTTGTCCGGAAGAGTTCGATTTTGAGAAGCGATGAAAGAGTTTTTCTTCCGACAACCGTTTAACTTTTCCGGTGTTTGCTACGGTAAGTATTTTTTCTGAAAGAGAGATGTATATTTCACCGGTTGATATATTATGCCGAACAGCATTTAAAAATAAATTATTAACCAAAATTTCTGTTAATCCGATATCTGCATTTACAGCAAAATCATTTTGAAGATTTATTTTGACCATAATACTCTTTTGCTCAGCTTGTTCGATAAAAAAATCCAGTTGTTTTTCAATAAGTTTTTTTATAGAAAATGATTCAATTTTTTCAAATTGATTATTATCAATTTTGGAGAGTAATAATAAATTTTTATTCAGCCTTTTTAATTGACTCACAGTATGATTAAGTGAAGCTAATATAACTGACTGTTCTTCAGTAATATCTGAACCTTGAATAAGAGTGTCAATTTTTGCCTGAAAAACAGCAATTGGTGTTTGTAATTCATGAGCTGCATTCTCTACAAATTCACGTTGATTTTGGTAAATTTTGATGTTTTTTTCAATCAGTTTTAAAATACTGTTATTTAATCGGTTAAATTCTGTAATCTTAGTTTCGGATAATTGCGGAAATTCATTTTTATCAATTTCAAAATTTTCTATTTGTTGAAGTGTTGTATAAAAAGGTTTCCATAGGCTGAGAGAAAGTTTTTTATTGATAAAAAACAGACCTGACAGAAGTAAAAAAATTATTACAATAAACAGTAAAGCAATACTTATCATTAGATCTTCTGATTCTAACATATTAACTCTGGCAGAAAATGTATAAGGTTTTCCTTCAATTATTACAGGTGAATTTAATTCTCGATAAGGTTCATTTTCTTGTTCTTTTATATTAAAATATGATGTGTTAAATATTGAATCATCGGTTAATCCTTTTGTTTTAATAATTTTAATGTCATTATTGAATTTATTCCAAACCGGTATATCTGTTTCTTTTAACGTTAAGATATATTTTTTTAAAAATTCTGTTTTGTAAGTTATTAAAGTTTCATCTGTATCTTTAACATATAATTTTTCGGTAATGATATAAAATAAAGGTGCAACAACAATAAATACTGCTACAGAAAAAATAAGATAAACTCGTTGAGTTTTATATAATAGTTTCCTAGTCATTTTCCCATTTATAACCTAAGCCGTAAATTGCTTTAATATATTCTTTGCAATCTGCATTTCTTAATTTTTTTTTCAGATTTTTGATATGTGCATACACAAAATCGTGATTATCCATCATATCTGCCATATCGCCTGAAAGATGTTCTGCTATGGCACTTTTTGAAAGTACTCTGCCTTTATTTCCGATAAGATACAACAATAAATCAATTTCTTTTTTTGTAAGTTCAATACTTTTATTATTAATCTTTACAACTTTTGAAAGTAAGTCAATTTCTATTTCATTAAAAATAATTTTATTGTTTCCGTTAAATTGTTTCCGTCTGATTAATGCCTGAATTCTGACTAATAATTCAGATAAATGAAATGGTTTTGTCAGGTAGTCATCTGCACCCAAGTTAAATCCTTCAATTCGCGTTTCTAAAGTCTCTTTTGCAGAAATAATAATAACACCGTCTGTTTTATTTTGTCTTTTTAATTCTTTTAATATTTCAAAACCGTTGCCGTCAGGTAACATTAAATCCAACAGAATAGTGTCATATTCATAGAGTGAAATTTTGTCGATTGCTGCTGATAAGTTGTTTACCCATTCACACACAAATTCATTTTTATTCAAATAATTTTGAATGCTTTCAGCTAATTCTTTTTCGTCTTCAATGAGTAATAATTTCATTTTGCAAATATACTTTTCAATTTTGAATATATTTTGAATATATTGAAATTAGGTCTCCGGAAAAGACAGTATCACGATTAATATACGGCAGAGGCTTTGAGTTTTATTTTATTCCGTAATTTGTCCCTGTGTAATTCAGAATTTTTTAAATATAAAGTTTAAAATTCATTACGGAATAAATTATTAAGAATTAAGATTTTTTTACAATATCATTAAATATTTTTGTTTTATCCACGCTTTTCTGCCGTCGGTTAGTGTAATTTCGCACCAATTTCCGTTTTTGTTTTCAATTTTTACTTTATATCCTTCATAAACTTTAAATAAATTGGCGGCACCGTCGTCGGGGGAACTTTTTGCAATAATTTCTTTGCTGATTACAACCCCTGTGTTATGCGCATTTATCTGATACATTTGATATTGCATAAAGATAAAGCTTATTAGTGAAAAGAAAAAAATAAACGATGCAAATAATAAACGCAGCTTTTTTCCTTTGGAATTTTTGGCAATAAAATATAAATACATAAGACCTAAAAATACAATAAAAAGAATCAAACTCCATAATCCCCAGAAACCGGAAGATTTCATAAATGTAATTTGCTGAAAAATTCTTACCGGAAAAATTTTCGGAACTTCGGGCGGTAGATTTTTTACACGTAATTTTGTTAATTCAAGGTTGTAATTCACATCGACATCATTCGGACTCAGCATTTTTGCTTTTTCGTAATAATAAATTGCCTTACCGATTTTATTCAAACGATAATATGTATTTGCCGTATTATAAAACAATTCGGGAGAAATAAAACCTTCTGAAATGGTTTGTTCGTAGAGCTTTGCAGCTTCTTTAAATTTATTTTGTGAATATAAAGCATTTGCTTGACTAAATGTTTGATTTACAGTATTATTATCGGCAAACATGCTGACACTCAACAAAAGAAGCAAGCTGATATATGTAATTTTTCTCATTTTATTAAAGTTTATGTTCCAGTTCATTAATAATGCGTGCTGCTTCATTATAAATATCATTCATTTCTTTTCCCTCGGAAGCAGTTGAATATTGTGCATAACCGCATTCGTCAACAAGAGATAATAAGCTGTCAATTAAATTTTTATCAATATTTTTTGTTCTCAAAATTTGTTCAACAGTATCTGTTGTTAAAGAGTCGGCATTAACGGACATTTTATCTTTTAAATAGCCCCAAATACTGTCTGAAATCTCACGATAAAATTCATTTTCATTTCCTGCTTTCATAAATTCAGCTGCTCTTTTCAATCTTTTTTGAGAAATCTTCCCTGCTTTTTTCTTTCTTACAGCTGAAACATCCGCATTTATTTTAATATATTTTTTTCTGAAATAAATAATAAAAACAAACAGAAGTGCTAAAACCAAATATACCAACCGGAAAAAAACGGAACCGACAAAACCGGAACCGACCTTTTTCAGTTTACTTTTTTCTTTAATATAACGAATATCTTTATTTGAAACGACATTTTCGTTACTGTTATCAGAGTTATACGTTGCCCCTTTAGCTACGTGAAAATCAATAGGTTTAGTAGTAACCGTTTTATATTTCCCGTATTTCGAGTTAAAATATACAAAATCAACCGAAGGAATTTGATAGTTACCTTCTTTTTCCGCCGTTATTATAAAATTAAAAATCCTGTCTCCGTTTTCTCCGTTTTTATCGTATTTATCATTTAATTCGGTTTCAGGTTTGAAATGTTTCAGATTTTCAGGCAAATCAAGTTTTAAATCTGTGAGCATATACAAATTACCGGTTCCCGATACGGTTATTTTTAAATCAGCACTTTCATCGGTTTTAATAGTATGCGTATCAATTTCAGCTTTTACGAAAACATCTTTACCCGTAAAACCCGAAAAATTTTGCGGTACAGGTTCAGGTAAAGGTTTAACAATAATAATTTGTTTTTGTGTTTTTAAACGTTTGTTAATCAGCTTATAATTATCAACAATATTTCCGAAAAAGTCTCTTGCTTTTCCGTTTTTTTTCTTTATTTGCAAAGAAATTTCGTACGGATTTATTGTGTATTTCCCCGGTTTAACGGCAAAAAGTAATGTTTGTTTTAATAATGCAACGCTGTATTTTTTTCCGTTTATCAGTTCGTTACGAAATTTTATTTGTCGCGGTTCCTGTAATTTTTTAGTCCAAAATCCGGAATAATCGGGAAACTTAATTTCTGAAATATTTTGAAAATCGGTTCGGGTATAAATCTTTGTTGTTGCCGTTATAAATTCACCGTTATAAACAGACGTTTTGCTCAAATCGGTTCTTATAAAAATATCTTCTTTTGTATGTATTTTTTTCTTTCCGGTATTTGAAACTTTATTTTCATTTTCCGTTTTTGATTCACTTCCTGTTATTTTTATTTGCAGAGAATTTGATTTATATGTTTCTCCGTCAACAACAACTTCCGCCGGCTTAATTGTATAGGTTCCGGGTTTTGAACACGAAATATTATAAGTGTATGAATTTGTATAAGCTTTAGAACTTTTTCCGTTTATTATTTGAAATGAAGAAAAAGAAGAAGTCATTGGTCCGGAAATGACATCAAAATCGCTTAAATCCGGCGGTGTAAAATCTTCGGCTTCCTGATTAACTTCAAATTTTACTTGGAATATTTCTCCGACTTCAACAATTTTTTCTGAACTCGCATTAAAGTAAACGTTTTTTTTCTCCTTTGAAGAAATCTTAGTTTCTTCATTTTTTTTGCTTTGTTCCGAACTTTGCTGTTCATTGCTGCATTGAGTAAAAAACATTAATAATACAGAAACAAATATAAATATATTTTTCATATTTAACTAATAATAAGCAGTTTAACTCATTTAAAATTATAAGTTATTTTATAGCTTCGATGTTCCTTGAATATCTTTTACTTCGTTTTGATGCGGATCATGATATTCGGCATCAATAACAATTATATTTTTATTATCCGAATAATAATATTTCCCGTGAATTTTCACCTCTGCAACCGGAACGTTTTGTTTTCCGGAAATTTTTGCTTTTATAAAATAGATGTAAGTAACTGAAACTGTTTTTTCAATTTTTCCGTTTGACATATTAATACTTTGCTGCATTGAAGAGGAAGGTCCGGAAATAATTTCAAAACTTTCATTATTTTTCAAACTGAAATCATCAAAGTTTTTATTTACGGTATATTCAACTTTAAACGGCTCCCCTTTCATAACCGCATCTTTTGAAACTTCGGTCTTAAACTCAACTTGAGCTTGCAAAGAAAAGCCTATACTTAATAATAATAAAATCATTAAATTTTTCATAACCTTCATTTTAAAAATATTATTAGATACTGAAAATAATATTACCTATTGCCTTTCAACTTTCTTACCAATCTTTATCAACCTTAACTTTTTTTGCTTTTGCTTGTTTCAGATTAACCTTTTTTACAGTCTTTTTCTCTTGTTCTTTAATATATTGTAATAATCGCATAGCGTCTTTGTCTGACATTATTACTGCTTTTGGCATAGCATCCGGGTCAATGCTGTCGGGAATTCCGTCATTATCCGAATCTGTGTCTCTGTAATCAGGTATTCCGTCTTTATCAGTATCTTTAGGGTGTTTCGGGTCTTTACCGGCTTCATAAGCATCCGGGATTCCGTCATTATCCGAATCTGTATCTTTATAATCGGGTTTCCCGTCTTTATCGGTATCAGGATTTTGAGCTTTATTCGGTTGATTTTGATTTTGCTCAACTTTATCGGGAATACCGTCATTATCAGCATCACTGTTTTTCCCCTGATTTCTGTCTTTATTTTGCTTTTTTCCTTTATTTTGATTTTCTTTATCCTTGTTATTTTTTTGTTGTTGATTATTTTGATTATTTTTTTGCTGCTGCTGTTGTTTTAGCTTTTTAAGAATCTCACTTGCATATGATAAATTGTATTTAGCATCTTTATCGGTTGGGTTTATTATTAAAGTATTCTGATAATTATCAATACTTTGCGAAATTTTCCTCATAGCATCTTGTGCTTTATTTTGAGAAAGCATTTTTTCAGCTTGTCTTAATTGTGTATTTGCAAGATTATAATAAATATCTGCCAAATTTGCCTTATCAGGATGACTGTTTGACAGTTTAATTAGTTTTTTTTCGGCATCATCATATTTTTTTTGCTCATAATAAGCATCAGCCAAATTAAAATTTGCTGCAAAAGAAGCTGTATCAATACTCGCAGCTTTTTGATAATCAACTTCGGAGTTGCCGTAGTCTTTTTTAAGGTAATTTCTGTTTCCGCTGCGTATGTATTTTCGTTCTTTTTGTGAGAATGAAATACTTATCGCAAGTATAAAAATCGTTATTAATAAAATGCGTTTCATTTACAATTCTATTTTTTATAATAATTAAAAAACTTACCGAGTGTTTAAAACATAAACTCAAAATACAGCAATTAATTATCTCTTTTATCAATAAATTTCATAGGTTTTCTGCTTGTTTCCGGAAACAATTTTCGTGCAATTTCTTTCGGATTTTTAAAAATAATCCTCGGAGCTACGCGTAATTTAGCTCTGAAATGATCTTTTAAAATTTTTTCGTGTTTTAGTTTTACTTCATTCACACCAACATAGATATTTATTTCGTCTGTTCCGATATCATTCGTATAAACTTCAACAACATAATTTTCAATCTCTTCGATATCATCTAATATATCATATAAAGAAGTAGGATATAAAGTAGTTCCTTTATATTTTATCATTTGTTTTTTTCTGCCGATGACCGGACCGAGACGAACCGTATTCCTTCCGCAGGAACATTTCTCGGTGTAATGTTTCATTACATCACCGGTTTTAAACCTTAAAAGAGGCATTCCTTCAACTCCGAGAGTTGTTACGGTTAATTCTCCTGCTTCATCTTCAGCAACAGGATTATTATTTTCATCTAAAAATTCAACTATTATTAATTCCGGATGATGATGCCCTCCTTTACCTGCTGCACATTCGGTAAAAGCCGATGCCATTTCGGTTGAAGCATAAGTTGAATACAATTTTAAATTCTTCCACTTTTCTTTTATCTTTTTCCCGAGTTTATTTAATTCAAAATTCTCATTCCGGATAGGTTCGCCTATACAAACGGCTTTTTGAACACCTGTATTTTGATAATCAATATTATTTTTTTCGGCATAATCAATGAGTTTCAAAAGAAATGAAGGAACAGTAATAAATGCAGTAGGTTTTATTCGTTTTATCGTATCCCATTGCAATTCAGGAATACCTCCTCCTACACGTATAATACCGGCTCCTAATCTTCTTACGCCGAGGTAATATGCCAATCCTGCCATAAATCGCTTATCAATCGTAACCATCTGTTGATAAATATCTTCCGAGCTTCCGTCAGCACAAGTAAATGAAATACATTCGTTATAAGCAAGACGGTCTAAATCTTTATCGGTTAATGCAAAAGTAACCGGATCACCAAGTGTTCCGGAAGTTGTTATGTAATCAATAATTTTATTTTTCGGTACACATAAAAAATCATCATTGTATTTTTGAAGATGTTTTTTTTCTGTTACCGGAATTTTTTGTAGGTCCTCAAGTGTTTTTATTTCATCAAAAATCAAATTACTATATTCAAATAACTTTTGATAAAATTTTGAATTTTCAGATAAATAAGACATCAGATTAATTAACTTATTTTCCTGAAAATACTTTATTTCTTCTGTTGTTTTATATTCAATATCGGGTATCATTTTTTTTTATTATAAGAACACAAAAGTATAAAAATTAATATTCAGTGTGTTTATCCTGCTATATATTTTTTTATCAATAAAAAGTATGTTAAAGAATATTTTTTAAAATGCAACTTTTAGTCGGATTTTGTTTTACTTTGTGTTTACAAAACTAAACTTAAATATAAAAAAATGGCAAAATTAGATTTAAGCAAATACGGCATTAATGACGTAAAAGAAATTTATCACAATTTATCTTATGATGAATTCTATAAACATGAAACAAATCCGGAATTAGAAGGATTTGAAAAAGGTTATTTAACAAATCTCGGAGCAGTTTCGGTTGATACAGGAATTTTTACCGGACGTTCTCCGAAAGATAAATATATTGTTAAAGAAGAAACTTCCGAAAACAATATTTGGTGGAGAAATGAACATCGCCCGGCTTCTGATAACAAACCAATCAGTGAAGAAATTTGGAAAGACTTATTAGAAAACAGTGCGAAACAACTTACCGGTAAAAAATTATATGTTCAAGACGGGTTTGCCGGTGCAAATAAAAATACACGTATCGGAATCAGAATCATTACTGAAGTAGCTTGGATGGCACATTTTGTAAAGAATATGTTTGTAAGACCTTCGGAAGAAGAATTGGCAAATTTTGAACCTGATTATGTTATGCTGAATGCTGCAAAAACAAGCAACCCTAAATGGAAAGAACACGGATTACACAGTGAAGTTTATGCGGCTTTTAATTTGAAAGAAAAAATGGCATGTGTAGGCGGAACTTGGTACGGAGGAGAAATTAAAAAAGGTTTTTTCTCAATTATGAATTATTTACTTCCTTTAAAAGGAATTGCTGCAATGCACTGTTCTGCAAATGTAGGAAAAAACGGTGATACTGCTATTTTCTTCGGATTATCGGGAACAGGAAAAACTACTTTATCTGCCGATCCTAACAGAGCTTTAATCGGGGATGATGAACACGGCTGGGATGATGACGGCGTTTTTAATTTTGAAGGCGGATGTTATGCAAAAACGATTGATTTAGATCCTGAAAAAGAACCCGATATTTATAATGCAATAAAAAGAGATGCTCTTTTAGAAAATGTTGTTATTAAAGAAAATGGTGATATTGATTTTTCAGATACTTCCAAAACACAAAATACCCGTGTTTCTTATCCTATTTATCATATTGACAATATTGTAAAACCGATATCGAAAGCAGGGCATGCAAAAAAAGTTATTTTCTTAACGGCTGATGCATTCGGCGTATTACCTCCGGTATCAAAATTAACTCCCGAACAAACAAAATATCACTTTATCAGCGGTTATACTGCTAAAGTTGCAGGAACCGAACGCGGAATTAAAGAACCGGTTCCTTCATTTTCTGCTTGTTTCGGTGCAGCATTTTTATTGCTTGACCCGGCAAAATATGCCGAAGAATTAATTCGAAAAATGGAACTGCACGGAGCAACAGCTTATTTGGTAAATACCGGATGGATAGGCGGTGCATACGGAACCGGAAAACGTATTGACTTACCTTCAACACGAAATATTATTAATGCAATTCTTGACGGATCACTTGATAATGCTGATTTTGAAACTATTCCTGTCTTTAATCTGGCTATTCCGAAAGCAGTAAGAGGTGTTGACAGCAAATTGCTTAACCCCAGAAATCTTTGGACAGATCCTACAAAATGGGATGCTGCTGCAAAAGATTTAGGACATCGCTTCATTAAAAACTTCGAATACTTTACTGATAATAAAGATGTTGCAAAACTGGTTTCAGCAGGACCACAATTATAATATTGATTAAGTTAAAAGTAATAAAATAAAGCGTGCCGTTATAATGCGGCACGCTTCTTTATAAAAAACGTCTTTTTTTAGGGAGTTTCAGGAAATTCTAATATAGCTGATTTGCAGCATATTAATAGAATGTTTTAAGGAAATATTTCTCCGAATTCAGCATATTT